>JAZRWK010000023.1:0-161091 GCA_045599665.1 Candidatus Cryptobacteroides sp.
TATAGGTATAAGACTCGGATAGGAAACTTGTATCAGGAATAAAAGTTTACAGTCAACTATTACTAGAAATAATAACAAACCGAGTCAACTCTTCTTCGAGATAATACAATGATAGTAGTCAACCTAAATCAGGATACTACACGAACTCAGTCGAATTGAATTGGCATGCGAATTTTCCATTTTTTCCAAAACCTAGAGTAACCCGCTCCCATGCTTTGTAATTACCCCTGAAGGACTTTTGAAGTCTGGGATCTTCGGATCTGCCAATCCTCTCTGACCTTGTGCATGAAACGAGAATGGAAAGAAGGGATACTAACGATAATATCAGTCTTCTCAATTTGATCATATAATACAATTCTAACTGATTTGTCGATGCAAAAATAGCCAACATTCAGCACAATCCCCTTACCAGAGGGCATAAAAAAGAGGTCGACCAAATTAGTTGCATCCCCCTTTAGTTACATCCCCCCGTTTAGTTACATCCCCCGTTGTTTTGCAAAACGGAGTGCACGGAAACCCCTGTTCTGTGCACTGGGTGGCACATTGCCATGCACTCCTGGCACCGCCAGGCCTATGAGTGCATGTGAAACGCCATTCTAGGACCTTAGAATGAGGGTTGTCATGCACTCCGATTTGCAAAAAGCCGGTCGACTTACCGGTCGGCAAAAGTTGGTCGACTTACCGGTCGGCAAAAGTTGGTCGACTTACCGGTCGGCAAAAGCCGGTTGGCTTACAGGTTGGCAAAAGTTGGTCGACTTACCGGTCGGCAAAAGCCGGTTGACTTACCGGTTGGCAAAAGTTGGTCGGTTTACCGGTCGGCAAGAAGCAGACTGACTGCTGCTTTGCGCTCTTCAACGGCCGTCAAATGACCCGAAACCCGAAAGTTTTTTGTCTAACTTTCGGGTTTCGGGTCACAAAAGGGTCGATCCCTTTCACAGTCTGTGATGGTTAGTACCTGGCGAGAGCCTTGAGGTCAGATTCGGCCTTGATCTTATCGATGATCGAGCAGACGAGCCTGTAGGAGCGGCTGTCTTTCGTATAGACAGCTGGGGTGATGAAATTGACTCTTCCCTGCCTCCTGAGTTTCTCAGCGACAGCCCTCTTGGCCTGGTTCTGAGGATTGAATACAGCGATTGAATTGCCTCCGAACATCGTCACGATCTTCATGCAAGGCACATCAGTATCTCCGTCACCGAAATATATCATATGAGGGAACGGCACGCGCTTGGTGTCATCAGATGTACTCTCATTGACTTTCTGAGAATCCCTCGAGCTGAAGATACCCTTGTTGATCTTGAACATGAACTGGGTCTTTGCAGTATAGTCGACAGCGATTCCCGGCCATTCAGCCTCACCGTTCTCGTCATATATGAAGGTACACGCGAAGATGTGCTTGAACTCATGGGCGATAGGAGTGCCCTCGATGATTTCCTTCAAGCCAGAGGAATTGATATAGTGCTCGATCTTCACTCCATGAGCCTCGCCATAGTCATTGATAAGCTTGAACCATGAACGAACGCCCTCGAAAAGCTGGATATGCTGCCCGAACTTCTTGAAGTCGCTTCGGCGGAGCTTGATGCCTTTCTTCTTCGCCTCATCGAACATGAGCTTCATATAAGCAAGGATATTGCTGGCATCCTGACCTTTCGCGATTCCGTCACTTGCGGTCCAGAACTCCTGAGGAGTCTTTCCGATCGCCTGGATGAATCCGAATTCCTGCATGTTTCCCGGCGACAGAGTGCCGTCGAAGTCATAGATAAGAGCTACTATAGGTTTCTTTCTCATAATATGGCAAATATGGTAAAAAATGTGGAAAAACAATTCATTTTTACTAAATTGCGTGCATAATGCTAACTTAGGAGAAAACTGATATGATACACTACCTCGCACAACTTGAAGAAACCGTCCACAAATACTGGGATGGAAAAGCTCTCTGCAACTACCGAGGCGAAGAATTCACCTTCGGTGAACTTGCTGCGAACATCGAGAAATTCCACATTTTCTTCGAGACGATCGGAGTAAAGAAAGGACAGAAGATCGCAATCTGCGCAACAAACAGCGCACGCTGGGCTACAACGTTCCTTGCAATCAACACTTACGAGGCCGTAGTAGTACCTCTGCTCAGCGAATTCCTTCCTGAAAATGCGGCTACGCTCACGACACACTCTGAAAGCGTCATTCTTTTTGTAGACAAGGCAATCTGGGACAAGATCACTCCTGAGGACCTTCCAAGTGTCAGATGTGTAATCAACAATGCCGACTATTCCCTCCTCTACTCAAGAGAGGAAGAAGTCACCCAGGCATACAACGACATAGACAAGCTCTTTGCAGCAAGATATCCAGACGGATTCACAAGCAAAGACGTCAAGTTCCCTGTCGACAACGACAAGGACCTCGCAGTAATCAACTACACTTCCGGCACGACCAGCGCACCGAAGGGAGTAATGCTCAGATATGAGTGTATCAGTGCGTCCGTAGATTTCGCGATCAGACACATTCCTGCATGCAACGAGGACAGCATCGTATCAATGCTCCCTATGGGTCATATCTATGGTATGGTATTCGAGTTCCTCTACCCTCTCAGCTGCGGCGTGACGGTCTACTACCTTGGAAAGGCACCTGCTGCATCAACACTTCTCAAGGCCGTCGGCGAAATCAAGCCATATATCGTGATCACGGTTCCTCTGGTCATGGAGAAGATCTACAAGAACTCGCTCAAGCCTGTCCTCGCGCAGCCAAAGATGAAGTTGCTCACCTCTATCCCCGGCGTGAACAAGATCATCTACAAGGCTATCAGGAACAAGCTTATCGCCACATTCGGCGGCAAGGTCAACCAGTTCATCATGGGCGGTGCCGCGCTCAATCCAGATGTGGAGAAAGTATTCAGAAAGATCGGTCTTCCATATACAGTAGGATACGGAATGACAGAGGCAGCACCTCTTCTCGCTTACGCTGAACCATGGATATATGTCCAGGGATCATGTGGAAAGAAGGTGGACTCTGCTGACGTCAGGATTGATTCAGAGGATCCTGAGCATATCGCAGGAGAGATCCAGGCTAAGGGACTCAATATATGCAGCGGCTATTTCAACAACCCAGAGGCCAGTGCCAACGCATTCACAGCCGATGGCTATCTGCATACCGGAGATCTGGGTACCATGGACAAGAATGGAAACATCACCATCCGTGGCCGCAGCAAGAACATGATCCTTTCAGCAAACGGACAGAACATCTATCCAGAAGAGGTAGAAGCAGTCGTCAATGCACAGGACTATGTCATCGAGTCAGTCGTTGTAGACCGTTCAGCGAAGCTCGTGGCACTTGTATATCTTGACAGTGACGCCGTAAACAAGGCCGGTGTGGACATCCCTGTCCTCTCAGAGACAATACGCAAGTCCTCTAACAAGGTGCTGCCTTCTTACAGCCAGATCACCAAGGTCGAGATTGTGGGAACTCCTTTCGAGAAGACACCTAAGATGAGCATCAAGCGCTTCCTGTACAAATAATAGTGACAATTTGGCAGAATGCCAGTTAAGGAACACATTTTGAGTTACCCTTCTGTACATCAGAAAAGGTAACTCAAAATTTTTAATGATATGTCAAAGATTAATGGAAAGATAGGAGTGACCACCGAGAACATTTTCCCGGTGATCAAACAGTTCCTCTATTCAGATCATGAGATTTTCCTCCGCGAGCTTGTAGCCAACGCTGTCGACGCGTCACAGAAGATGAAGGCTCTCGCTTCAACAGGCGATTTCAAGGGAGAACTTGGTGACATCAATGTCAGGATAGACCTCGACGAAGACAAGAAGGTCCTCAGGATCATTGACCGAGGCATCGGTATGACAGAAGAGGAGATCGACAAGTATATCAACCAGATCGCATTCTCATCAGCAGGCGAATTCCTTGAGAAATACAAGGACCAGCTCGGAAGCATAATCGGCCACTTCGGCCTCGGATTCTATTCAGCGTTCATGGTATCAAAGCAGGTTACCATCGACTCACTCAGCTGGAAGGACGGTGCAGAGGCTGTCAGATGGTCATGCGACGGAACTCCAGAGTTCAGCATGGAGCCATCTGATAAGACAGACAGAGGTACCGAGATTACTCTCTACCTTGACGAGGAAGCAGATGAATATTCAAAGAAGGACAGGATCGCGACCCTCCTCGACAAGTATTGCAAGTTCATGCCTGTACCTGTCATCTTCGGAAAGAAGCAGGAGTGGAAGGACAGCAAGATGGTAGACACAGAGCAGGACAATGTCATCAACGACATCGACCCTATCTGGACAAAGGCTCCGTCTACACTCAAGGAAGAGGACTACACCAAGTTCTACAAGGCCCTCTACCCTATGCACGACGATCCTCTCTTCAACATCCACCTCAACGTCGACTATCCTTTCAATCTTACAGGTATCCTCTACTTCCCTAAGATCAAGGAGCGTATGGCAATCGAGAAGAACAAGATCCAGCTCTATTGCAACCAGATGTTCGTGACAGACCATGTCGAGAACATCGTGCCTGAGTTCCTTACTCTTCTCCATGGTGTCATCGATTCACCTGACATCCCGCTCAACGTATCAAGAAGCTACCTCCAGAGCGATTCAAACGTCAAGAAGATCTCTACATATATCACAAAGAAGGTAGGAGACAGGCTGCTTGACATCTTCACCAACGAAAGAAGCGCTTTTGAGAGCAAATGGGACAACATCAAGCTCTTTATCGAGTATGGTATGCTCTCTGACGAGAAGTTCTGCGAGACAGCCCTCAAATTTGCTTTATTGAAGAATACCGACGGCAAGTATTTCAGCCTCGACGACTACCGCAAGGCTGTTGAAGGCGAGCAGACTGACAAGGACAAGAAAACTGTATATCTCTATGCAACCAATACTGAGTCACAGTACTCATTCATCGAGGCTGCAAAGAACAGAGGCTATGACGTTCTTCTCATGGACTGTGAGCTTGACTCACATTTCGTAAACCTCCTCGAGCAGAAGCTCACAGACGTACGTTTCGCACGAGTAGACTCAGACAGCGTCGAGAACCTCATCCCTAAGAGCGACAGGATCAAGTTCGAGATGAAAGAAGACGAGAGATACGATCTCGAGAACATGTTCAAGGCTGTCCTTCCTTCGGGCAAGGACTACTTCGTAAACGGCGACAACCTCGGTGAGAACACTGATCCGGTCCTCATCACCCAGAGCGAGTTCATGCGCAGATACCGCGAGATGAGCAATCTCAGCGGCGGTATGAATTTCATGGGCGAGATGCCTGAATCATACAACATCACCGTGAATATGGAGAACCCTCTCGTATCTAAGATCATGGAGGCTGCCAAAGCAGAGGTAAAGCCTCAGGCTGAACTCCCGGCAGAAGCACCATCCGATGCATCAGAGGAGGAGAAAAAGGCTGCAAAGGACGCTCGTGAGGCTGTACGCATCGCTCACAGGGAGGATGTCCAGGCATTTGCCAAGAGCAATGAGATTCTCCGTCAGGTCATCGATCTTGCTCTCCTTGCAAACGGTATGCTCAAGGGCAAGGCTCTCAGCGACTTCATCGCCCGCAGCAAGAAAGTCGTTTCTGACGCGTATCTCAAATAGCTGTTACAATGGCAGGCATATAAAGAACGGGCTCTGTCCATCCTCGCATCCTGCGTCATTCGTCATAAGAAAAGACCGGTCACACAACCGGTCTTTTTATATCCACATGACTTGTCTGCTGCGGCTGAGGTTGCCCTGACCTATATATGCCCGTCCCGGTTCACCAACAACATACAGTCAGACAGAAGGCACAAAAAAATCCCGGCTGGCGAACCAGTCGGGATTCTGTATTAAAGTAAGGATAGATTACTTAACGTTTGTGACAACGCGACGTGCATCCTTAGTTCCGTCGATACCACCGAGAACGATAGTCTCGATCTTGTTCTCAGCAACACCCTTCTTAACGAGGTATGCCTTAACAACGTTAGCACGCTTCTCAGCAAGCTTCTGGTTTGTAGCAGCTGAACCTGTACCCTTGTCTGCTGAACCGGTAACGGTGAGTGTCTGGTCGTCGCCAAGACGAGCAGCAACTGCGTCAGCATAGAAGTCGAGGTGCATCTTCTCACGATCTGAGAGAGTAGCTGAACCGAGGTCGAAGAATGTGTAGCAACCTGACTCAACAGCGTCGTTCTGTACGTATACAGTATCAGGAGCCTGGTTCTTAAGACGCTCGATCTCATCCTTGAGTGCAGCGTTCTCCTTCTCGAGAGCAGCTACGCGATCCTTAAGTGCGTTGTACTGGTCAACTGTGAAAGGAACAGGAACAACGACTGGAGTAACTGATGAGTGACGGTCGAAGTTTGACTTGCCAAGGTTGAAGATGATACCTGCTGTAAGTGATGGAAGAAGTGCGTGTGCACCATCATCTACAATAGCGAAATCTCTGTCAGCGACAGCAGCGAATGAAGCATCGAGGTAAAGGTCTACATGCTTGCCAAGACGGAAGTCATTGAGGAGACCGAAACCATAACCGAGCTCCTGGCCCATGTTATAGTCGCCCTGAGAGAAGAAAAGGATACCAGCATGAGCATAAGGAATAAGATCCCAGAAACGTGTCTCCTTATATCCGCCAAGAGCGTTAGAGATGTTCCACATGAAATCTGAGTGAATGTAATGCTGATAGAAGTTGTCATCAACATTGAGAGACTCTGAGGTAGACTCACCACCATTGAGGTTAAGGTTGTTCTGGAGACCCTTGTAGCCGATTCTAGCACCGACTGAAGGAGTGAACCACTTACCTACGAAACCGTCTACTGCGATACCACCGAAACCGAAGTCAGAATACCTGTTGCCGAATGTGTTGGCACCAGCACCGAGACCGATGAACCAGTTGTCAGCACCACGGTTTGTTTCGTAAGCACCACGAACGACCTTGCCGTTCTCATCGCGGTTTCCGTTCTCCTGAGCGTTTGCGCTCATAGAGAAGCTGAGGAGACTTGCTGCAGCAAGCACACCTGCGAAAATTTTGATTGCTTTCATTGTTTATAAATAATGATTTTTAAAATTATACCTCTTATAATATCAAATATCACAATCTATCCAGATAGGCATACAATAACACCCAATAGATATTCGTAAAACAAAAATAGCCCATTTTTACAACAAAACAAAATCTTTGGCGAAAAATCAGGGCATAATGCTATCTTTGCAGACGGTTCTCAGGCCATTCTACATATGAAATTCAGACTAGTAGCACCATATTCGCCATCGGGAGACCAACCAGGGGCAATCCGCGACATCAGCTCAGCTTTGGAGCAAGGTGTTGATTCTGTGACTCTTCTTGGAGTGACAGGATCAGGAAAGACCTTTACTATGGCAAACATCATCCAGAAACTGCAGAGACCTGCGCTTATCCTGAGCCACAACAAGACTCTTGCAGCCCAGCTATACGGAGAATTCAAGGCATTCTTTCCTGAAAACGCCGTCGAATATTTCGTATCATACTACGACTACTACCAGCCGGAAGCATACATCCCTACTACTGACACATACATTGAGAAGGACCTAAGCATCAACGAGCAGGTTGAGAAACTCAGGCTGAGTGCGGCATCCGCCCTCATGTCAGGAAGAAGGGACGTCATCGTGATATCCAGCGTATCATGCCTCTACGGCATCGGCAATCCTGAAGACTTCCATAGCCAGACCGTACTGGTCCGCAAAGGCGAGCAACGCAGTCTCACCAGACTCCTCTACCACCTTGTAGACGCGCTCTACAGCCGT
Organism: Candidatus Cryptobacteroides sp.; assembly: GCA_045599665.1. Taxonomy (GTDB): domain Bacteria; phylum Bacteroidota; class Bacteroidia; order Bacteroidales; family UBA932; genus Cryptobacteroides. The sequence continues at coordinate 7,761 of JAZRWK010000023.1, forward strand.
ACGGAAGTGGACTTCAAGAGAGGCACGTTCAGAGTCAGAGGAGACACTGTCGACGTATTCCTCGGAGGTGCGGACGAGGCTGTCAGGATTGAGTTCTTCGGAGACGAAGTCGAGGACATATCGCTTATAGATCCGATCACAGGCGCCAGGCTGGAGAGCCTCACGGAGGTTCCTATCTATCCTGCGAACAACTTCGTGACGACAAAGGAGCGAGGAATCAAGGCAGTCAGCCAGATCCAGGACGACCTTGTCGAACAGATGGCATATTTCGAGAGCATCGACAAGATCGCCGAGGCGAAGCGCCTGAAGCAGAGAGTTGAATACGACCTGGAGATGATCAAGGAGATGGGCTATTGTCCCGGCATCGAGAACTATTCGAGATATCTGGACGGCAGAAGTCCAGGCCAGAGGCCATTCTGCCTTATCGACTACTTCCCCGACGATTTCATCACCTTCATCGACGAGAGCCATGTGACCATTCCTCAGATTAGAGCGATGTACGGAGGCGACCACTCAAGGAAATCCGTCCTCATCGAATATGGCTTCAGGCTACCTGCTGCAGCGGACAACAGGCCTCTCAAGTTCGACGAATTCGAGGAGGTCACCAAGCAGACCGTATTTGTCAGTGCAACGCCGGCCGACTACGAACTTGAGCGTTCGGAAGGTCTTGTGGTAGAGCAGGTCGTAAGGCCTACAGGACTTCTCGACCCTCCTATCGAGGTAAGACCTGTCAAGAACCAGGTCGACGATCTTCTTGAGGAAATCCAGAAGCGCTCGGCTCTTGACGAAAGGACGCTCGTCACGACCCTCACCAAACGTATGGCAGAGGAACTCAACTCCTATCTTGACAGAATGGGAGTGAGGGTAAGATACATCCATTCAGACATAGACACGACGGAAAGAGTCGAGATCATCGAAGACTTCAAGAAAGGCCTCTTCGATGTGCTCGTCGGAGTCAACCTTCTCAGGGAAGGCCTTGATATCCCATCGGTATCACTGGTTGCGATACTCGATGCCGACAAGGAAGGATTCCTCCGCTCCGGAAGGGCGTTGACCCAGACCGCAGGACGAGCTGCGAGAAACATCCATGGACTTGTCATCATGTATGCGGACACCATCACCCAGTCCATGCAGGAGACCATCTACGAGACCGACAGACGAAGATCTAAGCAGATGGAATACAACAAGTTGCATAACATCACCCCTAAGCAGGTCGGAGTCAAGGAGAACCCTCTTGTCGGAGAGCTTGTCGGAGCCGGGAAGGGCCGAGTCACAGCAGCGAATTCATACGACGACCCGATCTACATCCCTAGTCCGAGCGAACTTGGAAAGGGTTCGGTAAGCGTCGGTCTCGGCATCGATTCAAGAAGAGAGACCAACTCAGCATTTGTCGACGGATACATCAAAGCAGACCTCGCCGCAGTCCTCCAGGATCCTGTCATCAGGTCCATGTCCAGAGAACAGGTCGAGAAGATGGCTGAAGAGGCCAAGCGCAAGATGCAGCAGGCCGCAGCCGAGCTGGAATTCAACGCAGCCGCCAAGTACCGCGACGAGATGTGGGCACTCAATGAATACCTGCGTGTCTGGCAGGAAAAAGAGAGCAAGAAGAAGAGATAGGGCTTACGGCCTTCCGATAGCCTTTTCGACTATTGCGTCGATATCCTCAGGGGTCACAGCGAGATAAGTCGCAGCCGTCAGGCTCTCTGCTGGGCGGAATCCCCATGAAACCGCGATGGACGGGATACCGGCATTTGCCGCAGTCTTGATGTCGGTCGACGAATCCCCCACCATGACGACGTCGCCCAGGTCCATGGTACCCGCCTCCGAAGCATGTACCATGATTCTGTTGACCACCTCAGGGGACGGCTTGAGAGGCGCATGAGGACCGTTGCCGAGGACCTCCACGAAATCTGTCGAAGGGAAGAACTTCGAGACAAGCACCTCCGCACCGCTCTGGAACTTATTGGACGCTACTGCAAGCCTGTAGCCGGCGGCAGACAGACGGTCTATGAGTTCAGTGATTCCAGGATATGGACGGGTATGGACGTCGATGTGGGCCGAGTAATACTCGACGAAGTCAGCAAGGACATCGTCCAGGAGCGCATCGTCATCGCGCAGGTTTTCCGGCATTGCTGTCTTGACAAGATTCCTGACACCATGGCCGACCATCATGTAGAATTCGTCAATCGCATGCTGAGGATAATTCCTCAGGGCCAGTGCATGGTTCACTGCCACGCCAAGGTCTTCGATGCTGTTGATCAAAGTACCGTCCAGATCAAAAATTATCAGTTTCATATTCAAATATACCAAGAAATCTTATTATATTGCGGATATGGACATCATTGAAGAAAGATTCCCGCATTACAGTGAGGCCGGGAAAGACCTCATAAGGGCAGCATACAGCATCGCAGAGCAGGCGTTGAAGGATGATCTCAGGTACGACGGTTCGCCGTTCCTGAACCACCCTATGGGCGTTGCCATGATCGTTTCTGACGAAATCGGTCTTCAGGCCGAGGGCGTGACTGCCGTCTTTCTCCATGAGTCTCTGAGGTCACACCCTGACCTCGACACTTCCTCATGGAAGTTCTCCGACGAGATCATGAAGATGGTGGACGGCCTCAACAAGATCGCGACGATCAAGCCGAAAGACACCAAACTCGAGGCTGAGAACTACAAGAAACTGATCGTCCAGTACTCGACCGACCCTCGCGTGACTGTCCTCAAGATCGCAGACAGACTGGAGGTGATGCGCCATCTTGACATGTTCCCAGGGCAGTCCAGGGAAAGGAAGATCCTGGAAACCCTGATGCTCTACATCCCGCTTGCACATCAGCTCGGTCTTTACAACATCAAGGGGGAGATGGAGAACATCTACCTTGGATTCGCCGAACCTGAGCAGTACAGAAGCATCACCAACAAGCTCAAGGCTACCGAGAAAGACAGGGAAAGGCTCATGGAGGAATTCATCGAGCCTCTCAAGAAGGATCTTGACAACGAAGGAATCCACTATAAGCTGAAGATAAGGACCAAGTCTGCATACTCGATCTTCAAGAAGATGAAGGTGCAGAAAGTGCCTTTTGAAGGCGTGTACGACGTATTCGCTATCCGATTCATCATTGACTGCGAACCTGAAAGCAGCATCGAGAAGGATCTTTGCTGGAAGGTCTATTCATATGTGACCAAGGAGTACGAAGCCGACACAAAGAGGCTCAGGGACTGGATCACAAATCCTAAGCCTAACGGATATGAATCTCTCCACATCACTGTAAAGAACAAGCAGAATGCCTATGTGGAGGTCCAGATCAGGACCAAGAGGATGGATGCGGAAGCCGAGAACGGAAACGCAGCACACTGGTCATACAAGGGCGTGAAGCACGAGGAGACCCTCGACAGATGGCTGACATCAGTCCGATACAACCTTGAGCACCCGCTTTCCGTCAATCCGGAAGACGTCCCTCAGCCACCAGACAAGGAGATATTCGTATTCACCCCTAGCAGTGAGCTGAGAATCCTCCCTACAGGTGCGTCAGTGCTTGATTTCGCTTTCAACATCCACAGCAACATCGGTATGAGATGTACCGGTGGAAAGATCAACGGCAAGGTCGCATCCATCAAGGAAAAACTGAAGACAGGAGACGTGGTCGAGATCCTCACCAGCAAGAACCAGAAACCTACGGCTGACTGGCTGAACCACGTCGTTTCTTCAAAGGCCAGGAACAAGATACGCCAGTCACTCCATGATGCGGAGTTCAAGAAAGCCGCGGAAGGAAAGGAAATCCTTGAGAGAAGACTGAAGAACTGGAAGCTCGAACTTCCGGACGAGATGATGGTGGAGCTTATGAAGAAGCTTCACTACACCACAATCTATGCATTCCATGCAGCCATCGCAGAGGAAGTGGTCGACGTCAATACCGTCAAGACTTTCATCCAGGAGCATGATGCGATGCTCGCCGAAGCCGCCGCAAGAGCAGCCGAAGCTGAGGCTGCAAAGGTAAAGCACAGCATCAAGTCAGGAGACAGCGGAGACGACATCCTTGTCATCAACGCAAAGAATCTTAAAGGACTGGACTATAAGATGGCGAAGTGCTGCAACCCTGTATTCGGAGACGATGTATTCGGTTTCGTGACCAGGGACGAGGGTATCAAGATCCACAGAATCTCGTGTCCTAACGCTTCGCGTCTCATCGAGATGTACCCATACCGTATCCAGAAGGTAAAATGGACTGAGACTCCTAGTTCAGGATCTTTCCAGGTGAGTCTGAGGATTGTCGCGGAGATGGAGGATTCGGTGATCAACCATATCATGGATGTGATCAATCAGTTCAGGGCTTCGCTCAGGTCATTCAATGTCAATGAGAACCAGAGGAACGGAACCTATGACATCACGATGAAGGTTTCTGTCGCCTCGAACATGGAACTCGACAAGGTCGTTTCTCAGATCAAGGTCATAAGGCACGTCCTCAAGGTCGGCCGTATGTAGCTTACTTCACGCCCTAGGTCTGATGCAAGCTGTCTATCTGGCGCGGTTACGTTCGTCAAGGGCCTGCTGGAAGGCACGGGCGTTCCTCATGTGCTCGGCAAGGGTGACCGCAAAGCGGTGAGTACCGTTGAAATCCGGGCTTGCGCAGAAGAAAATATAACCGTGCTTGTCAGGATTGAGCACAGCGTTCAGAGCCGCCTTCGACGGAACGCAGATAGGTGCCGGAGGAAGTCCGGCATACTTGTAAGTATTGAACGGAGAGTCGACCTGAAGATGCTTGTTAAGCACTCTTGTCAACTGATAATCAAAACAATACGCAACAGTAGGGTCAGCCTGGAGCTTCATTCCGACATGGAGACGGTTCAGATATACGCCAGCGATTGACGGCATCTCAGGCTCATGGTTGGTCTCGCCGTTGACTATCGACGCAAGCACAGAAGCTTCCATCTGGGTAAGTCCCTGAACCTTCGCCTTCGCCACATTCTCAGGGGTCCAGAATGCATCGTATGCAGCCTTCTGCCTCTCAAGGACAGTCTCGACAGGATCTGTCCAGTACACCTGATAGGTATCAGGGATGAAGAGGGCGAACACGTCCTTCTTCTCGAACCCAAGTTTCGAGAGCAATGCCTGATCCTCAAGGGCTGCAGCCACAGTGGCAGAGTCGACAAGCATCTGGCTGCTGATCTTCTTCGCAATCACGCTCTTCTGCCTCATGGTTCCAGAAAGAGTCAGGTTGACAGGTGTCTGCCAGCCGTTAGACATCATTCGGGCCACATAGATGCTAGGATTCGAAGCGCTGACCGTATAATGTCCGGGCTTCACAGAAGTCAAACCGCTGAAAGACCTGCCTACACTCTTGACATTCTTAGGACCGCATGATTCAAGTACCATGGACATAGCCTCATCGACCGAAGTCTCCGGATAGACGTAGAGCTCGGTTGTGCCGGCAAAGTTCGGCATCTTCCTGTCATAGTAAAACTTATAGAACTCAGTAGCAGCGACGGCTCCCACAGCCAGGAGGACAATCGCAGCGGCAACAACTATCTTAGATTTCTTTGTCATGGATTATCGAAGTAAGATTGAATCACCCTCCCTGAGGACATAGTCCTTGGAAAGGCCATTACGCCTGCATAGTTCCTGGAGCTTGACTCCGTAGTGCTGCGAGATTTCCCAGAGGGTTTCACCGTCACGGTCTGCGATATGTTTGTCAAGTCCTTTCGCGGTCTGCTTCTTCTTTGCCTGAAGATAGATGATCTCACCCATCTCGACCACATGGCCCGCCTTCATATCATTGAACTTAAGCAGTTCCTTGACGAACAGATTGTTAGACGATGCGATCGAAGCGATGGTTTCCCCTTCTGAAGCATAGATGAAAGGCACTCCGTTGAGAGAGAACATCTGCCTTGAGAGCGAGAACTTGAAGCTTTCAGCAGCCTTTGCCGTCACCTTCCTCGGTTCCTCCAAAGAGAGCGGAGAATCAGGAATTACAGTCTGGGTGTCATCCACCAGGTCGCTGCCGGTCAAGGTATTCTTCTTTGTCTTCCTACCCTTTTTCGCAACGGTCCTGCCTGGTTTGTCGTTCTTGTCAGGCTCGACCTTCGTAGATGTCTTAGGAAGCTCAGAGACAGCCTTCTCGGTCGTCTTTTCAGCCTGCTTGACACTCATCCTGTCGTACTGAGAAAGGTTGTAGTCCTCTATCAGCTTTATGAGTTTCGTCGGGTATGCAGGATCAGTCGCATAGCCTGCGGACTTAAGACCGTATGCCCAAGACTTGTAATCAGTCACAGGATACTCGAAAAGTGCCTTGTAACGGCTGCGATAGCGCAGGAAATCCGAATGGTCGACAAACGATTCCTCGGCGCTGTCATACACCCTGAAACACTCTCCCTTCTTGTCATCGTCGGCATACTGCTTCTTGCCGGTCCAGTCATGGCACTTGATACCAAAGTGGTTGTTCCCGTCCGCAGCGAGCGACGACAATCCATATCGCGACTCCAGGAGTCCCTGGGCAAGAGTGATGCTGGCAGGAACTCCTGTCCTGTACATCTCACTTACCGCAATCGCCGCATAACGGGCTATATACTTTTCCTGCGGTGTCCCCTCAGGAGCTGCACCTGTCATGGACAAGGATGCAACTGAGAGCGAGAGCAATGCTGCCACTGCAACAGCAAAAAGATACCTGACTGATTTCATACAAGGCCTAATTTACAATTTTTTCTCCGGAATATCGAAGATGTCACCGTCGCTGGCAGCATAAGTCTCGGGAAAGACCTTCCTCGCCTCAACCTCGTATCTTGCAGGATACTGACAACGCGACGAATAATGTGCGATCACAAGTCTGCCGACACCGGCTTTCACAGCACATTCTGCAGCATCGACGGTAGTCGAGTGGAATCGATTTGCCGCCGGTTCATGAAGCTCCTGAAGATAAGTAGCCTCATGGTAGAGTAGATCGACGCCCTTGACCCAGTCTGCAAGTTCCGGGAAAGGAGCAGTGTCACTTACATATGCATAGCTTCTCGGCACAAACGGCCTGTATGCAACGTCTTCATTCTTTATGACAAGTGGCTCATCAGTACCTGAGTTACGGACAAATCCGTTCATGAAGTCCGCACCCTCGTCCTTTCCCGCAGGTCTCACGACATCTTCTCCCCTTTTCAGCATACCGATTTCTGAAAGAGTAAAGCCATATTTCTCCACAGCCTCCTTGCTTATGTTCATCTGAGGAGTCTTTTCCCTGAAGATATAGCCATAGGTATCGATCTTATGGTTGAGCGGGAAAGAAACTATCTCAAACGACTTGGTCTCATAGATTACCTCCGGAGCTTTCATCGTCATCGGCACGAATCGTATCTCGAATGAGATTCCCTCACCATAGAATGAGAGGAAGAACTTCAGGACAGGACCGAAGTTGGTCGGTGCATATATATTGAGAGGTGCAGTCCTGCCTTTCATGGAAATCGTGGAGAGCAGTCCGAAGATTCCGAAAAGATGGTCACCATGGATATGTGAGATGCAGATTGAGTCAAGCTTCATAAGCGGCACTCTATACTTCAGCATCTGGTGCTGGACACCCTCGCCACAGTCAATAAGGAACAAACGCCCATGTACGTCAAGTACATGAGCGCTCTGATATCTACCGGTAACAGGAACGGCTGATGCCGTTCCCATTATCCTTAGCGTAAAATTACTCACCCTTCTCGAGCTTGCTCTTAAGAGCTGCAAGTGCATCGATGTCGCCAAGAGTTGTCTTCTCGATGTTAGAGTTGATCTTCTTGACAGCCTTCTTTGTTGTGTCTACCTCTGCAGCAGCCTTAGCTTCCTTAGCCTCAGCATATGTGCGGGTGTGTGAAAGAAGGATTCTTCTGGTGCTTCTTCTGAGCTCTACAACCTTGAATGGAAGTGTCTCGCCTACGACTGCAGTCTTGCCGTCCTCCTTTACGAGGTCACGTGAGAAGCAGAATGCCTCAGCAGTCTCATCGAGAGTGATGTTTGCGCCCTTGTCAGTTGTTGAAGCAACTGTTCCGTTTACAACTGAGCCTACAGGATACTTAGCCTCGAGCTGATCCCATGGGTTAGGAAGAATCTGCTTGTGACCAAGGCTGAGCTTGTGGTTAGCCTCATCGAAGTCAAGGATAACGACGTCGATCTTGTCACCTGCCTGAACCATCTCTGATGGATGCTTGATCTTGTCCCAAGAGAGGTCGCTGATGTGTACGAGGCCCTCGATACCGTCCTCAAGCTCTGCGAACACACCGAAGTTGGTGATGTTACGTACAGTTGCTGACTGCTGTGAACCTACTGGGTATCTCTCACGGATGTTCTCCCATGGGTTAGGAACGAGCTGCTTGAGACCGAGTGACATCTTGCGAGCCTCGCGATCGAGTGAAAGGATCTGAGCATCTACCTCGTCGCCAACCTTGAGGAAGTCCTGAGCGATGCGGAGTCTTGGAGACCATGACATCTCTGAAACGTGGATAAGACCCTCTACACCTGGCTTGATCTCGATGAATGCACCGTAGTCAGCGATGAGAACTACCTTACCCTTCACCTTGTCACCGACCTTGAGGTCTGGATCGAGGCTCTCCCAAGGATGAGCTGTAAGCTGCTTGAGACCGAGAGCGATTCTCTTCTGCTCGTTGAAGTCGAGGACAACGACCTTGATCTTCTCGTCGAGCTTGACGATCTCCTCAGGGTTGTTGATACGGCCCCAAGAAAGGTCTGTGATGTGGATGAGACCGTCAACGCCACCGGGGTCAACGAATACACCGTAGTTGGTGATGTTCTTGACTGTACCCTCGAGTACCTGGCCCTTCTCGAGCTTGCCGATGAGCTCTGACTTCTGCTTCTCGAGCTCTGCCTCAAGGAGAGCCTTGTGAGAAACAACTACATTGCGGAACTCCTGGTTGATCTTGACGATCTTGAAGTCCATGGTCTGATCAACATATACATCGTAGTCGCGGATTGGCTTGATGTCGATCTGTGAACCAGGGAGGAATGCCTCGATTCCGAATACGTCTACGATCATACCACCCTTTGTGCGGGTCTTCACGTAGCCCTTTACAACGTCACCGTTGTCGTAAGCTGCATTTACCTGATCCCATGAACGGAGCTGACGAGCCTTCTTGTGTGAGAGAATGAGCTGACCCTTGCGGTCCTCTGCAGACTCCACGTAAACTTCTACCTTGTCACCAACCTTGAGCTCTGGGTTGTAACGGAACTCAGGAGCCATGATGACACCTTCGCTCTTATAACCGATGTTGACGATCACTTCTCTCTTAGAGATAGCGACTACGGTACCCTCAGTAACGTCGTTCTCTACGACCTTTGAGAGTGTCTGGTCATAAGCAGCTGCAATTTCAGACTTGTCAGTGTTGCCATAGACAGCGGCCTCGTTCTCAAATGCCTCCCAATCGAAATCTGCAGGATTTACAGATGCGTTGAGAGCCTTCTTGTTTTCTTCCATAAATAAAATTGTTGTAAAAAAACTAGTTGTTAAACATTATGTTTTGCTAAAAAAGCCCGCAAATATACTGAATATTGCGGACTTGACAAAGTATTGGAGCTGAAATTATAGGGTCCCAGACCCCTTTTACAGCATTTTTCGCCTGATGAAGAAATACAGGATGACTCCGAGCGAGAAAATCATGATCACGATGATCGCCACCCATGCCCAAGGCAATGACTCCATAGGCAGCTTCACGTTCATTCCATAGAAGCTCGTCACAAGAGTCGGAGGCATCAGGAGCAGCGAGATAAGAGTAAATATCTTCATGATGTTGTTCTGCTCGAGGTTGATAAGACCGACCGCCGTGTTCTGCAGATACTCAAGCCTCTCGAAGTTGAAGTTCGCATGGTTGATAAGCGACGAGATATCCTGCTGGAGCACATTGAACCTTACATCCAGTTCAGATGGATACTTGTCACTCTTCATGAGGTTCGTGATGAGTCGCTGTTTGTCGACGATGTTCTCACGTACGACCATGGTATTTTCCTGAAGCTGGTTGATATCGAGGAGGAATTCCTCATTGATATCTTCCTGCTGGTTGATCCTCTTGCTGTACTGGGCTGTCTCCTTGGCGATAAGCTCGATCATATCGGCGTCAAGGTCGACACGCTGGTCGAGTATGCTCGTGAAAATCCAGAAGCCGTTAGGAAAGAGCCTTGGCATAGCCATCAGCTTTCTCTGGAGTTCCGTGAAGCTTCGCAGAGGGAAATCCCTGATAGTTGCCAGACATCCTTCCACGATTGTGAACGAAACCGCCTCAAGGCCATAGCCCTCCGGGCCTGGCATAAGAAAGTTGGTATTTGCAAAGATAGCAGTGTCATTCTCATTGAAACGAGAAGAACTCTCAATCTCTTCAGCCTGTGCCCTGCTCTGGATCTCCGTCCCGAGAAAAGCCTCGACAAGGCGCTTCTCCTCTCCTGTAGGATCGAACATGTCAATCCATACAACATCCCTGAGGTTCAGCTTCTTGAGATCTGTTTCCGACTGGGAAACCGTTATTGTGCCGTTTGTCCTGTAGAAGATATTCAACATAACCCTTCCTCCTACTGCGGGGATTCCACCCGCTTTTACTCCCGCCAGTCGCCGGGAAAGTTAATAATACGGTAATACACAGCTGACATTACGGTGAAGTCAGCTCGCAAAAATATCAAAAAAACCTGAAAAAACAGCCTTCTGACAAAGAAAAGCTACACAAAATCAAAGAGAACGTTGAGGCCGATGGATATCAGGACGATTCCACCTGTAATTTCGGCTATCTTTCCGAAGCGGCTGCCTATCCTATGGCCTCCGAACATGCCTGCCACGACCGACAGGAACGTACATACGAACACCGCCACAGTCTTCCACATCAGGTCAGAAAGGGACTCTTTGTCCATGGAAAGAGATATACCTACGGCGAACGCGTCGATGCTTGTCGCCACGGCTCCGAGAATGACATTGCGCAGGCCGTTGAGATTCACTGTCTCAGACTCCCCTGCGACAGCCTCCCTGATCATCGACCCTCCAACATAAAGGAGGAGAAGAAAGCCTATGATGTCTGCAGCCTTCTCTATGTATCCAACGAAAAGGTCACCGAATCCCCAGCCGACAAGCATCAGTCCGGCCTGCACAAAAGCAAAGACCACAGCGATCCATGAGACAGTCTTCCAACGTATCTCCTTAAGGGTCACGCTGGAGCATGTCGATACTGCAAAGCAGTCAGCGCAGAGGGAAAGCGCGAAAAGCAGGGTGACGAGGATTGCTGCCGTCATGGTCTGAAAATCTGTCTGTTGATGATGGAACGGCCGAGAGTAAGCTCATCAGCATACTCAAGATCGTCGCCGAAGCCAAGGCCACGGGCAAGTGACGAAACCTTGACTCCGAACTGAGAAATCTGCCTGTAGATGTAGAACGAAGTCGTCTCTCCTTCGACATCTCCGCTGAGCGCCAGGATAACCTCGACCTCGTTGCCGTCCTTCGTGAGGGAAGCGATGCGGCTGACGAGTTCAGTTATGGAAAGATCCGACGGTCCTGTTCCGTTGATCGGTGAGATGATGCCACCAAGCACGTGATAGGTACCATGGTACTGTCCTGTGTTCTCGATGCTCATAACGTCACGGACGTTCTCGACGACGCAGATCGTGTTATGGTCACGGGAATGGTCTCCGCAGTTAGAACAGGTGTCGTTGTCAGAGATCATCATGCAGGTCCTGCAGTAGCGGACATCGTCACAGAGATGGTTGATGGCATCGGTGAAATGATGCACGTTCTCCTTCGGCTGTCTCAGAAGATGGAGCGCGAGACGGAGTGCGCTTCTGTTGCCCACACCCGGAAGAGACGCGATGGCGTCCACCGCATCCTCAAGCAATTTCGAAGGATATTTCTGTTTCAGCATGACTTGTCAACCGACTATCTGGCCGTTGCGGCGCCAATGGACATAACCATAGACCGCACCGGCAGTATATGCAAGATAAAGTGCCGTCATCCAATACATTCCGGCTGTCAGGCAGAGGACGGTAGACATGACGTCCGCCACGATCCACACAAGCCACTGCTCCGGATAGGATTTCGCGAGCCACCAGGTTCCGATCGCGCTCAGGACAGTCGTCACCGCGTCGATCTGGGTCTCCGAGCCACCGATCACCTTAAGGAGCGCGATCAGCGCGATGGAGCCGCCGACGAACAGAATGGCGCTTATGACCATGGTACGTGCATCCAGCTTGTTAAGATGTATCGAGCTTCCGGAATCTTCAGCGAGCTTTCCCGCATCCTTCTTCCACTGGTAAAGGCCCCAGAAAGAGACTGCCACATAATAGATGTTCAGTCCCATCGAGGCATATAGATGCTGGACGGCAAAAGAAAAGGAACAGGCCACTCCGGTAAGGATTCCGAGCACCCACATAAGGTTCTTCTGCTGGATCTCGAGGACCAGGTACGCCAGTCCTGTCACCAATGCGAAAATCTCAATTACCTTGACAGCCAGTTCCATTTCTATAAATAAGTCTTTTAAGGATTAGAGCACTGCGAGGACCTCTACCTTGAAGATAAGGGCAGCGTATGGAGGGATTGCTCCGCCTGCACCGTTCTCACCGTATGCGAGGTTGTATGGGATGTAGAGTTCCCACTCTGATCCTTCCGGCATAAGCTGGAGAGCCTCTGTCCAGCCTGCGATCACCTGGTTCACACCGAACTCAGCAGGCTCGCCTCTCTTGTATGAGCTGTCGAAGATCTGGCCGTTGGTGAACTTGCCCTCGTAGTGGCATCTCACTGTATCTGCAGCGCCGGCAGTCTTGCCGTTGCCTTCCTTGATGACCTTGTACTGAAGACCGCTAGGAAGCACCTTTACACCTTCCTGCTTTGCGTTTGCAGCGAGGAACTCCTCACCGTCCTTCTTCATTGCCTCTGCGATCTCTGCCTCTGCAGCAGCTCTTTCAGACTCCATCTCGGTGAAGTACTTGTTGAGGATCTCTCCTGCCTCTTCATATTCGAGTGCAGGCTTCTCACCGCTGATGCAAGCCTTTACGGCTGCTGCGAAATCCTCTACCACAAGATCCTTGACTCCAGACTGAGTCATATTGTGGGCAATGCTCATGCCCAGTGCGTATGAAAGCTTATCCATTTTGATGATTGATTGTTAAAGTCAGCAAATTTAACAATTATTCAGGAACTTTTGTGCGTTTACAGAAATTGAGGTAATTTTGTTCCATAGAGTTCCGGATTCGGAGTGTCCGCCCCGATCAACAGGGAAACACGGTGCAAAGCCGTGGCAGTACCCGCTGCTGTATGTCCGCAAGGACGAGCCAGAAGGCCTGCCGGAACGATGATAGAAGCCAACCCGCGGGATGACGGGTCCTGAATCGTGAAGAAGATAATCTGCTCATTACTGCTCCTGGTCGCTTGGAGCAGCACATATGGTGCCCTCATGGCACAGGACATGGCCGACACGCTGAGACATTCGTCGGTCACAGCCTTCGCAACACGTTCAGTAACCCCTGTACATACGCTTTCAGGCGAAAATCTCCAGAGGCTTTCATCCAATTCCGTCGCCGATGCCTTGAGATATTTCTCAGGAGTACAGATCAAGGACTATGGAGGAATCGGCGGACTGAAGACCGTGAACGTCCGTTCCCTCGGAGCGCAGCACGTCGGAGTGTTCTTTGACGGAATCAAGATCAACAATGCCCAGAACGGCCAGGTCGACCTTGGCCGCTATTCCCTCGACAACATGGAGGAAGTCTCGATTTACAACGCACAGAAATCCGAGACTCTCCAGTCTGCTGCCGAATATGCGGCAGGCTCTTCCGTATACCTCAGGACAAAGATGCCCGCATTTACCGACAGGTCCTTCAATCTGACCGCCAGGATCAAAGGAGGCTCCTTCGGAAGCGTCAACCCGCTGGTGCGTTACGAGAGGAAGTTCAGGAAGATGTCCATGAGCGCGGAAGGTATGTACCTCCGTTCAGAGGGCAACTACAGATTCCATCTGAAAAGCCAGTACGAGGACACTACCGGACGCCGGAGCAACGGAAACATCAGGGCGGCAAGGGTCGAGGTCGGCCTCTGGGCAAAGCCTTTCGGTGGAGATCTCCAGGCCCACCTGTATTACTACGATTCCGAGCGCGGTCTTCCAGGGCCGGTCGTCCGCAGGCTGTCTGACCAGTATGCTGCCAAGGACAGGCAGTGGGACAGAAACGTCTTCCTCCAGAGCTCCTACCGCAAGACTTTCGAGAAATGGGCTTTCCTCATCAATGCCAAAGGGGCCTATGACTACCTTGAATACCTGTCCGACCCGGCTGAGAACGCCGCCGCGGCTTATACCCACAACACCTACCACCAGAAGGATTTCTACGGTTCCGGTACGGTAGCATGGTACCCCATCGACTGGATTTCCATGAACTTCGCGTTCGACGAGAGATGGTCCGACCTCAACTGCGATGTCAGATACTTCAACTACGTACAGAGATTCGACACCAAGGCCGCAGCAGCCGTGTCCATGGCGTATGAAGGCTTCAGTCTGCAGGGATCATTGCTGTACACCAGAGTCCAGGACATCACGAAAGGCCAGGCCGACCCGCTTGACAGGCTGACCCCGACCGTGGTCGCGGGATGGCGGAACGGACAGGGTACCATGGTCCTCAGGGCATTCTATAAAAGCATATTCCGGGCGCCGACCTTGAACGACCTCTACTATGTACTCGTCGGCAACGCACGCCTCAGGCCGGAATACGCACGTCAGCTGGACCTGGGATTCGACCTTCAGTCCCCTGCCTCATGGGGCATGCAGACGAAGCTGAGCGTAGACGCATTCCTCAACCGCGTGACCGACAAGATAGTCGCGATGCCGATAAGAAGCCAGTTCCGCTGGACAATGATGAATTTCGGAAAGGTCCATGGTTCCGGCATCAACGCATCGTTCAGTGGAAGCACCGCTTTCGGGCGTACGAAGGTCAACGCCATGCTGAGCTACTCGTACGAGGACGCCGTGGACCTGACCGATTCCGAGGCAATCAGCTATGGCGGACAGATTCCGTACACGCCATGGAATTCGGGCAGCATGGTCCTGGGCGCTGAGAGAGGCCCCTGGAGCGCGAACCTGTCGGTACTCTATACAGGAAAGCGCTACCGCTCATCGGACAATGTAGCGGAGAACATGCTCGATCCATGGATGACAGCGGACATGAGCATATCCCGCGACTTCAATGTCAGAGGCTATGGGCTCAATCTGGCCATGGATGTGAACAACATCCTGAACCAGCAGTATGAGGTCGTCACCAGATATCCTATGCCAGGAATCAATTACATGATTAAAATAACAGTAAAAATATAAGGATAAAGTTATGAGAAAAGCATTAAGACTATTTTCAGCACTGGTCGTGGCAGCAGGTCTCAGTTCCTGCGTAGCCGACATTTCAAGAAGAGTCGACGAACTTGAGGAGCAGGTGACCACCATCCTAAGTTCTCTCGACCAGCTCAAGAAGTACGTAGAGTCTCAGGTCTTCGTGTCAAGCTATGAAGAGACCGCAGACGGTTTCATCCTCAAGCTCTCCAACGGAGAGACCATGTCCGTGAAACATGGACAGAAAGGCGCTGACGGAACATCGGTAGTCGACGGGATCGACGGTATCTACAGTGTCAGCATCGAGGAGGAGTATGTCGTGTTCACCCTCGAGGACGGCAGCAAGCTCGCCCTTCCGCGCTCTCCAAAGACCATCAATCTCGTATTCACGGACGTAGAGGTCAACGTCTATGACGGCAAGGCGGAGTTCACTGTCTCAGACGCCCTTGACCCATACATCCTCGTCATCGCAGACTCTGACATCCGATTCGAGGTATCCGAGATCAAGGACAACAAGGGAACCATCAGTTTCACCAGAGGCTCCTCTGTATCAGCCAAGCTCTACGCCACTGTCATCGACAACGCCTCAGCAGGATGCAACACAAACACAAAAGTCCTCAAGGTCAATTTCGAGACGGCCGGATTCAACACCGGGCTCAGCGACATAAAGCTCCCTTCAGACGGCGGCCGCTTCAAGATAGCGTTCTCTACCAATGTCCCATACTCTCTTGAGTATCCTGAATGGATCCAGAGCGAGACTAAGGCGATGAAGGAATACGAGGAGAGCTTCTCCGTCTCAGCCAACGAGGACAACGCAAGGGCCGGAGTCATCAGGATCATCGATTCAGTCAGCAAGGAAGCTGTCGGATCATTCAACATCGAGCAGAGAGGCAAGCTCAATTACCTCTACATCCTCAACGAAGGCACATGGGGTGCGAACAACTCCTCAATCTCATTATATGACTTCGCCAGCGGCAAGATCACGAACAACTGGTACTCGTCAGTAAACGGATCAGCTCTCGGTGACACAGGAAATGACATACTCGTGACCGAGGACTACATCATCGTAGCAGTGAACACCTCGAACATCATCCAGTTCTGCGACCTCGACGGCAAGGCTATAGCCCAGACCGAGTCTGTCGCCAACTGCAGGAAGCTCGCAGCCGACCCTGAGGGCAACTATGTCTATGTCACATCATATGCGGACGACGGTTACGTGGCAAAGATCGACCTCACCACATTCGAAGTCGTCGGACAGGCAAAGACAGGATATGAACCTGAAGGAATCGCATGGTACGACGGCAAGCTCTATATCGCGAACTCCGGCGGATATGCATACATGGGCACCCACGACTACGAGGACAGCATCTCCATCATCGACGCCGGCACAATGGAGGAAATCAGCACTGTATCGACTGGCTGCATCAACCTCTACGGTGGATTCGTACAGAACGAGAAGTATCCACAGTACATACTCGTAAACTCCGCAGGTGACTACTACGAGACCCCTGCCATGTCACTCATATTCGACTGCGAGAGCGCCGAGGTTGTAGACTATCTCGAGTTCCCTGCGACCTACGCATCACAGTACGACGGAGTATTCTATTCTCTCGGCTCCGAGTTCAGCTATGCCACATACGCCTACGAATACTACTGCAACAGGATCGACATAAGCTCTGGAGCACCTGAAGTAATCGAAGGCCTCTGCGACGGCGAGGACACCATCACCGCAAAGATAAAGACCATGGCATCTCCATACGGACTGTACGTAGCGCCTGACGGAGAGGTCGTAGTCACCGACGCAGCTGACTACTCAAGCCGCGGTTCAGCGACATTCTTCTCTAAGGACGGTGAACTGCTCAGGACCGAGACAGTGGGCGTATGTCCTGGTCATTTCGCAGTCAGATAGATCTCAATTTTTGTAATTACACAAAATTGTCCTATATTTGAATTCCGGGACTTGTTCCCGGATTTTTTGTATATAGTAACGAATATCAACAATAACGAACGAATCAATATGGAAAAGATCAAAGTAGCGATTGTCGGTTACGGCAACATCGGAAAGTACACACTTGAAGCAATCAATGCTTCCCCAGACATGGAGTGCGTAGGTGTGGTAAGACGCAGCGGCAGCGCTGAAGGTATTCTTGAGCTCCAGAACCTCAAGGTGGTTTCTGACATCCAGGAACTCGGCAAGGTAGACGTAGCCATCCTCGCAACCCCATCAAGAAAGGTTGAAGAGAATGCTGTCAAGTACCTCAAGATGGGCATCAACACCGTCGACAGCTTTGACATCCATACCGAGATCGTGAGCCTTCGCCGCACACTCGACCCTGTAGCAAAGGAGAACGGTGCTGTCAGCATCATCTCAGCAGGCTGGGATCCAGGCAGCGACTCTATCGTACGTACCCTCATGGAGAGCCTCGCACCTAAGGGCGTATCATACACCAACTTCGGTCCTGGCCGCTCAATGGGCCACTCAGTAGCCGTACGCTCTATCGCTGGTGTGAAGGACGCTCTCTCAGTGACAATTCCTACAGGCGAGGGTATCCATCGCCGTATGGTATATGTAGAGCTCGAGGAAGGTGCTGATTTCGCAACTATCGAGAACGCAATCAAGACTGACCCATACTTCGTACACGACGAGACCCATGTCACCCAGGTTGACTGTGTAGACGCGCTCAACGATGTAGGCCACGGCGTGAACCTTGTACGCAAGGGCGTTTCAGGTCAGACTCACAACCAGCTCTTCGAGTTCAACATGAAGATCAACAACCCTGCTCTTACAGCACAGGTGCTTGTGAACGTAGCACGCGCTTCTCTCAAGCAGCAGCCAGGTTGCTACACAATGATCGAGATTCCTGTCATCGACATGCTCGCCGGCGACAAGGAGGCTCTCATCAAGAAGCTTGTATAACAAAGTTTTCAATACAGACAGACCTTCGGACCGGGCTCCAAAGAACTTTGGAAAATGTCGCCCTTGTCCGAAGGTCTGTCTGCGTGTTGACAAAGTCTGCAATTCTGTTGAAAAGAACCTGCAAAAAGAAATATATGAAAGATAAGATAATCACGAAAAGGGTACTGATGTCGCTGTTCGGAGTACTCACCGGAGCTGTCAGCGTCGCCATATTCAAAATCGCGGCATTCGGCGTAGATCCATTCCAGACATTCATGGCCGGTCTTGACGCGCTGGTACCTGTCCAGTTCGGCACCTTGTACGTAATCGCCAACGCAGTGCTGTTCCTTTTCGCCCTGATTTTCGACCGCCACTATATCGGTCTAGCGACTTTCATCAACCTGTTCCTGCTTGGCTATGTGGTACAGTTCTCCTACGACGTGCTTAGGATGATACCTGTTTTCGCAGACCCTACCCTAGGAGTCAGGATCGTCTGCATCATAGTCGGAATCGGAGCAATCTGCTTCGGATCTGCGTTCTACATAACTGCAGACCTGGGAGTCTCTACATATGACGCCGTCGCCCTGATCATGGCAAACACCTGGAAATGGTGGAAATTCAAGTACATCAGGATCATCACGGACTCTGTATGCGTGATCATCGGATGTACCCTCTATCTCATGGCTGGAGGCAGATGGGAGATGATACCGACAATCGCCGGAATCGGAACAATCATCACGGCATTCTTCATGGGACCATTGATCGAATTCTTCAACGAGAAATGCGCAAGACCGTTCCTTTACGGAAACAGACAACAGGAACCATGATAACATAAAGAAGGCTGACTTGACGTCAGCCTTCTTTTAATATATTCAGGTATTGATTACTCTGACTGGCCTGCAGAACCGAGAACCTGGATCTTGTGGGTGTAGAGCTTAACCATCTCGTCACGAGCAGGTCCGAGGTACTTACGTGGGTCGAACTCAGCTGGCTTCTGGTTGAGCACCTGACGAACTGCTGCGGTAAGAGCAAGACGTGAGTCTGAGTCGATGTTGATCTTGCAGACAGCGCTCTTAGATGCCTGTGCGAGCTGCTCCTCAGGAATACCTACTGCATCTGGAAGCTTTCCACCGTTAGCGTTGATGATGTCAACGTACTCCTGTGGAACTGATGAAGAACCGTGGAGAACGATTGGGAAGCCTGGAAGCTGCTCCTCGATAGCTGCGAGAACGTCGAATGCGAGTGGAGGTGGAACGAGCTTGCCGGTCTTAGGGTCTCTTGTGCACTGTGCAGGAGTGAACTTGTATGCACCGTGTGAAGTACCGATTGAGATAGCGAGTGAGTCGCAACCTGTACGTGTAGCGAAGTCAACGACCTCCTCTGGCTTTGTGTAGTGTGAAACAGCTGATGAAACCTCATCCTCAACACCTGCGAGAACGCCGAGCTCAGCCTCTACGGTTACGTCGTGAGCGTGTGCGTACTCAACAACCTTCTTTGTGAGAGCGATGTTCTCCTCGTATGGAAGGTGTGAAGCGTCGATCATGACTGAAGAGAAACCTGTATCTACACAGCTCTTGCAGAGCTCGAATGAATCACCGTGATCAAGATGGAGAACGATCTCTGGCTTCTCCCAGCCAAGTTCCTTAGCGTAAGCTACAGCACCCTCTGCCATGTAACGGAGAAGAGTCTGGTTTGCATAGTTACGAGCACCCTTTGAAACCTGAAGGATGACAGGTGACTTCTGCTCAGCAGCTGACATGATGATAGCCTGGAGCTGCTCCATGTTGTTGAAGTTGAATGCAGGGATTGCGTATCCGCCATTCACAGCCTTAGCGAACATTGCTTTGGTGTTCACAAGACCCAATTCTTTGTAAGAAACCATAATTATATAACGTTAATATTTAAAATTTTCTAAAGCATCGCAAAATTAACTAATTTTGTGGAAAGTTTACAACAATCATGGCGAATAAAGTAATCATTTTTTCTGCTCCCTCAGGTTCGGGCAAGAGTACGATAGTCAATCACATACTCGGGCTGCATCCGGAGATGGAGTTTTCAGTATCAGCGACTTCCCGCAGTCCAAGAGGTGAAGAGGTCGACGGAGTCGAATATCTTTTCTACTCGGCTGAGACATTCCGAACCCTCATCGCAGACGACAAGTTCGTAGAGTATGAGGAAGTCTATCAGGACAGGTTCTACGGCACGCTCAAGTCAGAGGTCAACAGAATCTGGGCAAAAGGCCATGTGATCATCTTCGACGTCGATGTCAAGGGCGGTGTAAGCCTCAAGAAATACTTCGGTGAGCAGGCCATGTCAGTGTTCATCCAGGCCCCTTCGGTTGAAGTCCTGCGCGAAAGGCTCATCGGACGCGGTACAGATTCAATGGAAGAGATCGAGAAGAGGGTTGCCAAGGCATCCGAGGAGATGACCTACGCACCTAAGTTCGACAAGGTCCTCATCAACGACGACCTTCAGACCGCTTTCGCTGAATCCGAGGCCATGGTCGACGCTTTCCTTGCAGAATAAGCCAGAGGCAGAAGTCATGAAGGTAGCAGTCTACTCCGGGTCGTTCAATCCCCTGCACATCGGTCATCAGGCCATACTCGAATATCTTACGGGAGAAGGCCTTTTTGACCATGTCTACCTCATCGTATCCCCGCAGAATCCTTTCAAGGACGCCGCGAACGCACTTACAGGCAGGGAAAGGTTCGAGGCAGCCGTGGAGGCCGTCGCAAGGCACCATGAACTTAACGTGACGGTCGACGACATCGAGCTGACGATGGACCCGCCCAACTATACGATCCGTACTTTGGATGCCCTCAAGGAGAGAGAGCCCGAGAACGATTTCACCCTTGTGATCGGTGGAGACAACCTCGACTGCCTGATGAAGTGGCGCGAACCGGAAAGGATCCTGCTCGAGTACGGCGTCGCGGTCTACCCAAGGACCGGCTTCGACATCGAGGCCATCCGTGAGGAGCTTATGGAGCAGAATCCGGACTTCAGGATCATGCTGCTGGATGCACCGATTGTCGACATATCGTCGACCCAGATACGCGAAGGACTTGCCCAGGGCAAGGACATGAGCGCAGTAATGATGTAGGATCAAGGTACCATGTACATAGAGACAGAAAGAAAATTCCTCGTAAGTGACGACAGTTTCAAGTCAGAGGCAGTCAGGACACTCAGGATAAAGCAAGGCTATATTGCCCACGACGCAGGCAGGACCGTACGTGTCCGCATTGCAGACGACAAGGGTTTCCTTACCATCAAGGGCCCGTCCATGAACGGCGGCATCAGCCGCTTCGAATGGGAAAGGGAGATTCCTCTTCAGGACGCCGAGGACCTGATGCTTCTCTGTAAGGACGGAAAGATCGACAAGACCCGTTTCATCATCCCTGCAGCAAACGGGCGCAAGTTCGAGGTGGACGAATTCTACGGTGACAACGAAGGTCTCGTGATGGCGGAGATCGAGCTCAGCAGCGAGGACGAAGCTTTCGTCAGTCCGTCATGGCTTGGTAACGAGGTAACCGGCGACAAGCGCTACTACAATTCCCACCTTCTCACCTACCCTTACAAGGATTGGAAATAATTCCTGAATAATCAGACATTCAGCCTGACAGAACAGATCAGAGGCATATAAGAACGGGCTCCCAAGGAACTTGGGGAAATGGTCGCCCTTATCTTATATGCCTCTGGTTTGATTGCAAATACCTAAGTGACTAAGTATCAGCTAAATACGTGAGTTCCTATAGGTTCGGTTCGCCCACAGGAACTCACGTATAGCATTGTATATCAGTCGTTTACTGCTCGTCCGGAGCGTCAGGACCCTGCTGCGGGCCTGGCTGAGGACCTGGCTGAGGGCCGCCCTGGGCGCCGCTCATGCTCTGGTACATCTCGCCCATCACCTTGTTGATCTCCTCCGAGTATCTGTCGATGTCGGCGATGTTCTGGTTCTTCACTGCCTCCTTGAGAGATGCGAGAGGACCTTCGACTGCAGCCTTCTTGTCTGCAGGGATCTTGTCGCCGTTCTCCTTGAGGAACTTCTCGACCTGGAAGCTGAGTGAATCACCACCGTTGATCTTGTCGATCCTTTCCTTCTCTGCCTTGTCAGCAGCCTCGTTGGCCTTGGCCTCATCGCGCATTCTCTGGATCTCGTCATCGCTCAGACCTGAAGAAGCCTCGATGCGGATGTTCTGCTCCTTGCCGGTTGCCTTGTCCTTTGCAGACACGATGAGGATACCGTTTGCGTCGATGTCGAATGTCACCTCGATCTGAGGTATTCCTCTTGGAGCAGGAGCGATGCCATCGAGATGGAATACGCCGATCTGCTTGTTGTCCTTAGCCATAGGACGCTCGCCCTGAAGGACGCGGATCTCAACTGAAGGCTGGTTGTCAGCCGCAGTAGAGAATGTCTCTGACTTGCGGGTAGGGATTGTTGTATTAGACTCGATGAGCTTTGTCATGACGCCGCCGAGGGTCTCGATACCGAGTGAAAGCGGAGTTACGTCGAGAAGGAGGACATCCTTCACATCACCTGCGAGCACACCACCCTGGATTGAAGCACCGATAGCGACTACCTCATCTGGATTCACGCTCTTGTTAGGCTCCTTGCCGAAGAACTCCTTGACGAGTTCCTGTACCTTAGGGATACGTGTAGAACCACCTACGAGGAGAACCTCATCGATCTGGGATGCTGAGAGATGTGCATCTGCGAGTGCCTTGCGGCATGGCTCGATGCTTCTCTGGAAAAGGTCGTCACAAAGCTGCTCGAACTTAGCTCTTGTAAGAGTCTTGACAAGATGCTTTGGAACGCCGTCAACAGGCATGATATAAGGAAGGTTGATCTCTGTAGAAGTCTGGTTTGAGAGTTCGATCTTTGCCTTCTCGGCAGCCTCCTTGAGACGCTGGAGCGCCATTGGATCCTTCTTGAGGTCAGCACCGTAGTTCTCAGCTGCGAACTCCTGTGCGAGCCAGTCGATCACCTTCTGGTCGTAGTCGTCACCACCGAGGTGTGTGTCACCGTTTGTACAAAGGACTTCGAACACACCGTCGCCAAGCTCCATGATAGAGATATCGAAAGTACCACCACCAAGGTCATACACTGCAACCTTCATGTTCTTGTTCTTCTTGTCGAGGCCGTATGCAAGAGCAGCAGCTGTAGGCTCGTTGATGATTCTCTTGACGTCGAGACCGGCGATCTTACCTGCCTCCTTGGTAGCCTGACGCTGTGAGTCGCTGAAGTATGCAGGGACAGTGATGACAGCCTCTGTCACTTCCTGACGGAGATATTCCTCTGCGGTCTTCTTCATCTTCTGGAGAATGATTGCTGAAATCTCCTGCGGGCTGTACATACGACCGTCGATGTCCACACGTGGAGTGTTGTTGTCGCCTCTTACAACTGCGTAAGGGACGCGTGAGATCTCACTTGCTACCTGGTCATAGGTCTCGCCCATGAACCTCTTGATAGAGTAGATTGTGTTCTTAGGGTTGGTGATTGCCTGACGCTTTGCAGGGTTACCGATCTTTCTCTCGCCGCCCTCTGTGAAAGCTACGACAGATGGAGTGGTCCTGAGACCTTCATTGTTAATGATGACTGTAGGCTGGTTACCTTCCATTACTGATACACAGCTGTTGGTTGTACCCAAGTCAATTCCGATGATTTTTCCCATAATATTTTTCGTTTTTTATTCTTTTTCTTTTTTTCATCGTCCACTGCTGTTTCAGCGTAGACACCATGCCATAGGGCAAGCCTTGTGCCATCATGCCTGTTATGCCATTTTGTCATAAATGTAGTATATTTGCAGCGCTGTAACTGAAATATCGGCACAGGGTTTATGACAGAGAATATGACATACAGGCAAATCGGACGACCCGAATACGACTATCTCGCATCCAGAATCCTATATGAGGACAATCATCTTCTGATTGTCAACAAGAATGTGGGAGATATCGTACAGGGAGACAAGACCGGAGACGAGACACTGGGCGAACGCTATCAGGCATTCATCGCCCAGAGGGACGGCAAGCCAGGGAAGGTCTTCATGGGAGTCCCTCACCGTCTGGACCGCCCTGTGAGCGGAATCACAATATTCGCCAAGACCTCCAAGGCCCTTGAAAGAATGTCAGAGATGTTCAGGGAGGGCAATATACACAAGACATACTGGGCACTGGTCTGCGAAGAGCCACAACTGCCGGAAGCCTTGCTCGAGAACTGGTTGTCCAGAAATGAAAAAATGAACAAATCCTTCATCTGCAAAGGTGGAAAGCCAAAGGGCGAAGCTAAACTGGCAAGACTCAGATACCGTCTCATCGGACGGACTCAGAAGTATTTCCTGCTTGAGGTCGAGCTGATGACAGGACGTCACCATCAGATCCGATGCCAGTTGTCAGGAATCGGGTGTCATATCAAGGGAGACCTTAAATATGGAGCTCCTCGTTCCAATCCTGACGGAGGCATCTGCCTCCATGCCAGAAATATCAGATTCACACACCCGGTAAAGAAGACAGAGATGGACATCACTTGTGCTGTTCCTTCCGACTGGAAGGGTCTTTCTCCTGACGCATACTCTCAAGATAGTGTCTGCACCACTGCCCCGGAGTCTCTCCAGCAACCAGTTTGAAAGCCATGTTGAAGGTCACCTTTGTATTGAAGCCCGAGAGCTGAGCAAGTTCGGTCATACGGAGGCTGGAATCCTTCTTGTACAGTTCCATTGCATGCTTTACCCTGTAAGTATTGACAAACTGGCTGAAGTTTGATCCCGTACAGGTATTGATTATCCTGGATATATACCCGCTGTTGGTATACATAGCTTTCGCCATATCCTCCAGAGAGAATCCTGGATTGAGATATGGATGTTTCTTTTCCATATACTCCTTGATCCTGCCGAAAAGCAGTCTGCTGTTCACACTGATTTCCCGCTCAGAAGGAGAACTCATCACCTGTCTCATCCTGTCACGCAGCTTCATCTTGATTTCCTTTGCCGGTCCGACGTCATCAGCCGCCATGTTTCGCAGATACATATAGACATATGCCATAGACATAAGAGCGACTGAGACGATCCCTACCAGGTCCATGGTACCGCTGTTCAAGCTGCAGAAGGATTCAAGCATAAGGTACAGGAACACATAGAAAGCCATATGCATCGCGTTGCCAAAGAATATTGTCTGTTCCCACCCCTGGGTGCTTTCGCACAGGAAATCCATATCCAAGGCCATCGATATCCCTGATGCGGCCATCCTATACACGACCGGAGCTATCACAATCACATCCATCAGCGCCAGAGCAGATACCGCATTGACATCAAGGCTGCCGGTAAGGACAATGGTTCCAAGTCCCAGCAATGTACTTAGCACGGAGGGGACAAGGACATCTGCCGTCTTCTCTCCCTTGCTGAGACCAGGCATCAGCAGATGGGCAGAGAAAGCCAGCGCGAATACAAGCGCACAGCTGGATGTCCGATCATTGGTAAAGATTGCCAGCAGGATGCCGGACGACAGGAAAGCTAATGAAAGAATTCTTTGAAAATATCTTCTGTTGTTCATCTTATAGATAAAGTCATTAATTTATTATGAGACAACCGCTTTCGGGTATTGCCGATACAAATGTATAGAAATAGCCCCGTCTATGGTGTTTCCATAGACGGGGCATATGTAAATAATCAGGAATCTTTACTTTTTTCTCAAGATTCCTTACCTTTTATTTTCTCGAAGCCCTTGCCATAGACGGCGCCTACCGTAGAGACAGAGACGAAAGCCTTGTCATCAATCGTCTTGACATATCTGAGCACGACATTCGTCTCGGCCTTTGAGACTATGCACATGATGACCTTGGTAGGATTCTTGGTAAACCAGCCTTCACCATCAAGCACAGTGACTCCGCGATGGATGTCATGAGTGATATGGTCAGCTATTTCAACATACTTTGAAGAGAGTATGAAAAGCTGATTCGACTGCTTGGCACCTGACAGGTAGAAATCAATGGAAGTCGATGTCAGGAACACAAGTATGAGACCATATACGACATTACTCACCTTATCGGCAAGAGGAAGCAGTTCTCCTTCCTGTGTATATGAAGGTATGAAGAGAGACCCGAGGATGACCACGACATCCATGACAAGGATCATCTTTCCTACAGAGATATTCCTGTACTTGTTGACTATCAGAGCAATGATGTCCGTTCCACCTGAACAGCCTCCTACAGACATCGCGATTCCGATTCCCACACCGACGAGAAGGCCACCCATCATACAGCTGATCAGTTTACCGTTCGCGACTGCAAGAGTCAGGCAGATCTCATATGGGATGATATCCTGGAACACATTGAGTCCGATGGATGTGATGACGATCGCATAGACCGTCTTGAAACCGAACTGCTTGCCAAGGGTAAACAAGCCGATCACAAGCAGCACGATATTTATGACGAAATACGTGTAACCGGACTTGAGCACGCCCTGTGTGGCATACTGCAACATCGCCGAGAAGCCTGAGACTCCACCGCCGACGAGATTGTTTGGCATAAGGAATACAGTCCATGCAATTACATACATGAGCATTCCCACAGTTATGAGAGAATACTCCTTCAGGACTGTAAGGATATTGGATTTTACAGCTGACGCCATTGTTGATTATTTCTTAGCTTTTCTTGTAAGGCCTGTCTTGATCTCTTCGAATCCCTCACCATAGACGCTGGTAGCGGACGACACTGACACGAAAGCCTTCGGATCGACGGTCTTGACCATGAGAGTGATGTCATGGAGGCCCTTCCTGCGCACTACAGTGATAAGTACGTCCTTTTCCTGCTGCTTGTAGCAGCCGACAGCCTTCAATGCTGTCACACCCCTGTCCATCTGAAGAATCTGATCCGCGATCTCCTTGCTTTTATCAGAGAAGATAAGGACCTGGACAGAAGACTTCGCACCGACTACTACATAGTCGACGATGACCGATGACACGATCATCATCAGGTAACCATAGATCATGTCAGAGAATGTCATCCCCGGAAGGAGAAGGACCATGGCGATGATCACGAGGTCTGAAGCCAGGAAGAATTTCCCCGGAGATATAGGCCAGTATTTGTTCATTATCATAGCGAAGATATCGCTGCCTCCCGTACTTCCTCCGAAACGGAGCACAAGACCCAGGCCGACTCCTTCGACAAGACCTGCGATCATAGGGATGAGTGCCTTTTCAGGGACGAAGAGATGACCGCCCTCGACGCAGAAGAACTGGCTGAAATGAGGGAGGATCTCAAAGAACAGCGATGACAGTGCTATACAGTAGATAGTTCTGATGCCGAAGCTCTTCCCCAGGATCATGAAAGCCACGATCAGGAGAAAAGCATTTACTACGACATATGAGGTGCCGACCGGTATCACTCCGCCCGTCGCATACTGGACGAGCGTGAGGAGACCTGTCACTCCACCACTGGAGAAATTATTCGGAATGATGAACCATTCCCATGGCACACAATAAAGGAATGTGCCTATTGTCAACACGACATATTCCCAGACGATTCTGGAAATCTTTTCCTTGATAAGAATGTTTGTCATTGCCCAAAGGCCTGACGCCTACTTCACAACGATGTTCACGATCTTTCCAGGGACCACGATGACCTTGACGATTGACTTACCGTCTACATACTTGGCTGTCTGTTCCATTCCGCGCACATGAGCCTCGACCTCATCCTTGCCCATTGACTTTGAGAGGTCGACTGTGAATCTTGTCTTACCGTTGAATGAGACTGCATATGTGCAGCTGTTCTCGACCGTGTAAGCCTCCACATATTCAGGGAACCTGGCATCGGTTACGCTTGTCTCGTTTCCGAGCACATGCCAGAGTTCCTCGGCGACATGAGGTGCAAATGGAGAAAGAAGGACGACGATAGGCTCGAGTATCTCCTTCTTGCTGCACTTCTGCTCTGTAAGCTCGTTGACAGCGATCATGAACGCACTGATTGTCGTATTGTATGAGAATGCCTCGATGTCAGCCTGCTCCTTGCCGATGAGCTTATGGAGAGTCTTGAGTTCCTCCGGAGTAGCCTTCTCATCTGTGACGAGATAGTTCTCACGGTCATAGAAGAGTCTCCAGAGCTTCTTGAGGAATCTGTTCACGCCATCGATACCCTTTGTATCCCAAGGCTTTGACTGCTCGATAGGGCCGAGGAACATTTCGTAGAGCCTGAGTGTATCAGCGCCATATGTGTCACAGATGACATCAGGATTGACGACGTTGAACATAGACTTGCTCATCTTCTCGACTGCCCATCCGCAGATATACTCACCGTTCTCGAGAACAAACTCAGCGTTGTTGAACTCAGGTCTCCACGCCTTGAATGCCTCAGTATCGAGACGGTCGTTACGTACGATGTTGATATCCACATGGATCTCCTGTGTCTCATACTGGTCCTTGAGGCCGCATGACACGAACTTGTTCGTACCTACGATTCTGTATACGAAGTTGGAACGTCCCTGGATCATACCCTGGTTGATAAGCTTCTGGAATGGCTCTTCCTCGCATACATAGCCGAGGTCATAGAGGAACTTGTTCCAGAAACGAGAGTAGATGAGGTGACCTGTAGCATGCTCAGTACCACCGATATAGAGGTCTACATTCTTCCAGTATCCATCGACTTCCCTGTCTACGAGTGCAGAGTCGTTGTGAGGATCCATGTACCTGAGGTAATATGCACTTGAACCTGCGAAACCAGGCATGGTGCTGGTCTCGAGAGGATATCCGTTGTAGGTCCAGTCCTTGGCTCTTGCAAGAGGTGGTTCACCTGTCTCGGTAGGCTTGAACTCCGAGATCTCTGGAAGAGTAAGAGGGAGAGCTTCCATTGGAAGAGGTGTAGGGATACCGTCCTTGTAGTAGATCGGGAACGGCTCACCCCAGTACCTCTGACGGCTGAAAATAGCGTCGCGAAGCCTGTAGTTGGTCTTCCTGCGACCAAGGCCGTTGGCCTCAGCATAGTCCTTGGCAGCCTCGATAGCCTCCTTTACCTCCATTCCGTCGAGGAATCCAGAATTACACATCTTGCCTTCCTTGGCATCGAAGCTCTGCTCGCTTACGTCGCAGCCCTCGATGATAGGGATGATAGGGAGATTGAACTTCTTTGCGAAAGCATAGTCACGGCTGTCATGTGCAGGAACTGCCATGATCGCACCGGTACCATATCCTGCAAGGACATATTCTGAAATCCATACAGGAACCTTCTCTCCTGTGAGTGGGTTGATACCATATGAGCCTGAGAACACACCTGTGACAGTCTTTGTCTCGGCGATTCTCTCACGCTCAGTCTTCTTCTTGACATATGCAAGATACTCCTCTACCTCAGCCTTCTGCTCCTCAGATGTGAGTTCTGCGACGAGGTCGCTCTCAGGTGCAAGGACCATGAATGTGACGCCGAAGATGGTGTCGACACGAGTGGTGAAGATCGTGACGTCCTTCTCGAAGTCGCCGTTGACACACTTGAAGTTGACCTCGGTACCATATGAGCGGCCGATCCAGTTACGCTGCATTTCCTTGAGTGAATCTGTCCAGTCAACAGTATCAAGACCTGTAAGGAGTCTCTCAGCATATGCAGATACGCGGAGCTGCCACTGAGTCATCTTCTTCTGCTCGACAGGATAGCCGCCACGGACAGAAAGACCGTCCTTCACCTCGTCGTTAGCGAGTACGGTACCAAGCTTAGGACACCAGTTGACTGAGGTCTCACCCTGGTATGCGATTCTGTAGTTCATGAGAATCTTTGACTTCTCCTGCTCAGAATATGCCTTCCACTGATCTGCAGTGAAGTTCAGATTGAGGTCACATGCAGCTGTGATGCCCTCGGTGCCATTTGCCTCGAAAGCAGCGACAAGGTCAGCGATCGGACACGCCTTGGCCTTTGCTGTATCATAGTATGACTCGAACATCTTGATGAAAGCCCACTGTGTCCACTTGTAGTATCCTGGGTCACATGTACGTACCTCTCTGTTCCAGTCATATGAGAAACCGATCCTGTCAAGCTGCTGACGGTAACGCGCAATATTCTGGTTAGTCGTCACCTCAGGATGCTGACCTGTCTGGATAGCATACTGCTCAGCTGGGAGACCGAAAGAATCGTATCCCATCGGGTGAAGCACGTTGAAACCCTTGAGTCTCTTATATCTTGAGTAGATATCGCTGGCGATATAGCCGAGCGGATGGCCGACATGGAGACCTGCTCCAGAAGGATATGGGAACATGTCGAGGACATAGAACTTTGGCCTTGAAGGATCCTCCTTAGCCTGATAAGTATGGTTCTCAGCCCAATAGGTCTGCCATTTCTGTTCGATTTCTCTGAAATTGTAATCCATTGTATAATACTGTTTTTTTATTTCTTTATTCCTACGCTCCTGCTCGACTTCTTCTCAAGGACGAAATCGACAGGAATCGTGATATATGACCTTACAGCCACACCGTCCACCTTACCAGGCTTCCATTTCGGAGAAGCCTTGATCACCCTGACAGCCTCCTCATCAAGAAGTTCATCCAGGCTCTTGGCAATTGTGACGTCGCTTACCTTACCGTCCTTCTCAACAGTGAAAGTGACGTTCACCCTGCCCTGTACACCATTCTCGACCGCCTGCCTAGGATATCTCAGATACTGATATACCCACTTGGTCATGAAGTACTTAGGGTCCGAATGGCCCATGAATGACGGTTTTACGTCGCAATCATGGTAAGAATACGCCTTGTCATCGGTCTTCTTAGTGCTATACGAATCTCCCTTGAATGCAGGAGGGACCGTCTCGTTGGCAATCTTTCTGGTAAACGCATAGACGTACTCAAGTTCTCTCTCCATCGAATCGTAGTCAAGGATCGATGGAGTATCTCTCGGAGTATCATGCTCAGCATAAATACCTGTAGTGAAGAACACTGACGGGATCGACGATGCATAGAAACTTCTATGGTCTGAAGGATATGGTTCCTGAGCCGTAACCTTAGGCATGACAGGAAGGATCTCACCGGTAAGCGATGTGATGAGCATGTTCATATCCTGGTTGGACGCAGTGTAGGCCGAGAAGCTGTCGCCTGATCCGAGCATGTCAAGATTGACCATCGCATCTATCTGGCCGACATCCTTGAACGAACGGTTGAGGAAGTACCATGATCCTGCGAATCCAGTCCTAGAGGCACCGAACGCGACAAAGATCACCGATCTGCGGAAAAGTATGGAGTTTGTGCTGACCATCCTGGCCAGCTCCATCATCATGGCCAGTCCGGAAGCATTGCCATTGGCACCGAAATAGATCTGCTCGGTCCTCTGGCCATCCACAGTCATCACATTGACTCCGAGATTGTCGAGCCTTGCTCCGACAACGACATACCTGTCACGGAGCTTTGGATCGTAGCCCTGTACCACACCGATCACGTTCCTGGAAGTCACGGTGTCGCCTGGCTGCCATTCCATGCCGAACACGTCACCTTTCTTGCTGCAAAGCATGTCGACGCCGTATCCGTCCAGGATATTCCAGACATACTCTGCCGCTTCTGTCTCTTCCTCCGATCCTGCCTTACGGCCACTCATGGCCGCAGATGCAAGATTTGCCACATGGGATTTGAGGATAGATACGCCTTCCCCGTCCTCCAGGTCCGAATAATCCGTTCTGAACTGCGCCGCAAGCGGGAGCACAGAAGATAAAAGAATGATGATTGTCAATAATTTCTTCATCTGATCAATTGTTTGACCACGTATTATTCAAATTGCGAACCACTCTACTCATTTACAAGGATCCAGGCATCTGCCGGACAGAACGACTCGTTCTTAGCCTTGGCAAGTCCTTCGAAAGCCTTGTCCATATCGTCCGTCTGGCATACACCGACAGCATTGAGACCGTTTCGGAAACTGATCATGGTACCTGTATAGCCGGCAGCATTCACGATATTCACCATCTTCTCAGCGTTTGCCCTCTCCTTGAAAGCACCTACTATTATATAATAATGGTAATCAAGGTTTGTCGTGAAGAGACCTCCCAATGCAGCAGGATTGAGCATGGTACCACGCTCCTGGCCACCCAGTTTAGGTCTAGGGGACTTATCATTCTCTGCTACCTTGCTGTCTGACAAGGCAGCGACAGAATCTGCAGCAGCAAGTGAATCTGCAACTAGCTTCTGTGCCAGAGCGACAGAATCAGCAACACGTTGACGTTCTGCAGCTTCCTTTACTCTCACGATCTCGGCCCTCTTGAGTTCTATATCCTCTGAGGTCGGCCTTCCCGCAAGTTTTCTCAGCGCATCACATCCTGTACTGAGTGTCAGGATGATAAGCATTGCCGGTATGAGAGATTTAACCATATTACTGCATATTACGATATGAAATACAAATTTAACTAATTAATTGCTTACTTTTGCATCGACGAATTATAATTTGACATTCATAGATGAAGAAAACCATCACCCTTGAAGCAATCGACCCGATAGAGATATACGGCGCAGGTAACAGGATTCTAGAAGAGTTCTGCAGTTATTTTCCAGGGCTTAAGGTAATAGCCAGGGGCAACCAGCTTATTCTTGACGGAAAGCCGGACCAGATCGACGAGTTCAACATAAGGCTTGGCGAGCTCATAGAAAGAAGACACCAGAAGATGAACCTGACGACATACGACGTCGAGGACATATTTGACGGAGAGACCTCGTCCGACAAATTCAAGATGAACGGAGATGCCGTCATCGTGCACAGCACTGACGGAAAGCCTATCAAGGCGAGGAACAAGACTCAGCAGGACATGGTCAAGGCATATTTCGAGAACGACCTTCTCTTCGCTGTAGGACCTGCCGGAACAGGCAAGACCTATGTCGCCATCGCCCTTGCCGTAAGAGCGCTCAAGAACAGAGAGATAAAGAGGATCATACTCACCCGCCCTGCTGTAGAGGCAGGAGAAAGGCTCGGATTCCTTCCTGGTGACCTGAAGGACAAGCTGGACCCATATCTTCAGCCGCTCTATGATGCGCTGGGAGATATGATTCCAGCAAAGAAGCTCCAGGACTTCATAGCTGAAGGCACGATCCAGATCGCGCCACTTGCATACATGAGAGGACGCACCCTTGACAGGGCTTGCGTAATTCTCGACGAGGCACAGAACACAAACATCGGACAGCTCAAGATGTTCCTCACCCGTATGGGCACCAATGCAAAGTTCATCGTAACCGGAGACGCAAGCCAGGTAGACCTTCCTCGAAAGGAAGACTCAGGATTGCTCAAGTCAATCGCAATGCTCAAAGGAATCAAGGGAATCGCAACGATTTTCTTCTCAAATGAAGACATCGTCCGACACCCTCTCGTTTCAAAGATCGTCAAGGCATTTGACAAGAACGAGAACAAGTCAGAATAAAAAAATAAATCCGGCCCCGAGGGGTCGGATTTATTTTCATATCATGATCTGTGATTACTTTGCCTCACCTGTAGCGACAACCTCTGAATACTTGTCATAAGCTGCCTGGTACTTAGCATCCTGCTCACGGAAGCGGTAAGTTGCGTTCTTAAGGAACTCAGCTACACCGACCTTCACCTGTGGATCAGATGTTAAGTTGTAAGCCTTCTCGAATGGCTCGATACAGTTCTTGAGTGACTCCTCGAAATCAGCAGCAAGCTTCATGTACTTAGCATCATCAAGCTCTGCCTGAGCCTTCTCCTGAAGCTCGACAGCACGGTTGTAGTACATTGTACCCTCACCGATGAAACCGAACTCATACTGAGGATTTACCTTTGCACAGTACTCGTAAGCCTCAACAGCCTTGTCGTAGTCGCCAAGCTGAGTGTGGATGTTTCCTTCTACATAGTAGAGTGAGGCATTGCTAGGCTCATTCTTCTTTGCAGCGTTGAGAAGCTCGAAGAGTCTGTCGGTACCCTCACCAGCTGACATGTAGTAGTTGATGAGACCGATGAGGATGCTCTGGCTTGAAGGGAACTTCTGGAAACCTTCCTCAAGGTACTGCTTTGTATTGTCTGCGTCTACGTCAGCGAGCTTAGCGAAGACCTCACCGTCTGTAGAGTAATAGCCCATCTTGACGCACTTCTGGAAAGCAGCCTTAGCTGCTGCCTTGTCACCTGCGAGCTGAGCAAGGAAACCTGTGTTGTATACAGACATTGAATCAACCTTGTTGAGAGGTGCTGCAGCAGCTGCATCTGCAGCCTTCTCGAAGAGCTTGCTACCCTCAGCGAAATTGCCAAGCTGATACTGTGTATATGCATCGTTGATATACTTCTCATTGATGCTGCTGAGAGCTTCAGCGACACCCTTTGCAGAAGGATCGATAGATGTAGCCTTTGCGTAAGCCTCAAGAGCCTTTGCAAGAGGATCAGCAACTACTGGCTTTGTCACCTCGATGATACCGAGCTGTC
Source organism: Candidatus Cryptobacteroides sp. (assembly GCA_045599665.1). Taxonomy (GTDB): domain Bacteria; phylum Bacteroidota; class Bacteroidia; order Bacteroidales; family UBA932; genus Cryptobacteroides. Next base: position 42,320 of record JAZRWK010000023.1, read on the forward strand.
CGTTAGCACGGAAGTAAAGGTTCTTTGCAGAGTATACTTCCTTTGTGTACTGCTCACCTGAAATCACTACCTCTGAAGTAGATGATGGCTTCTCATTACCGAGAAGGAGAGCGAGCTCCTGCTTTGAAGCGCCAGTCCAGAGTGCACCTGCTGGAGCGTCATGAGCGGTTACATAAGCCTTTCCAAGAGCGGTCCAGGTAGCAGCCTTTGTAGCCTTCTTTGGATTTGATGCAGCGGCCTGTGCAGCGTCGAGAGCCTTCTGTGCGTCAGCTACTGCCTTAACCTGTGCGTCAGCAAGCTGTGCTGATGCGAAGATTGCCAATGCGATAAGAATTTTCTTCATAATACTATTTGTTAATAAGTTATTAATTCTGCGTTATTCAACAGTTCCTGTCTGGTCAGTTCCAGGGTCCTGGGTCTCTCCCGCTGCAGCCGTCTGTTCCTCTGCCTCGTCGTTCTTAGCGACTACAGATACCGCTGCGATCGAATCTCCCTCACGGATATTGATGAGCTTGACACCCTGGGTAGCTCTTCCGGCCACTCTGATATCGACCGCCGCCATGCGGATCGTAAGTCCTGAGCGGGTGATGATCATAAGGTCGTTGTCATCCGTTACTGTCTTGATAGCAATAAGCGAGCCAGTCTTTTCAGTAATGTTGATAGTACGAACTCCCTTGGCACCTCTGCTGGTCAGTCTGTACTCCTGCGGATCGGACCTCTTACCGAAGCCGTTCTCGCTGACTACCAGGATTGTACGGCTTGCAGCATCCTCTGCGGAATTGTCGCAGCTGATAGCTCCGATGACCTCGTCATCTTCATCGATATTTATTCCTCGGACACCCATTGAAGTTCTTCCGACCTCCCTTGCATCCTGCTCGTTGAACCTTACGCAACGGCCGTTACGGGCAGCGATCATGATCTCCTCATTTCCGTTTGTAAGGATTGCATCGAGGAGAGAATCTCCCTCCTTGAAGGTGATCGCCCTGATACCCTTGTTGCGGCTGCGGGCATTTGCATATTCTGCAAGACTGGTCCTCTTGATGATACCTCTGCGGGTGATGAGGACTACATAGTGGCTGTTCTTATACTCCTCGTTCTCGATGCTTCTTGCGTTCAGATATGTCCTGACGCTGTCACCAGGTTCGATGGAGATGATATTCTGGATGGCGCGGCCCTTTGATGCACGCGTACCCTCCGGAATCTCATAGACCTTGAGGTTGTAGCGCATACCGTTCTCCGTGAAGAACAGCATGGTGCTGTGCATGTTGGCCACATAGATGTGCTCGATGAAGTCCTCGTCCCTTGTAGAGCTTGCCTTCATGCCGACACCACCTCTGTTCTGAGTCTTGAACTCAGTGAGAGGAGTTCTCTTGATATATCCCAGATGAGAGATGGTGATGACCACATCCTCATCTGCATAGAAGTCTTCTGGATTGAACTCGTCAGAGCTCAAGGTGATCTCAGTGCGGCGAGCGTCACCGTACTTGGCCTTGAGGTCCATGGTCTCTTCCTTGATGACAGCCATCTGGAGGTTCACGTCTGCAAGGACGGCCTGGCAGTGTGCGATGAACTTCTCGAGGTCGTCGTACTCAGCCTGGAGCTTGGCTCTCTCGAGTCCAACGAGCTGACGCAGACGCATCTCGACGATTGCGGAAGCCTGGATCTCAGTGAAACCGAAGGTCTCCATGAGAGTGTTCTTGGCCTCCTCGACGCTCTTGGATTCACGGATGATCCTGATGACCTCGTCAATCACGTCGATAGCCTTGAGAAGACCTTCAAGGATATGAGCCCTGCGCTGAGCCTTGTCAAGTTCGAACTTGGTCCTGCGGATCACTACTTCATGTCTGAAATCCACGAACTCCTTGATCATCTCCTTCAGGCTGAGAGTCTGAGGACGGCCCTTGACGAGAGCCACGTTATTGATCGCGAAGCTTGACTGGAGCGCTGTATACTTGAAGAGAGTGTTGAGCACCACATTGGTGTTCGATCCCTGCTTCACCCTGATGATGACGCGGAGACCCTCTCTTGAACTTTCATCGTTGATGTAGGTGATGCCTTCGATTCTCTTTTCCTCGACCATCTGGCCGATCTTCTCGATCATCTCCCTCTTGTTGACCATGTAAGGGATCTCGGTGATGACGATGGTCTCACGGCCTTTCTCATCGACCTCGATCTCAGTCTTTGCCCTTACGACTACCTTGCCACGGCCTGTCTCGTATGCGTCCTTTATTCCCTGCACACCCTGGATGATACCTCCTGTCGGGAAGTCAGGACCTTTGATGTGCTGCATGAGACCGTCGGTATCGATCTCAGGATCATCGATATAGGCACAGATAGCATCACAGCACTCACTGAGGTTGTGAGGAGCCATGTTGGTAGCCATACCTACGGCGATACCGGACGAACCGTTGAGCAGGAGCAGCGGAGCTTTGGTAGGAAGGACCGTAGGCTCGAGTTCAGTGTCGTCGAAGTTATTGGTCATGTCGACCGTGTTCTTGTCAATGTCTGCAAGGATGTCGACTGTTATCTTCTGGAGCTTTGCCTCAGTATATCGCATGGCAGCGACAGGGTCACCGTCCATTGAACCGAAGTTACCCTGTCCGAACACGGTAGGATAGCGCTGGTTCCAGTTCTGGGCAAGTCTTGCAAGTGCATCGTATACGCTTGAATCGCCATGAGGGTGGTACTTTCCGAGCACTTCGCCGACGATCTTAGCACATTTTCTGGTAGGGCCTGAATACGAAAGTCCGAGTCCATCCATTCCGAAAAGGACTCTTCTCTGGACCGGCTTGAGGCCGTCTCTCGCATCCGGGAGTGCACGGGAAACGATCACGGACATCGAATAGTCGATGTACGCGCTCTTCATCTCGTGGTCGATCTCCACGGTTTCAATCCTACCTATTTTCTTCTCTTCAATTTCTGCCATTTTCACATTTCACATTAACACGCAAATTTAAGAAAAAATAATGACTGGAACAAACATCATGGAGGGTGTATTTGATGTATTTTTTAGTACTTTTGCGTATGGACATAAAAGTATCAGACGAACTCAACAGCATCATCACCTACGCCAGGGAGGAAGCGCTCCGCACAGGTAGCTACGGAATAGGTCCGGACCACCTTCTGCTAGGCATCATCAGACATGCTGAAAACAACGCATACTTCACTCTGAAAGGGCTGGACACCGATATAGACCAGCTCAAGTCGTTCATCGATTCCAAGATATTCACGAACGAGAGAATACCATATTCCGAGCTGGAGAACATCACCTTCTCAAGGGGTGCCCAGAACGTTCTCAGCCTTACGATCATGGAGGCTACAAGGCTACGCTCAGCAGAGGCCGACGCCCAGCATCTCCTCCTCGCATTGTGCAGGACCACAGGAAGTTACGGACAGGCATACCTACGCAGCATAGGAATAGACTACGGCCGCATCCTGACATACATGGAGAAAAACGGAATCCTCGGGAAACAGCGTCCGAAAGAAGAGCCTGAAAGGTCAGACGACGGCGAAGAGGTCAACTACGAGAACAGCGCGCAGCAGAAGGAAGAGCCGAAGAAAGACGAACTTGAGGAATTCGGATATGACCTTACCAAGGCAGCTGCCGAAGGCAAGCTGGACCCTGTAGTCGGCAGAGAGAATGAGATCAGCAGGGTGATCGAGATCCTCGGCAGAAGGAAGAAGAACAATCCGATGCTCATCGGCGAGCCAGGTGTAGGAAAGTCAGCCATCGTCGAAGGCATCGCGATCCGCATCGCGCAAGGTTCCATCTCCCCTGTCCTCGCAAAGAAGAAGATCATCTCGCTGGACATCGCGTCAGTAGTCGCAGGGACCAAGTACAGAGGCGATTTCGAGAAGCGGCTCAAGACCATCATCAGTACAGTAAAGAGCAACCCTGACATCATACTTTTCATTGACGAATTCCACACGATCGTCGGAGCCGGAGGTGCACAGGGCAGCCTTGACGCAGCCAACATGCTCAAGCCAGCCCTCGCCAGAGGTGAGATACAGTGCATAGGCGCTACAACCATGGACGAATTCACCAAGATCGTTGAGAAGGACGGAGCCCTTGACAGGCGTTTCCAGAAGGTCACCGTCGAGGCGACAGACGTCGCACAGTCAATAGCAATACTGAGGAAACTTCAGACCAATTACGAGGAATTCCACGGAGTCAAGTACAGCGACGACGCCATCGAGGCATGTGTCAGACTGACAGACAGGTACATCTCCGACAGGTCTCTTCCGGACAAGGCCATCGATGCGATGGACGAGGCTGGTTCAATGGTCAGGCTGAAGACCCGCGGGACCACAAAGAAAGTCACTGACGACGACATCGCGACCGTTGTCTCAAAGATGACAGGAATCCCTGTGAACAAGGTTGCAGAATCCGAAGGAAACCGCATCATGAAGATGAGGGAAAGACTCGGAGGAAGGATCATCGGACAGGACGCTGCGATAGACACGATCGTCGGTTCAATCCAAAGAAACCGCGCAGGACTTAAGGATCCGGACAGGCCTATAGGCTCATTCCTGTTCTTTGGACCTACCGGAGTCGGAAAGACCCAACTGGCCAAGTGTCTCGCGGAGTATCTATTTGATTCAGAAGACAATATGGTCCGTATCGACATGAGCGAATATATGGAGAAATTCGCCATTTCAAGACTTATCGGAGCGCCTCCAGGATATGTCGGGTACGAGGAAGGCGGACAGCTGAGCGAGAGGGTAAGAAGAAAGCCTTACTGCGTCGTGCTGCTTGATGAGATCGAGAAGGCTCATCCGGATGTCTACAACCTTCTGCTCCAGATTCTCGATGACGGAAGACTGACCGACAGCGAAGGCAGGACTGTAAGTTTCAAGAATACGATCGTCATCATGACATCAAATGTCGGAAGCCGAGAGGCAGACGATTTCGGAAAAGGACTCGGATTTGCGACTGCGAACAGGAATGTAGAGAAAGACAGGCAGAGCGTCGTCGAGAAGGCTGTAAGGAAGGCCTTCCCTCCTGAGTTCATCAACAGAGTAGACGAAAAGATTTACTTCAATGCTCTCACCAAGGAAGACATCGAGCAGATCATCGACATCGAGCTGAGAAGTCTGCGCAAGAGAGCAGAAGAGGCAGGCTACAGGATTTCCGTCACGCCTTCTGCAAAGAAGTTCATCGCAGAAGCCGGATTCGATCCCGCTTACGGAGCCAGACCTCTGAAGAGAGCCATCATGAGATACGTAGAAGACCCTGTGTCCGAATTCATCATCTCAGACAGAGTACTTGGCAACAAGCCGTCGGCCGGCGAGCTTCGTCAACTCAAGGTAGGGCTTGGACCTGACAAGGAAAGCACAGCCGTATCACTGAAACAATCAGTCTGCGCTGATCTCTAGGATCTCAAGACCAAGGTCATCGATCATATCCTTGAGTGCCGAGAAAGCATCCGAAGAAATCATTGTGCAGAGAGCATCGACATTGTATTCTGTATTCTTCATAATATGGTGTTTTAATGTTTTTCTTTTGTTTTACAGTGCAAAATTACACCACGCTTGTGCCATAACACTTCACAAGCTGAAGAAATAACAAAAAAATCTGGCGGATACCGTCAGATTTTTTCTTATTTTCCCAGACACAGGACTACTCCGTCAGCTTTCGCAGGGCCAGCTCGACAAGACCCCGGACCTGGTCCTTATAGTTAGGGTTGCTGCTCTTGATATATCTATGGGCAATCGCGCAGCATACAGTACCGGCTTCATGGCCGAGATGAGCCGCAAGACCTGCAAGCGCAGACCCTTCCATCTCGAAGTTAGTGATCTTATACTCTCCGAAACGGAAAGACTCGAAATCTTCAATCATGTCAGGCATGGCCAGCGGAATCCTGATGACTCTTCCCTGCGGACCATAGAAACCGGACGCAGCGATAGTCACACCCTTGACGGTACTGTCCTCAAAGAGATCGATAAGTTTCTGACTGGCGCGAACAAAGTAAGGATGCGGAAGATGCTCATTCCAATGGGTATGTTCCATGAATGCCTTCTCCATATCGAGGATTGAATAATTATCCCTGTCTGCATACCAGTTGAGCAGGCCGTCGCAGCCTACTGAAATATGCGAGAAAATATAAGCGCCGAGAGGAATCTCAGGCTGGATTGCGCCAGTCGTTCCTATGCGCAGGATCGTAAGAGTCCTATGCTCAGGCTTGACCTCGCGGGTAGTGAAATCAATATTCGCAAGAGCATCAAGCTCATTCATCGCAATGTCGATGTTGTCAGTTCCGATTCCGGTCGAGAGAACCGTGAGTCTCTTGCCGCCATACTTTCCGGTCACGGTCACGAATTCCCTGGACTGACGGCGGAACTCTATGTCCGTAAGATACTCGGAGACCATGTCGACTCTGCCAGGATCACCTACTAGTATGACTGTGTCGGCAAGTTCTTCAGGTCTGATATGAAGATGGAATACAGATCCATCATCATTGATGATAAGTTCAGATTCAGCTATTCTCATGGTATATTGCTTTTAGTGTCTTTGACAAAAATAGCACTATTACCTTAGTTTTCCTATTTACGGAATTCGTTTTATATTTGCATAAGGTTTAAAACAGAATTCACCATGTGGCAGAGAATACAGACACTATACCTTGCTATTTCAACAATACTCATCGGTTCGATGTTCTTCTCGGCAAAAGCAGTAAGCTACGGCGCAGACGGAGAAATCTCTGAAGCAATCGGATACACGGCCTACGTCCCATATCTGATACTTATCGTAGTGATCTTCCTGCTTAACCTCCTTGCTCTCACAAGCTATAAGTTCAGAGTATTCCAGATGAGGACAGCAGGACTTTCAGCGCTGATCACCTTCGCCCTCCAGGCGTGGTTGATACTTGACTTCGCCCTCACACACAGCGACTATGTATTCAGAATCTCAGTGATCTTCCCTCTTGTGACGATCATCCTGGACATCCTTGCATACAGGAACATCTTCGCAGATGAAATGCTCGTAGAAAGCGCATACCATCTCCGTAAGCCAAGAAAGGAAAGAAGGAAATAATACTAAGGTTTTTCAAAGAAAGAGAAATGCACCCGGCCATAGTTCTTCTCCTTGACGAAGAACGGATGGTCCTTGAATGAGTGCTCGTCACCATGTTCGAGGATGAAATATCCTCCAGGATGGATTATGTCCTGTTCAAACACCTTGTCAGGGATAGTCTGAAGATCCTCAAGAGCATAAGGAGGGTCCGCGAAGACCAGGTCGAACTTCTCGTGGCAGATCGGAAGGAACTCGAACACATTGTGCCTCACCACGGTAAGATTAGTGATACCTAGCCTTCTGCTCTCAGAGGTAATGAAAGCCGCATTCTGCGGATTCATCTCTACGCACCATACATGTCCGACTCCCCTTGACACGAACTCATAGGATATGGATCCTGTACCGGCAAAGAGGTCGAGCACCTTCAGGTCTTCGAATTCATACTCGTTGTCAAGAATATTGAAGAGCGCTTCCTTTGCGTAATCCGTCGTCGGGCGCGCCTTGAAGCCCATAGGAGGTTCTATGAACTTTCCTTTCAATCTACCACCGATTATACGCATCAGATAACCTCCACAGCCTTAAAATAACGATAGAGAGACATTTCCTGCTCATTTGACAACGGAGTCCTGAACCAGATGGTAGAAACTTCCGGATTGAGCTGTAGATTCTTCAAGGCAAGGAAAAGGAAGTACTGAGCGGTAGTGAAATCCACGGCCTCGAAGACATTGGCCAGAAGAAGGCTCTTGCCCTGTGCGATCACTAGATGGAGATATCCATCCATGTATGAAGCAAGAATCTTGTTGTATTCATCACAGTCGTTCATCTTCTGCAGAAGCCAGTACAGTTCAGGAAGGACCTTTGAAGAATTCCCGTCCGAATCACAGACTGTCTGCGAGATGACCTTGGAGAGGGATTCATCGATAGAATTGGAGTAGACCATCACTGCACCCAGGCTTGGGATGTCCACATAATCCACAGCATCCGAATCCCTCAATGCCACAACTTCAGCAAGTGCCTGCCTTGCAGAAGAAGGGTTGAAGAAATGCTGAGGAAGCAAAGTAGCCTTAGGAGTAAGAAGAGAGATCTCGACCTCATCATACCTCCTCTGGAACTCCTGCGTCGTAAACAGACGGTCAGCACGGAGCCAGCCGGAGTGACTGGTCTTGCCGTCCTCCTCTAATAAATAAGAATATCCACTCAGGGAGACCTGAATGGATATTCTGCTATTCTGTCTAAGACTCATAGTTGGGGTATGTACTACTCCCAGTTACCAGCGTTGTTGTTAGGAGCAGTGATGCTACCTACCTGGAGACCCTCATAACGGTTAGCTGCCTTGCATGCTGCGTCAAGGTTGATACGGAGCTGGTTGTCAAGGCCCTTGCAGAGCTTCTTGTAAGGCATCTTAGCCTCGAAGAGAGGAACGCTTACACCTGAAACCATCTTCTCAACTGCCTCCATCTCGACCATCTGCTTGCCAGAGAATGGGATGTACTTGAGAGAGTCTACATTGAAGTCCGGACGGCTGTTGAAGAGAGTATCCTTCACAGCAACCTTGTTGACGATAGAGAAAACAAGTGACTGACCCTGCTGATAGAGTGCATACATCTCCTGTGGAGTGATCTTCGCATTCTTCTTTCTGAGAGCCTGTGTGTTGGCAACTGCGAGAGAGTCATCATTTGAACCGATCTGCATGACGACCTCCATCTGGCCGTTTCTGTAGAACTGAGCAAGTGAATCGAAGTCTGCGGTGAACTTTCCATTCACAGTCTTGTAAGCTACCTGAAGAGTTCTGATGTCCTTGAGACGCTGAACTGCAACTTCCTTACGTGCGTCAACATGCTTGTTGAACTTGACTGGCTCCTGGACACTCTGGACGATCTTGTAAGTAAGTCCTACGATCACAGCGAGGAGCACTAAGCTGATTAGGGTTTTAACTACCTTGTTCATTGATTATTTAGTTTATTTATTAGCGTTTATTGAAATCGGGTTGACCGATACCTCCGACAAAGTTATGAAAATGATTTATGAAAAGCAATATTTTATTTAAATTTGCAGAACAAAGTTTTGAAAATGTTTTCAGCCGGATCAGGACAAGTCAGAGAACTGCATTCGATGGTCATGGAATCTTCCGTGATCACCATCATCTCGCATACCCATGCCGACGGAGACGCTATCGGAAGTTCGCTGGGAATGAGACATTTCCTTCACATGCTCGGCAAGGACGCGGAGGTTGTCATTCCTGAACCGGTCGACGGAAATCTAAGGTTCATGGTACCATCCGGAGAACTGCTTTCCGGCAGCGGACGTCCGGCAGAAGCCAGGGAAAGGCTGGAACGGAGCGACATGATCATATGTCAGGACTGCCCGGGATTCCACAGGACCGGATGTCTGGAGGAGATGCTTGAGGGGACTAAGGCAAAGAAGGTCCTCATCGACCACCATATCGGCCCGGACAGAGACAGTTTCCAGCTTACATTTTCAGAATGCGGCATCTCATCCGCCTCAGAGCTCGTGTTCTGGGTGCTCATGGCGATGCCCGGAATCGAAGGCGATGCTGCAAAGCTGCCACGAGAGGCTGCGGACGCACTCTTCACAGGAATGACGACCGACACCAACAACTTTGCGAATTCAGTCTACCCTTCCACCCTCGAGATGGCATCGAGACTGATCGAGGCTGGAGTCAACAGAGACAGGATAGTCGCGCAGATCAACAACATGTACGGAGAGAACAGGCTCAGGGCGATGGGATGGCTTCTCAAGGACGAGATGACGATCACCGGCGACGGTGTTGCGTACATGGTGATGACCAGCGACATATTGAAGGAATACGAGATACGTGAAGGCGACACGGAGGGTTTTGTGAATCTCCCTCTCCAGATAAAGAAAGTGAGGATGAGCATCCTGTGCAAGCAGGACGGAGACCATTTCAGGGTATCCATCCGTTCCAAGGAAGGAACGTCTGCCAACCAGTGTGCAAGAAGTTACTTCAACGGCGGAGGCCACGAGATGGCAGCCGGTGGAAGGCTCTTCTGCCCGAAGGATGTTCCCGGTTTCCAGAGGAAGGATGTCGCCGAGTATATCGAGAGAGTAACAGACAGATTCTTCAGAGGGGAATAACATGGTCAGGTCAGTCCGCATAGCATCGGCCATGGCAGCCGCTCTTCTGGTTCTTTCCTGTGGAAAGGAAAGCGACAAGCTGACATATTCCACCCAGGAGACAAGGATCGAAGACTTTGTCAATGCACAGATGAGAAGCAACGAGTCAGCGTACACCGTAAGCAACAACGGCAGCATAAGGCTCGTGCTTACTGAAGGAAGTGGAGAAGAGCTCAGCAAGGACGGAACCATCTCCTTCTATTATGCAGGCTATGTGATGACAGGTTCGTCGATCTCGTCGAGCAACCTGTTCGCTACCAATGACGAGTCCCTTGCGAAAGCAGCAGGACTTCCTACGGAAGACGGTGCCTGTGAGATACTTACCATAAACCTTGGTGAGACAGACCTGGTCGACGGCCTGGCCGATGGTCTCGTCGGGGTAAAAGGCGGCGAAGAATGCATAATCCTATTTTCCGGCCAGCATGGGTATGGAAACAGGAAATTAGGCACGATTCCTGCAAAATCAGCTCTCGCCTACCGTATTTGGGTAGAGAGTATTTCTAACGATTGATTATGAAATTGAGAAACATCATACTTGGCGGGGCGATAGTCCTCGCATCAGCAGGATGCGCGAAGAACGTCAGCACATCCTCAAATGAGCAGACCAGGCTTTACATCGAGGCCTGGCTGAAGCAGAACTATCCAGATGCAACAAAGGAAGGAAACGGCATCTATGTACTTGAGAACAAAGAAGGCACAGGAAAGGCTTTCGACGGAGAACCATATGCTCTCGTATCCTACACCGCATCCAGCATGGACGGAACCATCTCTGCCACGACAGACGAGAAGTTATCTCAGCAAATCGGCACCTATGACCCGACTGCGACATATGGCGGGAAGGTGTGGTACACCGAAGGCGAATCCCTCACCGTAGGCATCGAGGACATGCTCAAGGGCATGAAGGTCGGAGGTACCAAGAAGGCCCTCGTTCCAGGCTGGCTCGCTGTAAGCAAGAGGAAAGACAAGGCTGAGGATTATTTCGAGAACACCAAGGACACCGGATCTTCCGGGATATATGAGATCACTCTCCTAGACGTGCTGAAAGACATTATCGAATGGGAGACCAGACAGCTCGAGGACTACTTCGTCGAGACATACGGAGCGAAGCTTGACACCGTAAAGGCAGGATACTACTACAAGCAGTTCAAGGCCCCGTCAGGTGCTGCGTTCAAGAAAGACACTTCTTATTATATCAACTATACAGGAAGGCTTCTCAACGGAAAGGTATTCGACACTACTATCAAGGACACAGCCAAGAAATATGACCTCTACAGTTCTTCAAAGGACTACAAACCGGTAAAGATCAAGATGGCAGAGGAAACCGAGGACATCAAGATGGTCGTGAACGGAAGCGAGACTACAGTCATCACCGGATTCCAGTACATCCTTTCAAAGCTTGGACCTTTTGAGAAGGGCACCGGATATTTCGTTTCGAAACTTGGATATGGTTCGAGCGGATCAGGCAACGCTATAATGCCATTCACTCCGCTTATGTTTGAGATTGAAGTAACAGAAGAACCGGAATAATGGCAATAGGAGTCATCCCTACAGAGCTAGGTACCAGAAAAATCGGTACTCTCCTTAAAGAATATGCAGTCCCTGGCATCATCGCCATGACTGCATCTTCTTTATATAATATGGTCGACAGCATATATATCGGCCACATAAAGGACGTCGGGTCATACGCGATCTCCGGTCTTGCAGTAACATTTCCTCTGATGAACCTCTCCACCGCCCTGGGAACACTCGTGGGCGTCGGAGCGGCGACAATGATGTCTGTCCTCCTTGGACAGAAGAACTACGATGCGGCAAACAAGGTACTTGCGAACGAGGTCACGCTCAACACGATCATAGGTCTGATCTTCACGACTACGGTCCTCTGCTTCCTCGACCCCATCCTCACCTTCTTCGGAGCAAGCCAGAACACCCTCCCTTTTGCAAGGGACTATATGAGCATCCTGCTCTACGGAAACGTGGTCACGCACCTGTACTTCGGACTCAACAACCTGATAAGGTCCGCCGGCAATCCCAAGCTGGCCATGAGGCTGACACTGTTCACCGTGCTCTCCAACAGCGTCCTGGACCCTATATTCATCTTCGGACTTGGTATGGGAATCAAGGGAGCCGCGATCGCCACCGTTCTCTGCCAGCTGATGTCACTCACATACTCTCTGTGGTACTTCAGTGACCAGAAGAAGTTCATCCATCTGCCGAAGACCTTCTTCCGTTTCAACGCCAGAGTCGCTCATTCCATGCTTACTGTCGGAATGGGTCCATTCCTTATGAACGCAGCAGCGTGTTTAGTGACTCTCTTCGTGAACCAGCAGCTCCTCAAGTACGGCGGAGACCTCGGAATCGGTGCATACGGTATCGTAAACAGGATCTCATTCCTGTTCGTGATGGTCGTGATGGGACTCAACCAGGGTATGCAGCCTATCGCAGGATACAATTTCGGAGCAAGGAAATACAGCCGTGTGAAAGATGTCTACCTCCTTACCGCGAAGTTCGCGACAGTCATAATGACCATAGGATTCATCATCGCGGAAGTGTGCCCTGGTACAGCTGTCTCGATATTCACAAACGACCCTGAGCTCAAGTCCATCGCCACCAACGGCATCAGACTGATGAACGTCGCCTTCCCTATCATCGGATTCCAGATGGTTTCCACCAACCTTTTCCAGTGTCTGGGAATGGTCCAGAAGTCGATTTTCCTCTCGCTCACCCGACAGCTGCTCTTCCTCATCCCTGCACTTTACCTTCTGCCTCTGGCCATAGATGTGAAAGGTGTATGGCTGAGCTACCCTGCAGCCGACGTGCTGTCCACATTCGCCACCCTTTTCTTCATGGTGAAGCTCCTGAAGAATCTAAAGAGGCTCAATGACGGGGATGACCCGGGAATTCTTGGAAGCAAGATCAGATAACATACTGCACTATGGACAAGAAGACAATCATTTGCGTCGGACGCCAGTTCGGCAGCGGAGGCAAGGAAGTTGCCATGTACATCGGCAGGAAACTGGGCATTGACGTATACGACAGTGAACTGATTTCCAAGGCCGCCGAGGAAAGCGGTTTCAGCAAGGACCTCTTCGCGAAAAGCGACGAGAAGAAAGGTTTCTTCGCAGCGTCGAACTTCATGACTTTCGGAAGGTTCAGTGCCGGGGAGAACTACATACAAGGCAACAGCCTTTTCCAGATACAGAGCGAAGTTATACGCAGCATTGCTGAGAAACGATCTGCTATCTTCATCGGAAGGTGTTCCGACTACATCCTCAGGGACATGGATGTGCTCAGCGTATTCATAACCGCACCGCTCGAGAACCGCAAGGAAAGAGTAGCAGAGCGCAGGAACATATCCATGGACGAGGCCCAGAGCCTGATCGCAAAGGAAGACAGGACAAGGGAGACCTACTACAACTACTACACTTTCGGCAACTGGGGCGTCGCAGGCAACTACGACCTATGCATCGACTCGAGCCTCCTCGGCACCGAAGGGACTGCAGACATAATAATTGAAACAGCTAAAAGAAAAGGACTTTTATAGATGAGAAAAAGCACAGCAATGTTCTGTGCCGCACTTGCGGCCATGGCCATATCGAGCGCCAGCGCTTGTTCACGCAACAAGGAAGAGGAGCCAAGGAATGCCACACAGCTCAACAGCTATCTGACTAACGAGCTCTCTGACACCACAGCTCTCGCAGGGCTGGACAAGAAGGTCGACGCTTTCATGAAGGAATGGCAGCTCAAGGGCGTCTCACTGTCTATAATGCGCAACGATTCCCTGCTCTACGCCAAGGGATACGGATGGGCCGACGAAGCCGCGAAGGTCACCATGGAACCGTACCACCTGCTCAGGCTTGCATCGGTGTCGAAGCTTATCACAGCCACCGGCATCATGGTGCTTCAGGACATGGGGAAGGTGCACCTGGGTGACAAGGTATTCGGCGATGGAGGAATCCTAGGCGAGGAACCATACGCAAAGTCAATCAAGGATGCGAACTACTACAAGATAACAGTCGAGGACCTTCTCAGGCACAAGGGTGGCTTCACACAGACAGGCGGAGACCCTATGTTCTCAACAAGGACAGTCATGGCCAACAACGGTCTCAAGGAGGCTCCGGACAACGACAAGCTCCTCGAGTGCGTACTTAAGAAGAAAGTGAACTTCATGCCGGGCACTTCCCAGTCATACTCAAACCTCGGCTACCTCATCCTCAGCAAGGTAATCGAGAAGGCCAGCGGCATGAGCTACGAGGACTTCATCCAGGAAAACGTGCTCAGGCCGTCAGGAATCAAGGATTTCAAGATTGCGAACAACTACTACAAGGAGAAATACGACAACGAGGTAAGGTACTATGTACCTGTCAACGAGAAGCCTGTTCCGGAATACAACAACAGCGGCAAGATGGTCACACGCTGCTACGGTGGAAACGACATCCACAACCTGTCCGGTGCCGGCGCATGGGTAGCATCAGTACCGGAACTCATGAAGTTCGTGGCATCGATCGACGGACGTCCAGAGATCCCTGACATCATAAGCCATGAGAGCTTCGAGGCTATGGTCGAATACTTCGACGAAGAGACATACTCGCTCGGATGGAACGACACCAGGCCCGACTCGGGATGGATGCGTTCAGGCTCATTCTCAGGCACCAGTGCCCTCGTCAAGTACTTCCCTGACGGAGAATGCTGGATCATGGTGACCAACACCAGCAGCTGGCGAGGCAGTTCATTCTCGCGCACAATTTCAAGCTGGTTCAGCGATATGCGCAGAAGTTTTTCAAAGTCACTCCCTGCCAGGGACTTCTTCTACGAATAGGACTCAGATAATAATTAAGCCGCGGCCCAAAGGTCGCGGCTTAATTATTTCCGTAGGTTCAATGGCTAGTCCTCAAGACTGCTTACGATATGCATGGTGTCACGCGCGATCACAAGCTCCTCGTCTGTGCAGATGACAGCTGCCTTGACTGCAGACTCAGGAAGAGTGATCATCACGTCCTTCTGGCCTGAAGCATTTACATCATAGTCGAACTGAAGTCCGAGATATGTGAGGTTCTCGCAGATACGACGGCGGAGACGTGGGTTGTTCTCACCGATACCACCTGTGAAGAGGATGAGGTCCACACCATTCATCTCAGCCACGAACATACCGATGTTCTTGATGATGTCGAAGGTGAGCTTCTTGAACACGAGCTTTGCCTTAGGATCACCCTCGGAAGCAAGGACGTTGAGGTCACGTGCGTCTGAAGTCTTGCCAGAGAGGCCGAGGAAACCGCTCTTCTTGTTCATGATAGTTGTCATCTCATCCGGAGTGAGGTTCTCCTTCTTCATGAGGTAAGGAACGATATTGGCGTCGATGTTACCGCATCGGGTGCCCATGATCATACCCTCAAGTGGTGTGAAACCCATTGTGGTATCCACTACCTTGCCGTTCTGGATGGCAGTGATAGAGCTGCCGTTTCCGAGATGACAGGTGATGATCCTGGAATTCTCAAGGTCTACTCCGGCAAGCTTCGCACCCTTCTGGGAAACGAACTGATGGCTTGTACCGTGGGCTCCGTACCTACGTACGCCATACTTCTCGTAATACTCATATGGAAGTGCATACATGTATGCGTGTGGAAGCATTGTCTGATGGAATGCAGTATCGAATGTCACTACCTGAGGTACTGAAGGGATCACAGCCTGGACAGCCCTGATACCGAGGATATGTGCAGGGTTGTGGAGCGGTGCGAAGTCGCAGCAGATCTGTATCTTCTCCATCACGTCCTCATTCACGAGGGCGCTGCCTGAGAAATACTCACCACCATGCACTACTCTGTGGCCGACAGCCTCGATGTCCTCTACAGACTCGAGCACACCTGTCTCCTTGTCTGTAAGTGCATTGAGTACGAGCTCCATACCGACCTTATGGTCTGCAATAGGAAGTTCTGTCACGATCTTGTCCTTGCCTGCAGGTGCATACTGGAAAATACCGCTAGGAAGACCGATCTTCTCTACAATACCTTTTGCGATGAGATCATATACGTCATCGCTCTTCATGTCAAGAAGCTGATACTTGATAGAAGAGCTTCCGCAGTTGATTACTAGAATGATCATAATATCTAATGTTGTTTTTTGTCTGATTGGGTCAGCAAATTTACAAATATTCACTATTTTAGCAAAGAACTAACAAGTGAACTTGGACATGCGTGGGGAAAGGATAGAGGCGTTGGCCGTCATGTTTGCGATCGGAGTGGCTTCCGGTGCCGCCGTATGCGCAGTCTTTCCAGGTCCCTGGACGAGAACATCCGCTGTCTCGGCAGTCCTTTTCCTCTATCTCTTTCTGACCATGGCAACCCGTCCCAGGGATATACGCCTGATCCTTGGCATATACCTCGCAGCGGGAATGTTCTGCTTCTGCACCGCGAACGCGGGAAAGGTCAGGGGCGAAGGTACCATGGACCCTTTGACCAGCGCAGCCAGTTCGTCGGCAGAGATGGTCAAAGGAGTCATTGACGGCATTCCCTACAAGGACCCGCAGACAAACGCCCTGGTGAAAGCCCTCATCACCGGCGACCGCAGCGGAATAAGCCAGGAGACCAGCGCCACTTTCCGGGAAAGCGGGGCAAGCCACATTCTTGCCCTGTCGGGAATGCATCTAGGGATTATCTACATGATATTGCTGTGGATCATGGTACCCATTGGCAACAGCCCTGCAGTCAGGAAACTTCGCTGCCTGGTAATGATATCCGTCACATTTTTCTATCTGCTCGCGACAGGATCCTCCCCTTCGACCACCAGGGCCTTCCTCTTCATTGCCTTGAACGAGATCCACGGCCTGAGCGGAAGAAAGAAAAGCCCCGCAAGGGTACTCTGCGTCGCCCTGTTCATACAACTGGCAATCAATCCGCTGGTAATTGAGTCTGTCGGTTTCCAGCTTTCCTACCTGGCGATGTGCGGGATAATCCTGCTGTATCCGAGGCTGAATGCATGGTACCCACACGGGATGAAACGCAACGGAAAAACTGTGACGGACCTGCCCGGAAAGATCTGGCAAGGCGCAGCGCTGAGCATTTCCTGTCAAGTGTTCACGGCACCTCTTGTCTGGATCCGTTTCCATTCTTTCCCAACATATTTCCTGATGACAAATCTGCTGGCGATGCCGATCACGTCGGTGGTGATGATGCTGTCCATACTGGCTGTGGTCCTATCTGCCATAGGATGCTGTCCAGAGCTGATCTTAGCAGCTGATGAAAAAACGGTCAGTGCCCTGAGATGGGTACTGACCGTGATATCAGAAATGTAGCCGATGAAGAGCTACCAGCTTCCACTTGCGCCGCCTCCTCCGAAATGGCCGCCACCGAAGCCACCGAAGCCGCCGCCGAAACCTCCACCTCCGAAGGTTCCTGTGCCGCCTCGGCCGGTGCCCCAGTCCCAGCTGTTGATCGGGCCTATATAGACATGACGTCCGAAGTCGGAGCCGGAGCCACCTCCCCAACCACCGCCGCGTCCCTTGTGGTTGGTGATCTTGATAAGGATATACATGACCAGGAAGAAGAGGAACAGACGCAGAAGTATCTCCTGCAGATCATCCTCTGCACTTCCATATTCTCTTGGCTGGGAGATTTCCCCGCTGGCAAGGTCCATCAGGTCCTTGCAGGCTGCAACGGTACCCTCATACATCTCCCCGTTACGGAAATGCGGAATCAGGCTGTTATCGATTATCCTCTTGCAATAGATGTCAGGGATTGCTCCCTCCAGTCCGTATCCGACCTGGATTGAGACCTCCCCACCTGAGCGTTCCGTCCTGGGTTTTATAAGAAGCACGACTCCGTTGCTGAACGCCTGGCCACCGACACCCCACTGCTCCCCTATCCTGTAGGCATATGAAGCAGGCGTATCCCCTTCCAGATCCTGCACGGTTACGACTGTTATCTGGTTCGATGTGAAATCGTCAAATGCCACTAACGTGGACTCGAGGGCAGCGACCTGCGATGGAGTGAATATTCCTGCAAAGTCATTTACGAGACGCTCCGGCTGAGGTCTCTGCGGGAACGCAAGGCAGACTGCAGCATCCACAAGCAGCAGCACAGTGACGAGGAACGTCCTGAATACACATCTGTCAGTCGTCCGCCTCATCTCCGAAAGAAATTTCATCAGGAAGCTCGTTGACGTCGTCCTCCTGATACGGGAAATAAGCCTTGAGCTTCTCACCTACCATCTCGACCGCTCTGGTCAGACCCTCAGCATTACGTCCCTGGGCGAAAAATTCAGCCATGACATCGCAGACATCCTTCCAGAAACCGGCAGGAACCTGGCTGTTGATGCCCTTGTCCCCGATGACAGCCAGCTTGCGTGAAGAGCAGGCGACATAAATAAGCACACCGTTGCGGGCTGCAGTGGAGGACATGTTCAGTACATGAAAAGTCCTCAGAGCCTTTTCACGAGGATCTGAGGAACACTTGTTGTCTATATGTATCCTTATTTCACCGGAAGTGCGATGTTCAGCCGCAATTACAGCAGCCGTGAGTGCAGAACACTCTTCCTTAGTAAGGAAATCACGCGCACGCATATCCGGGATGAATGGATTAGAATTCCACCTTCGGAGCATTCTCGGCACCTTCTGATGCCTTGAAATAGCCCTTGGTCCTGAGACCGAAGATCGAGGCGATGATGTTGTCTGGGAACACCCTCACCTGCCTGTTGTAGGCAAGTGCCTCATCGTTGAACTTCTGACGCTCCACGGCAATCCTGTTCTCAGTACCTTCAAGCTGAGCCTGGAGGTCAGAGAAATTACTGTTCGCCTTGAGATCAGGATAGTTCTCCGCGATTGCGATCAGTCTGCCGAGAGCTCCTGAGAGCTGGTTCTGCGCAGCCTGGAACGCCGCGATGCTCTGTTCGTCGAGCTGGTCAGGAGACACAGTCACCTTCGTAGCGTTGGCACGTGCAGCGGTAACAGCCTCGAGGGTCTCACGCTCATGCTCTGCATAGCCCTTTACCGTAGCAACGAGATTAGGAATGAGGTCAGCCCTGCGCTGATATACGTTCTCGACCTGTGCCCAGGCAGCCGCCACGCCTTCTTCTGACTGTACGAGACGGTTGTAGGTATTCTTGACCCATACGAACATTGCAAGCACCGCTACCGCAACGGCAGCAATTGCTATAAGAGATTTCTTCATAGCTACTCAGTTTCTCTGACGCATCTTACTGAAGCGCCGAAGTTGTCAACATGTGAGCTGCCTATGATGACGTCAGGCTGATCGACGTAGATGCTTACCATATACTTCTGCTCCTCATCGTATTCTGATGAAGTCCAGAATGTGGCATACTTGTTCGATCCGGAATATTTCCACTTGTCACCCTGTACTGTCGCATATCCGGCTGGAATCACGTTAAGCCCAGTGGAATTGGTGATCTTGACCGCTGGCCAGTACTCCCACATCTTGTTTTGGTTGAAATAGGCATCGACCATCAGTTTTCCGGCAGCGCCCTTGAAATCGCCGCCACACACTGCCTTCCACTCGTCCATGGTAGGAAGTCTCCAGCCTTCAGGACATACAGACTCAGCCTGCTCATAGGTATAGAGATTTCCGAAGAGACCTGTCATAGGAGCACATCCCTCATAAGGCATGCCGACTGAAGCATACTCGACGTTGCAGTTCATCCAGTCCAGACCTCCGGCCGTCACATATGTATAGCTTACATCGTCGCGAGGATCAGTGAAGGTCTTCTCTCCTTCAGCAGCAGGGATATTGCTGACGGACTCATCCTTGACGATACAGATATCGTTACTTGCATATAGGCTGGTATAGCCCGTAGCGAACATCGCGCAGGTCAAGGTGAAGCTAGTCATGAGATCAGGGATGGTAAGCACGAGACGTCCGTCGTTCTTTGAAGGATCGTCTGTCAGATGCTTCGTAGTGTCAGTCTTTTCCATCACGGTCTTAGGAGACGTTCTCCATAAGATGCCGTACTTTCCGTCTTTCTCAGGATGGCTGCCACCCTTCGGCACAAGTGTGAGCACATCTCCTGGCTTGACATAGATAGGAGATGAATACTCAAGATATCCGTCGAGAGACGGAATCTTCTTGTTATCTTCCTTCTTGCACGACACGGCCAGGAATGCAGCTGCGACTGCTGCAAGAAGAGCTATATTCTTAACTTTGAAATTCATTCTGCGTAGTAATCTTAACAAAATACAAATATGCACATTTTTTCCTTTACCTTTGTACAAAAAGGAAGCCAAATGAAGAAAATATACCTCATAGTCTCATTGATCTGCGTGTTTTTACTCAGTTCATGCGACAGCAGACGATATATAGTACTGAGTGGCTACGCCCAAGGCGGAACCTACGCGGTCAAGATGAACATGAAAGGAGTAACCGAAAAGGAGTCAGTCATCCAAGCCAAGGTCGATTCCCTGCTCATCCTGATCGACAACACTCTTTCCGGCTACAACAAAGGATCCCTGCTGAGCAGGATGAACGCAGGTGAGCAGATCGAGCCGAATGAGATGTTCCGAGACATCTATGAGAAATCCTACAGGATCTGGGAAGAGACAGGCGGTGCGGTCGATGTAGCATCAGGCCCGCTGTTCGATGCCTGGGGCTTCGGATTCACCACCGACTCGCTTCCGTCAGACGAGCTCGTCGCAAGGATCATGGAATCCTGTGGCATGGACCGTCTCACAGGCAGCCTCGACGCCTCACTTGAACTTCACCCAAAACTGAATTTCAACGCCATAGCCCAAGGGTACAGCTGTGACGTGATCGCCGGCTATCTCCACTCCATCGGCGTCAAGGACATGCTTGTAGACATCGGCGAGATCTATTGCGAAGGGCTGAATCCATCAGGAAAGCCATGGAGCATAGGCGTAGACCGCCCGGAAGACGGGAACAACACCCCTGGACAGAAGCTGAGCGGAATATGGACCTCGGATGGAGCTTACCATGGCGTCGTGACCTCCGGCAACTACCGCAAGTTCTATATCCGCGACGGCAAGAAATATGCGCACACCATCGATCCGAGGAACGGACAGCCTGTCTCGCACAATCTTCTAAGTGCGACCATCATAGCTCCAGACGCCACCACAGCCGACGCGATCGCCACATATTGCATGGTGATCGGTCTTGACGAAGCCAGGGAGTTCATTCTCGGCAACAGCGATCTTGAAGGCTATCTCATATACGACGAGGACGGCCAGATGTCAAGCTGGTCGTCCCCGGGATTCAATATTTCAGAGTAGACTGGCTACTTAGCCCATGCTGCGCCCTCTGGAGTCCTTCTCCACTGGAAATAGGAATCAAGCACCCACATCGCATCCTCTGAAGGGACGTCGATCATTCGTGACTCGATGCCCTTGATGAGCATTGTCTGCTTCGCATCTGAGAAAGGATTCCACTGTGGAAGACCTTCTCCGTTAGGATTTCCGTACTTCGCGAAGTTGATCCAGTAGCTGAACATCGTCTGCTCGACCCTGAGCTCGATCTCATCCCTTGACTTCATAGGATTGAGCTTATGGAACACATACTCCATTTCTGATCCGTGAGGAGATCCATATCCGGCTCTTGGAGAGTCCTCCGGATAGACAGGATGCTGGTCGAAGTAGTAGAGATATGCCGGAGACTTACCATGCTCAGTCTGAAGGCGTGCCCATGCCCATGTCTGCCACCCGAAGGCGGCGTCACGCATAAGGTCGCGAGCCGACTTAGGGACCTCGGTCTCGGTCACAGGATAGACCTCAAGAAGGGCATCCGCGAACTTGCCGTAACGCTCCTGCACACTTGCGATATGCTTCTGAGGATCTTTCTCCCCGGAGAAGCTTGCGCCTTCGTCCGAGTTGTATCCGATAAGGACAGGGATATCGTTGAATTCGCCTGCCTCATACATCTTATACTGATCGTCAGGGATGACATATCCATCTACGATAGGCCAGCCACCGCCCGGAGTAAGGCCACGTGACATGAGCTTCTCTGCCGGAAGCGCACGAAGTTCCTCGAGTGAAGAACAGCCGAGATCCGCCATGATCCCGAGTCCGTCCTTCTCCGCATCTGCGAGAAGACGCATGTTCTCGCCTGGATATGTGGTAGGACGGGCAGGTCCGAACGAACCGCCGCTCTCGGATATAGCGCCTGCAATGAGGCCCTTTGTAAGAGGAGATGCACAGAGCATGCTGACAGCGATGCCGCCGGCAGACTCGCCGAAGATTGTCACCTGGTCAGGATTTCCGCCGAATTTGGCGATATTGTCATGGATCCACTGGAGTGCTGCTACAAGGTCCAGTATACCATAGTTTCCAGAAACATGGTGAGGATCCTCCGCACTGAGTTCAGGATGTGCCATGAAGCCAAGCTTGCCAAGACGATAAGGAATGCTCGCATAGACCACACCGTTCTCCGCGAAAACCTCTCCGTCGAACAGAGGATCGGACGTTGCTCCACCAGCGAAGCCGCCGCCATAGATCCATACGAATACAGGAAGATTGTCCTTTGTCGTCTTCGCAGGAGTCCATACATTGAGATAGAGACAGTCCTCGCTGTAGTTTCCGTTGCCGGCCTGGATAGCCGCAGGAGCGAATTCATTTGTTTCAAGGACACCGTCCCATGGAACTACAGGCTGAGGTGATTTCCATCTGAGTTCACCCACAGGAGGTGCTGCGAACGGGATTCCCTTGAAGATTGCCATCGTTTCAGTCTTGGTTCCACGAATCATACCTCCGGTCACCTTGACTTGGTCTGTGATTTCCTGATTGCAGGAACAGAGAATAGTCGCGAGCAATGTTGCCGCTACCAGTATTTTGCGCATAAGTATATAAATTTGTTGGGCGAAAGATACAAAATTATCCTCAGAAAAGTGGAATATTGTTCATAAAGACTCCACTATCTTACATAATCGCAGCCAAGGGTTGCAAGACTATTATAATAAGGTTATCATTGTGCTTGACAATAACACGAAGATAATAGGAAACGGGCAGTTCGCCGGTGCTGGACATTGCGCGATCACCGCCATTGACGGAGATGACTACATCTTCATGCACGGATACGACAGGGACTATGACTACAGGTCCAAGCTGCTGATCAGAAAGATTTCATGGTCTGCTGACGGATGGCCTTCAGTCGAATTATAGCAAGACACGAAACTACAACCAGATATCATATGAATTCAATCAAGCACATTGCTGCCTCTGTGGCACTCGGACTTGCGGCTTTGACAGCCTCAGCCCAGACAGGCAGCCTCAACCTCAGCCTTGCGAACACAGGCAAGACTGTCAATCCAAAAATGTACGGTATCTTCTTTGAGGACATCAACTTCGCAGCAGACGGTGGTCTCTACGCGGAGATGATCAAGAACCGCTCATTCGAGTTCCCTAACAGGCTCCAGGGCTGGAGAGCTTCCGGCCAGTTCCAGATCATGGAGGACGGTCCTTTCGAGAACAATCCTCACTACATGCGCCTCAATTACTCTGGACACTCAGAGAAATACACAGCCCTCGAGAACGACGGCTTCTTCGGAATGGGCGTCAAGGAAGGCGCAGAGTACCGTTTCAGCGTATGGGCAAGGACTCCTCAGGGAGGAAACGGACAGATCACCGTCGAACTTTGTGACATCGCGTCAATGGACGAGGAGCAGGCCGTTGCAAGCCAGAAAATCGCCATCACCTCAAAGGACTGGACGAAGTACACAGTCATCCTCAAGCCTTCAAAGGGTGTTGCGAAGTCTACACTCCGCATCTTCCTTGACGGCAAGACCACAGTCGATGTAGAGCACGTGTCTCTCTTCCCTGTGGACACATGGATGGGACATGAGAACGGTATGAGGAAGGATCTAGCACAGGCTCTCTATGATCTCCACCCAGGTGTATTCAGATTCCCTGGCGGATGTATCGTAGAAGGTGCAGACCTTGCTACAAGATATAACTGGAAGAACTCTGTAGGCCCTGTAGAGAACCGTCCTCTCAACGAGAACAGATGGGAATCCACCTTCCCTTACAGATTCTTCTCAGACTATCACCAGACATACGGCCTTGGTTTCTATGAGTTCTTCCAGCTTTGTGAGGAGCTCGGAGCCGACCCACTCCCAGTGCTCAGCTGCGGTCTCGCATGCCAGTTCCAGAACAGTGATCCATCAGCTCACCAGCCTCTTGACGAGATCCAGTCATTCGTAGACGACGCCATCGATCTCATCGAGTTCGCTAACGGCAGTGTTGACACAAAGTGGGGCAAGGTAAGAGCAGAGATGGGCCATCCAGCACCATTCGGCCTCAAGTATCTTGCTATCGGTAACGAGCAGTGGGACCAGATCTACATCGACTACCTCACTCCATTCGTAAACGAGATCAGAGCAAAGCATCCTGAGATCCTCCTCGTAGGCACCTCAGGTCCATACAACAGCGGCGAGATGTTCGACTTCCTCTGGCCAGAGATGAAGAAGATCGGTGCTGACCTCGTAGACGAGCACTACTACAGTCCGGAATCATGGTTCCTTTCACATGCAGACAGATACGACAACTATGACCGCAAGGGACCTAAGGTATTTGCCGGCGAGTACGCATGCCATGGTGCAGGCAAGAAGTGGAACCACTTCTACACCTCACTCCTCGAGGCTGCCATGATGACCGGATTCGAGAGAAATGCGGACATCGTACGTCTTGCCACCTACGCTCCTCTCTTCGCACACTACGAGGGATGGCAGTGGCGTCCGGACATGATCTGGTTCGACAATTTCCAGACTGTAAAGACAGTCAGCTACTATGTACAGCAGATGTACTCTACCCATGCAGGTACCGACGTCCTTGACATCACCATGGACGGCAAGCCCCTCGCAGGCAAGGATGGCCAGCAGGGCCTCTATGCAAGTGCGGTATATGATTCAGGAAAGAAGCAGGTATATGCCAAGATCGTCAACACTTCTGACGAGACACGTAAGCTCAACTTCAACATCACAGACCTCAAGAAGAAGGAGTTCATCGCCTGCCAGGGTTCAATCAGCCTCCACTGCGACGAGATGGATGTCGAGAACACCAGGGAGAATCCGAACCTCATCGTCCCTGTATCGTCATTCTCAGACGGTATAAATGACGATGGCACGATCGAAATCGCGCCAAAGACATTCAAGATCTATATTTTCGCAAGAAACTAGAAGTCAGAGAGGTCAGTGACGACCCAGGTCTTATCAAGAGCCTTCACATCAAAAGTGAAGGCTTTTTCTGTATTGGTGAACTTCACGTCCGAGAGTTCGAACTCCGCCACAGTGCCGTCCTTGGCCTTCATGCTTGCACCCTTGATATCATTGCCTGAGAAATAGATCTTCAGTTCAGTGATGCTGCCTGAAACCTTTGGAGCAAGAGTCACGCAATGAAAGGTCTTTCCATGGAATACCGACTCAGATGCGGACACTTCCTTGAAAGAGGCTGAGAGATCCGTAAGGAAAAGGGCTGGATTGACAGCGAAAGCATCCTCATAGCCCTCAAGCGACTCGATTATGACCTCCTTTGCGGTCTTGTCCACAGTCCAGCGGTTCTTACCGTCACACCAGATATCGAGTCCGCTTCCGGTAACATGGTATGAGCCACCCTTGACTGAACCCGTACCCTTTCCTGAGAGAGGCACGTCAGACTTTACAGAGAATGAGTAGTTGAAATCTACATATGAAACAGCGGCCTTAGCTGAAAAAGCATCGAGCACCTTATCGGCCTTTGCAGGAACTGCTGCAAGAAAAGCCAGCATTGAAGCGAGGATGTAAGTACGTCTCATAGTCTAACTGTCCTTTAATCTGTCCAAGGATCAGTTCTGGGCGTTTCTGAAAGCTTCGATAATACGTTCGAGCTCCGCGAGATCACCGACGAGAACCTGGCGAGGCTTTGAGCCTTCCTGAGGTCCGACGATGCCTGCCGCCTCCAGCTGATCCATTACTCTACCTGCTTTTGCATAACCCATGCCAAGTTTTCGCTGAAGGTCTGAAGTCGAGCCTCTCTGGGACGTCACGACCTGACGGGCAGCCTCTTCGAAACGCTCGTCAAGATGCTTCATGTCGACCATCGGGCTGTCTCCACCCTCGCCTCCTTCCGCCTCTACAGCAGGGAGATAATATGGGGTATTGTAGCTCTTCATATAGCCCTTCTGGTTACCGACGAACTCTGTGATCGCATTGATCTCATCGTTGCTCAGGAAGGCACACTGGACGCGTTCCATATCGACGCCGGCTGAATAGATCATATCACCCTTGCCGATGAGCTTGTCTGCACCTGGAGTATCGAGGATGGTCTTCGAGTCAGTTGAAGAGAATACACGGAATGCGATACGTGTAGGGAAGTTCGACTTGATAAGACCGGTCACGACATCTACCGAAGGTCTCTGGGTCGCAAGTACCACATGGATACCTGCAGCACGTCCCTTCTGGGCAAGACGGATGATCGATGTCGAAATGCTTCTGGCCTGGGCCTTTGCGTCTCCGCCGCCACCGACAGACATGGTAAGATCTGCATACTCATCGACTACCACGACGATGTAAGGCATGTAGTGATGTCCTTCAGTAGGAAGGAGATGACGGTCCTTGTACTTCTCGTTATAGAGGGTCACCTTGTTTACGAGGGCTTTGCCCATGAGCTCGTATCTGGCGTCCATCTCGATGCAGAGAGAGCGGAGGATAAGGTCGGCCTGCTTGGAATTCTTGCAGATTGCGTTGTTCATCTCGTCATCCTCGCTGACAGCGTCAGGGAGGACTGCGAGATAGTGCTTGAGAAGCCTTGCGTATGCGGAGAACTCGACCATCTTAGGATCGATGAACACGAACTTCAGCTCTGAAGGGTGCTTCGAGTAGAGAAGAGACGAGATGAGGACGTTAAGTCCCACTGACTTACCCTGCTTGGTAGCACCTGCCACAAGAAGATGCGGAGCCTCTGCGAGGTCGAAGACCTTTACCTTCTGGGTGATGGTATATCCGATGGCAACAGGGAGTTCTGCCTCGCTCTCGCGGAACGCATCGTCATTGAGAACCGCCTTGAGAGGAACTATCGACGGCTGGTCGTTAGCGACCTCGATGCCGACAGAGTCAGCGAGTTTCTCCATACGGACTCCCTTGGCATGGAGGGCCATGGCGATGTCGTCCTGGAGGTTGGTGATTGACGATATCTTGACGCCTGGAGCCGGATAGACCTTGTAAAGGGTCACCGTAGGTCCAACTACCGCCTTGACGTTGTCCACGTCGATCTTATATGTCTTGAGTGTAGCGCGGATCTTATAATTGTTGCGCTTGAGCTCTTCCTGAGACACCTCATGACGGAGCTTCTCGTAGTCGTCAAGAAGTTCGAGAGGTGGGAAACGGAAATTCTTGAGCTCGTCTCTCATATCTATTCTCGGGAGATCTTCCTGCACATCTGTCGAAAGACCATCCTCATCCGCGATGACTTCTATAGTCTCAGCTTCCTGCTCCGTCACGACTGTCGGATCTGCAGGGAGGACAGTATCCACAGGTTTCACCACAGGTGCGACTGCCGGCGCAGGGGCTGTCGGAGCGACTGGTGCTACAGGGGAAACCGGTACTGCAGGCGTAGAAGCGACTGCCGGAGCAACGGGCTGCACAGCAGCTGGTCTGGAAAGTACAGCAGGTTCCGGATCCTGTACTGGGGACATATCATCGTCCTGAGCTTCCTTCTCGGCATCAATCTTATCCTTGACCTTCTGTGCGAGACCTTTGATCCTGTCCATGGTACCCGGCTTACGGACCGTCTCAGTCTCCACTGCAGGAGATGGTTTCACATCCTCTTCCTCATCGTCCTGGGCCGGTTCGCCGCCAAGGGACATGAACCAGTCATTGAAGCGCTTGCTTGCGAATACAAGCCAGATCGCCACCAGCACTACAAGAGCGAAGAAAGTAAGGATCTGTCCGAAGAGTTTCTGGAACCATGATACCGCAAAGGTGCCGCAGTCGCCACCGAGGCCGCCGCAGAAGGCATGCTCAAGGCCCAGGAAAGAAGAGACGAAAGCGAACACGAAAGAAAGTATGAGCGCTCCGGTAAGGGAAAGCGTCACCGCCTTGATGACGGAGAACTTCCTCTCGCCGAACACCATCCTGGCCGCGATTATGAACAGAGCGAGGATGAGTGCAAAGGAACCGAGACCGAACCAGCGGGCCACGAGCAGATAGCCCCAGCCTGCGCCCTGCTGACCGGCCGCATTGGCCGCAGTCACTGCAAGGTCCATACGCTGCGGATCTGTCAGGATGCTCTGGTCTGTCTTCCATGTGAAAAGGTACGACAACGCTGAAAGCAGCGAGAACACTGCAAACAGCGCCACGACGAGTCCCGAGAACTTCAATGCCTTCTTCCTGTCCATCTGCTATCTTCCTTTCTGGTGGTTCTTGCCTCTGAAATTCTTCTTGTTTCCGCCCTGCCTGCGGTTACCGCCATTGGTCCTTCCTCCGACCTCCATGTTCATGCCAGGTCTTGCGAAGTTTGCATCAGAAGCGATTCTGGTGAGGCTGATTCCCTCCGGGACCTTGATACGGTAGTCCGAGAGCTTCTCGATATCGCTGAAGATGGTCTCGTCAGCTACGCTGTCCTTGTTCCAGATGAGATACTGCTGCCTCATATAGATTGCGAGGGAACGGATCATGGCAGTCTTCTGATCGCCGTCTTCCAGAGATGCGATCAGCTCGATGATGCTCTCGATGTTCCTTCCATAGTGGGTAGCCTTCACCTGTCTTCCCTTGAGCGGGATAGGCATAGGCTTGAGGTCCATCTCCTCGATCTTAGGCATAGGATACGGAGAGTCGACGTCGAGCTTGAATCCGGAGATTATGTGGAGATGGTCCCAGAGCTTCTGCTCCCAGTTCTCTTCCTGGTGGACCTGAGGATTGAGAAGTTCCATGACCTTCACTATACCCATGGCCTGACGGGAACGCTGCTCCCTGTCTTCTATCGCCAGCACATCCTCCACCATCTTGAGCACGTTCCTTCCGTACTCCGGCATCCTGAGCTTCTCTCTCTCTGTATTGTATTCGAGTTCTATGTTATCTCCTGTCCTGTACATCAATTCAATAATTTTGTAACTTACAAATATAAGAATTTATTCTCATAAACGTACCAGAGACAAGCTTTCACATCGACATATCCCATTGCACGATAGAGTTCAGCATATCTGGCGATCTGCTTCCTGTACTTCCCGTGTTCTTCTCCGAACTTGTAGTCAATGATGAAGACAGAATTCCCGGATACGATTACCCTGTCCGGACGGTGTATGCTTCCATCTACATCTATCAGCGAGACCTCGTTCCCGACTACCCTGCGGTCCTCAGGGAACCAGCCTTTTGACGAGACTGAAGCTATCCTCTCCTCGAGAAGCTCCTTGTATTTCACCGCTTCGGAAGCGTCAATGTCACCATGTCTCACCCTTCTTGCCACGGCTTCATCAAGATCCGAAGGCACGACCACATCCGAGAGAATGTCATGCAGGAGAAGTCCCTTGAGCCTAGGCGACGGATCATCACTGAAGAAATCGACCGCGTCGGAACTGAACTTCAGCCTGCCCCTCTCCCTCACGTCCTCTTCCTGATCGCCAGATTCCGGATTGAGAGGGAAAGACGGATATGTAGCTATCCTGTCCTCATAGCGGGGAGCCTTGTCTTCCCTCACACTGAAATCAGGCATCTGACCGCGATGGAAGCTGACGGCAAGCTTCTGGCCCTCGTCATCTTCAACTGAATCACGTCCGTACTCACCCTCAGGCTGCGCCTCTATGTACTGCCAGAGGAGATCTGACATGTTCCTGACATCCTGGGCCGGAGCTGCAGCTATCACATGCAGACCCTTCCCGGCTCTGGTGAAAGCAACATAGAGGGTATTGAAGTTGTCTATTATCTGGAGGTTCCTTTCCCTGATGAAATCATCACCGAACAGTGTATCTGCCGACTTGTTCGAAAGCATCACATGGTATGCACCGCCCACACCGGTCTCAAGAGCGGTACCTTCGACCGCAGGACTGCACCAGTGAGCCTCGTGGCGGTAGAGCTCCACAGATTCCGCGAACGGGAAGATCACATATGGAAACTCCAGGCCTTTGGCCTTATGGACGGTGATGATCCTGACTGCCTTAGGGTCCTGAGGAGAACTTAATGCAGGATCCAGACCATTCCAGTATTTCAGGAATGCGTTGAGATTGTTGCCGTTGGAAGAGGTCCACTCCTGGATGGTGTCCATGAATGACTGTATGTACAGGACCTCGCTGTCCATCGCCTCCGGATTCACCTTCCTGAGCGAGCGGAGAAGTTCCTCTGCAAGGTCAGGGATGGATCTGTAGCTGTCCGGACAGGTTATGTCCAGCTCCTTGGCGAGATATCCGTTCACGCCGTCCTGAGGGTCATCCACGAAGTGCAGGAGCGAGGCGAGCCTGCGCACGACGAGCGAAGACTTCACTCTCAGAGAGTCGTCTGAGATTACAGGTATACCGTTCTCGATGAGATACGATGCGACGGCAGCGCCCTCCCTGTTAGTCCTGACGAGGACTGCGATCTGACCATAGCCGGCACCGCCTTCACCATGGACCCTGTCAATGGAATCCAGCACTGCATCCATCTGGCTGCCCGCATAGCAGAAGGTGAAATCAAGCATTCCCTCCCCTGCTTTACCTATCTTCACTTCCTGGGCCACATCGTGGTAGATACGTGACACCTCGGCCCCGTCACCACTGATTTCATCCAGCCTGGCAGCAGCATACGAGAAGAAGTCATTGTTGAAGCTGACCACATTGCCGAGGCTTCGCCAGTTCGCACGTAGAGGCTTTGTGTCATCCGCAGACGGGAAGTCACCCTTTATTTCTCTGTCTAGCAGATGCCAGTCCGAGCCTCTCCAACGGTAGATGCTCTGCTTGACGTCACCCACTATAAGGTTCTCGTTATTGTTGTCGGAACTTTCCTTGACCAGTGGTTTGAAATTGTCCCACTGGATGGTCGAGGTATCCTGGAACTCGTCAAGAAGGAAATTGGTATAGCGGACTCCGAGCTTCTCATAGATGAAAGGAGTATCCGTACCGTCGATTATCTTCCTCAGAAGAGTATTGGAGTCGTCAAGATTGAGGACGTTCTTCTCTTTCATCAGTTCGTTGAAAGAACGGCTGAATTCAGATGCGATACCAAGGCTGTATACCTGCTTCTCAAGGATGCTGGCCGTCATATATATCCTATAATCCTGTCCGAAAAGGGACAGGTATGCCTCAAGAGGGCCTTCCAGGAGGCCCTGAACCTTAGGAAGGAGCGTCTTGGCCTTCGCCTTTGAGAACCACTTTTCAGGATCCGACGCAGTGGCTGCGAAAGCAGCAGTAGGAGCCTTGATCTCACCAGGATCCTCTTCCGTAAGAGTATAGAGCTTGGCGATGAATCCACGGTTCGTCTCCTTCGGATCCACTCCCGCAGTATGGAAAACGTCCAGAACAGCAGCAGCAGCGTTCCTGACCTTCTCTGAGAAGTCCTTGCGGCACTGCCTGCACACTTTCCTGACAGCCTTGAGGTTTTCCTTGGAATACGCTTTCTCCTCATTGATTCCGTTTTTCTCCACTATCTCCCTGTAGGCGTCTGACTTGAGAGCCTTGGCCATGGAATAGAGATTTTCTGCCACATTCGACCTTTTTCCCTCCTCAAGCTGTTCCATCGCACTCTCGGTAAGCCATCCGAGCAAGGTCTTTTCGTCTTCCGTCAGGGCATCGAGCATCCTGTCCACGCTCTCGTGGACGAGTGAATCCTTGTCAAGCTCGATCTGGTAGGTCGAGAACTGTCCTATCTCCCTTGCAAACGACTTGAGGGCCGTCTGGAAGAACTTGTCGATGGTGCTGACAGAGAATGCGCTGTAGTCATGGAGTATGTCATAGAGCATCACCTCAGCCTTTTTCTGTATCCGGGAGGCTGTTCCGAACTGCTTGCTGAACTCTTCGAAGTAGCCGGATTTCTCAGGCGTCCTGGCAAGTATGTCAAGTTCCTTGAGAATCCTGCTCTTCATCTCCTCGGTAGCCTTGTTCGTAAACGTCACGGCAAGGATATGCCTGTAAGGATGGTCAACGCCTGCCTTGAAAAGGAGGCTTATATATGTCTTTGCGAGAAGGAATGTCTTTCCTGAGCCCGCCGATGCCTTTACTATGTCGATCATATCCTATCTTCCGCAAATATTCCTGAAATCACAATATCCACATGTCTTCGCCGACGTGGTACGCCTGAAATCCTTGGTCGGATCCGTCATCTCCGCAAGTGTCTCCTTCAGTTTCCCGAGCACAATCTCTCCGAATCTTTCACTCCTCGGTTTCTCCATCTCCGATACAGGAGTCGTGAAGAGCGAGGCTGCAGGATAGATGACATTAACCATGTTCCTACCCTTCATCCAAGGCTCATCATCGACATACTTGCCATAGAGGAAAAGCTGCAGGGCGATCTTCGGACGGTTGTCATTGTCCTCCTTGAAAAGGGCGTCCGCAACGCTCTGGGCGTTGTCGTCGGTGATGTTGACATCCTTGTCCTCGACCTTGCCGGTCTTGTAGTCCACGATCCTGACAGTTCCGTCCTCGAAGCTGTCGACCCTGTCGATATAACCGAAGAAACGATACCCGTCGCAGGACCATGTTACCGGGAGCTCAAGGCCTATCACCTTGAAGCTGCCTACCCCCTTCGAGCGCAGGTTCTCCCTGTCGCGCTCGAGAGTCTTGACCACATACTGGAGAAGCACCTCCTCGGTCACGAGGTCCCTTCCGGTGACGTCGAGGGTATGAAGTTCCTCCTTGATAAGGCTCCTGATCCTCGCCTTGATGCCAGCCTTGTCCTTGATCCAGCGGTTCAGATAGGCATCTGTAACCTCGCTCATCGGCACGAGCCTTCCATCACGCAGGGCATCCCTGATGCTGTGGCGGTCCATAGGGAACCCCGGGTCCATCGCCGTCTCGCCAAGGTAGAGCGCCTGCATCACGGCATGATAGACATTACCAAGCATAGAGGCATCCATGGACTCGGAGACCTCCTTGTCCGCCTCAAGGCCGCAGATGTTCGAATAATAGAACATAGCCGGGCACTTGAGATAGTTCTGCATGCTGGATACGGAAAGCTGCATATCCTTGATTCTCTGGGCTATGTCAGCAGGCTTAGGCAGAGGGGTCTCAGAGCTGGACG
Source organism: Candidatus Cryptobacteroides sp. (assembly GCA_045599665.1). GTDB lineage: Bacteria > Bacteroidota > Bacteroidia > Bacteroidales > UBA932 > Cryptobacteroides. The sequence continues at coordinate 75,606 of JAZRWK010000023.1, forward strand.
GAGACATCTCCGCCTTAGCTATGAATCTTCTGACCGGCTTGCGGAAATGGTATTCGAGCTGCTTTATATAGCGGCTCTCCTCTCCGGCCTTCATCTTCTCCATCCTGGAATCGAACACCAGCCATACGTTCTCAGCCCTCTGCATGAGACGGTAGAAGCTATAGGCCAGGATCGCATCCTTGAATTCATTGGTCGGGAGTCCGAAACCCTTCCTGAGCTCAGGGGGAATGAAGGATGTGGAGACATTCTTCTTAGGGAATATGCCTTCGTTGCAGGAAAGGATTATCACATTCCTGAAATCCAGGGCACGGGTCTCGAGCGGTCCCATTACCTGCAGTCCCTTGAGAGGCTCTCCCTCGAACGGAACGCTCTCTCCAGAGGCAAGCTGCGAGAGGAGCCTCACATAAGTCACAGGAAGAATGCTGAGTTCCTTGCCATGAAGGAGATTGACGCATGAATGGTATCTCTTCGCGAATTCAATCTCGCTTGCAGAATCCGTCTTTTCTATCAGCTTAGGGGCAAGGGCCGAGATGAAATCCATCTGGTATTCCTCCATACGATGGATCTGAGCCGCGTCGGCCAGCTTAGGATTCTCCACCACCGGCCTGAAGAGCATCTCCATCAACGGGCTGCCGGTGAAATCAGACTGCGGGATATAGTACTTCGCTTCACGGCATATCCTCGCCGCGATCTCGCGTCCCTGTTCGTCAAGTGCTCTCATGAAGGTTCCGCTGGACAGGATACTCCTGACCTGCCTGTGGTAGAAGAACCATTCGTCACCCCTCTTCCTTAGATGGAGCTGCAGCGACGCCACATCCTCCATGAGTGACCATATTCCGCTGGAAGACATAGGATATCCCATGGTGACGTTGATGTCAGCTATCTCCTGAGGGATCGAATTGAGAACGCTCATCAGGAGAGACTCGTCCGGAAGGACTATCGCGCACTCCGTGCAGTCCGGGGTCCTCAGGCCCATGCTCTCCTCGAGTATGCCTGGAAGCTGCTTTGCCTGTCCTACGGATGAAGGGACGCTGACAACGTTTATTGCAGGCTCCGGAAGCCCATCCGGATCAAGAGTCCATTTCTGCCTGAACTCAGCCACATTGGCCTCCATGTTGAAAGACGAGCGGTTCCTTTTATCCTTGATCATCTCTGAGGAATAGTCCCAGCAGAATTCTGCGATACCGACATTGTTCATTTTCCTGAGGACTGTCCTCTCGCTCTCGTTGAGAGCATTCAGGCCCACGAACACGAACTTGCCGCAGCCAGGATATTTCTCCTTGAAGAAATCGGCAGCGGATGCCGAGCTGACTTTCTCGACCAGTCCCCTGTAGACCATTCCGTCATAGGCCATGTTCTTCGACCTGAGATGCTCGTTGAACTTTCTGTACAGAGGAAGAAGCATGTCCCATATCATCAGGAACCTGGATTTCACATTGTCCCCCTTGGCATTGGGTTTAAGCCCGTTGCCGTCACGGAAATGGGAGATGAAATCCGCAAGGGCTTTCCTCTGATCCGGAGTCAGATACGAATAATCGTCCTGCATCTCCTTGAATTCCCTTACATTGGTGAAGACCTGCTGAGGATCCACCATGTATTTGTCCACATCTGAGAAATCGCCAAGTATGACCTCACCCCACGAGATGAACTCATCGAGAGTCTCCGCAGAAGGGTTGATCTCCTTGTAGCAGTCATAGAGTTCGAGAAGGAGCGTGACCCTGTCCTCGGTGTCCACACCGTGGGCACGGTAGAAGAAATCATTGATGGTCAACGTCATCGGCATCCTCATAGGACGACGGGCATCACAGCCATACATATGTACGAGCGGATCCGCGACGTTCTCACGGATATACTTGGAGAAAAACGCCATGGACCTCCTGTTCGGAAAGACGAAACACTTGTCCTCGAAGCTGTCCTCAATGCAGTAATGGTCTGCCACCTGTTTCAGAAATGGTTTCATACTTCTAATATACGCATTTTAATTTGGATTCTTTCACTATTTTTTATATCTTTGTTTAGAATGATTCTAAATTAGAATCTCAAGAACAGATCAAGCAACAAAATTAAAACATAAGTGCTATGAGCAAGAAATTCAGATGCAGTGTCTGCGGTTATGTACACGAAGGAGACGCAGCTCCAGAGAGATGTCCACTTTGCAAGGTTCCAGCTTCAAAGTTCGTCGAGGTAGTTGAAAGCGACGGTGCTCCTCAGTGGGCATGCGAGCACAAGATCGGTGACGGAAAGGTTGACGATGCTGAGGTGATGCAGGGTCTCCACGACAACTTCGCAGGAGAGTGCTCTGAAGTAGGTATGTACCTCGCAATGAGCCGCCAGGCAGAGCGCGAAGGTTATCCTGAGATCGCTGACGCATTCAAGAGATATGCTTTCGAGGAGGCTGAGCACGCAGCAAAGTTCGCTGAGCTTCTCGGTGAGATGGTATGGGATACAAAGACCAACCTCACAAAGAGATATGAGGCAGAGGCAGGTGCCTGCGAGGGTAAGTTCATGCTCGCCAAGAGAGCAAAGGAGCTCGGTTACGACGCTATCCATGACACTGTCCATGAGATGGCCAAGGACGAGGCTCGCCACGGCGCAGGCTTCTACGGACTCCTCAAGAGATTCTTCGACAAGTAATCAGAGATCCACATCCCGGAACCCATGGCCTTGGGAAAAGCCTCAGGCCTTACGATTATACATTTTTTACCCTACCACCCCTTGATTTTCGGGGTGGTAGGGTAAAAAAATACCGGCTCGTATGGCCGGCATGAAGAAAGCGACCAATAATCACTTATTAGTCGCCTTCATATTTTCTGTAGCTGTTACTGATTCACTGTTACTGATTCAGAAGTGCCTTGAGACAGCTGATGCCGTGCTGAGCAACGATCAGGTCGTCCTCTGAGATGCCGCCGCTGAACGAGAAAGCGTACTTGTAGTCAGCACTTTCATCATAGGCTCCGCCCACGAAGTTGAGCTCACCGACAAAACACTTCCTGTCTGGATTTCCACTTGCTGCGCCTGAGGCGATCACCTCGCCTACTTTGGACCATGCGATTGCAACGAGATTCCATCCCTTGCCGTCGGCGTCGATATTGCATACCTTGTCAACGACCTTCATCTCACCGATCCAGTCGATCTGCGAATCCTTAGGAAGTACGGTTGCGACTGCAACACCCTTCATATCCATTGATCTTGCCTTGGCGTCCATCTCGACGCATGCCTTTACCAAGGCATCTCTGATACTGTCCATGACCTTTTATTATTTAAGACGCGCAAGAGTCTCCTTGATGCGGCGGAGAGCCTCGATGATGTTCTCATCTGAAGTAGCGTAAGACATACGGAAGCACTCAGGAGATCCGAATGCGTCACCGCCTACAGTAGCTACATGGCCGACTTCGAGAAGATACATGGCGAGATCAGTAGAGGTGTTGATCACTCTGTCGCCGTCCTTCTTGCCGAAGAATGAAGAGCACTTAGGGAAGAGATAGAAAGCTCCCTGAGGAATGTTCACCTCGAGTCCCGGGATCTCGCGGGCAAGCTTGACGATAAGGTCACGTCTGCGCTCAAACACTACTCTCATGTCCTCGACGCACTGCTGGTCAGCCTCCCATGCAACCTGTGAGATCTTCTGGCTGAGTGAGCATGGTCCGCTGGTATACTGGCCCTGAAGCATGTTGATACCCTTGGTGATCCATGCAGGGGCGGCGCTGAAACCGATTCTCCAACCTGTCATGGCGTATGCCTTGGAGACACCGTTGATGACGATGGTACGCTCTTTCATGCCAGGGAGAGATGCGATTGAGATTGTCTTCTCTGAGTAGTTGATGTGCTCATAGATCTCATCAGAAATCACATACACACCCTCGTGCTTTACGATCACCTCGGCAAGTGCCTTGAGATCCTCAGGTGTATATACTGAACCTGTAGGATTGCAAGGAGTACAGAGGATGATGAGCTTGGTCTTAGGAGTGATAGCTGCCTCGAGCTGCTCAGCTGTGATCTTGAAGTCCTGCTCGATAGGTGCAGGGATATGCACTGGAGTACCTTCAGCGAGCTTGACCATCTGTGGGTAGCTTACCCAGTATGGTGCAGGAATGATGACCTCATCACCTGGGTTCACGAGAGCCATCACGGTGTTGGTGATAGCCTGCTTTGCACCGTTGGAAACGACGATCTGCGAAGGCTCGAATTCAAGTCCGTTCTCTTTGAGAAGCTTCTCGCAGATTGCCTTGCGGAGATCAAGGTAACCTGTCACAGGAGAATATCTGGACCAGTTGTCGTCGACAGCCTGCTTGGCAGCTGCCTTGATATGGTCAGGAGTGTTGAAATCAGGCTCGCCTACCGACATATTGATCACGTCGATACCCTGAGCCTTAAGCTCTGTGCTCTTCTGCGACATAGCAAAAGTCGCTGATGGAGAAAGATTCTGGAGTCTGTTTGAAAGTGTACTCATTTGATGAAAACTATGGGAAAAATTACTAACTGGACTAACCTATCTGCGCACCGTTTACGAGTGCTTCCTGCGGAGTGATGAAGCGCATCTTGCCGTCACCCTGCTTTGCCATGAGGATCATACCCTTGGACTCGATGCCCCTGATCTTTCTAGGCGCAAGGTTCGCAAGGATCACGATCTGCTTTCCGAGCATGTCCTCTGGAGAGTAGTACTCCGCGATGCCGGACACGATCGTCCTCTGGTCTATTCCTGTATCGATTGTAAGCTTGAGAAGCTTGTCTGTCTTAGGCACTCTTTCAGCCTCGAGTACCGTCGCGGTCCTGATGTCCATCCTGTCGAAGTCGTCCCATGTGACCTCGTCCTTCTGAGGAGCAATCTTCTTTGCGGCTTCCTCAGCTGCCTTTGCGGCCTCGGCAGCCTCACGCTCCGCCTTGATAGACTGGAGACGAGCGATCTGCGCGTCGATGGCATCATCCTCGATCTTGGCGAAGAGGAGTTCTGCTGTTCCTACCTCATGGCCCTCAGGAAGAATGCACTCATTGCCGAGGACGTCCCAGCTGAGGCATACGCACTTTCCTGTACCTGGGCAAGAAGCCTTCATCGCAGCCACGTCGGCACCGCAAGGAGCCGATACTGTATGGAGAGCAGCGCCCTCGCCTTCTACGTATGTATTGACTGTCTCCTGCTCGCCCTTGCGGTGGTCGACACCGGCACAGATACATACACCGAGCATTTTGCGGAGCTTCTCTGCAGCAAACGGAGTGAATGGCTCAAATGCGATGGCGAGGTCAGCACAGATCTGGAGGCTGACGTTGAGGATTGTGGCACAGCGTGCCATGTCGGTCTTGGCAACCTTCCATGGTTCTGTGTCTGAGATATACTTGTTACCTACGCGGGCGATTGACATAGCGTCCTTGAGAGCCTCGCGGAAGTGATAGTTCTCGATGTTCTTCTCAAGGGATGCCTTGAGTGCAGGAATCTCGGCAAGAGCTGCCTTGTCGATCTCCTGAAGCTCGCCTGCAGCAGGGACCTTACCATCGAAGTACTTGTGTGTGAGGACTACAGCACGGTTCACGAAGTTGCCGAATATAGCTACCAGCTCGCTGTTGTTGCGTGTCTGGAAATCCTTCCAGCTGAAGTCATTGTCCTTTGTCTCAGGAGCGTTCGCTGTAAGAACATATCTCATCACATCCTCCTTTCCAGGGAACTGCTCGAGATATTCGTGAGCCCATACAGCCCAGTTCCTTGAGGTAGAGATCTTGTCTCCCTCGAGATTGAGGAACTCGTTCGAAGGGACATTGTCAGGAAGGATGTAGTCACCATAGGCCTTGAGCATCGATGGGAATACGATGCAGTGGAACACGATGTTGTCCTTGCCGATGAAGTGGACGAGCTTGGTATCCTCGCTCTTCCACCACTTGTCCCAGCTCTGAGGAAGAAGTTCCTGGGTATTCGAGATATAACCGATAGGAGCGTCGAACCATACATAGAGAACCTTTCCCTCAGCACCCTCTACAGGTACAGGGACTCCCCACTCGAGGTCACGGCTCACTGCACGTGGCTGAAGACCGCCGTCGATCCAGCTCTTGCACTGGCCATAGACATTGCTTCTCCACTCCTTGTGGCCGTCGAGGATCCACTGGCTGAGCCACTGCTCGTACTGGTCGAGAGGAAGATACCAGTGGCTGGTCTTCTTCTTGACAGGCTCTGCGCCGCTGAGCTTTGACTTAGGGTTGATGAGCTCTTCAGGGCTGAGGGTGCTTCCACACTTCTCGCACTGGTCACCATATGCTCCCTCAGCACCGCACTTAGGGCATGTTCCTACAATGTAGCGGTCAGCAAGGAAGGTCTTTGCCTCAGGGTCATAGTACTGCTCTGACTCCTTGGTGATGAACTTGCCCTCGTCATAGAGCTTGCGGAAGAACTCCGAAGCGTTCCTGGCGTGAGTCTTAGACGATGTCCTGCCATAGATGTCGAAGTTGATTCCAAGACCTGAGAATGAGTCCTTGATTATCTTGTGGTACTTGTCGACGATGTCCTGTGGGGTGCAGTTGTTCTGGCGCGCCTTGATGGTGATAGGCACACCATGCTCGTCGCTTCCACAGACATAAAGCACATCCTCTCCCTTCATCCTGAGATAACGGACATAGATGTCCGCAGGAACATATACGCCTGCAAGATGTCCGATGTGCACAGGGCCGTTTGCATAAGGCAGGGCACAGGTCACAAGTGTTCTCTTATAATTCTTATCCATAAATCTGTTTGTTTGTCTGTCTAACGTACTCTTCCGAGTGCTTCCATCAGGAGTTTCCTTTTCTTGATGACCTCCTGGAATTCGCGCGCGATCTCCATCTGCTCGTCCTCCGGGGCCCTGGTCATCGCCTCCCTGAGGTTCAGTTCATCCCATTTTGTCAGTTCAAGCTGATATGTCATTATGGCGCGAGGCACAAATTTAACTAGTTGGGTTGACATTGCAGTCATAGAAGCCGCAAAATTTTTGACTGTAAGGTCATATTTTTCAGCAACCATGTTCGAAACCAGATCCGCCACCTCCCTGTCCGGTCCGTCCATCATCGCCCTTACGATATCAGACTGGTCCTTGTCAGGGAAATTATCGAAGAAATACAGGTAGAGGTCGTAGGCCCTTCGAAGAAGGCTGTTCTTGAATGCGATTCCCTGGTCCTCCAGGTTGCAGCTGATGAACGCAGCCACGGTTATCTCCTCGCCTTCCTGGTAATAGACAGAATCCGTCTCGAAGTCAAGTATGTCAAGTCCATGTCTGAGCATGAACCAGAGAAGTTCGGTCTCAGGTGCGACAAGGACCTGATGCTCATAGACGGTCTTCGCCGGATCCGACGGTTCTGCTGCCTGGATTTCCCGGCTCTCGACCGGAGGTATGTCGGACGGTTCCGGTACCATGGTACCCTGCTCCCCCTCCTGATCCTGCCTCCGGACCGCAGCCTTACGTTCGTCGTCAATAGCCTTCTCCCTTGTCCTGCGGACGCGGTCGAATATAAGCTGCGAGTCAATCCTGAACTTGTCAGCGACCGTCTGGCTGTAGACCGAACGGACTACCGCATCCGGTATCAGAGCGATTGTATCGGCCATCTCGTTGATAAGCTCGGCTTTTCTGATAGGGTCATTGCCGGCGTCTCCGAGCAGCATGTCAGTCTTGAATTCAATGAAGTCCTGCTCGTGGTCCCTGATGAAATCCCTGACTTCCTCGAGGGTATGTTTCCTTGAATATGAATCCGGATCGTCCCCGTCCGGAAGCAGAAGCACCTTGACTGAGAGACCCTCCTTGAGGACAAGGTCGATTCCTCGAAGCGCAGCCTTTATTCCTGCTCCGTCACCGTCGTACATGATAGTGACCTTGTCGGAGAACTTCTTTATCAGGCGTATCTGAGGGATGGTCAGTGAAGTACCGCTGGATGCCACCACGTTGGTAATGCCGAGCTGGTGCATCGAGAGCACGTCGAGATAACCTTCGACGAGATAGCACCTGTCCTCGCGGTGGATGGTATTCTTCGCGAAGTTGATTCCGTAGAGAGTATAGCTCTTGTCGTAGATGAGACTCTGGTTTGAGTTGATGTACTTCGCGACGGTCTTCTCCGTAAAGAGAGTCCTGCCGCCGAAGCCGATCACATTGCCGTTGTAGGAATGTATCGGGAACATCACCCTGTCGAAGAAACGGTCGACTATCCTGCCGTCGTCATAGCGGACAAGAAGGTTCAGTTCAAGGAGATAATCGATGTTGTAGCCTTTCTCCTTGGCAGCGTCGTAGAGAGCATGCCTGCTCTTCGGAGCCCATCCGAGCCCATATTTCTCGATAGTGCCTTCCTCGAGACCGCGGTTTCTGAAATATGCCATGCCCGACGTCCTGCCTTCGTCTGTCTTAAGGCTGTCCATATAGAACCTGTGGGCGAACTGCATGACTATGAGAAGGCTTTCCCTCTTGGTCCTGGCCGCCAGGTCCTCGGCAGTCTCTTCCTTCTCGACTATCTCGATACCGTACTTCTTCGCAAGGTAACGGAGTGCCTCAGGATAGGTCATGCTCTCATGCTTCATCAGGAAACCGACGGCACTGCCGCTTTCGCCACAGCCGAAGCATTTGTAATAGCCTTGCGCAGGACGGACATGGAAGGACGGTGTCTTCTCATTGTGGAAAGGACAGCAGGCTACAAACTCGGAACCTCGCCTCTGCAATGAGACGAAGTCACCGACGACATCGGCAACCTGGGCCGAGTCAAGTATCCTTGCTATCGTTTCCTGTGGAATCATTACGCGTCAGCTTAGAATGGGAGGTCGTCCTCTGCCGACTCAGCAGGCATGTCTGCAAGGCCAGGAGCCGGTGCAGCCTGGAAACCCGCCGGAACCGATGATGCCATTGGCGCTCTTGCAGCCGGTGCCGCAGGAGCAGCAGGGGCTGAAGCCGAGCCAGCCTCTGAGATCCTCCACATCCTGAGATCTGTATACCAGCGGCCCTGATACTCGCGGCTGCTGATATTGAATGTCACCTTCACCTGGTCACCGACTGAATACTTGTCAAGTTCGCTGACCTTGTCCTGTCCCCACGCAGTAAACACAGCTGTCGTCGGGAACTTCCCCTCCTGGAACTCAACAAGAAATTCCTGCTTAGCCCAGTCGCCTCGTGCAGACCTGCCGGACTGCACATCCATCTTCCTCATAAGAGTTCCTTCAATTTCAAGATTTGGCATAACGTTCTTTGTTATTTGTTCTATTCTGTAAAAAAGCCTGCCTGGCTGCGACAGCTAAGCAGGCTTGGAAATTTCTGTCCGTAGAGATTACTCTGCCTCTTCCTCAGCGACGACCTCGTCAAGTGTGACGTCGAATACGAGAGTAGAGTTTGCAGGGATAGTACCTGCTGCACGTGAGCCATAACCAAGCTCAGATGGAACGTAGAGTGTGATCTTTCCGCCCTCACCGATGAGCTGGAGACCCTCTGTCCAACCAGCGATCACTCTGTCAAGTGAAAGTTCAATAGCCTCTGAGCCCTCTTCAGTCTCGTCAAATACGGTACCGTCGAGGAGAGTTCCCTTATAGTGTACCTTCACTGTAGAGTATGGTCCAGGATGGTTGCCGTTACCTGGCTCGTTGATGATGTACTGGAGACCTGATTCAGTCTCGACTACACCTGCCTTCTTGGCATTCTCTGTGAAGAACTTCTTAGCCTCTGCCTCTGCGATTGCAGCGAGATAGTCTGAGCGCTGTCCGAGATACTTGTTGATAGCATCGTTCATATCCTCTGGGTTGAGCTTGAACTGCTTGAGGAATGACTCGTCCTGTGGGTTGCCCTCAGCTGCGACGAAATCCTTCATACCCTTGACCATGAGGTTATAGTCTACATCACCGAAATCATACTGCTTGAGCATCTGGCCATAGTTGATACCAAGATAGTAGCTGACTGAATCGAGAAGCGCCTTGCTTGGCATAAGGCCGGCCGCAGCCTTGAGAGAGTCAGCGGACGCCTTTGGTGTGTTGGCGTTTGAACCGCACGCAACAGCAAGAAGTACTGCTGCAGAAACAGCGAATAATCTGATAGTTTTCATTTTTCTATTTTTCGTTTTTATGTTTTCTATTCCTTTCAGGAATGCAAATATCGCAAATTTCACGGAAATATTGTTGTCGTCACAAAAATTATTCTTAAATTTAGTGAAATCACATTTTTGAATGACCAGTGCCACTCCAGACCTCAGGTCCAAGCTGAAGGAATTCTTCGGATATGATACCTTCAAAGGAGACCAGGAAGAAATCATCAAGCATCTCATCGCAGGTAATGATGCGTTTGTCCTCATGCCGACAGGTGGAGGCAAATCCCTATGCTATCAGCTTCCTGCGCTGGTAATGGAAGGCACTGCGATAGTCATATCTCCGCTCATCTCCCTGATGAAGAACCAGGTCGACGCCATACGCGGATTCGTATCCGGAAACGAAGGCATCGCACATTTCCTCAACTCGTCGCTCACAAGGAACGAGATCGCAGACGTGAAGCAGGATCTCCTGAGCGGAGCGACCAAGATTCTCTATGTCGCGCCGGAGTCCCTGACCAAAGCGGAGAACATCGCCCTCCTGAAGGAAATCCGGATCTCTTTCTATGCCGTCGACGAAGCGCACTGCATCTCTGAATGGGGACATGACTTCCGCCAGGAATATGGCAACATCCGACCTATCGTGGAGAAGATCGGGCATGCTCCTATAATCGCCCTTACCGCGACAGCCACCCCGAAGGTGAAGAGCGACATCATGAAGAATCTCGGCATCAGCGGCGCAAAGGTCTTCATCTCCTCTTTCAACCGTCCGAACCTCTACTACGAAATCAGAGACAAGAACAAGTCCGAGGAAGACATGGTCAGGTTCATCAAGGAGCACAAGGGGAAGTCGGGCATCATCTACTGCCTCAGCCGAAAGAAAGTCGAGGACATCGCCAACCTGTTGGTCATCAACGGAATAAAGGCTTTGCCATACCATGCAGGCCTGGACGCGAAGGTACGCAATGACAACCAGGACATGTTCCTCAGCGAGAAGGTCGAGGTCATAGTCGCCACCATCGCCTTCGGAATGGGAATCGACAAGCCGGACGTACGTTTCGTCATCCATTACGACATACCTAAAAGCCTTGAGGGATACTACCAGGAGACCGGCCGTGCCGGCAGGGACGGACTCGAGGGAATATGCATCACATACTTCAGCCAGAAAGACGTAACCAAACTCAGCAAGTTCATCCAGGGCAAGAAGGGCAACGAGCAGGAAATCGGCAAGCAGCTCCTTAAGGAGACCGTCGATTACGCAGAATCCGGAGAATGTCGCAGAAGGCTGCTGCTCAATTACTTCGGAGAGACCTACGACAAGTGCAACTGCGGCAACTGCGACAACTGCCTGCACCCTAGACAGAGGTTCGACGGAAAAGAGCACATGCTGAAAGTCCTGCGTCTCGTCCTCTCTATCCCTGAGCAGTTCGAGATGGACCACATCGGAAGCATCCTGGCAGGGAACGCTACTGCGATGATACTCTCCTACAAGCACGACCAGTTGAAGGAATTCGGTGAAGGCGCGCCTCACGACCAGAAGTACTGGAACTCCATCGTCCATCAGGGAATCCTTCTCGGGCTTCTGAGGAAAGACATCGATTCATATGGCCGCATATCAGTGACCGAGGATGGAAGGAAGTTCCTCCAGGACCCATACAGCATAATGCTCGTCGAGGACCGCAAGTTCTCCGAGGGAGACTATGAGGAGGATGACGAGGAGACCAGGGAAGCAAGCCTCGCAGCGAAAAGCGGCGGAGCCGGAGACGAGACCCTTCTTGCCATGCTCAAGGATCTCAGGAAAGATCTCGCGGCCAAGCTGAAGCTGCAGCCGTGGATCATCTTCGGAGACCCTGCTCTCGACGACATGTCCATCATGTATCCTGTAACCGTAGAAGACCTCAAGAAGTGCCAGGGCGTAGGAGAAGGCAAGGCCTTGAAGTACGGAAAGAGCTTCATTGAGCTTATACGTAAGTACGTAGAAGAGAACGATATAGAGCGACCAGACGACTTCATCCTCAAGTCAAGCCCAGCCAAATCCGAGATCAAGATAGGTATAATCCAGAGCATCGACAAGCAGCTCGACCTCGAGGACATAGCCCAGGCCAGAGGAATGGAGATGTCTGAGCTCCTCTCCCTGATAGAAGGCATAGTCGAGTCAGGCACCAGGCTGAACCTCAACTACTACATCAGGCAAAGAGTCGATGACGACCTGGTCGACGAGATCTACGACTATTTCCGGAACGAAGCCACTTCCGACTCGATCGCCGAGGCGATGGAGGAATTCAGTGACTGCGAGGAGGAGGAAGTACGTCTCGTACGCATCAGATTCCTGTGCGAAGTAGCAAACTAGCTCCAATCTGCCAATACCCTATGGGTATTCTCGCCAAAAAAGCGTAACTTCGCATGTCAATGAGGACTAGGTTGAAAAAATATTGGTTCCCGGTAGCTGTGATTCTTCTCGCTACCATCCAGGCATTCGCTGCGGAAATCCACCGAGGCGGAGTCCTTGCTTCCATTGTCGAGGAAATCCGCAGGCCGGACACCGTCATCTACAGCAACTCGTCCGTCTACACGAAATTCAGGTTGGAACGCACCATCGGGGAAGAAGCCGAAGACGGATTCCAGCTTGAAGAACAGGGGGACATGGTCAGTGCCCGTGACACGATCAAGGCCCCGGACTCGCTCAGGCTGACAGATCCGTTCAGATACAAGTACTATGTCGCACTCGTGGACTCCCTCACCCATCATCAGGTAAAGGACTCTCTCATCGCTGCCGGTGATTCACTGATATGGCCCAAGATAGACTCGATCTATTTCGCCGACTCGGCTTCTGCCGCAAAGCTACGTTTCGAGAGATGGTATGCCGGTCTCGACAAGTTCGACAGGAAGAAATATGACTACGAGCAGAAAATGGCCCGCCAGAAGCACAAGACAGACAGCATGCTCGCCGTCAAGGACAGCATCAAGAACAGGAGGGACAGCATCAGGGAAGCCACGCCGCGAATCCTCGAGTCCTTTGCAGTGGCTGATTCGATGCATTACAAGAGAATCTTCACCTGGACGGTAGACCGTTATTTCAACAATGTCAAGGCAAAGGACATCGACACCAGCTACAATTACTGGTTCAACGACTACCATTTCATGAGGAAGGATGTCAACGTCAGCTATCTCGGCATTGCAGGCTCGCCGGTCCAGTACTATGACTTCAGCAAGCGCAATGCGGAGGAAGGTGTGTCATTCTATGAGCCATACGAGGTATACAGTTTCTCTCCAGGTACTGTCCCTATGTACAACACGAAGACTCCTCATACCGAGCTCGCATACTGGGGAACCCTGTTCGCCAACGCTGAGAATGAAGAGTCCGACATACACATCCTCACCACCCAGAACATCTACCCTGCCCTCAACATGACGCTCAGCTATGACAGGACCGGTGCCAATGGCATGCTGGACAGCGAGAACGTCAACAACAGGACGGCATTCGCCGGGCTGAACTGGCTTGGAAAGAAGTACAATGCACATTTTGGATATATCTTCAATTCCATCAGAAAGGCAGAGAACGGCGGAGTAGTCGACAATTTCTGGATCAGGGACACCACTGTAGGTCCTAGAGAGATCGCCGTGCACCTTAAAGACGCAGACAATGTGATCAAGAAGAACACTGTCTATCTCAACCAGACCTACAGGATTCCTTTCAACTTCCTCAAGAAGATCGGACACAGGAAAGACACCAGCGTCGTGAATGACGTCCAGGCGAAGACCCTCGACACTGACGTGACCACTGCCTTCATCGGACACAACAGCGAGTACTCGACCTACACCAAGAACTATACTGACAACATATCGATGTCAGACAAGGACGGACGCGACTTCTACAACGACAAGTTCTACATAAATCCGGTCAGGTCGGCCGATTCCCTGAGAGTGATGAAACTGGAGAACAAGGTCTTCCTAAAGCTCCAGCCATGGTCAGACGACGCGATCGTATCAAGCCTCAACGTCGGTATCGGAGACAGGCTCCTGAGCTACTACATGTTCAACCCTCTGGGCTACCTTACCAAGACGAAGAACGCTGTATGGAATTCAGCCTATCTGTATGGTGGAGCAGCCGGACAGTTCAAGAAGTATCTCAGCTGGGACGCCCAGGGATACTACACCTTCCTCGGAAACGAGATCAACGACTTCGGGATCGAGGGAAACATCAAGTTCAGCGCATATCCTTTCAGAAGGCGCAGGAACGAGCCTCTTTCACTCATAGGACACGTCGAGACCAAGCTTGATGAGCCTGAGTTCTTCGACCAGCACTATTTCTCGAACCACCTCAAGTGGGACAATGATTTCAAAAAGATATCGACGACGAAGTTCGAAGGTACGCTCGACATCCCTTACTGGAAGCTTTCTGTGACAGCAGGCTACACCCAGCTGTTCAACAACATCTACTATGACAGTTTTGCGACAGCGCAGCAGAATACGGAGGCAATGAGCATCTTCAAGGTAAGTGCAATGAAGAATTTCAGAGTCTGGAAGCTCCATTTCGACAACCAGGCCCTGTTCCAGCACTCGACCAACGAGGAAGTCGTACCTCTACCGACCCTTGCACTCAACCTCAGATGGTATTTCCAGTTCGATGTAGTAAAGGACGTCCTGCAGATGCAGATAGGAGCAAATGCTCTGTACACAACCGCATGGTATGCACCGGCCTACAGTCCTGAACTGGGTAGATTCCACAATCAGGACAAAGAGAAATATGGCAACTGCCCATATGTCGACGCATTCGTCAACATGCAGTGGAAACGAGCCTGCATCTTTGTCAAGATGGTCAATGCAAACATGGGATGGCCTATGAATTCAGCCGACTACTTCAGCGCAGCTGGCTTCATCCGCCCTCAGAGAGCCGTGAAATTCGGCATCTGGTGGCCGTTCTACCTCCAGGCAGGCAAGGGCTCTGGCTCTTCTGCTTCATCGGCTGGACAAAGCGGTTCTCCAAGGCGTCAGACATTATAATATTTTGGACCATGGGAAAGAAAAAAAGAGCATTTCAGTACATAGTTCCAGTTCTGGTGATTCTTTGCGCGCTTCCGTTCCTCACCCAGGAAAATCACCAGAAGCCGGAGAGAAGGGAGAGCATCAGATGTCTGATCTGTCTAAGGGGACACCACCCCGCCAACATAAACCTCAGCACAGGATTCAACTACGAGCTGTTGAATGACTATGCCGAGTCGATCGCATCTGTGGCAGAGATCCAGGTCAGCGAGTTCGAGAGCGAGGCTCTCACCATGCTCAGCGAGGACAGCATAGACGTTGCAATCCTTCCTTTCAGTGCCCTCCTGTCGACCTCGAACCAGTACCTTTGCTCCGAGATGATGGAAGACAGCACGGTATGGGTTGTCCATAAAGGCAACAGAGACCTCGCCGAATCAATCACAGCATGGCACAGCATGTTCCATGACAAGGATGAGTACAACAAGATAAAGGATCGCTTCAGTCCAGCCTATGAGCCATACAAGAGAGCATACACAGGACGCGAGTACAAGACCATCAGTCCTTACGACAGCCTGATCAAGAAATACGCGGACAAGATCGGCTGGGACTGGAGGATGCTGGCTGCCCTTATCTGGCAGGAATCAAGATTCCGTATCGACGCACGCTCCGGCAGAGGGGCCGAAGGTCTGCTCCAGATGCTTCCAAGTACAGCTATGCGCTTCCACAACGACGATATGCTCAATCCTGAGAAGAACATCAGTGCAGGAACTGAATACATTGGAAAGCTCAAGGGAATCTTCACAAGATTCGCCGTGCCGCAGGACCTCACGAAATTTGTCCTTGCTGCATACAGCGCCGGAGAAGGACGCGTGCTTGACTGTATCAGATATGCAAGGGCAAACGATATCCCATACTCAACCTGGGAGGAATTCGAGAATGTAATCGAGACACTCAGGAACAGAGAAGGTGTACAGCAGGATACTCTGCTTCAATATGGTGGACTTCGAGGATACGAGACTGTCAACTACGTCGCGAACGTATACAGCCTCTATGATGCTTTCATGATCATTTCGCCCGGACCGTCTTTGCAGGATCAACCCGCGACACGAAAAGAGACGGAATCAGAAGAAGAAGCATTATCACAAAATAAGCAGCCAGATCAGCCTCAACAATAAGGAATGGGTTGACTCTCACCGGGACGAAAGAGACGAAATAGTTCTCCGGGTTGAGAGTGATGAAGTGTGTGGTTCCCTGTAAGATACAGAAGAACAGCGCCAAGGCGTTTCCAATAAACATACCTTTGAGGACCAGGTTCGAGGAGACACGGAGGAACACTTCCGCAATGGACCTGTCAGTCATGCCCAGAGCCTTGAGCGTACCTATGGTCGAGATATTCCTGAACAGCAGTATCAGAAGGCCGGATATCATGTTGAAACCAGCCACGATAGTCATCAGTATAAGAATCACCAGGACGTTCCTGTCAATCAGGTCGAGCCACGCGAATATCTGAGGATATTTGTGAACAGCCGACATAGCGACAGGCGCCGAAAGTTCTTCCGGCGTCGATGAAAGCACCATGAACCCGATTTCCTCCGTCTTGGATTCCATTCCATAGTTGTCGGACCATGCGTCATTCAGCATGACCTCGACAGACGACACCTGGTCCTCCGACCATGAATTGAGCCTCTGCATGTCGGAAAGGCCTGCCATGATCACATATGTTCCTGTTCCACCAAGCGCGTCGTTGTAGACCGACGCCACCTTGAAACGTCTGGCCTTTACTCTTTCTCCTATATAATATGCGGTGAGGTCATCTCCCTCGTCCAGACCAAGCTTGTCAGCAAGACCCCTAGGGATAGATACCTGAAGGCTGTCTCCACCATCGGGCGTGCCCTTGAACAGAGCTCCGCATATCTCTGTTCCGTTCTTTACGATTCCTGCCCTGTAGACGGCAGGGACCACATCATCGACTCCCCTCACCTGACGGATTACAGAATCGATGGCACTGAAACTATAAAGAGGATTGTCTTCGCCAGCATAGTTGAGGTCGGGCTGCGTTATGGCGATATCTCCTGACAGCATTGCCACGCCATTCCTCAGTTCCTTCCGGAAGCCTGAGGAAATAGCGACGGCTATGATTATCACGAAGAAAGAGATAGCTATGGCAACCATAGCTATCACTCCTTTGAAACGCAGTCTTCCTGCTATGAAACGACTGGCATTCACAGTATCTTACCAGACATGAACGCGCTCGCTCTCAGGAAGGAACATAGGATCGCCCTCCTTGATGCCGAACGCATCATAGAATGTCTGGAAGTTCTTGACTGAGACATTGACTCTGTTGACTGCGAGTGAATGTACATCAAGCATTGTAAGTCTTGCCTTCTCCTCATCGGTGATGTTCTGAGCCCAGATCGCACCATATGAAAGGTAGAATCTCTGTGCAGGTGTGAAACCGTCAATGAGCGGCTGCTCCTTGCCAGCAAGGGCGTTGAGCATAGCTGAGTAAGCGATGCTGAGTCCGCCGTGGTCACCGATGTTCTCTCCGAGAGTATTGTGTCCGTTAGCCATGAGGCCAGGAACGATCTCCACCTTGTCGAACTGAGCAGCAAGGATCTCTGCCTTCGCGCGGAAGCGCTCGTCATCCTCTGCTGTCCACCAGCCTGACATGTTGCCCTTTGCATCGAAGAGACGGCCCTGGTCGTCGAAGCCATGTGACATCTCGTGGCCGATGACTACGCCGATACCGCCGTAGTTGACTGGATCGTCAGCGTCAGCATTGAAGAAAGGTGGCTGGAGAATAGCTGCAGGGAAGCAGATCTCGTTGGTTGTAGGGTTGTAGTATGCATTGACAGTCTGAGGAGTCATGCCCCACTCTGTCCTGTCGGTAGGCTTGCCGAGCTTTGACATGTTGTCAGCGACATACCACTCGCTGGCTGCCTTCATGTTCTCATAGTAGCTCTTTTCAGGATCGATCTCGAGAGTGCTGTAGTCCTTCCAAGTGTCAGGATAGCCGATCTTCACGGTGAAGCTCTCGAGCTTCTCATGAGCCTTGACCTTTGTCTCAGCGCTCATCCAATCGAGTTCGTCGATGTGCTGGCCAAGAGCGACCTGAAGGTTCTTCACGAGTTCTACCATCCTTGTCTTTGAAGACTCTGGGAAGTACTGAGCGACATACATCTTGCCGACAGCCTCACCAAGGATGCTGTTAGGGACTGACATAGCTCTCTTCCAACGTGGCTTCTGCTGCTGGATACCTGACATCTGACGGCTGAAGAAATCGAATGAAGCGTCAGTGAAGTCATCACTGATCGAACCGCATGCGCCCTGGATGAACTGACCTGCGACATAGTCCTTGAGGGCTGCGAGGTCAGCTGTTGCGAAATACTTTGCAAAGCCCTCGAAGTATGAAAGTTCAGCGACTACGAGCTTATCCTGGGCAGGGATGCCTCTCTGTGCGAAATATGTAGCGAAATCAAATCCTGGATACTTCGCAAGAAGTTCTGCTGTAGACATAGGGTTATACTGTGCCTCGACGTCTCTCTCCTGGACACTGTCCCATGAATGGATCGCAATGACATCCTCGACCGCAAGGGCGTTTGCCGCAGCTGAAGCAGGGTCTGCGATACCGGCAAGGCCGAATACCTTTGTCAGGAAATTCCTGTAACCTTCCTTAAGCTCAGCATTCTTAGGATCTACATAGTAGTCCCTGTTACCGATACCGAGACCACCCTGTCCAAGATAGAGGATCTGGTTGTCACTGTCCATCATGTCTGCCTCGACATATACTCCGAAGAAAGCGCTCTCGCCGCTGTTGTGGAGGTCTGCGACCATCTTCACGAGACCGTTCTTGTCTGAGACTGCGTAGATAGCATCAAGATACTTCTTGATAGGCTCAGCACCTTCAGCGTTGAGGCGTACTGAATCAAGACCCATCTTATAGAGGTCTGCGATCTTCTGCTCCACAGAACCCTTCTCAGTCTTGAGGGTAGTCATGTTCTTGAAGAGGTCGTTGAGTCTCTCGACGTTGGTTTCCCTGAGCATATCGAAAGAACCGAAACGGGCATATTCAGCGCCGAGTGGATTGTTCTTCTGCCATCCACCTGTAGAATACTGATAGAAATCGTCACCTGGAGCGACTGTAGTATCCAGATTAGCGAGATCGATTGCAGGAACCTTCTCTTCCTGCTTTGCGCCGCAGCCGGCGATCACCATTGCTGCTGCCATGATCGAAAATACTTTTTTCATTATTTGTTTATTAATCGTTTTTCAATTGAGCAATTTTGCAAAGTTAATGTTTTTATACGAAATTCGCTCCGTTTTTCAGGTTCACGGCAATGAAGTCACTACTGCAGTTCTGTAAGGATTGGATGCTTCCGATAGCGATCACTATCGGCGTGTGCCTGTATCTTGTCTACCATTACACCCCGGCGCTCTACCCTGTCGGTCCGACATGTCACCAGATAGTAGCGAAGGGCCAGCAGATATTCATCGGGATAATGCTGTTCCTCCAGTTCGTCAAGGTCGCACCGACCCAGGTCAAGGTCAAGAGATGGCACATCCTGCTTCTCCTGTTCCAGGCACTCACATTCGTCGGCCTCGCACTTATCGCGGTCCATGTCAGGTCCATGGAAGCCAAGATCCTGCTTGAGTCCGCGATGCTCTGTCTGATCTGTCCTACCGCATCGGCATCAGGAGTCATCACCGACAAGCTGGGAGGAAACATCTCCGAGAACATGACCTACGTAGCGTTGATCAATGCGCTCGGAACCTTCCTCATCCCTGCGATAGTTCCTCTCGTCCATCCATCGGGCATCAGTTTCTGGACAAATGTCTGGATAATAGCCCGAAGGATATTCCCTATGCTTCTTCTGCCATGCTTCGGTGCCTGGTTCGTCAGATACGCCTTCCCTAAACTGCACGGATGGCTCAGCAGGTACACGTGGTGGGCATTCTATCTTTGGAGCATAGGTCTCATCTTCGCGATGATACTCGCGACAAGGGCGCTCGTGCTCAGCGGCCTCACATGGACAGTCGTCTCTCTTATCGGCATAATTACTTTCGCATGCTGCTTCATCCAGTTCGCATGCGGCCATCTCATAGGACGCCGCTACGGAGAAGTCACAAGGATAACTGCAGGACAGGCTCTGGGACAGAAGAACACAGGTTTCCTCATCTGGCTGGCATACTCATTCCTCACCCCTGTCACGGCAATCGCAGGAGGTCTCTACTCGATCGCCCACAACCTGGTGAATTCCTGGGAACTGTATCAGAAAAGGATATCATAGGAAAAGGACCCCATCCGAGATCCTTTCACTTTACTTCTTGCCGTTCAGATAGTCAAGCCTTGCCTGCGAGGACTGCTTTGTCGGTTCATCCTCTGCATACTGTGCAAGCAACGCCAGATACTTCTTCTCAAGCTTGACGTTCTTCATCTTCCTGGAGAGGATGATTCCGTTCCTGATGGCCGTAAGGTCATCCTTCTTGATCTTGAGCACCTTGTCATAATACTTCTGCGCGGCCTTGGGATTTTCCATACCCACAAGATAATATGACCCCATGTTGTCAAGGAAAAGCACATCATTCGCGTTGTACCTCAGCATATCCTCGGAAATCGAGCGGAAAGCCTCATATCCCGACGGAGTCGCAAGTCTGAAGAAAGAATAGCAATAGTCCTGGACCAGTGCCTTGAACATCTCATTGTCCACCGCCTCATCCTCATAGGTCCATGCCGGCTTAGTGCCATAGTTGAACGCTACAAGTTCCTTGATCCTTGACAGAGCCATGTCCGGGCTGCCTTTCTCATAGTTGGCCAGCGCGGTAATGGCGGCGCATCTGTTCTCAAGCTTGAGCGGAGCCTTCTGATTCACCTTGTCTATATACTGCTGGGCCTTACCGAAAAGTTCATCGTCATATTCGGTGTCGTAGAAATAGTACACATCCTTTCCAAGGGTGTCCTTGAGCTGGAGCAAAGGTTTCTGTCCAAGATAGGTGGAAGTGTTCCTGGACACGGTAGAGGTCGTCTGGCACTTCTCATAATAGAAGAGGAAAGCCGCTGCGAGCATGTTCTCGTCCTCAGGGAATGCCTCCTCCCACCTGTTGATGAGGGTTTCAACACCTACACCGGCATTGCCCACATTCTTTGTAAGGCGGTTGTACCTCTCAAGATATTCCTGCTCAGTACTCTGAGCAAGAGCGGAAATACTGACTGCTGCCATGAGCAGCGACACAATGATTTTTCTCATCTAGATATCCATTCTGATTCTCCTTCCCTGTGGAAGAAGATTGTTACACCTGTTGCCAAGATTCTTCACGAAACCCAGCCTCTGTCCCTCATGACATACAATAATCAGTCCTTTCGGAGCATCTTTCAGGACAATAGGATCCTTATGCAGGAAAGAAAGTGCAGTCTTCCTGTCCACATCGACCTGAGGGAAAGAACCTTGAGCGAGTACTGAAACCAATGCAAGATCCGCATGCGGCACCAGGTCCTTGCCTTTGACCTCTCCTACCGCGACACCTTTCATCAGAGGCCTCAGGAATTCAAGCGCATCGACTTCGGCGGCGATCACCTTAGGCACAGCCACGACGGTATCGTTCTTCTGCACGAAATTCATCGGCACGTCGAAAAGATGGCTGAACGATGGACCCTTCGGCGTCTTCGGCTGCCTCAGGCGGGCAACGGTGCCACCATTCTTACGGACTGCAGCGCAATATTGGCCCTCCCCTTTGACAAGGCCCGGAACAAGGCTGAAACCAAGTTCCGTATGATATACACCTGGGAATTCAACCACAACAGGCACCGCCTCAGCATCAAGGTTCTCTATCATCCATCTAACATTTCCGTCGTTCTCGCGACAGTTGAATGTACAGGTTGAATAGACCATGGTACCCTGATCCGAGAGTGCCGGCCAGACATCAGCGACTATCCTTCTCTGACGGGCCTCGCAGAGTGCGACATTGTCTTCAGACCACTGTCGGACAGCCTCGGCGTCCTTCCTGAACATGCCCTCGCCGGAGCAAGGGACGTCCGCCACAATCAGGTCGAAGAAGCCCTCAAGCGACGCGAACGCCTTCGGGTCGACGCTGGTCACGACCACGTTAGGGTCCCCCCACTTTCCGACATTGTCCGCAAGTATCTGAGCCCTCTGCTTCATCACCTCATTCGCAACGAGGACGAAAGAGTCTCCGCAGATCTGCCTCAGGGAAGCAGCAAGATCAGTCGTCTTTCCTCCCGGTGCCGCGCAGAGGTCAAGCACGCGCAGCGGCCTGTCCTTCCTGCCTATCAGCTGGCGTGCGACATATCCTACGAACATCGCAGACGAGTCCTGGACATAGTATGCTCCTGCATGGAAAGCCGGATCCATCGTGAACGACGGCCTTTCGGAGAGCATCAGACCGAGCGGATTCCATGGTACCGGGACTCCGTCGAAAGCCACCTGCGGGCGCGAAGGATTGAGTCGGACCGATACAGATGGCGCGCAGTCAAATGCCTCGAAGGCGATGTCCGCATTGGACTCGCCTATCGCCCCTGCGAGAGTTCTCCTGAAAGCTTCGTTCAGATTCTCCATTATTTCTTGAAGTAGTCCGGATACATTGAAGGGTCGAAGCCCTCAGGCATCACACCGTTGGAGAGGTCCACCAACGACTGCACGATCTTGTCAAGACCTTCCTGGATCTTGGAACCGACCATCATTCCCATCATGAAGTTAAGGTCCGCCTCCACGTCGATATGGAAGTCCGTCGAATATGGGTCTCCGTTGTTGGAATCGAAGCAGAGATCGACCTTGAAACCGAAAGGAGCTCCGTTGTCGATGATGGAGATACGCGAGTATGGGACTCTTTCGTAGACCTTGACTCCGATGGTGAAGCCCTGCACAGAGGCGCTGATCGTGTCGTAATCAGCTTCAACTCCTGCCTTCTTGTCCTCAGGGAGCATATTGAGGAAGTTCCTCATGTCTACGAATGACATATACAGCTGGTAAGGCGGGGTCTTCACAACACCATGCTTACTTTTGTATTCTTTCATAAAAAATCTAAATTTGCGATATATAGGCAAAGATAACAATTCTACGGTTAATAATGCACAGGATATATTTTGAAAAGCGCTGCATAACGGTCTGTACGCCAGACGACGCCGTCCTTTCGGATCCGAATTCGATCGAGTTCCATCTGGCAGAAGGAGACAGTTTCAGCTCGCTCGTAGATATGTTCGAGACCTCCCGGACACTGGGCCTGATATGCATTCCTTCCAAAGATGTCGAAGGCACCTACCGCCGCATCTGCTCTGAATTCAAAGAAGTGAACGCCGCAGGCGGACTCGTATCCAACAAGAGAGGCGACTACCTTCTGATAAGACGTTTCGGACTATGGGACCTTCCGAAGGGGCATCAGGAGCCAGGAGAGGACATCGCAGTCTGCGCTATGAGGGAAGTCCAGGAAGAGACCGGGGTCAAGGAGCTGATGCTCAGGGATCTTATCTGCGTGACCGACCACTGCTATCTCCGTGACGGGATATGGCATCTCAAGCACACATGGTGGTACGACATGCTGTACACGAACCCTGTGGACCTTACTCCTCAGTGCGAGGAAGACATATCAAAGGCCGCATGGATAGCCAGGTCAAGCCTTCCTCCTCTTCTGAAGAACACCTATCCTTCCATCGTGGAAGTATTCCGCGAGGCAAAAGTCTGAAAAAATCGGGCATCCTTGAAACAAAGTGCCCGATTTTCCGTATATAATAATGTCTGTGACATCAGCAGGCACAGGTCAGAAACGAAAACAAAAGACATCACATAGAATTATGAAGCTATCACAATTCCAATTCCCGCTTACCAGAGAGAACGTCGCATCCGAGCCTCCAAGATGGAGGGATGAATGCAAGCTTATGGTACTTCACAAGGCTACCGGCGAGATCGAGCACAAGCAGTTCAAGAACATCATCGACTACTTCGGAAAAGGCGATATGTTCGTGCTCAACGACACGAAGGTATTCCCTGCAATGCTCAGAGGAAACAAAGAGAAGACAGGTGCAGACATCGAGGTATTCCTTCTCAGGGAGCTCAACAAGGAGCAGAGACTCTGGGATGTGATCGTCGATCCGGCAAGAAAGATCAGAATAGGAAACAAGCTCTACTTCGGCGAGGATGAGAGCCTCGTGGCCGAGGTCATCGACAATACGACTTCCAGAGGACGTACGCTCAGGTTCCTCTTCGACGGAGAATACGAGGAGTTCAAGCAGACCCTCTTCAGCCACGGCAAGACTCCTGTTCCGAAGTGGGTAAAGGAAGAAGTCACCCCTGAGGACGCAGAGAACTATCAGACCATCTTCGCCAGGGAGGAAGGTGCAGTCGCAGCTCCTGCCGCAGGTGCGCATTTCAGCCGCGAGCTCTTCAACAGAATGATACTCAAGGATATCGACAAGACCTTCATCACCGTACACATGGGTATCGGACACTTCAGGAAAGTCGACGTCGAGGATCTCTCCAAGCACAAGATGGATTCAGAGAAGCTCTACATCTCCCCTGAGTCTGCAGAAGCTATCAACAACGCCAAGAGAAGCGGCCACAAGGTGCTTGCAGTCGGCGTTACCGTAATGAGAGGCCTTGAGACCTACGTCACCACAAACGGTGAGGTCAATGCGTATGACGGCTGGACGAACAAGTTCATCTTCCCTCCATACAGTTTCTCGGTTCCTGACGCCATCGTATCCAACTTCCATCTTCCACTCTCCACGATGCTCATGTCAGTCGCAGCATTCGGTGGCTACGAGAAAGTGATGAACGCCTACAAGGTTGCCCTCGAGGAAGGCTACAAGTTCGGCCCTTACGGAGATGCCCTGCTCATAATCTAAAAGATGTTATTATAGTAAGGTATCTTCCTTACCAGGTAAGGAAACAGCTTTACCGGTAAAAGAATCCGGAACAAAGGTTAATATTTCAATATTTCATGGCACTCATTCTAATGGGTGCCATTTGTTTTCCCTCCGTGATATTAACTTCACACCGTCTGACATGGAACGGACCATGTCCGGCAGCGACAAGACTTATTACTATGGCAGGAATCACAAATGAAAAGATCGCATCCTGTGCACTTAACAGGATATTCGGATTTGAGCCCAGGCTCGGACTTGCACTGATGGACTATGCCGGCAGTGCAGAATCAGTATTCAGACTGGACAAGGAGCAGATAAGAGAGGCTATGGGACCATACTGGAAATATATAAGCCAGATCGGACAGCAGGCCCTTGATTCAGCTCAGAAGGAACTGGAGGAGATATATGAAGACGGTTCTGAATTCATCGGGGTCGGAGAATCCGTCTACCCGGCGATGCTGAAAGAATGCGACGACCCGCCTATAGGGCTATATGTCAGAGGAGACAGTCCTGCAGGGGACATATTCGGTTTCAGCAAGGCGGTGGCCATCGTCGGGACCAGGGACATGACACCGTACGGACAGGGCTGGTGCCGCAGTATGGTCAAGGCCATGGCCGCCTCACCTGTCAAGCCGACTATAGTCAGCGGGCTTGCCTATGGGATAGACATCACCGCACATTGCGCCGCATTGGATTTCGGACTGCCGACCATAGCAGCAATGGCTACCGGGATAGATGCGGTGTACCCGCAGAGACACCTGCACACGGCTGACCGTATAGTATCTACGCCCCGGTCAGCCCTGGTGACCGACTACCCTGTCGGTACTGTTCCGCTTGCGATTCATTTCATGCGAAGGAACAGGATAATCGCAGGACTGTCCAGCGCGGTGATCGTCGTCGAATCCAAGGAAAAAGGCGGCAGCATGATAACAGCGAGGCTCGCCGCTTCATACTCCAGGGACGTCTACGCCCTGCCGGGAAGGATCGACGACCTGCATTCCCGCGGATGCAACATGATCATCAGGGAGAAGCTTGCGGAGGCCGCCTCAGACCCCGAGGAAATGGTAGAGAAGCTAGGGCTCGGCAAAAGCGGGCCGGTCAGGAAAACCGACTGGATCGGATCCATACGGGCCGCATACGGCAGTGGCGGTGATGCGAAGGTAGAAGAGGTCGAATCTGTCGCCATGGTCATAAGATGCAACCGCGGCATAGATGTCCAGGGGATATGCAGGGAGACCATGCTGTCCTACGGGACAGTGGCGGGAATCGTCGAGATCCTTGCCGCAGACGGTTTCATAAAGACCGATCTTCTGGGGCAATGCAGCGTTATGATGTAAAAAATACTTACCTTTGTCCGATATGGCAAAGTACATCGACACACATGTTCATTTCTATGACGAGGCTTTTCTCGGCGAAGAAGATGCGGCGATAGCCAGGTCCATCGAGGCCGGTGTCGGCATCATGATACAGCCGGATGTGGACAGCAAGGAAAGGGAGAGGATGATCGGGATCAGCCAGAGGTATCCAGGCATCCTGTACACCATGCTGGGGCTGTATCCGGGATCGGTTGACGAGAACTGGGAGAAGGAAGTGGAGATGTATATGGAAAGGATGGACATCAAGCCTGTAGCCATAGGAGAGATAGGACTTGACTACCATTACTCCGCCGACAGCGCCGAGCTTCAGAAGAAAGCCCTCCGGGAGCAGTTCAGGATTGCCGCGGAGCTTGACCTTCCTGTCAACATCCACCTCAGGGACGCCACCGACGATTTCTTCAAGGTACTTGAGGGCTGCCGTCACATGAATCTTCGCGGCAACCTCCATGCCTTCAGCGGAAGCTACGAGACATTCTGCCGTATCCAGAGGTACGGAGACTGGTCTGTGGGCATAGGCGGAGTCCTGACATTCAAGAAATCAAAGCTCGCAGAAGTCGTAAGGCAGATCCCGCTGGACCGTATGCTCCTGGAGACAGACGCGCCATATCTCACCCCGGTCCCCCACCGAGGCGAGCGCAACGAAAGCACCTACATTCCCCATATCGCGGCGAAGATCGCGGAACTTAAGCAGATAGACATGGAGGAGGTCGCCCAGGTGACGACCGAGAACGCAACCAGACTGTTCAGACTGAAATGACAAGCAGTTCATCTCTCCTCCTGATCTACACAGGAGGCACAATAGGCATGAGGCAGGATGCCTCTGACCTGACGCTGAAACCATTCGATTTCAGCCAGATACTTGATGTAGTCCCTGAAATCAGGAAATTCGCGGCCAGGATAGACAGCGTCACGTTCAACCCTCTCATCGACTCCTCTGATGTCGACCCGGGGATATGGCAGAAGCTGGCTGAAATCATCCGCGACAACTACGAGCAATACGACGGATTTGTAATACTCCATGGTACCGATACCATGGCATATTCAGCATCCGCACTCAGCTTCATGCTGGACGGGCTGACCAAACCGGTGATCTTCACGGGAAGCCAGCTGCCGATCGGCGTGCCAAGGACTGACGGAAGGGAAAACCTGATCTCCTCGGTAGAGATAGCATGTGCAAAGGACAGTGAGGGCCATGCACTGGTGCCCGAGGTATGCATATGCTTCGGCTCGCAGCTGCTCAGAGGCAACCGCAGCATGAAGGTCAACGCAGAGGCCTTCAAAGCGTTTCAGTCCCCTAACTACCCTGTCCTGGCAGAAGCCGGCATCAGCATCAGGTATAACACAGAATTCATCCGCAAGCCGCTGGACTGGTACCAGGGGATATCCATAAACACAAAACTGGACACAAGTGTCTCGATTCTGAAGATCCACCCTGGAATAACGCATTCAGCGGTAAGATATTTCCTATGCGATCCGGGGACACGCGCAGTAATACTCGAGACCTACGGGGCAGGCAACGCACCTTCGGCTCCATGGTTCATCGACACTTTGGAGGAAGCGTGCAGGCAGGGAAAGATCATTGTCAATGTGACTCAATGCCTTACGGGCGCCGTGGACATGGGAATCTATGCCACCGGAAAATCACTTGAAAAAGCCGGAGTAATAAACGGACATGACGCCACGACGGAAAGCACATTGGCAAAATTATTCTATCTGTTAGGGAAAAGTCCCGAAAATCAGTGGGTAAAAGACATGTTAGTGAGAAATCTAAAGGGAGAAATCACTAAATAGTATTGCCGTTTGAAAATTTTTCCGTAAATTGCACCGAATTTAGTTACATAGACTAAAACCATTGAAACTAAAAAAACAATTATTTTTCAATATTATTTCAAACACACAAAAACAATTATGAAAAAGTTTTTCATGTTTTTGGCAGTAGTCGGCATCATGACCGCAACTGCAAATTACGCATTCGCACAGGAAGATGGTCAGGCTGCAACTGAGCAGACTTCAAGTGCAGTTCTTTCTGACGAGGGTGAGGAGATTCCACTCCAGCAGGCTCTCAAGACTAAGTTCATCGAGGGTGGTGCAGGCTTCATGTCACTCGTTATCATCTGTCTCATCATCGGTCTTGCTCTTTCAATTGAAAGAATCCTTTACCTCACATTCTCTAAGACAAACGCTAAGAAGCTTGTCGCTAAGGTAGAGGCTGCTCTCGCAGAGGGTGGTGTTGACGCTGCTAAGGAAGTTTGCCGCAACACACGTGGTCCAGTTGCTACTTGCCTCTATGAGGGTCTCAGCCACTACGGTGAGGGTATCAACGTTGTTGAGAAGCACATCATCTCACAGGGTTCTATCGAGACATCTAAGATGGAGAATGGTCTTACTTGGATCGCTCTCTTCATCGCTCTTGCACCTTCTCTCGGATTCCTTGGAACAGTTATCGGTATGATCCAGGCATTCGATGATATCCAGAAGGCTGGTGATATCTCTCCTAACGTTGTCGCTGGTGGTATGAAGGTCGCTTTGATCACAACCGTAGGTGGTTTGATCGTAGCTATGATCCTCCAGGAATTCTACAACTACATTCTTGCTAAGATCGAGGGTATCTCTGTTGATATGGAGGACGCTTCACTCGACGTTATCGACAAGCTCGCTGAGCTCAAGTAATAAAAACGCGTAAAAATCTAAAATAAAGCGTTTCATTATGAAGAATTACGGTAAAATATTTTCAGTGCTCATGTGGGTTCTCGTCCTCATCAGCGTTGCTATCGTAGTCCTCGGTTTCACAAACGAGTGGGCTTCAAGCAATGTTGACATGGTGATGAACTACACATACCTCATGGTAGGTCTCGCACTGTTTGCTGTAATCGTCGTTGGCATTCTCGTATCTGCAGTTAACGATCCTAAGAGCCTTCTTAAGCTCCTCGGCGTCGTTGCAGGTATCGCAGTAGTTGTCGGCGGTGTTTACGCAATCTCATCAGGAGCACCTGCAGTCGGCATCACTATCGATCAGCCTTCAGCAACTACTCTTAAGTTAACAGACACAGTATTGAACCTTACCTACATCGCAGCAGGATTGGCAATCGTATCAATCGTCTTCGGTGAGCTCTATAGTGCAATACGTAACAGATAAGATCTATGGGAAAGAAAACACCTGCGATTAACTCCAGTTCAACAGCCGACATCGCATTCCTCCTTCTTTGTTACTTCCTTATGACAACAACCATGGGATCTAATACAGGTTTGCAGCGTCGTCTTCCTCCTATGCCTGATGCAAATCAGAAGGCAGAGGACCAGAAGGTTAACCGTCGTAACATTATCGTTGTGAAGATTAACTCAGCAGACAGGATTCTTGCCGGTACAGACCCTATAGATGTTAGCCAGCTCAAAGATAAGATCAAGATCTTCCTTACCAACCCTACAGACGATCCTTCTCTCCCAGAGAAGACCATGACAGACATCGAGGGCTTCGGTGATTACCCAGTTTCAAAGGGAGTCATTTCCCTCCAGAACGACCGTGGTACCAGCTACCATGCGTACATCGCTGTACAGAACGAGCTTGTCAAGGCTGTAAACGAACTCCGTGATGAGTTCGCTACAAGGAACTACGGAAGAGATTTCAATGCTTGTACCTCAGACCAGCAGGAAATCATCAAGAAGGCAATCCCTCAGAACATTTCAGAGGCTGAGCCTAAGGATGTTTCCAGAAAGTAAAATAGGAGAATAGAAATATGTCAAGATTCAAGAACGGCGAAAAAAAATCTACGCCAACAGGATCATCAGGATCCATCTCAGATATCGTGTTCATGCTCCTGTTCTTCTTCATGGTGACCACACAGATGCGTGACACCGAGAACAAGGTCATGGTTACAATGCCTCAGGCTTCTGAGGTTGTTAAGCTTGAAAGAAAGGATCTTTCTTCTTATATCAATGTCGGTACTCCTACCAGAACTTATCAGGCTCAGTACGGAACTGACTCTCGTATCCAGCTCAACGACTCTTTCAAGACAGTCAGCGACATCCGCGACTTCATCGCAGCAGAGCGTGACGCTATGAGCGAGGCAGACCGTCAGTTCATGACAACTGTCATCAAGGCTGATGAGAACGTAAGAATGGGTATCATCACTGATATCAAGCAGGAGCTCAGACGATGCTCTGCACTTAAGATCATGTACGCAGCAACAAGAAAGTCAGAATAAATCTGATAAGATATAATGCATCAAGCCGGCTGATTTCAGCCGGCTTTTTGTTTTTATTTTGTATATTTGTATGATTATAGAATATACTTGATAAAATCATGGAAACAATTAAGAGAACCAAAGTTAAGGCGCTCCTCTCAATGGAGCCAGGTCAGGAAGTCCTCGCCAAAGGTTGGGTAAGGACCAAGAGAGGTAACAAGCAGGTGAAATTCATCGCTCTTAATGACGGTTCAACAGTCAATAATATCCAGGTTGTAGCAGACGCCACCCTCTTCGACGAGGAACTCATGAAGAAGATCACTACAGGTGCCAGCCTCGCAGTGAAGGGCGAGCTCGTCGCATCACAGGGCAGCGGCCAGGCAGTAGAGATCCAGGCAAAGGAGATCGAGCTCTATGGTGAGTGCGATCCTATGCGCTACCCTATCCAGAAGAAGGACATCACTCTCGAGTACCTTCGCTCAGTAGCTCACATGCGTCTCCGTACAAACACATTCGGGGCAGTGCTCAGGATCCGCCACAACATGGCGTTCGCAATCCACAAGTTCTTCAACGACAAGGGATTCGTATATCTCAACACCCCACTCATCACTGAATCAGACTGCGAGGGTGCAGGCCAGATGTTCCAGGTAACCACCCTGAACCTCAACGAACCGCTTCCTCGTACAAAGAAAGGCGATATCGACTACAGCACAGATTTCTTCGGAAAGCAGGCCAGCCTTACCGTAAGCGGCCAGCTTGAAGGTGAGCTCGGTGCCACCGCAGTCGGTGAGATCTACACATTCGGACCTACATTCCGTGCAGAGAACTCAAATACTCCGCGTCACCTTGCTGAGTTCTGGATGGTGGAGCCTGAGATGGCATTCTATGACATCAACGACAACATGAGCCTCGCTGAGGAATTCATCAAGTACCTCGTAAAGTACGCTCTTGACAACTGTATGGACGATGTCAAGTTCCTCAACGACAAATATGACGATTCACTTATCGAGCGTCTCCAGAGCGTTATCGGTACAGAGTTCGTAAGACTTGAGTACACAGACGGTATAGCAATCCTCGAGGAGGCTGTCAAGAACGGCCAGAAGTTCGAATACCCTGTATACTGGGGCGTTGACCTCCAGAGCGAGCACGAGAGGTATCTCGTAGAGAAGCATTTCCAGAAGCCGGTCATCCTCACAGGCTATCCTAAGGATATCAAATCATTCTACATGAAGCAGGACGAGAACGGCAAGACAGTACGTGCGATGGACGTCCTCTTCCCTAAGATCGGCGAGATAATCGGCGGTTCTGAGAGAGAGGCATCACTTGAGAAGCTCGAGACAAGAATCGACGAGCTCGGAATGAGCAGGAAGAACCTTGAGTGGTACATTGATACCAGAAGATTCGGTACAGTGCCTCACAGTGGCTTCGGTCTTGGTTTCGAGAGACTCCTTCTCTTCGTTACCGGCATGAGCAACATCAGGGACGTCATCCCATTCCCTAGGACTCCAAAGAACGCAGAATTTTAATCAATAGAAGAGATATGCTGGTCATTGGTATCGCAGGCGGTTCAGGTTCAGGAAAGACCACTGTCGTAAAGGCTATCACTAAGCAGCTCTGCGGCAAGGTCGTAGTAATTCCACAGGATTCATACTACAAGGATTCAAGCCACCTTCCTATGGAGGAAAGGCAGAAGATCAACTTCGACCACCCGGATGCCATTGACTTCAAGCTTCTCTGCGAGCAGGTCAAGCAGCTCAAGGAAGGCAAGACCGTCGAGCAGCCAGTCTACTCGTACATCACCTGTTCAAGGTCAAAGACCGAAACGGTAATGGTTGAGCCGGCAGAAGTGATGATTGTGGAAGGTATCCTCATCTTCACCTGCAAGGAACTGCGCGACCAGATGGACATCAAGATATTCGTAGACGCTGACGACGACGACCGTCTAATGCGAATCATTCTCAGGGATACCGAGGAGCGAGGAAGGACCATACAGACGGCTATTGACCACTACAGCAATACCGTGAAGCCTATGCACCTCCAGTTCATCGAGCCTAGCAAGCGCTACGCAGACATCATCATCCCTCAGGGGGGCCATAACAAAGTTGCTGTCGACGTAATCGCTGCGACCATAGACAAAGCTCTTAACAACAAGTAATTGCACTTTCTGATGAAGAAATTCACCGGCGAAGACAAGGCAGGATTGTATATCACCGTGATCGTACATCTCACGGTGATTATCATTTTATTGATATGTCAGATCACAGCCGGATTCAGGAAGTCAGAATCTTTCCTCATCGATTTCTCAAGAGAGGAAGCCATCGAGAAGCAGAAGGCTGAAGAGCAGAAGCAGATGGAAGACGAGGCGTTCGATGAGATGATCAGCCGAAGGGTCCAGGAAATGATAGCTGGCAACTCCGGTGCGAATTTCAGGAATGTCGCAGTTGACCGTTCTGCGCTTAAGGACGACAGAGGAACCGACGCCCAGAAACTTTACGAAGATGCAGAACGTCTTGCCCAGGAGCTCAAGGACGGATTCAAGGCAGACGAGCCCGACAATGACTACGTAGAGGTCAGCAAACAGGTCAGAAACGACCCTAAAAAGCCCCAGCAGGAGTATTCAGGACCATCCGTGGTATCTTACACCCTCGACGGGAGAAAAGCCAGCAGGATGCCTATCCCGGCCTATAGATGCTACGGTGGCGGAATGGTGGTCGTGCTCATCAAGGTCGACAATGCAGGCAACGTCGTAGATGCAAAGGTCAACGAGACCGGATCCTCCACTGACAAATGCCTGCGCGAATTTGCAGTAAGGGCCGCCAGACTTTCAAAATTCTCCAGCGACCCTAAGGCACCCGCCCGTCAGAGCGGCGATATCGTTTACCAGTTCATTGCCCAGCGATAGGGCAATCCCCCTTTTCTACTTTATGATGATCTCGTAAGGCATTCTTGCAAAAGTATGCTCAGAGCCTTCCCATGTCCAGTCCTTGAAAGCCTTGCCCACTGCCTTGAAAGGAGTGCCTGAAAGGACATCGTTGTCCTGCTTCATAGTCTGGCCGAGCTGCGCCATGATGGACTCCATCATCGACATAGGCTTAGGGTAAGCAGACACTGTCCATGCTGCCACGTCGGCATCGCCTGCAACAGATGCAGCGTATGTCACAGCGTCCTCCAGAGTACCGATAGAGTCGACAAGACCGATCTCAAGAGCATCAGAGCCAGTCCAAACCCTGCCCTGTGCGATTGAATCGACAAAATCCGGTGTAAGGTCACGGCCCTCGGAAACGATTGAGACAAACTGGTCATAGATGGTCTCGATAGACTTCTGCATATAAGCAGTCTCTGCTTCATCAAGAGGTTTCATCGATGAGTACATTCCGCTGTGCTTGCTTGATCCTACGACAGTGATGCCGACCTTGAGGACATCCTTCGCTGTCTTGCTGAAATCCGGAATCATGCTGAAGCAACCGATCGATCCAGTGAGAGTAGTCCTATCAGTGAATATCTTATCGCAGCTTGCAGATATCCAGTATCCACCGGATGCCGCATATGAGCCGTATGATGCAATCACCGGCTTCTCAGCGCGGAGAAGGTCGATCTCATGTCTGATCTTGTCCGAGCCATGCACACTTCCACCAGGAGAAGCGACACGGAGTACGACTGCCTTCACTGACTCGTCAGCCCTGATGTCAGCAAGAATAGAGGCGAATGTATCTCCTGCCACGTTTGAAGAGGCTTCGCCATCCACGATGTCACCGTCTGCATATACGACAGCGATCTTTTTCTTAGCAGTCTGATTGCCGACACCCTTCACTGAAGCATAATCTGAAAAAGCTATCATCTTGACATCTGCGAAATCATCAACGACTGCAAATGTAGCAAGCTTGTCCTTGAGTCCCTCCCTGTCAAGAAGTTCATCGACGAGCCCGCAACGGAGCATATCCGATCCGTCGTTGAGCTCAAGGTCGTCGATCATCGCAGTAAAGGCCTCAGGAGTAAGTTCCCTGCTCTTTGCGACGTCCTCGGCAACTGCGTTCCAGATAGAGTTGATCATGACCTGATTCTGCTCAAGGTTCTCAGGGCTCGGGCTGTTCTTGATGAACATCTCGCCGGCTGACTTATATTTTCCATGACGGATAAGCTGGACGTTGACGCCAAGCTTGTCAAGGAGGTCCTTGAGGAAGAACATCTGACTGCCTACACCGACAATCATAGGGCTAGCACCTGCATTGGCTGACATATAGACCTTGTCAGAAACGCTCGCGAGATAATATGAAGCAGTACTAGGCTGCTCAACATATGAGATGACAGGCTTTCCGCTGAGTCTGAATGCAGAGAGAGCCTTACGGAGTTCCTCTACCTGGGCGAGATCCGCAGTCATTCCGTCCGGTTTCAGATAGATATATTTCACGCCAGGATCAGCAGCAGCGGCATTGATCGCCTGGACTGCATTCCAGATGCCTACCTTAGGAAGGTTCGAGCCGCTTACCATTGCCTGGATGTCCATGTCTGCGCCTGACTGCTCAGAGATGGCAATCTTCGACATGTCCATCTTAAGCACACCGCTCCTAGGAAGTACAGGCTTTGCATCGCCAGCGGCTGCCATGGACCCGATGAATGAGATGAAAATGACCATGCCGACGATGCCCATGACGAACATACCTGCCATGACGGCCAGCGTTGTTTTTACAAATTCCTTCATTGTATTGCTTAGATTAATCGTTCTACATTATATACGAAGCAAAATTAGTCAAAATAATTGTTATATTTGTTATTCTTATAATAGGACGAATGATAACATTTTCAGACAGAGGCGTAATAATGCCTTCCTCTCCGATCAGGAAGCTCACTCCACTTGCTGCGCAGGCCGCTGCAAAAGGCGTGAAGATATACCATCTCAACATCGGACAGCCGGACCTTCCTACCCCACAGAAGGCCCTCGACGCACTCAAGACTATAGACAGAAGCATTCTTGAATACAGCCCAAGCCAGGGATTCCTCAGTCTGAGGGAGAAGATGGTCGGCTATTAC
Source organism: Candidatus Cryptobacteroides sp. (assembly GCA_045599665.1). Lineage (GTDB taxonomy): Bacteria > Bacteroidota > Bacteroidia > Bacteroidales > UBA932 > Cryptobacteroides. The sequence goes on from JAZRWK010000023.1 coordinate 111,047, forward strand.
AGGAAATTCAATATCGACATCACACCTGACGACATCATCGTGACGACAGGAGGTTCAGAGGCAGTGCTCTTCGCCTTCATGGCTTGTCTCAACCCAGGTGATGAGATCATCGTTCCGGAGCCAGCCTACGCCAACTACATGGCCTTCGCAGTCTCTGCCGGAGCAATCATCAAGACAGTCACTTCGAAGATCGAGAACGGCTTCGCACTTCCTCCTGTAGAGGAAATCGAAGCAATGATCGGTCCCCGCACAAAGGCTATCCTCATCTGCAATCCTAACAACCCTACAGGTTATATCTACACTGCAGAAGAGATGGAGAAGATCCGTCAGATCGTCTCTAAGCACAACCTTTTCCTCTTTTCCGACGAGGTCTACAGAGAGTTCGACTTCACAGGTGCCGAGTACATCTCCACACTCCATCTCGAAGGTCTCGAGGAGAATGTGGTTCTCATCGACTCTGTATCAAAAAGATATTCCGAGTGCGGTATCCGTATCGGAGCTATCGTGACGAGGAACAAGGAGCTGCGTGACATCATCATGAAATTCTGCCAGGCAAGACTCAGCCCGCCTCTTATCGGACAGATCGTAGCAGAGGCCTCAATCGAAGGTACTGAAGACTATTCCAAGGCAGTGTTCGAGGAGTACAGGGACAGGCGCAACTTCTTCATGGAGGAGCTCAACTCAATCCCTGGTGTATTCTCCCCTGCTCCAAGCGGTGCATTCTATACAGTGGCAGCGCTTCCTGTAGAGGATGCAGAGGATTTCTGCAAATGGTGCCTCACCGATTTCGTCTATGAAGAGGACGGACAGAAAGAGACCATCATGATGGCTCCTGCAGCAGGCTTCTACTCGACTCCAGGTCTTGGAATGAACCAGGTACGACTTGCATACGTCCTGAAGATCAATGACCTCAAAAGGGCCCTCCTGATTCTCAGAAAGGCCCTCGAGGCATATAACAGCCGATAATTTCCATTACTGATCTTTCCTGCTGTGGAAGCGGAAATCGAACAGCTCGACCTTCGATGAAGCGTCGAGCGCTGCTTTTATTTCCTTGTCGACAGCCAGGTACATCTTGTGGTAGGCATTGTCACCCAGCCTTGAATAACGGGCGACGAGCGCGCGGATCTGAGGCATCATGTACTCAGAACTCTCCTGCCATTCACCTGGAGCGGGAGTAATGCCGTCCTTTGACGCAGCAAATGCGAGGAACTGTGAAGGAAGGTCGATCGAACTGAGGAATCTCTCGAGCTGTGCATAGTCATCGATATCCGCCAGAGCGCCTCTGTACTTGTCAAACATCGCCGATGCGAACCTCATCGCCGTCGCCTTCTTGTTGCAAGCGACATAGAACCTGGTAGCCTTAGTTGTATCCATAGGAACGAAGACATCAGGGATGATTCCTCCGCCACCATAGACCGTCCTGCCTCCTACCGTCTTGAATGCAGCAGTGCTGTCGACCTTGATGCTGTCAGAAGAGAACATCTCGCCGTCGGTATATCTCTTATATACGTCATAGCTGTAATCGTCCGAATATGGTTTCTGTATGCATCTTCCCGATGGAGTATAGAACCTTGCCACAGTGACTCTTACTCCAGAACCGTCAGTGAAATAGATCGGTTCCTGGACCAGTCCCTTACCGAACGAACGTCTTCCGACGATGATTCCCCTGTCATTGTCCTGGATCGCACCTGCGAAGATCTCACTTGAAGAGGCAGAGCTCTCGTTGATGATCACAGACAGCTCGACATCCTTAAGGATGCCCTTGCCGCTGGCCTTGTATTCCTCCTTCTTTCTGTTCCTTCCAAGGAGATAAAGCATCTCGTCGTTCTTCTCGAGGAACATGTCTGCAAGAGACAACGCCTGGTCCATATATCCTCCGGTATTGTCCCTGAGGTCGAAGATAAGGCGCTTCATACCCTTTCCGAGCAGTTCCATGGAAGCAAGCACGACCTCCTTGTATGTCGTCCTCGAGAACTTGCTGAGACGTATATAGCCTGTCGTATCATTGATCATGAACGACGCATCGACGCAATGGACAGGAATCTTTCCTCGTGTGATCTCAAAAGGAATGACCTCCTTTCCTCTGCCGACAGTTACAGTCACCTTGGTACCGGAAGGGCCCTTCATTCTTCTGACCATGCTGTCCTGAGGGAAATTCACTCCGGCTACTGCCTTGTCGTCAATCTTGAGAAGTCTGTCTCCCTGAAGCATTCCCACCTTCTCGGCAGGACCTCCCGGTATGACCTCAAGGACTATGGCTGTATCGTTAGGCACGTTGAACTGGATGCCGATTCCATCGAAATTTCCGGCAAGGTCAGTCTCCGAATCCTCAAGCTGAGCAGGTGGAAGATATACCGTGTGAGGATCCAGCTTGGAGAGTGCCGCCACAATCGCTGCGTCGGTCATATCCTTTACATTGACTGTATCGACATAGTTCTTCTGGACTTCCTCAAGTACAACATTGAGCTTCCTCCAGTCAAGATAGTTGACCCTTTTGCGACGGCTGTCATTAACGCTGTTGAAAAGGACGACTATCATGATGCCAAGAATGACACCAAGTATGGCTGCTACGTATGAATTTCTGTCTTCCCTGTTCATCCTAGTCTACCTTTTCCACCTCGATGCCTGCCCTTCTGAGAAGGTCGACACCGTCAGTAAGGCGATACTCATCTCTATAGACGACTCTCTTGATTCCTGCCTGGATTATGAGCTTCGCGCACTCGATGCACGGCGACGCAGTGACATAGAGAGTGGAACCATCACTGCTGTTGCCGGACTTAGCCACCTTCGAGATGGCATTTGCCTCTGCGTGGAGCACATATGGCTTGGTAGCTCCTGATTCATCTTCACAGACGTTCTCGAAGCCTGAAGGTGTGCCGTTATAACCATCCGAGATGATCATCTTGTCCTTGACGAGGAGTGCGCCTACCTGACGCCTCTTGCAATATGAGTTCTTCGCCCATATCGATGCCATCTCGACATAGCTCTTGTCAAATTTCTCCATAAAAGGGGCTTTGTCTTAGTTTCTCTGATAGAGATATCTCTTGATACTACGCTTAGGAGTTCTTTCGAAATCCTCTGGCATGAACTCTATCTTCTTGATCTGTGCATACTTAGGAAGTTCCTTGTTGATCTCGGGAAGCATGCCCTGGATTCTCTCCTCGAGAGCCTTTGGTGCAAGGCCGTCAAGCTCAGCCTGATGGTAGTCAGGATAGATGAGCGCGGTGAGAGCACCTTCATCCTCAATCACGAGAGACTCGACTACATAAGATACGTTGTTGATGACTGCCTCGAGCTCCTCCGGATAGATGTTCTGGCCTGAAGGTCCAAGGATCATGCACTTTGAGCGGCCACGGAGGAAGAGATAGCCTTCGCTGTCCATGACACCCATATCTCCTGTCTTGAACCATCCGTCCTCAGTGAATGACGACTGTGTAGCCTCATCGTTCTTGTAATAGCCGAGGAACACATTCGCACCCTTGACCATGACCTCGCCAGGAACGTTCTGAGGATCGTCTGAATCGATCTTGATCTCCATGTTGAGGGCAGCCTTACCGCAAGAGTAGAGTCTAGCCTTGTTCCAGTGTGCATAAGAGATGATAGGAGCACACTCTGTCATACCGTATCCCACTGTGAAAGGGAAATTGATAGAGTGGAAGAACTCCTCTACCTCAGGGTTGAAAGCCGCACCACCGAGGATGATCTCCTCGAAGTTGCCGCCGAAGGTCGTAGTAAGTTCTGAGAGGAACTTCTTCTGGACCATCTTGTCAAGGACAGGTATCTTGAAGAAGAGCTTGTTCTTGTCAATGATAGGCTTGAGCTTCGACTTATATATCTTCTCGATGATGAGAGGAACCGCGATGATGATCGATGGATGGATGTCAGCGAACGCCTGCATGATGACCTTAGGGCTAGGTACTCTTGTAAGGAAGTGTACATGGGCACCTACAGCCATCTCGAAGAGGAACTCGAACATCATGCCATACATATGGGCAGAAGGAAGCATTGCAACGACCTCGGACTTGTTGTCCATCTGAGGCTCAGCCTGCTTTGCGAACTCGATGTTGGACCAGAGGGCTCTGTAAGGAATCATCACACCCTTTGAGAAACCTGAGGTTCCTGAGGTATAGTTGATGAGTGCGAGCTCTTCAGGACCGTCCTCGTAGTAATTGACATCCTCAGGGCTGAACTCATTAGGATACTTCTTTCCGAAGCTCTCGTTGAGATGTTCCCTGATGTCCCAGAGCTCCTGGCTCTTCGCATGGAGGAACTTGAATGTGTTGATCTGGACGATTACCGAGAGATTAGGCATCTCCTCAGCGCTCAGGCCTTCGTAGATGACGTCATCGACGAAGAGGACCTTAGCCTCTGAATGATTTACCAGATAATGTATGTTGCCTGGCTTGAATTCGTGAAGGATCGGTACCGGCACAGCGCCATAAGTCGTAGCAGCAAGGAAACTGACTCCCCAGTGGGCCTGGTTTCTTGAACAGATAGCGACCTTGTCGCCCTTTACCAGTCCACACTGCTCGAAAGCGATGTGAAGCTTGGCAATACGGACTGCGACGTCTCTGTAGAAGAGAGTCATACCCTGATAGTTGGAGAGGGCAGCGCGATCCCAGTTTTTCTTGAAGCTCTGTTCGAAAGTCTTGTTTACCGATGTGAATTGCATAATAAGTGGTTTTTCGTTTAGAGTTTGACATTGCGGGTCTTACCATCAAGGCTGGTTGCGCTGATGGTACCATCCTTTACCGTGATCTCACTGTCGGGACGGATCATCTTGTCTCCAGAGAGTCTGGTAAGCGGTTCTCCGCCCATGAACGGGTAGATCAAGGTCTGGACAGATGTCCTGACTGCCCAGTATTTCTTTCCTCCCGCTTCCAGAAGTTCCGGAAGCGACTTGATAGTTTCTTCTGATGTGATGCCCTGCCAGCCCTGACGGACATTTCCATGGAGGTCATACATTCCGATGGTATTGTCGTCATGGAGGGCCATGGCTGTATATCCCTTGGCGCCAGTGAAATCATACGCCGCAGGTCCGAGGACTATGGTCTTCCCAAGGTCCACAGGGAAAGGATTGACGAAACGTCCAAGTCTGTCAATCAGATAAAGCTTGGATCCAGACGCAAAGAGGAACTGGATCTTGTCATTTGCATAATAGTCGATGGACTCTACCCTTCCACAGATCCTTCCCTGGAACGGTACGCCCCAGAGGCCCTTGCCGTTCTCATCCTTGAGAGATAGAGTTCCGTTTGCGGCCTGGCTGAAAAGGTTTGTCTTGCCTGTGCTTGAGTTCTTTACCTTGAAAGGGCCCTCTGGGACAGGCACAGAAGTATCCTTCGCGACTGAGCTGACAGATACGGATGAAGATTTCCCTGACGGAGCGACATTGGACCTGACCACCTCAAGGTTCAGAGCAGTACCGTTCACGGAAAGTACCGCCGCCATGTCAGTAACGCCCATCAGGCTCTGGCTGAGAGCCTTGACCATGGCTGGCTTGAAAATCTTCTCGAGCTGGGCAGGATACCTGGAGACTGAGAAATATGCTGTCAGGTTGTTGCCCTTCTCCGCGATATTGAAATCCATCGCCGAGAGCTCAGACTTGAGATTGTCCTCACCCACGGCCTCGACTGCAGCCTCAGGGCCAAGCACCAGCCACCCGTTCTTATAGACGATATGGCTGTCATCAGCAGTGAAGAGGCTTCCAAGGAGCGAGGATACATATCCATGGTACGGGTTCTCGTGGACTTCCTTCGACTCTTTGATATTCTTGCCTGGACGTACGAAAAGAAGAGAGACGATTTCCTCACCCAGCACTATGTCCGCCTTGGCGACTTCCTTGACGTCCATCTTCTCGAACCACTGAAGAGGGCTGACGCCGAGGCTGTCCTTGAGAGCGGCCGGCACTGAATTGAACCTGTCCTGCTTACCAGCAGCATCGAGATAATGGAGATATGCGTCTCCATACGCCTTGATATCTGAAGCCGAAACCGAAACTGCGAACAGTGCGGACGCCGGAACGATGGAAGCGAACTGGGTCTCGGCACCATGGACCTTCGAAAAGACGTTGACAAAGGCTGTCTGCTCCTTTGACGGAGACACAGACGAACCGGCCATGGCGATCTTCTTGCTGTTGTTGTTCCTGATGGCAAGCACAGACCAGTCTGCGAAGCGGCTGAAGAATGTGCTGTGCGAAGTATACGGTCTCTGGAGATAGACAGGGAAAAGCTTCGATGCATAGTCATGCGACACAAAGACAGCATCATGTCCCGATGCTTCTGCAGCGGCCTGTGGGAAAGACGCCTTGTCGAGGATGGACATACCTTCTTCGATATGTCTGCGGGACGCTGTGAGCAGTGTCTCGGAAGAAGACATGAGAAGGAGCATCGACTTGCGGATCTTAGAGGATGCAGGAGCGATGTCCGAGCAGTCCACAAGGCTGTGGAGTATCCTGGCGGAATCCGCCAGAGCCATCATTCTGCGAACCGCGTCAGATGTATCGGAAGGGGCTGAGCCTGCGGAGATTACCATAAGAGGCTCAAGAGTTCCGCTGTAATGGAGGGAAACAACTGCGTTCTCATATCTGAGGTTGCCAAGATCGGCTTTTCTTGCAAGCTTGATGAAATTGCTGAACGGATGCTTTGAAGATGTGGCATCCGTCATCAGCACACTGAACACCTGGGTAGAGTCATTGAGTACCGAGAGCGCGTCCGAAGCCTTCGAGAAGGTCATCAGCATCGCCGCATCGGACGGGATCGCCTGGAAAAGCTTATAGTCAGACTTCGGCAGGGACACCGTACTCTTGTCCGTATAATCCTTTCCCGGAGCATACAGCATCACCACTCCGGCAACCACCAGGGCAACCAGGACAGCAAGCACAGAGAGGCAGGTTATCAGTGTTCTTCTATTCATTATTTACCGTACGATGAATATACAAATTTATATAAAATATAGCACAATGAAAAGTGGGACGATATCAAATATCATCCCACTTTCAAGTAGCCCCACGTGGAATCGAACCACGATTTAAAGTTTAGGAAACTTCCGTTCTATCCGTTGAACTATGAGGCCATATCTCCGCACAAAGTCAGAGATACGGTAAAGCGCGCGTGATTATTCAGCGCTCTTCTCTACGATCTGACGTCCTCTATAGAAGCCGCACTCAGGGCAAACTCTATGATAGATTACGGTAGCACCGCAATTAGGACATGTTGCAAGTGTTGGAACTGCAGCGTGATCGTGAGTTCTTCTCTTGTCCCTTCTCTGCTTTGAGATTTTGTGTTTTGGATGTGCCATTGTTTATATATTTTAAATTTTTACTTTCATCCCCTGCCCTGTCAATCAGTTGTCAAACAATCCCTTAAGGGCAGCAAAAGGGTTATTTGCAGAATTCTGCGCCTCGGTCTGCTCGACCTCCACGATGTCAGAGTCTGACTTCAGATATTTCATCGCCTCAGGATTGCATCCTCCTTCCGGATGGACCCTCTGGAGCGGAATGGCCAGCACCGAATAATCATAGATTATCTGTGCCATGTCCATCGACGCCTCATCTGCCGAAAGATAGACAACCTCTCTTTCGTCCTCAGTCATGCTTGCAACTGAAGGATCCGAAGGTTCGTTGCCGAACTTCACGCTGAGCCTCACCATCTCCGACACCGGGATATCCAGGTCTTCAAGGCATCTGTCGCATGGCACGACAAGCTTGCCGTCCAATGCACAGTCAACTCCGATATAGTTGCGCGACTTCTCTACTGAGACATTCGCAACAATCTGTGCGTCAATGATATCTGAATCGCCAAAACTGACAAAGAACTCTTTCCCGACATGCCATTGGAAACTAAGTTTCCCAGCACTCAATCCATTAAGAGGGATCAAAAAATCTTCATTCATAAGCCTATTAACAGATTTAAGGGTTGCAAAGTTACAAAAAACTTTTGGATTAACAATTTTCTCTGTCGCTTTTTCTCTTTCTGTCAAGCGGATCAAGCAGAATCTTGCGGATACGCATTGAATGAGGAGTCACCTCTACGAGCTCATCGTCCTGGATATATTCGAGGGCCTCCTCGAGGGAGAACTTGATCGGAGGAGGAAGTGCGACCTTCTCGTCACTGCCGGCTGCACGGACGTTGGTAAGCTTCTTTGTCTTGCAGATATTGACGTTGAGGTCGAAGTCCCTTGTATGCTCGCCGACCACCTGGCCGCCATAGATAGGCTCGCCCGGATCCACAAAGAAACGGCCTCTGTCGAGAAGCTTGTTCATCGAGTATGCAATAGCCTCACCGGTCTCGAGAGACACGAGAGAACCGTTGGTCCTGCTCTCGATCTCGCCCTTGAAAGGCTGATATTCCTTGAATCTGTGAGCCACTACAGCCTCGCCCTGGGATGCTGTGAGGAGGTTGCTCCTGAGTCCCATGAGGCCTCTTGTAGGGATCTCGAACTCCAGAAGCGTCCTGTCTCCTCTAGGCTCCATCCTGAGGAGCGCACCCTTGCGGCGTGTAGAAAGCTCGATGGCAGCACCGACGAATGCCTCAGGAACCTCGATGGAGAGTTCCTCGATAGGCTCGCAGCGCTGGCCGTTGATGGTCTTGTCGAGGACCTTAGGCTGACCGACCTGGAGCTCGAAGCCCTCGCGGCGCATGGTCTCGATAAGCACGGAAAGATGGAGGACTCCACGTCCGAACACTACGAACGAGTCCGCGTTGAGGCCCGGCTTCACCCTGAGGGCAAGGTTCTTCTCGAGCTCTCTGTCGAGACGGTCCTTGATATGTCTTGATGTCACGAACTTACCGTCCTTTCCAAAGAATGGAGAGTTGTTGATGGTGAACACCATGCTCATGGTAGGTTCATCCACTGCGATAGGTGGGAGAGCCTCCGGATTCTCGAAGTCAGCGATAGTGTCGCCGATCTCGAAGCCTTCGATTCCGACCACAGCGCAGATGTCACCGCAGAGGACCTCGTCGACATTCTTCTTTCCGAGGCCGTCGAAGCTCATGAGCTGCTTGATCTTCTGCTTCTCGACGATGTCGTATCTCTTGCAGAGGCTGACGTTCATACCGGTCCTGAGAGAACCTCTGGTAAGTCTGCCGACTGCGATACGGCCTACGTATGGAGAGTACTCGAGAGAAGATATAAGCATCTGAGGAGTTCCTTCAACCACCTCCGGAGCAGGAATCACGTCAAGGATTGCATCGAGAAGCGGAGTGATGTTGTCTGTAGGAGCCTGCCAGTCCTCTGACATCCAGCCCTGCTTAGCACTTCCATAGATAGTCTTGAAGTCGAGCTGTTCCTCTGTTGCACCGAGGTTGAACATGAGGTCGAATACCTCTTCCTGGACCTCGTCCGGACGGCAGTTGGTCTTGTCGACCTTGTTTACCACCACGATAGGCTTCTTTCCGAGTTCGAGGGCCTTCTGGAGCACGAAACGTGTCTGAGGCATACATCCCTCGAATGCGTCTACGAGAAGGAGTACGCCGTCCGCCATGTTGAGCACACGCTCCACCTCTCCGCCGAAGTCGCTATGGCCTGGAGTATCGATGATGTTGATCTTGACGCCTTTGTATATGACTGATACGTTCTTTGCAAGGATAGTGATACCTCTTTCCCTCTCGAGGTCGTTGTTGTCGAGAATGAGCTCTCCGAGATTCTCAGGCTTCCTTACGAGGTCTGCCTGATAGATCATCCTGTCCACAAGCGTGGTCTTGCCATGGTCGACGTGCGCGATGATCGCTATGTTCCTAATTTCCATATTTCCTTTGTCTTGTCTATAAAATCCTGCAAAATTACAGAAACTAACTAAAAATATGAAGAATTTGGCTTAATTTTGTAGGACAATCTCTATATACATGACAGACAAAATCATCATTCTGGATTGCGGTTCACAGCTGACACAGCTGATCGGCCGCCGACTCAGAGAGCTTAACGTCTATTGCGAGATCGTTCCATTCAACAAGGTTCCTCAGGTCACTCCTGATCTCAGGGGTGTGATCCTTTCAGGCAGCCCATGTTCAGTAAGAGACGAGAACGCACCTCAGATGGATCTTACCGGGATCAAGGGAAAGCTTCCTGTTCTCGGAATCTGCTATGGTGCCCAGTACCTCGCCCAGAAGAACGGCGGTTCAGTTGAAGGTTCAATCGCAAGAGAGTATGGAAGAGCCATTCTTGACATCACAAAGAAGGATTCCGAGCTTCTCAAGGGTATGACAGACCACACTCAGGTCTGGATGTCTCACGGAGACACCATCTCAAAGCTTCCTGAAAACACTGAAATCCTCGCATCAACAGCTGATGTCGAGAATGCGGCATACAGGTTCATCGGCGAGCCTACCTATGCCGTCCAGTTCCATCCAGAGGTATTCCATACCATCGAAGGAAGCAAGCTTCTTGCGAACTTCGCGCTTGACATCTGCGGATGCAAGGGAGACTGGACATCAGAATCATTCATCGACACCACAGTCAAGGAACTCCAGGACACCGTCGGCGACGACAAGGTCATCCTCGGCCTCAGCGGCGGAGTTGATTCTACCGTGGCAGCCGTGCTCCTCAACAAGGCTATCGGACACAACCTCACATGTATCTTCGTCAACAACGGTCTTCTCAGGAAGAACGAGTTCGAGGATGTCATGGAGTCATATAAGGACATGGGCCTCAACGTCATAGGTGCAGACGCCTCAAAGGAATTCCTCGAGGCGCTCGCAGGTGTGACAGAGCCTGAGGCAAAAAGAAAGATCATCGGCAAGCTCTTCGTGGAGACCTTCGACAAGTACGCAAAGCAGATCGAAGGAGCAAGATGGCTTGCGCAGGGCACCATCTACCCTGACGTGATCGAATCTGCCGGCATCCCAGGTGTCGCAAGCAAGATCAAGTCACACCACAACGTAGGCGGTCTTCCTGAGAAGATGAACCTCAAGATCGTAGAGCCTCTCAGGATGCTCTTCAAGGACGAAGTGAGAAGAGTCGGCAAGGCTCTCGGCATCAAGGACGAGCTTGTCGGAAGACATCCTTTCCCTGGTCCGTCACTCGCGATCAGAATCATCGGCGACATCACCGAAGAGAAGCTCAGAGTGCTCCGCGAGGCAGACGACATCTACATCAAGGGTCTCCGCAACTACGACTGCACAGCGCTTCACCTCCCTTCAGCCGCAGACCCACGCTATGAGGCTAAGAACCTCTATGAGGCAATCTGGCAGGCAGGAGTCATCCTCCTCCCTATCAAGAGCGTAGGTGTCATGGGTGACGAACGTACATACGAGAATCCTGTCGCTCTCAGGGCTGTCGTCTCAACCGACGCCATGACAGCAGACTGGTTCCACTTCCCTTACGACTTCCTTGCTGACGTCAGCAACGAGATCATAAACAAGGTACGCGGCGTCAACCGCGTAGTCTATGACATCTCGTCAAAACCGCCTGCAACGATCGAGTGGGAGTAAAAGAGACCTGACACAATAGTCTATCAGATGCACCCCGGGTCTTCCGAGGTGCATTTTTTATTCTGCGACGTATAATCATTACTGCATGGCCTCAATAAAATAGAATTGCTCAATGAGAATCAACATCCTCTTCTTCATTGCTTTTATTTATCTCTTTTCATTTCCATTTCAGGGATGTACAAGAGACATAGTCCTGGAGTCTGGTGAAAAGCCGGCCGTGGTGGTAGAATGCATTTTGACGCAGGATTCCATACAGGAACTTCGATTGTCTTACGCCAAGACTCCCTCTCAAAAGGAAGCCGATTATCTGACCGAGGCGAAAGCGACTCTGAAGGATCTGACCGATCAGCTGGCCATCGGAGATTTCACAAGAGTGAGCAACGATATCTGGCAATTGGGATACACACCTGTTGCAGGCCACAAGTATCGGCTTGAAATCAAAGTAAACGGATATGATGACATCTTTGCCGAGGATAGCATGGTGGAGAACTTTTCCTTCAAATGGCTGGAATACTCGCCTTGGTCATCAGTTTTACTGTCTACATTTTCCGATATGAATTCACCTTCGGACTATCGTTTCACGCCAACCGGTATATTTTACAATGTAATGAGCATGCCTGACTTTCTATGGGCTTATGGTTATGACATAGATGAAACAGGCGGCGAAGAAAATGTCATTGAAGAGATCTGCACAGATTATCCTTATATAGATAATTTCAACCTCACAGGCAAAGACTACGACAGTCAGAAAGATAAAGGATCCGTATTCAATTCGCTGGATGGTTATGCCATGCACAAAAAGTTCATCCGCTTCCACTCCGAGCCGAGATGGGATGACTCTCCAGACAATGAACATATATATTTCACGATCAGCGGCGACTTCTCTAATGTCTCAACTTCTGCACATGAGCGTTACAAACAGTCACGAAAGAATTCTTTCATTCGCTTCATGTCCGTCTCAGAAAGCTATGACACATATCTCAGAGACGCTTACAAAAACATTCTGAACCAGCAAAGCTCTGATCTCTCGTTCATCTATACGCACGAGAATTCATACACGAACATCACAGGTGGCAGAGGCATATTCGCAACAGTTGCCACGACAGATGCTCCATGGTGGTGTAACACGTCGTATATTGCTTTCTGACACACTATGGAGAAGAAGACTGTCATAGCAATATTTCTGGCTGTATCCAGCTTCATTCCAGCCTTCGGACAGAGTAGGACGGAATGGCGAGACTCCCTCATGGCTTCGACCGTGACAGCGGACATACAGAAGGTTACACGCACCATAGAGAAGCTGGAAACAGACGCAATGGGTATCAGAAGCATTGTCTCCCCTATGGGAGAAGGCGACATTATCAGGTGGGCACAAGGCATGCCAGGAGTCACTACGGGGGCCGACGGTTCATCCGCAATATATGTGCGCGGAGGCAACATGGGCAATAATCTTATTACACTTGATGGCGTCCCCGTATACGGATACTCGCACCTCATCGGACTTACCACTGTCATTCCTTCCCAAATAATCGGGACAGCGTCTCTCCACAAAGGAGGATTCGATAGCGGCAAAGGAAACTTCACAGCCTCCCACATGGACATACGTACCAGAAATTCAGATGCAGAGAGACTGTCAATGTCCGTCGCCCTCTCTAACTTCATGGCAAGTGCATCGGTGGAAACTCCGGTCGGGAAGGACATGTCCCTACTCCTCGCTGGTAGAATATCACCACTGGCGCTCGAATACAGAGCAATCAGAGGCTTGATGCCTGACACGTTTGACATCAATGGGTTCAATGCCGGAGTCGGGGATGCGTTCGTGAAATATTCATGGAACATAGGCGATGGACGATCAATCCACGCTTCAGGACTGTTCAGCCTTGACAGATACACATTCATCATGTCAGAAGCCTCCGAAGAAAGTATGGGATGGCGCAACATGATCGGTGCCATAACGTACCAGAATTTCGGAAATTCAAGCAAGGACTTCGAAGCACAGATTTCCATAAACTCATATTCGAGTTCGCAGAGACAGGTCAAGGAATACAAGGATGCCATGAATGACCTATCAATACTCTCGGAAATGAGCGAGGCAACAGCACGTGTAAGATGGAAGTCACATGTAGGAAATAGGGAGAGGCTATCACTCGACTATGGAATCCAGGCCCGCTATGCCGCATTCCGTCCTGGGCAAGTCGCTTCCATCAAGAACGAATCCGGAACAATACTGGCATCAGCTCACTTTCAAGCCAGCTATGAGATACCTGAACGCCTGTCAATCAATACCGGAGTTACGGGCAACTGGTTCCGGAAACAGGATCACAAAATGAGAAACATGCCGAAGGAAACCCCTTTCAGCAGTATCGGGCCCGACATGCATTCTTCGATTATTTTCCACGCCACCAGAAACATAGCACTGGAAGCGTCTGTCGACCACATCAGGCAATACTATCACACTTTAGATGGACTCCCTGTAGGTTGGTCAATCGACCTTATCGTTCCGTCAAGTAAAGTTATTGCACCTGAGTCCGCCACTCAGGGCAATCTGGGAACAATCGTTTCCATAGGTCCTCACAGTCTCTCGGCGGGAGGTTTTTACAAGAAAATGTCAGGACTGATTTACTGCAAGCAGGCCGAGACACTCTTCAGCGGAACTATGGCAGCATGGGAGGATTATGTAGACACCGGAGATGGAAAGTCTTATGGAGGAGAATTCCTCTATGAGTACCAAAAGAGCAACCTATATGGAAGGGTGTCGTATACCATATCAGACACGACAAGGGAAAACTTCAAAGATGTGAATGACGGAAGGCCATTCAATGCCAAGTTCAACAGAAGGCACGTATTGAACGTAACAGCACAATGGAAGGGATTCGGAGCATCCTTTGTCTACCAGAGCGGACATTGGGAGAATGGAGCAGCACAGACATATACCATGCACTTTCCAGGTGAAGAATGGGAGTCCTTCTACTACGCCGGAATCAACAACTTCCAGATGCCTGATGTCATCAGGATGGACATCAACTACCACTTCGGTTTCACAAAATGGGATGTTCGCCATGACATCCAACTTGGCGTCTGTAACTTAACCAACCACTTCAACCCGTTCATGCTTTACTTTGACACGAGGACTGAATCCTGGAAAGAGATTGCAATTCTGCCAATTCTTCCAAACTTCAGCTGGAGAATGAAGTTCTAGTCTCTTCTCGCAAGCGAGATGTAATAAAGGAGTGTTGCGATCGAGCCGATGGCGGCAATAAAGTAGGTATATGCAGCCCACTTGAGCGCATCGATGGCCAGAGGTCTGGTCTCGTAGTCAGCGACATTATTGAGAGTAAGCCAGTTAACAGCCCTTGCGCTGGCGTTCACCTCCACAGGGAGGGTCACGATACTGAAGAGAGTAGTCATTGCGAAGAGAGCGATTCCGAGCCAGATGAGATTCGGGAATACGTTGATCAGAAGCACACCTGCAAGGAGCACCCACTGGACGAGCATGCTTGAGAACTGGACTACAGGGACCAGTGCCGTACGCATGCGCAGAGGAGCATAGCCTGTCGCATGCTGGAGGACGTGGCCGCACTCGTGGGCAGCGACGGCAGCCGCAGCGATAGAATTGCCGTAGTATACGTTCCTGCTGAGGTTCACCATCTTTGTCTGAGGATTATAGTGGTCTGTCAGGGTACCGTCGATCGAAACCACCTGCACATCATAGATACCGTTTTCCCTGAGCATTCTCTCAGCGACCTCGGCGCCGGTGAGTCCGCCTGTGTTGCGGATCTTGGAATACTTGTCAAATCTTGACTGAAGTGTCTGCTGCACGATGAAGCTGAGCACCATCACTGCGATCATTATTAACCAGATCATATCTTTTTCCTTTTAAGTTACACATCGATATCCAGCAAGTGTTGTGCCATTGACAGACATAGACAATTTGGCAGATTTGATTACTCCTTTTCATCAATAATGCTTACTTTTGTAACCTATGATGAAGGAGAACGACTTTTCAAGGCTGGAGCTCAGACTCTCCAACTGTCTTGTCAACTATAGGTACTTCAGGTCGAAGCTTGAGTCCAGCACAAAGCTGCTGGTCCTCGTCAAGGCCAATGCCTATGGTCACGGCGCCGTGGAGTTCGCCGCGATGATGCAGCAAGCCGGAGCAGACTACCTTGCAGTCGCCTATCCAATCGAAGGAATGGAGCTCAGGCAGGCAGGTATCAGCCTCCCCATACTCGTCCTGACGGCAGGAACCGACTTCTTCCCCGAGATCATAGAGAGCCGTCTCGAACCAGGAATCCCTAACCTCACCTCCCTCAAGGCCTTCTGCGAAGAGCTGAGGAAAAGAGGCATGAAGGACTACCCTGTCCATATCAAGATGGACACAGGAATGCACAGGCTGGGATTCATGGACAGCGAGCTTGACGAGCTCATCGCCTTTCTCAAGGACTGTCCATACGTCAAGGTAAAGTCGACTTACTCCCACCTGGCAGTAGCTGAAGTACCGGAAGAGGACGACTTCACCCTCGGCCAGATAGAGATGTTCCAGCGCAATGCAGGAAAGCTCTCGGAGGGAATAGGCTACAGGCCTATGTTCCATATCCTCAACTCTGCCGGAATCGAGAGATTCCCTCAGTACCAGTTCGACATGGTCCGTCTTGGCATCGGAATCTATGGAATCAGCGCGCTGCCAGGAGTGAAGCTGGCTCCGGTGGCATCCCTCAAATGCAAGATCCTCCAGATCAAGCACCTTACCCAGGAAGACGGCACCATAGGCTATGGCCGCTGGGGAAAGATCGCCCCTGAAGGAACGACTATCGCGACAATCCCGGTAGGATATGCCGACGGAATCGACCGCCATCTTGGCAGAGGCAAGGCCTCATTCTCCCTCAACGGACACAGAGTGCCGACCATAGGCAACATCTGCATGGACATGTGCATGCTGGACATCACCGGTGTGGATGCACAGGTCGGCGACACTGTCACCATATTCGGAGAAGACCCGACAGCATCCGAGCTGGCAGGTCTTCTTGGTACGATTCCTTATGAGATAATGACCTCAGTCCCTCGAAGAATCGAGAGGATAGTCATCAGACATTAGTCAAGCATTATCGACTGCCTTACTCTGACGGCAGTCTCCTCATTCACGACATGGCCGAGGATAGCGAGGCCGAAATCAATGGCAGTTCCCGCTCCCCTTCCTGTGATCAGGTTTCCATCGACCACTGCAGGTGCCTTCACATACTCTGCACCCTTTGCGAGCATGTGCTCCTGGAAACCGTCGTAGCAGGTGAACTTCTTCCCCTCGAGGCCAGGAAGCTGCGAAGCCACTAGGCCAGGTGCGGCGCAGATGGCAGCCACGGAGCCGCCCTCCTCATAGTGCTTCACCATGATAGCCATGAGTTCCTCGTCCGATGCAAGATTCTTTGTGCCAGGCATGCCGCCAGGGAAAACAAGAAGGTCCTCCTTGGTTGTTCCACCAAGACGGGCATCCAGCATGAAGTCAGACCAGGTCTTGTCGACAGCGACTGTCACACCATGGGAACTGGTGACCATGCCTTCCTCATCGATTGATACAGTACTTACCTCCAAGCCACCTCTGCGCAGGACGTCAAGTGTAGCAAGTGCTTCGGTCTCTTCGAAACCGTCAGCCAGAAAAACGAATGCTCCTTTCATATTTAAAATGGGAAATTTGTTGAGGTACGGCGATTCGAACGCCGACTAAGGGAACCAAAATCCCTGGTGCTGCCATTACACAATACCTCAATTCCGTAGCGCAAAGATAATTCAATTTTTATTTTCCGACAAGCGAGGAGTATTTCCTCGCGACTGTTCCCTTCCTGCCTACTTCCAGAAGGAAAGGCAGAGACGAAAGATCGAACGAATCCATCAGGCTTTCCATCTCCTGGTCGGCGCGGTCGTAGACCTCATCCATGTCGATCAGAAGCAGTTTCGCACGGCCTTCCCCGACCATCTGGCGACCGGCCGCAATCTCGGCCTGGCATATCTGGCAGCCCTTCGTATGGAAAAGGACGTAGGTCCCCTGACGGAGACGACGCAGTCTCCAGACCTTCGAAGTCTCACCCTTGGGCGTGATCATGGTACCATGGGCCCGGACCGCAGGGATCTTCCCACCGACCGGAGCCTTGGCGACGAGACCGCTCAGCATCCGGGCAAGACCGACGACCTTGAGGCTGTCATCCTGCGAGGTCCAGACATCGGGACGGTCAAGGATCATGGTTCGTGCCACGCGGTCCGCACCGTAACTGAACGCCTCTCCCCTCTTGCCGGACAGATAGTACAGCAGGTCGCCTGTGAGCTGGCGGAAGTTGACCGTGTCACGGGTCTCCTCCAGGGTCC
Organism: Candidatus Cryptobacteroides sp.; assembly: GCA_045599665.1. GTDB lineage: Bacteria > Bacteroidota > Bacteroidia > Bacteroidales > UBA932 > Cryptobacteroides. Next base: position 128,827 of record JAZRWK010000023.1, read on the forward strand.
TGAAGGCTATGTAGTCAGCTACCTTCGAGATGCTGTCGGCAGTCATCTTCGGATCGTTCTCAGGGAAAAGCGCAGAGAACATCTCTATGCTCTCCTTGCCACCATAGTCCAGGGGCTTGTCGGTCGAGTATATTTCAAGAAGGCTCATAAGAGCCTGAGTATCAAGGTTTCTGCCAAGGACAGTACCATCTTTGGCAATAAGCAGCATCCTAGGGGTCTGAAGCACTCCGTACTTTCTCTGGAAATCAGACGAGATCTCCGGATCCCAGTAATGGAACACGCGCTCAGCACCCTGTTCGAAAGCCATCTGGCCGGCACGGTACCTGTCCCATGCGTCCTTGTTGCTTCCGGTATATACGGCCAGCAGATCTATCGGATAGTCAGTCTGGCGGAACATCGAACGCAGCAGGATTGTCTCCATCTGGCACTTCGAGCAGTCCGTATCATATAGGAAAAGTACCCTCAGGCGGCTGCTTCCAGCTGAGAGAGAGTCCGCTCTGAGACCAAGGGCCTCGACCTCGACATCCTCGGGAGTACGGAGCCTCAGGGACGGAGCCGGGCAGCCAATGAGCGAGCGGCGGTTGAACTCCGCGTAGATGCGCGCGTTCATCAGGTCGATGTCGTTGGTAAATGACGCCCTCCCCGGGACGAACCAGCTGTCAGTCAGGTGGACTGCCACCGATTCATCTCCCATGAGCGGAGAATTCAGATAGAGGTCATAGGCCTTGATGGCGACATGGTTCCTGACCTCTCCCGGATCGCAGCTGGAGAGCATGAAGTCGACCTCTTCGATCTTGGTCGCAATGCTCTCAGCCTCGATGGCCTTGACATAGGCCTCGACGTTACGGTCAAGTGCGGCAGTACGGGCAGAGTCCAGCTGGGCATGTACGGTCGTACATACACATACCATGGACATGGCGGTTGCCAGCACTTTACCAAGCAGACGCATATCAGTCGATTTCAGGAAGATGCACGCCCTTTGGCATGAACTGGGTAGTATCGCCCTTGTGCTTGAGAATGTCACGCACGGCTGAAGAAGAGATGTGCGCGAACTCCTGGGAAGTAGGGATGATGATGGTCTCGATATCCGGTTCGATTCGACGGTTCATGTCAGCGATCGACCTCTCTGTCTCGAAGTCGAGCATATTCCTGACTCCTCTGACTATATGCTTGATGCCAAGCTCCTTACATGTATCAATTGTGAGGTTGTCGTACTTGATGACACTGACTCCCTTCATTCCTTCTGTAGCCTTGCGGATGATCTCGAGTCTCTGGTCCATTGTGAGGAATCCCCTCTTGTCCTGGTTGATACCGATGGCTACCACGACCTCGTCGAACATGGTCAGGGCGCGGTTGAGGATGTTCAGATGGCCCGCAGTGAAAGGATCGAAGGATCCTGGGAATATTGCTTTTCTTATCATATCTGCCAATTGATAGGCTCCTTGCCTTCTTCCTCAAGTATCTGGTTTGTCTTCGAGAAATGGCGGCATCCGAAGAAGGCACCTCCGGCAAGCGGAGACGGATGCGCAGCCTCGAGCACATGGTGGCGGCTCGTATCAATGAGAGCTTTCTTGCTCCTTGCGAAATTGCCCCAGAGCAGAAACACCACTCCGTCGCAGTTATCTGAAATATATCTTATCACAGCATCAGTGAATTCCTGCCAGCCTATCCTGCTGTGGGATGCCGGAGAAGCTTCCTGGACAGTAAGGATGGCGTTGAGCAGGAGCACTCCCTGCCTTGCCCATGGCTGAAGGTCAGGGCTACCGCTCATCTTCACTCCAAGGTCAGACTCTATCTCCTTGAAAATGTTCTTCAGCGAAGGTGGAGCCTTGACACCCTGAGGCACAGAGAACGAAAGGCCCATTGCCTGTCCGTATCCATGGTATGGATCCTGTCCGAGTATCACTACCTTGAGCTGGTCCACAGGAGTCAGCTCGAAAGCCTTGAATATCTGGTTTCCAGGAGGATATATGGTCTTCCCGGCAGCCTTTTCCTGATGCAGAAAATGCACCAGCGAAGCAAAGTACGGTTTCTCGAACTCGCCACGCAGTGCATTTTTCCAAGATTGTTCTATTTTAACGTCCATCAGTCAAAAATATACTTCAGGACGTCATCGATTGTCCTGACATAGACAAAGGTAAGACCTTTTACGTATATTTCCTTGATGTCCTCGATATCTTTTCTGTTATCCTCGCAGATAACGATTGTTGTCACTCCGGCTCTCTTGGCAGCAAGGATCTTCTCCTTGATGCCGCCTACAGGCAGCACCTTGCCTCTGAGGGTCATCTCTCCAGTCATTGCGATACCGCTCCTGACGGCCTGTCCCTTGAGAGCTGAGACCATCGAGCTGACCATGGTAATACCTGCTGAAGGACCGTCCTTAGGTGTTGCACCTTCAGGGACATGGACATGGATATCCTTCTTCGAGAATTCCTCGTAACTGAGGCCAGCAACCTCTGGATGGGCCTTGATATACTGATATCCTATAGTCGATGACTCCTTCATGACGTCACCTAGGTTGCCGGTCATGCTGAGCATTCCCTTGCCCTCGCTCACCGAGCTCTCCACAAAGAGGATCTCACCACCGACTGAAGTCCACGCCAGTCCGGTCACTACACCTACGCCCTCGTTTCCTTCCTGCTTGTCATGGAATGCGACAGGAAGTCCGAGATACTCCTTGAGGTGCTCAGGCTTGATGGTCGTCGGGCACTCCTCCTCCATCACCTTCTTTCTGGCTGTCACTCTGGCGATCTTTGCGATCTGCTTCTCAAGACCGCGGACACCAGACTCGTGGGTGTACTTGTCGATTATCTGCGAAAGCGCAGGCTTGCTGATCTTCAGAGCGTTCTTCTCGATTCCGTGCTCCTCGAGCTGCTTAGGAACGAGGAACTGCCTTGCGATCTCCATCTTCTCCTCCTCGAGATAGCCACTGACATTGATCAGTTCCATACGGTCGAGAAGGGCCGGCTGGATTGTCGAGATCGTATTGGCAGTGGTGATGAACATCACCTTCGACAGATCATAGTCGATGTCGAGATAATTATCATGGAATGTCGTATTCTGCTCTGGATCAAGAGCTTCCAGCAAAGCTGAAGAAGGATCGCCCTTGAAGTCGCTCGAGAGTTTGTCGATCTCGTCGAGCACGATCACAGGATTGGAGGTGCCGGCACGGCTGATTGCGTTGAGCACGCGTCCAGGGAGTGCGCCGACATAGGTCTTCCTGTGTCCTCTGATCTCAGCCTCGTCGTGCATGCCGCCGAGTGCAATCCTGACATACTGCCTTCCAAGAGACTTCGCGATTGACTTTCCAAGGCTGGTCTTTCCGACTCCCGGAGGGCCGTAGAGACAGAGGATAGGAGACTTCATGTTTCCCTTCAGTTTGAGGACTGCGAGGTACTCGATGATTCTTTCCTTCACCTTGTCGAGGCCATAATGGTCCTTGTCAAGTATCTTCTTTGCCTTCGCCAGGTCATACACATCCTCTGAGATATGGTTCCATGGGAGGTCGAGCATGAACTGGAGATAGTTGTACTGTATGCTGTACTCCGGCGCAGACGGGTTGTATCTCTCAAGCTTGGCAAGTTCCTTCTCGAAGATCTGCATGACAGACTCCGGCCAGTCCTTTGCCGCCGCAGCCTCACGCATGCGGTTGAAATCCTCATCCCCGTCCATGCCAAGTTCCTCCTGGATGGTACGGAGCTGGTTGTTGAGGTAGTACTCTCTCTGCTGCTGGTCGATCTCCGACTTCACCTTGGCGTTGATCTCCTGCTTGATCTTCAGGAGCTCAAGCTGGCGGTTGAGTATCGACAGCAGGCCCATCGCCCTTTCCTTGAGCGAGTTATATTTAAGAAGAGAAATCTTCTCCGTGAAGTTGTCTATCTCAATCGTAGTTGCGATGAAGTTGACAAGGAAGCCGAAATCCTCGATCGAATGGAGAGCTGTGACAGCTTCCTTCGGTGCGAAAGAAGAAGACTTCAGGATTGAGCCGGCCTTCTCTTTGAGGGACTCGCTGATCATCCTGACACTCTTGTCTGCCATGTCAGCATCGATGTCAGCCTGATATGTTATGTTACCACGAAGATATGGTTCGACATGGGTGATGAGATCGAGATGTATCCTGCCAAGCCCCTGGAGGACAGCCGAAACCGTACCGTCAGGCATCTCAAAGGTCTTGACGATCTTGGCAACGGTACCATATTCCGAAAGATCCACCAGGTCGACAGGATCCTCTACTGCGACATTAAGCTGCGGGATACAGGCGATGAACGCGTTGGTGTTCTGTGCGTCATCGATGAGCCTGAGGGACTTTTCCCTACCGATGGTGACAGGGAAGATGGTTCCAGGGAACAGGACCGCATTGCGCAGTGCAAGGACCGGAAGATTCGACGGGAGGTCACTTGGGTTGAAATGGACCGGAGCCTCTCCAGACATCACCGGGATGATGCTTACCTCAGCTCCACCTGGGGAGAAAAGGTCGTTCATGTTATCGTTATTATTATTCATATTATAGTCAATGTGTAAAGGCGGCAGTCCGGACATGTATGCCATTTTGTCATAAAATGCCCAGAAAATATGCCGATATATATAATAGTCAATCTCTATGCCATAAAAAAGCTAGCCAAAAGAGGGTAAAAGTTTTGTTCTTTTACAAAAACGGATTAACTTTGTAACCTATTTGCAACCAAAGCAAAAGGAGCGAGTTTAAATCCCGACTACCTATTTTATAATTGAAATATAAATACTAAACCAAAACAAACTTTATTATGACAAAGGCAGATATCGTAAACGAGGTTGCTAAGTCAACTGGAATTGAGAAGACAGCAGTTCAGACAGTGATCGAGGCTAGCATGGAGAGCATCAAGGAGTCACTCGCCAAGGGTGAGCCAGTTTATCTTCGCGGTTTCGGCAGCTTCATCATCAAGCACAGAGCTGAGAAGGCAGCCAGAAACATCACCAGGAACACTACAATGACAATTCCCGCACACGACATCCCAGCTTTCAAGCCAGCGAAGGTTTTCGTTGCGTCAGTAAAGAAATAATTCATTTAAAACTTTATTAATATGCCAAACGGTAAGAAGCACAAACGCCACAAGATGGCTACGCACAAGCGTAAAAAGCGTTTGCGCAAGAACAGACATAAGAAGAAGTAATCTTCTGTGTCTGCCATTTTAGCAGTAAGCTAAGAGAGAAGGGCTGGCCGGAAGTTCCGGAGGCCCTTTTTTATTTTGCTACGAGGATTTTCCTCCCTATCAACAATCTGAAATTTCTGATGGAATCAGAAAAGGAACTTTTAAAAGACCTGATCGTCGATGTTGGATCGACAGAAGTCCGTATCGCCTTGCAGGAAAACCACAGGCTGATCGAACTTAACACCGAGTCCATCTCAGGGCGAAGCTTCACAGTCGGGGACGTGTACCTCGGAAAAGTGAAAAAAGTAATGCCCGCCCTGAATGCGGCCTTCGTGGATATCGGAGATGAAAAAGAAGCCTTTGTACACTATCTGGACCTCGGACTTTATTTCAGTTCTTTCGACGAGTTCGTCCGCAGGACAAACTCCAACACAAACTCAAAGGATCTCTACTCACAGATAAAGATCGGTCCTATCCTCGAGAAGGAAGGCAGAATTGAGAATGTGCTGAAGAAAGACCAGATGATAATCGCCCAGATAGTCAAGGAGCCGATTTCCACAAAAGGTTCAAGACTGACTGCAGAGATTTCATTAGCAGGAAGGAACATTGTACTCCTCCCCTTCGCAGAGAAGGTGAGCATTTCCCAGAAAATCTCCTCCAAGGAGGAGAAAAGAAGACTCGAGACGCTTGTCAAGAGCATTCTCCCAAAGAACTACGGAGCAATCATCCGCACAGCAGCCGAAGGCAAGAACGCAGCAGTACTTGTATCAGAGCTCAAGTCGCTCATCGGCAAGTGGGAAGCTTCATGGGAGAAACTGGAGAAGTCAAAGACCGTCCAGCCGCTCTTCAGCGAGTACAGTAAGACCACCACGATCCTCAGAGACCTTCTCAATGACTCGTTCTCAAATGTCTACGTGAACAGCGAACATGAGTTCAACGACATCAAGAAGTATATCTCGCTGATTTCTCCCGAGCAGGAGAAAATCGTGAAGCTTTACGAAGGAAAAGAGCCGATCTTCGACCATTTCGAGGTCACCAGACAGATCAAGAGCTCCTTCGGAAAGGTGGTGCCGCTCAAGCAGGGCGCATATCTGGTAATCGAGTCTACAGAAGCATTGAACGTAGTGGATGTCAACAGTGGCATACGTGCCAAGACAACCGACCAGGAAGACAACACCTATGAGGTCAACCGCTACGCAGCAGAAGAGATCGCAAGGCAGCTGAGGCTTCGAGACATGGGAGGAATCGTGATCGTGGACTTCATCGACATGGAATCCGGCGAACACCGCAACGAGCTCTATAAATACATGTGCGAGCTCATGAGCGAGGACCGTGCAAAGCACAACGTCCTTCCTCTTACAAAATTCGGACTCATGCAGATTACCCGCCACAGGGTAAGACCGGCAACCGAGATCAATACGACCGAGACGTGTCCGGTGTGCCATGGCACAGGAAAGATTACCTCCAGCCTTCTGATCGACGAACAGATTGAGAGACGTCTGTCGTACTATGTGACAGACAAAGGGATCAAGAACTTCACTCTCAAGGTCAGCCCTATTCTGGGCGCATACCTTTCAAGAGGTCTGATCAACTCATATCTGGGCAAATGGAAAAGGAAGTACAAATGCAAGATAAATCTGGTTGAAGTCACCGACTTCTCAGTCCTGCAGAATGAATTCTACAATGAAAAAGGAGACAAGCTAGACAGCTAGCCTGTCTCTTTTTTTGAAATCCGCCGATTCGTCTATGAAATCGGGCGATTCGTCTAAATAAGAAAATCCGTGTTGTTTCTATGGTCATCTTTGCACCAGAAACAAAATTGAAACAAAAAAACAACACAGATATGAAAAACTTCCACACAATCGCAGCGGCTCTCCTTCTCATTGCAGGAAACCTCTTCGCACAGACAAAGACCACCACAGTAAAGGGAAACATCTTCTCAGAGAACTCATTCAACGCAGGCGTCAGAGAGGCAGAGAGCCTTTCCGCAGTCCAGTTCCTCAGCGCAACCGACCCGTCTAAGGTGATTGCCTACACTCTCACTGACATGGACGGTGCGTTCGAGTACGATCTTCCTTCAAACACAGACTACATCCTCTATTATTCAAACATCGGCAAGAAGGACATCCGAATCAACTTCTCACTCGAAGGCAATGACAGCTACAGCTTCGGAGACATTCTGGTAGAGGACGACGTCGAGATGCTCAACGGAGCGACCATCACAGAGCAGAAGACCCTCGTCAAGATGGATGTCGACAAGATGACCTATAAGGTAGAAGACGACGTCGACGCACAGACCAGCACAGTCCTTGACATGCTCAGGAAGGTCCCTATGGTATCAGTCGACGGACAGGACAACATCACAGTCAACGGAAGCAGCAACTTCAAGGTCTATGTAGACGGCAAGCCTAACCAGATGATATCAGCCAATCCTTCACAGATCCTCAAGTTCATGCCTGCAAGCTCTGTAAAGAACATCGAGGTCGTGACAAACCCTGGCGTACGCTATGACGCAGAAGGAGCCGGCGGCGTCCTCAACATCACCACCAACGCAGAAGCTGTAGCCAGCAACGGTTCTTCTTCAATCTCAGACGGGCAGTACGGTTCTGTAGGCATAAACGTATCGAACAAGGGCGTAGGCGGCAATGTCATGTACAATGTACAGAAAGGGAAGGTCAGCGCAGGTATCAATGCCAACATCATGAACCAGGACATGGACGGTACAGTGATGGACATGGAAAGAATCCAGCAGACAGAGGCCGGTGAGATCGTGACAAGCACCCACAGCGACAACAGCATGAAGGCTCCTGTAAAATTCGTGAACCTCAACACAAACTACGAGATCAACTCAGAAAACGTTGTGTCAGTATCCGCAGGTCTTATGAGCTTCGGTTCGACAATGGACGGTACCAACGCTACCAGCATCACTACTCCTCATGGCTCTTTCGGATACGATGGAACCAGCCAGACAAAGAACACCAGCAACTCCATCACAGCATCAGTCGACTACCAGCACTCATGGTCAGAGACTCCAGGAAGAGACTTCCTCGTATCTTACCAGTTCAGTTCAAGCCCTAGCATAAACAACACACTCAACACATATAGCGGATCGATGGTCGGAATGGACCTCACTGACAGAAAGGCAGACGGCAAGAGCAACTCTCTCAGCCACAGCATCCAGGCAGACTTCATCACTCCAATCAGTTTCAACCAGAGCATCTCTGCCGGTGTCAAGTTCACCTACAGGAACAACTCTTCAGACCAGACGAACTATGTATGGAACGGCAGCATCTTCGAGCCTACTGCAAACGGCAGCCTCAACTATGACTTCTACAACAGCATCGGTGCTGTCTACGCTGAGTACAACGGAAAGTTCGGCAATCTCGGTGTAAAGGGCGGTCTCCGCTACGAGTACACCTGGCAGGACGTCAGCTACGCGGCAGGACAGGGAGAGGACTTCAGCATCAGATACGGCAACCTCGTTCCAGCAGCCAGCCTCCAGTACAACATCAGCAACACCCAGAACATCGGTCTTTCATACAATATGAGAGTAAGCCGCCCAGGTATCTCATATCTCAACCCTTACATCGACACGACAGACCCTACACAGCTCAGCTATGGCAACACCAACCTCTCTACTGACAACAGCCATAACCTCAACCTCGTCTACAACCTCTACACACCAAAGCTCATGGTAAACGCAACACTCAGATACACCCTCTCTCCTGACGGAATCTCACAGTACAGTTTCCTTGACAGCAACAACATCCTCAACACAACCTACGGCAACATCGTATCAAGCAGCACTACTGGACTCAACGCATTCATCATGTACACTCCTTGGAAGCAGACCAGAATCACCATCAACGGATCTCTCGGCTACACAGATCTCAGCAGCGACGCCCTCTCTCAGAGCAACAGCGGATGGACACAGACAGCAATGATCGGACTCCAGCAGACTATCCCAGGCGACATCAGACTCAGCGCAAACCTCATCCTCGCAGGTGGCAGAGTAACCCTCCAGGGCAAGTCAGACGGAATGAGCATGCTCAACCTCAGCGCAAGCAAGTCACTGCTCGACAACAGACTCAGCCTCTCAGTCAGCGGAATGCTCACAAAGGACGGTCTCAGCATGAAGAGCACGACAACTACCACAGGTATCAACTTCACATCGACAAGTTCAATGACAATTCCTATGGGACAGATCCAGGCAAGCCTCACCTACTCATTCGGCAGGAACACCGGTTCAGTCAGAAAAGCCAGAAGAGTCAACGTGGACGACAGCCAGCTCAACAGCGAAAGCATGGGACAGAGCATCAACTCAATGATGTCAGGAAAATAGTGACACCTTATTGAAATAATTACTAACTTGCAGCCATGAAGCCACAGACCTACAATACTAAGTTGTTCATCAACGTCGTCCTCACCCTATTCGTTCTCTGGATAATCTTCGTACCGGGCCTTCTCCCGATACTGATGGGCTACGGCGGAGATTTCATGGGGCACGCAGCGAGATCGCTGAGGATGTTCGGGCCTGTGGTCGGGCTGTTCCTCCTGAACTACATATTCCTCTGCCCTAAGTGCCTTTTCGTCAAGGGAAAGAGAAAGTGGTTCTACATCGTGAACATCGTGCTGATAGCAGCATGGAGAGCCTGGTCGATCAACAAGGCCCTCAGCTTCACCCCTCCCCCTATGGGAGGGTTCCCTCATGAGGTGGAGATGCCCGAATTCGATTTCCTGTCACACTTCAAGATCGCATTCATCTACCAGAGTCTCCTCAGGGTCCTCCTCAACATCTGCGTGATATGCCTTGCAGTCGGGCTGAGCTACATCATCCGCTCGATCGACATCAACCACCAGTACGAGGTCCAGAAGAGAAACGCCGCAGAGGCTGAACTTTCATGGCTCAAGAACCAGCTCAATCCCCACTTCCTGTTCAACACCCTGAACAACATCTCCTCACTCACGGTGATCGACGGAGACAAGGCCCAGGAAAGCATAGCTCAGCTTTCAGACCTGCTCAGATATGTGCTCTATGAGACAGACAAGGAGATGGTCCCTCTTAGCGGTGAAGTCGAGTTCATGAAGGACTACATCGACCTCATGAAACTGAGATGCAACGGGAAAGCCTCGGTCAATGTCACCATGGTCATACCTTCAGGCAACGCCCAGATAGCCCCGCTCCTTTTCATCTCGCTCATCGAGAATGCCTTCAAGCACGGAGTGAACTCAAGGATGGATTCCTTCCTTGACGTATCGATGAAGGCAGATGGGACAGATCTGGTCTTCGAATGCAGCAACAGCCTGTTCGAGAAGCAGAAGACTGACATGGCGGGTTCCGGAATCGGAATCCAGAACATGCACAAGCGCCTTGAACTTATCTACCCAGGACAATACGAGTTCAGCTACGGTCCTCAGGAAGACCGCTACATTTCAACGCTCAGAATAAGAAATATCTTCGCCTAGACATGAAAAACATAAGATGCATCATCGTCGACGACGAGCCTCTGGCCGTCAAGATGATAGAGACCTTCGTCGAGAGAACTCCGGGGATCGAACTGATCGAATCTTTCACAGATCCTGTGATGGCACTTTCCAAGATACGCGACGAGGCTCCGGACCTGGTGTTCCTTGACATACAGATGCCAGACCTGAACGGGCTGGACCTTTCGAGGATGATCCCGAAAGAGACCAGGATAATCTTCACTACAGCCTTCGCCCAGTACGCGCTTGAAGGCTTTGAGGTCAACGCGCTTGACTATCTCCTCAAGCCTATCCGCTACCAGAAGTTCCTGGAGGCTGTCGAGAAGGCACAGCAGTGGTTCAGCCTGAAGGAAGCAGCTTCTGCTGCAGCCAACGATAAAGAGGAAAACGACTCGATCTACGTAAAGACCGACAAGGTCCTGCAGAAAGTGATGATCGCAGACATACTCTACATCGTAGGGATGAAGGACTACGTCACGATCTACACAGCAAGTTCGAAGACAGCTCTGGTGACGCACATAACGATGAAAGGCATCGAAGACATGCTTCCATCGTCCGCATTCATGCGGGTCCACCGTTCCTACATAGTTGCACTGGACAAGATCGATTCCATCCAGCCAGGTATGGAGATCCTCATAGGAAGGACGATCATCCCTATCTCAGACTCCTACAAGGACGCATTCAACGAATATCTTAGAAAAAAGGCCCTCTCTTTATGAGAAGGCCTTCTCTGTTTCAAAGCGGGCTGCTATTCCTCCGGCATGTTCTGGGAATACTTGCGCCATTTCTCTATCAGCGCCTGCATGTCTGCAGGGAGTTCTGAATCGAACCTGACGACCTTGCCTGTCGACGGATGGTCGAAGCCGAGAGTCTTGGCGTGAAGAGCCTGCCGAGGACATATCTCAAGGCAGTTCTTGATGAACTGCTTGTATTTAGCATAGATGGTTCCCTTGCGTATCTCAGTGCCGCCATAGCGCTCGTCTCCAAAGAGAGGATGTCCTATATATGACATATGGACGCGGATCTGATGGGTACGGCCGGTCTCGAGACGGCACTCCACGACAGTCACGAAGCCGAAACGCTCAAGGACCTTGTAATGGGTGACAGCATGCTTTCCCTTATCCTCCTCCTGATATACCTTGAAACGCAGGCGGTCGTTAGGATCGCGGCCTATGTTACCGACTATGGTACCTTCGTCCTCACGTATGTTGCCCCAGACGACGGCCACATACTTTCTTTCGATCGAATGCACGAAGAACTGCTTTGCAAGATTCTGCTGCGCCGCGTCATTCTTCGCCACGACAAGGAGACCTGACGTATCCATGTCGATGCGGTGTACGAGCACACCCATCCTCTCATCCTCGGCATCGGGTCCCTGAGTTATGCCAAGATGGTAGGAAAGAGCATTGATGAGAGTTCCGTCGAAGTGGCCATGGCCAGGATGCACGACCATTCCGGCAGGCTTGTTGACGATCAGGAAATCGTCGTCTTCGTAGACTATGTCAAGAGGGATGTCTTCAGGAAGGACTTCGAAACCGTGGCGTTCATACGGCATGACGAAACGTATGACATCGTTTGGACGGATGATGACATTCGCCTTGGCGACCTTGTCATTGACACGCACATAGCCGTTCTTGATAGCATTCTGTACCCTTGCCCTGGATGTGTCCTCAAGATGGCAGGCCATGTACTTGTCGACTCTCATAGGAGTCTGACCGCTGTCCACGTTGAGCCTGAAATGCTCAAACATTCCATCGTCATCGAGGATCTCGTCCTCCCGAGTATCCATGTTATCGAGATCTGCCATTGATTCTATTTCAGCTTTTCAGGGTCATTTGTAAGATAGAGAGTCACCTCAGATCCCATGATGGTAGGCTCGGAAGAGGCTGAAGGATTCTGCTTATACACGACAGCGTCGAGAGAGTCGCCATAGTTCTTCACGGACTCGTCGAACACAAGTTTGCGGATATTGAGCTGACTGTCATGTGCCACATCCACAGCTCTCATATACTTGAGACCTGTAAGCTTAGGGACATAGGTCTGGTTCTCTTCAGAGTTGAGACCGACCACGAGATCGATCTCGGTACCGCTGTCGATCATGGTACCGGCCTTGATGTCACGGTTCTTATATGTCTGCTTGAGGACGTTGTTGGTGGCGATGTCATCTACATATAAAAGCTTGCCGAGAGAAAGGCCTCTTGAGAGAAGCTCTGCCTTTGCCTGCCTCATAGAGTAGCCCACGAGATTAGGCATCTGCACTTTCTTAGGAGTCACGGAATTGATCGTCAGAAGGATTCTCCTGCCCTTCTTCACCTGTGATCCTGCCTTAGGATTCTGGGAGTACACCAGCCCCCTGCCCATTCTTCTGATGTAGACCGAGTCTGTCACTTCAATCTTAAGCTCCTCAGATGAAGCAATATGCTTCGCCTCTGAGACCTTCATATTGGTAAGGTCCGGCACTATGATTACCTTTCCGTGGTGTGTACCCACCTTCAGGAGTATGCTTGCACCGATCACAACGACAAGTACAAGGACTGCAATAGCGATTGCGTTCTTGACTGCCCACTCAACGAAAGAAACTTCTGATCTGTTTTTCTTCTCTTCCATGATCTGTTATAAATTGTTCATAAGCTGCTTGATGCAGCCTTCAGCCAGCAATGCGATACCGACTATCATCACCACCACACCGGCAATACGGTTCACCCATACCAGCGTAGCGAGCTTGAAATTATGCCTGATATATCCGAAAAAACCTGTGAAGCAGAACCAGTAGCTGGCAGATCCGGCAGCGACTGCACAGATCAGCGGAGCCACATTGAAGCCCTGTCCACTGATATCCACGTCAAAGAATGCGAAGAGAGTGAACATCACCACGATCGCTGTAGGATTCGAAAGAGCCAATGCGACTGCCTGGGCATAGTCCCTTATGGAATACGATGGATTATCTCCGGGCTTAAGTTTGCGGAAAGGATTGGAAAACACCACCGAAGCGCCTACGAGAGCCACCACAAGACCACCGAGGATCATGATCAGCACCTTGTGGCTGTCAAGGAATGACTCGGCGAAGGCAAGTGCGAAGATCGCCATGACCGCATAGATGGTGTCCATGGTAGTCGCACCAAGGCCTGTCAGGAAACCAGGCTTATGTCCCTTGCTGAGCGAGACCTGGAGGATATAGATCGCAGTCGGACCCAGCGGAGCCGACGCACATATACCGATCAGGAATGCTTTTACAATATTGAGGAGCATTGTCTTCTTTCAATTATCACAAAATACAAAGATAGCAAATTAATTCATATCTTTGTGGAGACGTAAGATGGAACAGTTCAAGACAGAAAAAAAGACCATGGCAGCCCTGTCGCTGCTTTTCGCACTGATGATGTCAGTGCCATTCCTTGTACCCCACTGCGGCTGGGTCGCCCTTTTCGGATTCGTACCGCTGCTTTGCATGGACAAGATAGCCACCGACTGTGGCATCAGGAAAGTATGGATGTGGCACTACAGCGCATTCGTGGCATGGAATGCCATCACCACGTTCTGGGTATGCAACGCCACCGTCGGAGGCGGAATCTTCGCAGTTCTTGCAAACGCCTTCCAGATGTCGGTCGTCTTCGGCCTCTTCCGTCTCAGCAAGAAAGTCTTCAAAGGCACCGTCCCATACATATTCCTTGCGGCTGCATGGATCGCATGGGAAAGATACTACCTTACATCGGCCCAGATCTCATGGCCATGGCTGGTTCTTGGAAACAGCTTCGCAAGGACCCTTGGCCTCGCTCAGTGGTATGAATTCACCGGCACCCTGGGAGGCTCCCTCTGGGTATGGGTGTCGAACCTGAGCATCTTCGGCCTGATGTGCGCGCTTTCAGAGGGTACTTTCTTCAACTGGAACATCAAGGGCAAGGTCGCTGCAACCGGTCTGTCCGCATTGGCAATCTTCGCCCCTATGGCCATCTCTCTTGCAATTTGGAACACATACGAAGAGTCCGATGAACCGCTCACAGTCGGAATCCTGCAGCCGAACATCGACCCATACCATAAGTTCGAGAGACTCTCTCAGGACCAGCAGAATGCCATACTGAACGATCAGCTGGACAGACTGCTTTCCGGAAGGGACTCACTCGACCGTTCACCTATGCTCGTCCTCGCCCCCGAGACCTTCACCAATGACGTGGTTGTCGGTGACATCGGATCCAGCAGGACCTGGAGAAGATTCGACGAAGCACTCAGCGGATATCACGGAGTCAACATGATATTCGGAGCGTCCTCATACGAATTCATCCAGTCGCCGACCAGACCTTCCAAGACTGCAAGACCCGCAGGAGATGACTATTGGACAGAATCCCACAACTCAGCACTCATCATAGACGGCACCAAGAGGAAGCAGATATTCCACAAGAGCAAGCTGGTGGTCGCAGTCGAGATGACCCCATATCCAGGCTTTTTCTGCAAGATAGACGACATGCTCGGCGGTGTCATGGGAAGATGCACCGGGCAGGATGAGATATCCCTGCTCGACGTAAAGGCAGACGGAGTGGAGATCCCGGTCGGCTGTGCCGTCTGCTACGAATCGATATACGGAGAGTACTGCACAGGATATGTAAAGAAAGGCGCCAGACTTCTTGCCGTCATCACCAACGACTCATGGTGGGGTGACACTCCAGGATATCGTCAGCACCTGAGCTATTCTTCACTCAGGGCAATCGAGCTGCGAAGAGACATCGCCCGCTGTGGCAACAGCGGAATCTCCGCCTTCATCGACCAGAGAGGCCGCATCATCGAGAAAGGTCCATGGTGGGAGAAAACGGTGATGCAGGGTACCATGAACCTTAATGACAGAATTACTTTCTTTGCCGAGAACGGAGATATCGTCGGCAGGATCTGTTCTATGCTCTTTGCCCTTCTCGCTGTAGCGATGGGTGTAAGGCTCTTTATCAGACGTGGAGATGGCAGCAGAGATATTCGATAGGACGGAACGCCTTCTTGGCGAGGAAATGATGGCGAAGCTGGCTTCCGTCAGGGTCATCATCTTCGGAGTGGGCGGTGTCGGAAGCTGGTGTGCCGAAGGACTTATCCGCAGCGGAATCGGCCACCTGACCATGGTGGACATGGATACCGTCAATGTCACCAATGTGAACCGCCAGCTTATGGCCACGACGAAGACGGTAGGCCGTGTCAAGGTTGACGTACTCCGCGAAAGACTCCTGGAGATCAATCCTGAAGCAGATATCGAAGCAGTCCATCAGATATATACCGCAGAGACAGAGGGTCAGTTCGATCTCGATTCATACGACTATGTGATCGACGCGATCGACAGCCTCAAGGACAAGGCTCATCTGATGCTGAAGGCCTGCGAGAGCAAGGCTACATTGTTCTCGTCCATGGGTGCGGCGTGCAAGATCGACCCGACGAAGATACGTGTCGCCGAGTTCTGGGAAGTGCGCGGATGTCCGCTCGGAGCTGCTCTGCGGAAGAAGTTCAAGAAGGCAGGCACTTACCCTGCGCATAAGTTCCTATGCGTCTATGACGACGAAGTACTTCCGAACAAAGGTGGTGACAAGGGTGAGACATGTGATTACAAGGCCGTCATAAACGGCACTACTGCACACATAACCGGTATTTTCGGACTGACCATCTCCGGTCTTGTCCTTCAGGACATCGTCAGGAAAGGCTAACCTGCCTGCTGATACGCGAAGACCCGTGCGACGTACGGGCAGAGCCAATCTTGATGGCGTGATGGCGTGATTACAAACATCAATGGGATGAAAAAAAGGAGACTGACCGCTGTCAGCCTCCTTTTTTGATATGTAGATAGGTCAAGATCCTTTTTAGAAGCGTCCGCCACGTCCGCCGCCGAAGCCACCGCCGAAGCCGCCACCCATCATTCCGCCACGGCCACCGCCGAAGCCACCACGACCACCGCCCATTGGCATTCCGCCGCCACGGCCACCACGACCACCGCCGAT
Source organism: Candidatus Cryptobacteroides sp. (assembly GCA_045599665.1). Taxonomy (GTDB): domain Bacteria; phylum Bacteroidota; class Bacteroidia; order Bacteroidales; family UBA932; genus Cryptobacteroides. Next base: position 145,403 of record JAZRWK010000023.1, read on the forward strand.
TGTACCGAATCTCCATGTGAATGAGAAGATGATGTAACGGCCGAGTGAGTTGTTGGTGCTCTCAGTGTAGGTGTTACCGTTAGATGACTGTGAGAAGTTCTTGGTCTGGCCAAGGAGGTCATAGATGTTCATTGTAACGGTAGCTCTGTTCCTGAACACGAGCTTAGAGATCTCAGCGTTTACGATAGTCTCGCTAGGCATGTCCACTGTATAGCCTACGTACCATCTGTAGTTAGCATCAGTCCTGAATGACATACCTGTAAGGTTCCATGTCCAGGTGATGGATCCGTTGATACCGTTGTTCCATCTGCTGATGTTGTTTTCAGGATTGATACTGTAGTTGGAGTTCTGATATCTTGCGTTACCACCGGCTCTTACCTCGAGTACGTCTGTACGGAAGGTCAAAGTAGCGTTACCGTTGACATTGTAAGACTTGGTATCGTTTCTCTGGAATACCTTTGACTTGTTGAAGTCAGGGTTGTCCTGCATGAAGAGGTCATATCTGAACTCATCCTCGGTGAGGTACTTCGATGTCTCGACGCCGTTTCCTACGTAAGATGCTGAGGTGCTGGTGTTACCACCGAACGAAGCGTTGATTGAGAAGTTTGACTTCGCGATAGGAGAGTTGAAGAACATGTTACCACCGAAGTTGCCTGTAGTAGGACCGTTCACTGGCATTGAGTATGTCTTATGGTTCTCATCCACCCACTGAGCGTTCACGATAGGGTTCTGGTTGAAGCCTCCGTTGAGTCTGATGTTGAATGAAGAGAAGTTCTTTCTGTTGTTGTAACGTACCTCAGTACTGATGTTGTGGTTGAAGTAAGGGTTGAGGTATGGGTTACCGAGAGACATCGAGATAGGGTTGCTGTTGTCAAGCACAGGGACAAGCTGTGATACGCTTGGCTGGTTTGAACGGCCGCGGTAGTCAACTCGGAGATTCATGTTGTCAGTGAAATCGTAGTCGACTCTGATGGTAGGAGACCAGTTAAGCACTGAGTATGTGGTATCGATAGGGTTGACTGCCCTGTCTGTCTTGTTGTGAGTCCTTGTAGGGAGTACGCTGACACCCACCTGGGCAACGAGCTTGTCGCTCTGATAGAGCATGTTCGCTCCGATCTGCTGGCTGAGGGTCTCGTTGAGGATAGTGTTGGTATAAGCAGCGTTGATGACCTCTCCGACAGGGTTGTAGTTGAAGTTGCCGATAGAGAACTCATCCACTGGACCTGAATCCCAAGACTTTCTGTCTGAGTTCTGCTTTCTCCAGGTAGCTGAATAGTTGCCCTCGAGATAGAAGTTGTTGCCGAGAGGCTCGGTGTATGTTGCACGACCGGTTACAGAGAAATTGTTTGAGTTGTTGAGTGTTCTCTGGTTCACGATGCTGGTACCGATCTTCTCACCATCCCTGAAGTTGTCAGTGAGGGACTGCTTCATACCGTCCTGGTCGCTGAGGGTATAGCTGAAGTTCGAGTTGATCACGAGTGTACGGCCAGGGAGTCCGAGACGCTGACGATACTGGAGTCTACCTGATGCCTGGATGTTCTTGCCGTCGCTGGTGTTGAGGCTGTAGCCGTCCTTCACCTTGTTTGCTTCGTCATAGACATTGTTGAAGCTCTTGAAGGTCTCGTCAGAAAGCGAACTGCTCTTGCCGAAGCTTACCTGAGGCTCGAAGATGAGTGAAGAGTTCTTTGAGAAAGACCTCTGAAGTCTGAGACCCACGTTATGGCTTGTCTGGTCTCTGAGTGACTTTGACTGAGAGTCATTGATAAGGGTGTAGTCGTCGAAGTACTGCTCCTTATATGAGTTGCTTCTTGAATCGCTGTTGGATCCGTTGAATGAATAGTCCGCGGTTGTCTCAAGGTCTCCGTCGAGGAAATCCTTACCTACGTTGGCACCGAGCATATATGAAGAGGTGACACCGCCACCCATGCCGCCGAAGCCGCCACCGCCACCACGTGCCATCTGGCCGCCCATGCCGCCGAAGCCCATGTTGTTGCCGTTGTTGGCATTACCGATGACTGCATACTGTGTACCGGTAGAGAAGTTACCGAGGAAGAGGTTTCCTGTGTAACGGTGCTCGTCGTAGAGAGACTCGGTAGCTGGAAGGTCATGACCAAGACCAGCCTTGACGTTGCCCATGATACCGTTCATCATGCCGTTCTTGACAGAAAGGTCGAGCACAGTCTCCTCCTCACCGTCGTCGATACCTGTGAACGCTGCCTGGTCAGACTTCTTCCTTACGACCTTCACCTTGTTGATGATCTTTGCAGGAAGGTTCTTTGAAGCAAGAGTAGGGTCGTCCATGAAGAAGGTCTTGCCATCGACATAAATCTTGGTGATAGTCTGGCCATTGGCGGTGATTGAACCGTCAGAGCCGACCTCGATGCCAGGGAACTTCTTGAGGAGGTCCTCAAGCATATCGTTCTCAGTGATCCTGAACGACGAAGCGTTGTATTCAATAGTATCTTTCTTTACTGTGATAGGGTTTCCTACTGCGGAAACGCTTGCTGCATCGAGGGCCTCCATGTCAGGGTTGAGCTTGAACTGACCGAGGTCGATGTCCTTGCCCTCCACCTTGACCTCTGTCGTATTGGCGACATAGCCCATCATTTCACCCTTGACGGTATACTCTCCAGCCTGGATCTTCTCGAGAACAGCCTTACCGTCTGTACCGGTAAGAGCATACTTGAGAGCGCTGGTAGCACCCTTCTTGGTAATCGATACGGTAGCAAACGGTATCGGCTCGCCTGTAGACGAGTCAACAAGGGTAAGTGAAACATTGTTTCTTCCCTGTGCGAATGCGTTCGACGCAAAAAACAGCATTGCAAAGAATGCTGCCATAATTGTTACAATCCTGGATTTTACACCACTAAGCATATAGTTCTGATTCTTTTTACTCAATTTTAGACATATCACCACCTACGGGGTTTAATCCAAAATGAAAAAAAATGGATTATTTGACTCTTTCCGGGTTCGCTTCTATGAATTTCTCCCAACTGCTGGACGCTTTTGTACTCGAGAGAGGATTCGTAAGCTGGAAATAATGGCACATGGCTATTGCCAGCGCATCGGTCGCATCGAGATATTTCTCCTCAATACTTATGCCCAGAGTCTTCTGGACCATGGTTGCCACCTGTTCCTTTGAAGCCTTACCGTTTCCGGTAATTGCGACCTTGGCTTTCATCGGAGCATACTCGAAGACAGGGATGTCCCTGGTAGCCGCAGCAAGTATCGCCGCGCCCTGAGCTCGTCCCAGCTTGAAGATGACCTGGGCGTTCTTGCCCAGGAAAGGAGACTCAAGCGCCATGTCGTCGGGATGGTAGTAGTCGCAGAGATACCCTATCTCATCCAGGATACGTCTGAGCTTGGCATACGCATCCTTCTCCTTGCGAAGGTCGACCACGCCCATGTCCACGAACCTGGCTCCCTTCCTGACAATCTCAATGACCCCGAAGCCAAGAATGTTGGTTCCGGGGTCAATTCCGATTATCGTTCTGCTATCCGGCATCCAGACAGACTATATTAGTCGATATAGTCGAAACCGGTGTATGGCCTGAGCACCTCTGGAATCTCGATTCTGTCTTCCTTCTGGTTGTCCTCAAGAAGAGCGGCAACGACGCGTGGAAGAGCGAGTGAGCTTCCGTTGAGAGTATGGCAGAGCTGAGTCTTGCCGTTCTCATCCTTGTAACGGAGATGGAGGCGGTTGGCCTGGTATGACTCGAAGTTGGATACTGAAGAGATCTCCAGCCACCTTCCCTGAGCTGCTGACCAGAGCTCGAAGTCGTAGGTGATAGCTGATGTGAAGCTCATGTCGCCACCGCAGAGACGGAGAATCCTGTAACGGAGACCAAGCTTGTTGACGAGGCTCTCCACATGTGCTACCATCTCGTCGAGGGCTGCATATGAGTTCTCAGGCTTCTCGACACGTACGATCTCGACCTTGTCGAACTGATGGAGTCTGTTGAGACCGCGCACGTCCTTGCCATATGAGCCTGCCTCACGACGGAAGCATGGAGTATATGCGGTCATCTTCTGAGGGAAGTCGTTGTTTGCGAGGATCACATCTCTGAAGATGTTGGTCACAGGAACCTCGGCGGTAGGTACCATATAGAAATCGTCAAGATTTGCATGGTACATCTGGCCCTCCTTGTCAGGAAGCTGGCCTGTGCCGTATGCCGAAGCTGTGTTGACCATTACTGGTGGTTCAACCTCCTGGTATCCTGCAGCAGTGTTCTGGTCGAGGAAGAAGTTGATGAGAGCTCTCTGGAGCTTTGCACCTTTTCCTTTATATACAGGGAAACCTGCACCGGTGATCTTCACTCCGAGGTCGAAGTCGATGATGTCGTACTTCTTGCAGAGTTCCCAGTGCGGAAGCGCATTCTCAGGAAGTACGGGATCCTCACCGCCCATCTTCACGACGAGATTGTCCTCAGCGCCCTTTCCGAGCGGAACCATCTCACAAGGGAGGTTAGGAAGAAGCACGAGTGTAGCCTCGAGCTCCTTGTTGTTCTCATCTGCCTTGGCGAGAAGTTCGTTTGACTTGGCCTTGAGTTCAGCGACTTCCTTCTTGGCCTCTTCAGCCTCTGCCTTCTTGCCTTCCTTCATGAGACCGCCGATAAGGGCTGCCTTCACTTTCTGCTGAGCAAGAAGACCATCGCTTTCTGCCTGGAGATTACGTCTGGTCTCGTCGAGGGCAAGCACCTTCTCAACTACCGGTCTTGCGTCGAAATTCTTGACTGCGAGTCTGCTGATTACGAATTCAGGGTTCTCGCGAAGCAATTTGAGTGTAAGCATAACTTCTTTTTCTAATTGCAAAAGAGGACCGCACATCTACTCGAAGTGCTGTCCTCTTCTATTCTTGACTCCTTCGGGGATTAGTTCTCAAAAGGAACTACCGATACGAAAGATTTGTCGTCCTTCTTACGGGTGAACTTTACTGTACCGTCCACGAGTGCGTAAAGAGTGTGGTCCTTACCCATACCGACATTCTCAGATGGGTTGTGTACTGTACCTCTCTGACGTACGATGATGTTGCCAGCCTTAACTACCTGACCACCGAACTTCTTGAGACCGAGTCTTTTGCTCTGTGACTCACGACCGTTCTTTGAACTTGATTGACCTTTCTTATGTGCCATAATTCTTTCCTCCTGATAATTAAGCGATTTCGTCGATCTGGATCTGAGTCAGCTTCTGACGATGACCATTCAACTTCTGGTAACCCTTGCGACGGATCTTCTTGAAGACAAGAACCTTGTCTGCCTTTGCGTCGTCTGCAAGAACTGTTGCCTTAACTACTGCGCCCTCAACATAAGGAGCACCTACCTTTACAGCACCCTCATTGTCGATAAGGAGTACCTTTGTGAACTCAACCTTCTCGTCCTTCTTTGCAGCGAGACGGTTGCAATAAATCTTTGATCCAGCTTCAACTTTGAACTGCTGACCAGCGATGTCTACGATTGCGTACATCTTTATTAAAAACTCTTAAAGTTTCAACCGCAAGCGTCTGCTCCCATGGGCAGATCTTATCGGGCTTGACGGCCATGATTATTAAACGGACTGCAAATGTAGCGTTTTTTATCCATTCTACAAAATATTATTTTGATTGACAGGCATTTTTGGCTATATTCGCCTAACAAAACTGTTACACTAAAACGGACAAGCAGACATGAGCACCCCATTCCCCTACGACAGACATGTGACCGGCAAGGATTTCATCGGACGCAAAGAAGAATGCACCGTCCTTGGAAACCTCATCGGTCAAGGCGCGCATGTGGTTCTGTATGAGCCACCTAGAGCCGGCAAGACCTCCCTCGTGCAGCAGGCACTGCTCAACACCAGAATCAAGGGGCAGCAGTTCATCGTAGGCCAGTTCTCACTGCTTAACGTCCGCACCATAAGCGAGTTCCTCATCCGTTTCGGAACGACAGCCATCAGGACTGTCGCGACCACCCCCGGGGAGTTCGCCGACATCATCGGCAGGCACCTCTCCGGCACCCACTTCATCTTCGACCAGGCCGACTATTCCGAGAACGATGCAGTCATATCGACGAACTGGAACGTAGACGACAACGACATCCTCGAAATGCTCCGCCTTCCCCAGAGGATCGCCCGTGAGAAACAGCAGCAGATGCTCCTCATAATGGACGATTTCCAGAACATCATGATGACCGAGGACGGGGACAAGGTATGCAGGACCATGGAATCGGTCCTCGCCGAGATGGCCTCTGATCCAAAGCCTGGCTGCTCTTTCATTTTCTCCGGGTCCATGGTAAATGCCATGAAGGACATCTTCAAGGTGAAGCACTACTTCTACCGCAAGGTAGAGCACCTTCCGTTGAAGGAAGTGGACGAAAAGGAGATCATCGAGCATGTCGTGAAGGGTTTCCTCACAGGAGGAAAGATAGTCGAGAGAGAGCTTCTTCTGGGAATGTGCAAGCTCTTCAAGAACAATCTGTGGTACATCAACCATTTCGTCAATATATGTGACTCCCTGTCTAAAGGATATATCATTGAGAACACCCTGATCGAGGCGCTCAATTCGATACTGGCCATCCATGAACCTAGGTTCCAGGCGACCATGAACAGTCTCACGACCTTCCAGGTCAGCCTGCTCAAGGCGATACTGGACGGAGTGACCAAGTTCAGCGCATCGGAAGTGATACATAAGTATTCTCTCAATTCGTCCGCGAACGTCAAGAGGCTCAGGGAGGCCCTCGTCAAGAAGGAGATCATCGTGTTTGACGACGATGACATCCCTACCCTCCAGGACCCTCTGTTCGAGTACTGGGTCAGGAAATTCTATTTCGAGATGAAATAACCATGGTCATAGACTTCAACTGATATGGCAAAGAAGAAATTAGTCGTACTCAGCGGCGCAGGAGTAAGCGCCGAGAGCGGATTCAGCACTTTCAGGGACAACGGAGGATACTGGGACAAGTACAACCCGGAGGATGTAGCCACCCCTGAAGGGTGGCAGCGCGACCGCAAGTATGTCCTCGACTTCTACAACGAGCTCAGGGAGCAGCTCAGGGACGCGAAGCCTAACCAGGCGCACAGGATCATCGCTGAGCTTGAGAAGGACTACGAAGTCACCGTCATCACACAGAATGTCGACAATCTCCATGAAAGGGCCGGAAGCACCAGGATAATCCACCTCCATGGCGAGGTGACGAAGGTCAGGCCTGAGATCGGTGTCTACGAGCAGAACGGATCTGAGCGCGAAGTGTTCGACATCGGATATGACAGGATAGAGATAGGAGACAAGGCCCCCAGCGGGAAACAGCTGAGGCCGCACATCGTATGGTTCGGCGAGGCAGTTCCTAAGATCGAGGCGGCGATCGACGAGGTCGCAAAGGCAGATATCTTCGTCATCGTAGGCACGTCGCTGACAGTCTACCCTGCCGCAGGGCTCTACAGATATGTCGGTCCCAAGGTTCCTATCTACATCATAGACCCGCAGAGCGTGGCGATCCACGACAACAGGACCACCCATATCAGGGAAGTTGCGACTGAAGGCATGAATTCTTTGAGAAAAATTTTGGAAAACGGATGATTTCCGCTACATTTGCAGCCGCTATATAAAAAGGAGGTGATTTAGAAATGATTATAGTACCTATCAAAGAAGGTGAGAACATCGAGAGAGCTCTCAAGAGATTCAAGAGAAAGTTCGAGAAGACCGGTGCCATCCGTGAGCTCCGCGCTAGAAAGAACTTCGAGAAGCCTTCAGCAAAGAAGAGAGTACAGATGCAGAAAGCAATCTACGTTCAGCATCTCCAGATCATGGACGAGCAGTAGTTTCTGCATTGTCATGCATAAGCCGGGACCGAAAGGTTTCCGGCTTTTATTTTATCAGGTATATATAGCAAAATCTGCCATATATACCTATATTTGTATAATTGCCACAGCTGGACACTGAACAAAGATACATGGAAACTACCGCCAGAAAGAAAAAACGATTCCTCGGACTTAAGATAGGTCTGGGCGTATTCTTCGGATTGTGGGCTTTCCTTCTCGTTGTTTTCCAGATAGTTCTCAGCACCTCATTCCTGACGAAGATGGCAAATAAGTACGCAGCCGAATTCGTCGACGGTCAGGTCAGCTTCGGAGCCATCAGCGCATCCGTATTCAAGAGTTTCCCTAACCTCGAGGTCAGCATAGACGACTTCGTCCTCACCTATCCCCACGACAGGTTCGCCGCATACGACAGCACAGGCATAAGCCATCATCTGAGGAACGCCGGCCGAGGTGCTGCCATGGACACGCTCGCTTCTTTCCGAAACCTGTCCGTAGCTGTCAACTACATGGCGGCGATGAAGGGAAGCTTCAGGTTCCCGGGAGCATCACTTGACGGTGCCAGGATATTTGCACACAAACTGGATTCGACGACAGTCAACTGGGACATATTCCGTTTCAGCGCGGACGAGGAGGACACGACCAGCACGGTGCTTCCTAAGATCGTCATAAGGAAACTCGCCCTGACAGGCAACCCATACGTGACCTTCGACAGTGCGAAGGACACACTCTTCGCATCACTTGCCATGGACCAGACCGTCTTCGACGGAAAGCTTGACATCTCGGATCCATGGAAGTCGAAGATCGGCTTCCGTATCGACAATCTCGACGTCGAGGGACGTCTGCCTGCCGATACCATGTCATTCAACCTCAACAGGTTCACCATCGACGAGAAGAAGGACATCTATCAGGTCGGGCTGGACGCAAGGGCAAGGCTGGCGACCGAGGCTCTCGGAAGGTTCGACGTACCTGCGACTCTCGAGTGCAGCGTAAATTTCCCGGACAAGGACGTCAAAGCCTTCTCTATCAGAGACCTCGTCGCTGAGATTGCGACACTTGACATCAGCGGAGAAGGCGACGTGAGGATGCAGCAGGACAGTTCGTATGTAAGAGCTGAGCTATCGGTCAACGAATGCCCTGTCGAGCAGACCGTGCGTGAGTATCTCTCCAACATCGTCCCTGAGGCCCTCAAGCTTAAGACCGACGCCGCCGTAACGCTCACCGCCCTCTGCGACGGATGGTGGATCCCATCGAAGAACTCGCTTCCGGAACTCATAGCGGAGATAGTGGTACCCCGCTCGACTGTAAGCTACCAGGGATATCCTTACAAAGGACTGCTCGCTGCGGACATCAGTGCACAGACTGACAGATACGGCAAGCTCGGAATAGTAGTGAACGAGTTCCAGGCCGACATCGCCGGTGTTTCACTCAACGCCACGGGCTCTGCGGACGACCTTCTCTGCGGAGATCCTCTGATCGGACTCGATGCCAAGGCGAAGGCATCACTCGACATCGTCAACGACTTCCTCCCTGAAGGTATCGAGGCAAAGGGTACGCTTGAAGGAAACCTGGAAGGCTTCATCCTGCTTTCAGACATGAGCCTATACAACTTCTCAAGGGCGGACCTCGAAGGATATATCAAGAGCGACGGCATCACCATCAACGACAGACCTGACTCGATCTACGCATACATCGACAAGGCCGACATACGTCTGGGCAAAGCTGGAAAGGACGCCGAGCTCGGCGCTGACCTCCTAGGCCTGAAGGCAAGCATAGACAGCCTCTACGCCACACTCGGGAAAGCGACGTTCTTAAGGGGACATGGATTCACCATGACCGCCCAGAACGCCAAGGAGGCGCTCAGCAAGGAATTCGGCAAGGAGATCCATCCTATTGTCGGAACCATAAGCGCAGCCCACATAGCCATGACAGGAGCCGACTCCATGATGGTCGGAATAAGTTCTACAAGCAACAGCTTCAAGTATTCGAACAGGAAAGACGACGGCAAGACCCTCCCTATCCTCGCGCTCAACAGCAGAAACGATAACATCAGTCTCCGTCAGGGCGTCAACAGGGCAAGCCTGAACGGAGCGAAGGTAAGCGGTTCAGCCCTCATGCAGGGAGCAAGGAAGGACGGCCAGAAGAAACACTTCCTCGACTCTCTACAGAAAGTCTATCCCGGTGTTCCACGTGATTCGCTCATCGACAGGATGGTGCGCAGGAAAAGCATACCATATTACCTTTCAGAGGACGACTTCCGCAAGAGCGACATAGACATCCAGCTCAATGAGACCTTTGCAAAATACTTCCAGGAATGGGCTATTAGCGGCAAGCTCGACATAGTTGACGGAAATGTCATCACTCCTTACTTCCCTCTCAGGAACATCATTTCCAACGCCGAAGGCAAATTCACCAACAACCAGATCGACCTGAGCAACATGACGATCACCTCAGGAGAATCCGACGTGAGCGTCAAAGGAAAGGTTTCCGGGCTCAAGAGAGCTCTCACAGCACATGGAGTGCTCGACATAGACCTCGACGTCACCTCTGAGAAGATCAACACCAACGAGCTTCTGGCTGCCTACACGGCAGGTTCGCAGTATGTAAGGCCGGCAGGTTCCATCGCACTGGACGAGAGCAAGAGCGACTCTGAATATTTGGAAGAAGTAGTCAGCTCCGACCTGGCTACAGCCGACACAAGCTACTCGCTGATAGTGCTCCCGGCCAACATCAACGCCACACTCAGCCTTGAAGGCCACGAGATAGACTACTCTCATCTCATCGTAGACTGGTTCGAATCGGACATAAAGCTCAAGGAAAGGACCCTTCAGATCACCAACACCGTTGCGACATCCAACATGGGAGACATCTACCTTGAGGGATTCTATTCGACAAAGACCAAGAAGGACATCTCAGCGGCATTCGACCTGAACCTCGTGGACATCACTGCAGACAAAGTCATCACCCTGTTCCCAGCTGTCGATTCCCTCATCCCGATGCTTAAGTCATTCAAGGGAATGCTTGACTGCGAGATGGCCGCCACCAGCCAGCTCGACACCAACATGAACTTCATTCCTCCTACCATAAACGGAGTGCTGAAGATCGGAGGACGCGACCTGTCGATCGAGGAGGACGGAGGTCTGAAAAAACTGGCCAAGGTCCTGATGTTCAAGGACAAGAAAGTCGGAAGAGTCGACAAGATGTCCGTACAGGGCCTGATTTCGAACAACATGCTGGAGATATTCCCGTTCGTTCTGGATGTAGACCGCTACACCCTCGCGATGAACGGTATACAGAACTTCGACCAGAGCTTCAGGTACCATGTTTCCGTACTCAAGTCCCCTATCCCGTTCCGCTTCGGAATCAACCTCTCTGGCAACTTCGACGACTGGAAATACAAGATCGGAAAGGCCAAGTACAAGAATGTCAACGTGCCGGTGTTCACTACCGAGCTACGTGACGTCCAGTATAACCTCATCGGATCGATCCACGACATCTTCGAACGCGGAGTCGAGCTGGTGATGAGAGAGAACGAGTCCACGGTGACCGCGATGGACGAAGTCAAGGCCGCGGCAGGCTACAGCGGGGATGAAGAAGACGGAGATCTCGACAGCGAGGAGCTAGCTGAATTCGAGCAGATAATCAACTCAGAAGAAGAATCAGATGATTAATACAAAGGAATATATCGAGGTTTGCATCTGGATAGAGCCATACTGCGACGAGAATGTGGAGATCGTGGAGGCAGAGCTTTCAGACCTCCCTTACGACTCGTTCATGGAGGATCAGGATCCGGATGGCAACCCGGTCCTCAAGGCATACATCCCTACTGCTGAATACGATCCGAGAGCGACTAAGATGGTTCTCGAGTTCCTCGATTTCAAGACCAGGTTCACAGCAACCATGATCGAACCTAAGAATTGGAACGAGCAGTGGGAAAGCAACTTCGAACCAATTTTCGTCGACGGAAAGGTCACTGTCAAGGCAATCTACCACAAGGATCTGAAAAGGACCAGGTTCAACATCAGCATAGACCCGCAGATGGCCTTCGGAACAGGACATCACCATACGACATATATGATGATGCAGACCATGCTGGAGCACGAGGAAGAGATATGCGGGCACAACGTCATGGACCTCGGCTGCGGTACCGGTGTGCTTGGAATCCTGGCCGCCAAGATGAGGGCCTCGCATGTCTATGCCGTCGACATCGACGCCGTCGCCGCCCAGTCCGCTCTGGACAACGCCAGGCTCAACAAGGTCAGCAGGACCATGGAGGCATTCTACGGGGACGCATCGATGCTTCAGCGGGAAAAGTACGACTTGCTGCTTGCCAACATCCACAGGAACATCATACTCCAGGACCTCGACACCTATGTCTCTTCGCTCAGGAAACCGGGCATGAGATACAGCACCGGGACATCCGAAGGAGGCTTGTTGATGGTCAGCGGATTCTACGAAAGCGACGTAGAGGACATAGTCAAGGCTGCTGAGGCCCAGGGTCTCAGACTGGTCGGCCAGAAGGCCCGCGAAGGCTGGGCATGCTTAGTTTTCAAGCGTTTCATAATTTAGAAAAATCTACTTATATTTGCAGTCCCTTACCGGACTCAGATTTAGGCAGCTTCCCAAGGCCTATCTCGGCGATGGACCTTTGTTACGGTCTTCCGGTGGGTTTTGCGGGCGTGTTGAAATTGGTAGACAAGCCAGACTTAGGATCTGGTGCTTACGCGTATGGGTTCGAGTCCCTTCGCCCGCACGATTTTGAAAGCCAACCCATTGTAAATCAATAGGTTGGCTTTTTCTTATACCAATTTGCCCCACATTTGCCCCACAGAATTCTCAGAAGGTCTGTATCTGGGGCTATAAGATCCATTACTCATTTCGGTTCGCCATAGGACGCAAGAGCGAACAAAACAATGAATAAAGATACAAGACGTCTCATATCATTTTCCCAAAAACTCTTCAATGTAATCTGATTCCCCTCCCCGCAGCATGCGGTCAAGCGTGCCGTTCTGATTGATCAAGACGAATGATGGCGTGTACTGGCAGTCATACATAAGTTCAAGAGGAGAACTGAATTCGCGGCCATCGCCGACGACTATATAGTTCTCAAGACCGAAGTGCTCAGACTGCTCCTTCAACCCGGCGAGGTTCCTGTTATTGCAGAACACCATCAGCACGAAACCGTCTCCGAACTTCTCCCTCAGATAATCGAAGTAAGTGACAGGTGCCGTATCATCAATGCCATGAGTCCAGCAATCAAGTCCGTCGGCTACGATGATGGTCTTCTTCCCTTCGATGGTTTTCCAGTCGAACGGTTTCCCGTTAACATCGAAACAGTCGAATGGTATGATCTTGTCTCCCGGACGTACTTGCGGCCCATTGAGAAACGCGTCTATGGATTTACCGGCTATCGAACGCTTGAGAGCGCGAGGAGCCGCCTTATAAATACTGTCAAGATGTTCGCGAGTATAGTGATGGCGTTTCATGAATGCGCCCTTGAAGCCTTCAGTTGAAATCGACTCGTATTTTTTCTCCACAAGAAGCGCAGAATCTATTATCTCCTGATATCTGGCCATGTAGATAGGCAACAATGAATCCATGTAATGAGAAAGACTGTCAATCTTCGGCTGCAGTTCCTTAGCCCTTTCTGGATGCTCGGCAAGTTCGTTACGCAGCTTTACTCTAGGGATTCCGTACTTTCCTGCTAGTTCAGTGTTCTGCCTCTCAGCATGATCCATCTGCAGCTGACGGAAGTATTCGACAGCAGCGAGAAAATCCGCGTCGTTCTTTTCAATCTGTCTTGCCTGGTTGCAACAGCCACACAGAAGCACTGATGTAGCAATGAGAAGATATGGTGATAATAGTTTCATAATTTTGCTTCTATTTCGCTGGTTTTGTTTTTTAATTAGTGCCGCCTCCCGTCAATGGGATTGACATATTGCCATTAGACTGGGTCCGCACTGCATTGTAAGTCTTGTATTGCTGCTCAACCTTTATTCCGAGGACGTAGCAATGAGGAATCAGTTTCATGATTGGTGACGACATCTCGATGGTGCGGTCTTCGTCACCGTAGAAACGGACTGTCTTGAATGGTTCATCATACCAGTACGAGCCCAAAAGGACAAGCGGCGTGACAGCGTTGACCCATATCTTACTCAATTCAAATTCAAGAAGATCATACATGATCTCCCCCTCATATCTTGGTGCAGTCATCGGCTTCAGAGTCAGAGTTTTTGCCGCTACTCGCACATCGTCGACATATAGCCTGACATTTCTTATGGATTCAGACTTCGGCGAAAAACCAAGTGTCAGCTTCTGCGGGTTCTTGTAGAGACTACTCTCAACCTCGTATGACTCGGATTCACTAATCAGCTCACCATTGGCATACTCACTCACAACAAGGCTGATGTTGTATGCATTATTGTTCAGGGATGAGATATCGAATGCATAAACGCCGAAGCCGGCATCCCTGAGCATGGGTACATAGTCGGATGCGTCAGCCTTCATTGGCCTTATTTCCTGAGCACTGGCAAGAGCGAATGAGAGCAACAGTGCGAGAGAAAGAATGTGATGTTTCATATTGGCAAAGCTGCTGAATACAAACATAACGATATTTACCTGATCTTGTCCTGAATCGAGCCCTCGCTATATCCGACCCAGATGTCCCTGATGACAAAGTCCTTGTCGACAAGGACGAAAGTTGGTACGGCACCCGTACTTAATCTGGCATACACGCCTCTGTTTCCCTCGTCCTCATTGAACTCCAGCATATTTGCCGGAGCATATTCTTCCGCGCGTGGTTTCCATGTGTCGTAACTGTTCATGTTGATGCAAAGGGCGAAGAAATCATCCTTGCGATCAAGGCAGATCCTCTCAATCTCCGGTTTTGCAAGGACACATGGATGGCAGCCAAGTTCAGAGAACTCGACGAGCAGTTCGTTCCCTTTGAACTCCGACAGGACGTGACTCAATCCATCTGCATCATGAACAGCGACTTCAGGGAACCGGTCTCCAAGGGAAAGAGGCAAAATGACAGAGAGAAATTTTGCTGCGCTGACCATAAGGTCGGTGTTCATCTGCCCCTCTGTACACTTGTCAAGCAACGAGCGGAGCTCTTCCTTGAGCGCATCCTTGCTACCATCCTTGAACTGAGAAAGATATTTAGCATGAGACTGAACCTTCTGCATCCACACGTCGGACACATCCATCTTCTTGAGAATCGGCAGTTCTTTCTGGAAGATAGATGTGCTGACAGAATCTCTTGCATTCCTAAAGTCAGCATACGACGCATACTTTTTCGTTTCCAGCAGCATCCGGTCGTCCAATTCCAGGTCACTCCTTGTTACTTCAATAAACATATTCCATTCGCGCTGACTCTTGACCCTGCTCTTCACGTCATAAGCACTGGCCAGATAACCGCGGCCCGAGATTACCGCCTTCTTCCCAGCCTCGGCAAAGACTGTCGGACCGTGCTGCGGGAATGATTCACCCAGGAAAAGGACCCCATACTGGTCTGTTTCATTTTCAACTGGAAACTCGAATCGGAACTTTCCACCGACCAGAGTGTCTGTTGCTACCCCTATTGCATGTCCCGATACCACGTCATCAAAACGCAGCATCACCACGACAGCGGAGTCCTTGACGTCGCGTATATTCCCCTCCACGATGAAAGTCTCATGATGAGAACATGAGCAAGAAAAGAGGAGGAAGACAATGGATAGGAGAGTCAGTTTAAGATTCATATCATTAGTGTCGGGAGAAAAAAATGGGATCATATTTCAACATATTATTGTTTTACCCCAAGTCCAGCAGGAATTCTTCAATTTCTTCTATTGATGGGTTGACTTTGATAATTACGCCGGTTCTATCCACAAGGAATGTGCTGCCTGCCCCGCTTGCGA
>JAZRWK010000024.1:0-4356 GCA_045599665.1 Candidatus Cryptobacteroides sp.
TCAAGGTTGCTGCCTTCGAAAGGCTTCAGCTCTGCGTTCTCAAGAAGGCCTTTCTCTATCTGTCCCTTTCTGAAACAATATGAATTCACAGCTTCCGCGTATACGTTCGCCCTCTCTTCCACAGGTATGAAATCACATGAGCTGCGGTCCCATGATGCGAAGTACTCATCGTTGGTCTCCAGCTTGTACTGAGGAATCACGTAATATGCCGACCCCAGCACATGTTTGCCTGGATATGCGGCCTCAAGCGCCCTCGCGTAGAGGACGAGCTGCAGGTGGGTCTGCGAACTGACCTTCTCCTTGTATCTGCGTGATTCGCTCCATTTCATATCGATTATGACGAAGTCGCCGTTCCTGTCCTTGAGGAGCAGGTCAATCCTTGCATTGAAATGTCCTATCGTCTTTCCATCGGCCACAGGAGGAAGCACGACATCGAGAGGTATCTCGTCGCCGACAACCATAAGCTTGTGGTCAATGATCATCTTGAGGAGTGTGGTGACACTCTGCACCAGCTTCAGCTTGAATGAACCGTACTGCATCCTGTCATTGTACAGGAGCTGTCCCATCTCACGGCAGTATGTGTCTATGATGCCAAGGATGTCATCCTTGCGCAGCTCCTTGAAGCGTCCGTCACGAAGACGTCTGGTGCACTCACCGATGACGGCATGGGCAACGTTTCCCTTGATGATTGCCAGATCGGCCACCTGTCCCATGTCGACCTCCCTCAGACCTACTATGTAGTCAAGGACGTAGTCGACCGGTCTCTGTATCATGGTGTCGACGCTTGAGTAGCTTTCGCCCTTCTCACGCTCTGGAACTTTGATTCCTTCACGCAGCACCAGTTCCGCATCCGGTTCGCTGATAGGGGATACCTGCCTTTCAATGCCTTCCGGCATCTGAGGTTCTGTGATCTCAGCATATGGAAGCTTGCGTGCCTTGATCTCCGTGAATACGGGGTGCTCGTCGCATCTGCTTCCGTAGGCCTTCTGTGAAATGACAAGCACAATCTCGCCGGTGACCTTGCCGAGTGCCATCCTGAGGGCGATGCTCGCAGCCCTTGCGAAGTCCTCTTCATCCACCGGAGTCACTCCCTTTGACGATAACCAGCCTAACTCGGCGTTTGAAAGGAAGTAAAGAGGATATCTCTGCCGGGAGCCTGCGTTGCAGTCGAGCCACACGAGCCTTTCAGGACCATCGACTATCGCCTTCGGATCAGAGATTATGTCAAGTGAACCGGCCTGGGCCCTTTCTGCGCTGAAGCTGCAGGAGGTGTAGAGGCCGTCTACCCATTTCTTGAGACGTTCCGCGGTCACGTCCTCATCTGATTCTCCGAGGACCACGCCCATGGCATCGCACATCTGAGAGAGAGCCTGCATCTGCTCGACGATGTCACCGTGCTTTCCTGTGATGATGAGCTGCTGCGCGAAATCGGATGCCCATGTTCCAAGATATTCAGCGTACTGGAGCAGGTCCCTACGTGGGATGCTTTCGCCGCACTTGCCGACCATCCTGAGCTCCGGACAGGTCTCCTCGCTCCTGGACAGTATCTCATCCCAGCCTTCTCCCATACCGCCAGTGCGGAGGAGATGCCTGAGGAGCATCCTTCTCAGTCCGAACTGAACAGGACTGAACGGAACCTGGAGATAACTGATGAGCGTCCTGATGTCAACGTCCTTGCGATAGAGGCCGAAGCCGAGCTTGAACAGCTGGATGGTGAGAGGATTGCTTTCGGTATAGTCCGCGCTGGCAAGCGGCAAGTCATGTGCCCTGAATACGTCGTTCAGAGCCTTGTTGTCGGCATTGGATATGAGAAGTCCATCTTCAGGAGTGATGCCTGCAGCATATCTGTAGGCATCCACACGGTTCCTTACCTGAAGCACGCTCAATGAAGCCTTGAGCTTCAGACGTGATCCTTCCACGGTATCCACGAACGACATCGTGGCGCCGCTCTTCTCCAGTACTTCGATGATGACCCTGTCAAGGGATTCGCGCGGAACGCATACGTCGATATGGGTCCCTGCAAGATAGCCTGATTCGGAAAGAAGGTCATGCCACCTGTCAGCAGACCCCTTCGCACTGAAGTGCTTCTCCACCTGTGCAAGATCGTTGAACTTGTATGCAAGTGGTGCTGCCGGGTCGCAGATGCGGCCGTTCCACCCGCTCATCACGAGAGCGTCCCTCCATCTGAGGAGTTCTCCGGTCACGCTGAGGTCATCCTTCTCGAATGAATCGGCATAGAAAGGCTTTCTTCCGCTCTTGTCTGACAGCACTTTCCTTACTGCGCGGTAGTACGCGATCAGTCTGTCGAAGGAAGAGACTTCGGAATGGGTCATTCCAGCACGAAGCTCCAGTTCGGATAGAAGGCTGCGGATTCCAACGACACGGTCACCACAGACGACGCTGCCGCTCGAGCGGCTGTAGGTCGCCTGATCATAGAATGGACTGAATATTATCTTGTTCATATCAGACAAAATCACGTTACAAATTAAGCACAAGGATTTGACAGGTTATGACACTGAACCTGTTTTGTGATCAATTATTGTGAAATATACGAAAAAATCACGAAAGCCTTTGTGCTGCAATGAACTTTAGGCTTTACTACTGATGCGTTAACTTTATATTCAAATAAACATAGTTCTTTGTCATTTTGATTTTCAGTGAGTGTTGGCTCAGGTACAAGCATTTCCCTGAGATTATCCTTGGTAAGGATTGTCTTCTCAACGATTGTTGCCACCTGAGTGATCGATAATGGACTTTTCAGAGATGCTTTTATCCATGCGAGCATGAGATATGCGCTGATTGCAATCCAGAGATGGGTCTTTACAGCACTCTCCGAATACCCCCACAGGGATTTGTTCGTCAGGTTTCCCTTGATTCTTTTGAAGAAGGTCTCGATTTCCCACCTGTTGCGGTAGATCTTCGCTATCTCCAGTGGTCCAAAGTCGAAGTTGTTAGTGATGAACATCTTACCCAAGATGGGCTTTTCCATCGTTTTCGTTCTTTGCTTCATTAGACGACAAAGGTTGTGAAAAACTAAAAAACCGCTGAATCTCAGCGGCTTTAAATGTTCTGTTATTTTTTTACTGTCTTTTCAACCAATTGGTCAAAGTCTGATTTATATCTGGCATCCTGAACTGGTCGATACTCTTCATAAATTTTTGACACGATTTTTTCTGCCTGCTCTCTTGACATTGTGCCCTTGCCTGAGAGAATCTCATATCCATGAATTTTGAGTTGTGCGTTAACCTGCTCAACCCACTCATTCATATAAATAGGTCGTCCACGTTTGACTGTCAGTGACGCACTGTCAAGACAAAGGTTTACAAGGCTCGTAAGTTCGCTCAGTTCTTCATGTGTCATGTAATTCTTAGCAATCTTCGTATCACTGAGCTGAATCTTGCCACCTTTTTGATACCCCTTCCATGTTAATAGACCCATTGTAGGATGCTTGGCATCCGCACGCGAGGTAATGATTTCAGCTGCTGTTTTTCCGATAACAGCATATTCAAGTTTGTTTTGTACACTCGCGTAGAAATCATGACAGATTTGTGAGTTGCGATCATAGTCAACACTCTCAGCAAATATGTCTGTGAGTTTCTGGTAGAACAACCGTTCAGAAGCGCGAATTTCCTGAACGCGTTCGAGGAGTTCGTCAAAATATTCCTTTCCAAATATGTTGCCTCCCTTCTTAAGACGCTCATCGTCAAGAACGAATCCCTTGACCATGAATTCTTTGAGTACTTTAGTCGCCCAAATGCGAAAGTTAGTTGCTAAAATGGAGTTTACACGGTAGCCTACAGATATTATAGCATCAAGGTTGTAGTACTTGATTTTATCCTCAGATAGGCCTCTGGCACCACTCTGTGCGGTAATCAAAATTTCTTTGACAACCGTATTTGGATCGAGTTCTCCCGAATTGAATATCTTGATAAGATGATAGGAGATGTTTTGTTTCGTGACACCAAACAAATCTGCCATCGCTTTCTGCGTCGCCCAAATGGTCTCCGATTCAGCTTCAACCAGCACTTGCACTTTGACACTGCCGTCATCAGAGTTATAAAAGAGGAAGTCTTTTTTAATTTTATCTAGATCGTTCATACAAATTTGTATTTCAAAACGAATATACAGAAATTCTATGATTCTAAAAAAATTGTTTTATCTACAATAACCCCGGGGGACAATAATGATTAAAACCGTCCACCAAATTGATTTCTAATTCTGAGTTTTTCACCAATATGTACTAATAAGTCTGAGTCTCTGTCTTCGGCTTAGGCTTTCTGCCTCTTCCCTTGGATGGAGTCTTCTTTGACACATATTCTGGAGCGCAGTGATCAGGGATCGTGAAGCCGAAGGCCT
>JAZRWK010000025.1:0-2952 GCA_045599665.1 Candidatus Cryptobacteroides sp.
ACTAAAGACGGGGAAACGTGCTATTAGCATTGTGAAGTACGGGCTTGAGCACATAGCCAGTGCACTTCTCAATCCTCTTAGGCCACAACCATTTGATATTTTTAATATTTTGTCATGTGCTTAAAATTTTACTATAGGTTCACTTTCAAACCAAAACTGATCTTCTGACCATAGTACTCGACCTGTGTTGTAATATCTCTGTTCCCACCGATGAAATACCTTAGTGGCTGATTGAGAAGGTTATTAATATCAATATACACAGTTGTCTTTACCTTTTTGCCGAATGTGTACCCGAGATTGAGATCAAGATATCGGCTAGCGTCATAGTATCTTCTCAGACGGGCATCACTCTGATACTCCTCGTCGTCCTGGAAGCTGTCGGTGAAGTTATATGAAAGTCTGGCATTGAATCCTTTGAGAATGAGGAAGAGAGATGAGTTAAGCATGTGCTTCGGCGACCCCGGCAGGACATGTTCATCGGAGCCTGAGACATAGGATTTCACGACATCAGTATGGGTGTATGTATAGTTGCCGTCGAAGCCGAGGCAGTCAAGCGCAGGTGTTATGAAGCCGAAATCAGTGCTCAGTCCAAGTTCGACTCCCATAAGGTTTCCGTCAAAGCCGTTCACCGGCATTGTGATCTCACAGTCTGAGAATGACTTGTAGTCACCGTAGGTGATCTCATTCACGACAAAATTGTTGATTCTCTTGAAGAAGATTCCTGCAGATACTACTCCAAGTCCGGCGAGATATTTCTCAGTAGCAAGATCAACGTTATATGAAACGGCTGGCTTGAGTGATGGATTTCCGATGTTTATCTCAGTACGACTGCCCGACTTGGTATCTATGCCTACGCTCGGCACCAGATATGAGTACTTAGGCCTTGCCAAGGTCTCAGTGAAAGATGCTCTGACCTTCCATGAGTCCGATACATTCCACTTCCAAAGGATGGAAGGAAGCCAATTGAGATAGCTGTGGCCGGATTTTCCGGTCGGGGTCAGTGTCTCCTCCTCTGTATCCTCATCGACATCCCAGACCATTCCGGCATACTTCAGTCCGGTTCGTTCCATCCTGACTCCGGCCATGAGCTCCATCTTTTTTCCGAACTTCTGGTCAAGTCTCACATAAGCTGCGGTAACTGACTCCGAGGCATCATAGTCTGCTGATGAGTCCTCCATGATGAATTCCCCGTATGACGGATTGAAGTGCAAGCTGGCAAGATAATCCTTGCTGACGAAATGAGCCTTCTGATACTTGTCTCCCAGCATGAACCCGTTCCTGACCTGAAGAGTCAGGTTGTCCATGTACTCCTTGCCATATTGGTCTTCATACCATGAGGTATAATCGTATGCTGCTGTATGCTTCTCCTTCTGCTTGCTGCTGTACTTGGCGCCGAACTTCAGCTTGTTTGAGAACTTTCCACGGCTGAGTGGCAAGGAAAAATCAATCTTCGCCTTCACATCGTTCTCAGCGACACTTTTGTTCGAATTGGTAATCTCCTTTACGCCCCACTTGCCTCCGTCTGTGAGATCGACCATGGTGCCGGAATACGGCTGCCTTTCGAATGCATCACGTATGTCAAAGCTCTGCTTTTTGAGCTGCATGTCAAAATATCTTTCTTCAGGACGGTCCTCAGTAGCACGGGCATACGAGAGGTCCCAGTCCATCTTCAGCTTACCCAACTGATGCTCTCCTCCAAGGGTATAGTCCATGGTCTGCTGAAGCTCCAGTCTTGCACCTCTGTTGTCCTCGGAACCACCCTTAGTCTGAATCCTGGCCGACATCTTGCCGTCACCGTCACTCAGGCCCTTGAAGGTAAGCCTGTATCTGTTCTCCCAATCATTCCTGCGGTTATATATACCCTTGAGATAGATACGGTTGTCCGGGTTGATGTCATAGTCGAATGAAAGAGAATAGCTCTGTCGTTCTCTGGTGACATAGTATTGTCTGATCTGAATGTCATCGATCTTCACTTCGTCGCCCTTGACCAGATATGTAAACTCGGTATTGTCAGAGCCTGAAGGTGAATTCTGATATGAGGCTGAAGCCATCACTCCGAGCTTGCCCTTGAAAAACCTGTCGCCATAGGTCATGCCCAGATTCATTTGCGGCTTGTCGCTCACCCAGTTCCAACCGCTTCCTGCGGTCATGTTCAGAACTCTTGAATATGGTGAATTCTTCGTCACGAGATTGATTGATCCTCCGATCGCATCGGCATCCATGTCGCTGGTAACCACCTTGTTGACCTCAATTGTCTGGATCATATCAGATGGGATGAGGTCAAGCTGCACGTTCCTTACCTCCGCCTCTGCCGATGGCAGTCTGTTTCCATTTATGGTAACAGAACTGAGGTCCGGAGAAGTACCTCTGACCTGACCGAAACGAGCCTCACCCTGGTCATACTGGACATTGATGCCGTTGATTCTCTTGAGGGCGTCTCCGATGTTGGAGTCAGGGAACTTGCTTATCTGGTCCTGCGAGATCACATTGGATATTCCTATGTTGTTCTTCTGCATGCTGAAAGCCTTCCTCTGACCAGACAGGGCTCCGATGATCACGGTGCCGTCGAGAGACTCAACTCCTTCAAGTACGAAGTCCATGACCGTAGTTTTGCTTTCAGTAAGCTTGATCACCATTTCCGTAGGTTCATATCCGACGTATGATACTTTCACAGTATATGTTCCCGGAAGAAGATCCGTGATCGTATAGTATCCGTTTAGGTCAGAGACCGCACCTCCTTCCACGCCTTGCACCTGTATCACGGCACCTGGGAGAATCTCGTCATTCACATCAACGATTCTTCCTTTCAGCACCGCACCACCGGGAACGACCGCAGCTGAAGCATAAAGATAATAAAGTGTTGCAACAAATGTTGCGATAATTGTCCTGATTGTCTGTTTCATTTTCTTGTATTTCTATCTCTTGTTTCTCGTAATTTGATAAATGACATCT
>JAZRWK010000026.1:0-57561 GCA_045599665.1 Candidatus Cryptobacteroides sp.
GGGGGATGTAACTAAACGGGGGATGGAACTAAACGGGGGGGATGTAACTAAACGGGGGATGTAACTAACGAGGAAGTATTACTGAAAGAGGATGACTGCCATGCCGTTGAAGAGCGGGAAAACGACTGCCATGCCGCTTGAAAATGTACTACGGATGTCACCCAAATATGCATACATGATGTAAAGAGCTATCATTGGGGCAACATTTGGGGCAACAAATGGTTTTTTTTACGCAAAATCGGCCTCTCAGGTACTTGAGAGGCCGATTGTTGTGGAGATGGGCGGACTCGAACCGCCGTCCAAACAACGCACCAGACAGCTTTCTACACGCTTATCCTGTCTTTGGTTGTCGGCGCATGGCTGCCGATAGGAAGGCTACCATGCACTTATCAGTTGAATCTTAGCAGACCTTAACTGAGTCTGGTCTGAGCATCCTGCTTGGATGATACCCCGTTCTCGGCGCATAGCAGGCTTAAAGTCCGCGGGATACTCGTCGGCGCTACAGCCTTGGCAGCGCGGATTAAGCTAATGGACTTGGTCGATTAGGCAGCGAGTGCATAGTTGTTGTTGCCAACTGAATTTTTGAGGATCGGGATTTACGGGCCGGCCCACAGCGCCCGACGTGCTTACTGCCCGACATCGATGCTGTCAAAACCAAAACATCCCCGTAGCAGTTCTGCAAAGATATGAAAGATTCGGCTATTATTGTCCATGCTCAAAGAAAATGTTCATATTCAAAGAAAAAATAGGTTATTCAATAAAAATATCTATCTTTGTAAATAGGGTTATGCCCTTTTATAAAATGACCAATATTAATTACTTATATAAAACAGATTAACAGAATTATGAGCAAGAATTATTTCGACCTTACAGGTAGAGTAGCAGTCGTAACAGGTGCATCTACAGGTCTTGGACTCCAGATGGCTGAGGCTTTCGCAAGCCAGGGTGCCAATGTCGTTCTTATGGCAAGAAGACTCAACCTCCTCGAGGACAACTGCAAGGCAATCAATGAGAAGTTTGGCGTTGAGGCACTCCCTATCGCATGCGATATCACAGACACAGAGAAGGTAAAGGCAGCTGTAGCTGAGGTCATGGCTAAGTTCGGCCGCGTGGACATCCTCGTCAACAACGCAGGTACAGGTGGTATCACTCCAGCAGAGGACGTTCCAGATGAGATGTTCGAGAAGGAGTTCCAGATCGACCTCTTCGGTACATTCAAGTGCGCTCGTGAGTTCGGTAAGGAGATGATCAAGGCTGGCTACGGCCGTATCATCAACATCGCATCTATGTACGGTCTCGTAGGTAACATGGCAGCTCCATCTTCACCATACCATGCAGCAAAGGGTGGCGTTGTAAACCTTACACGTGCTCTTGCAGCTGAGTGGGGTAAGCATGGCATCACCGTAAACGCAATCTGCCCAGGTTACTTCATGACTCCTCTTACAAAGTCTACACTTGAGACAGACTGGTTCGCAGCTTACGCAAAGGGTGCTATTCCTGTAGGCCGTTACGGTAAGGAGGGTGAGCTTGACACAGTTGCTCTCTTCCTCGCTTCACCTGCATCTTCATACGTGAACGGTCAGAACATCGCAGTTGACGGTGGTTACACTGTGATCTAATCTTCGACTGATACGGATGATACAGAACAAAGGGCTCGGAATTATCCGGGCCCTTTTTATTTCCAATGGCCATGGCAGGTTCTCTTCCAATGGTCATGGAAGGTTCTCTGTCAGCTATGGCCTGATGTGCCTGCACACTATCTCCAGCAGCCTCCTGTGGCTGGCAGGGGAGTTCGCGGCGACGACTATGCCCGGTTTCCTGAGTGAAGGCTCGCAGCCGTCAATTCCGCTCATTACACCACCGGCTTCGGTCAGGATAAGCTTGGCCGCGGCAAAGTCCCAAGGCATGAGCCTGTATTCGAAATAGAGCTCGATGCGTCCGCAGGCAAGGAAACAGATCTCAAGGGCCGCCGCTCCGAACCGGCGTACGTCGTTGCACTGCATATAGGTCTCCATTATGATGTCCGAGCAGACCTGCGCATGCTCCTTGCGGTAGAGGCAGAGTGCCGAGCAGAGGATGCCGTCCTCGAACGAGCGGCCGGAGACCTTGATGGGAATGCCGTTGCACGAGGCACCATGGTCCTTTTCGGCACAGTAGAGCTCGTCTCTCATAGGACTGTAGACGACTCCGGCGACGACTTCGCCGCGATGGGAAAGCGCAACCGAGATGCAGCAATGGTCGATCCCGCGGGAATAATTTGCCGTGCCGTCGATAGGGTCGATGATCCAGACGTATTCCGGTACCATGGTACCTTCGCCTCCGTCGCCTGTCCCGTCATGCCCGAGGTCTTCTTCTTCGCAGAAGAAACCGCTGCCGGGAATAAGCCCGGCGAGCTTCTCGCAAAGGAAATGCTGGACTGCGAGGTCCGAGCTGGTCACGATGTTGGTGAAACCTTCCTTCTGGTTCACGACGAAACCATCCGTCACCATCAGGCTGGCAGCCTGGCGTACTATGTCGATTATCTTCTGCAGCATATTGTAGTTCTGATTTATGGTAGTATTCGCAGATATCCAGGACGTAAAGATACTATTATCTTTGAGAAATTGACTATATTTGCCTGACAAGGTATCTGTCATCTGCAGGACATGGGAAAGAAACTTAGGAAATACCTGAAGGAATTCAGGCTCTCGATGAGGATGAAGGCAGTGCTCGCCCTGGGCGCCATCGCTGTCACTCTCCTTGTCAGCAGTGTGCTTTCCGTCATGGAGTATACCCGAATGAGCGACTATGTCTCCGAACTCATCGGAGAGAATATCCGAAGCATCAATGTCGCCCAGAGGCTTGCAAATGTCAGCAACGAGTACAATCTCGAGATACTCACCATCATCGGAGACTCTACGAAGACGACTCTTCCTCCATTCGACGAGGAGGAATTCATGCGTCATTGCGACGACCTGAGGACCTCGCTCGAGACCCGCAACCTTTCGAACCTCGCAGATTCAGTCGAGTACTCGTTCTCTGCCTACATGCTCACTTCGCTCGAACTTCCTTCTGTCCTTCAGTCGGATTTCATAGATACAAGGACATGGTATTTCGACCGTCTCCAGCCGGTCTATGGAAGGCTCAGGGGCGATATCGAGAGCCTTTCCGTGTCTACATACCAGGATCTCCAGAAGAACTCGGAGACCTTTGAGAGGGGTTTCTACCGAAGCGTCATCCCTGGAGCTGTGGCCGTAGCTGTCGGCCTGATGCTGGTACTGATGCTGCTTTTCTTCATACTCAGCTATTTCGTCAATCCGGTCTATAAGATGAACGACGCGTTTGACGAGTATAAGACGTTCAACAAGAAGTATTCATATACCTTCGACGGGGACGATGAACTTTCTGACCTGAACAGGAACATCACCGAACTTGCGGACGAGAACGCCCAGCTGCGTAAGAGACTCAGGGCGCTTCGAGATGCCATGAACCAGAAATAGTCCTGAAAACCGGATGCGGCTATGAACCTGAAAGTAATACTGAGAAATGTAGGACTTGCACTGCTCGTCAGTGCATTGTTCATGTTCCTGTCCATCCTGGTCTCGGTGTCTGAAGGCAATGACAGTGCGCTCGCAGCCTTGATGATCAGTTTCATCATCACCTTCAGCGTGGGTGCTTTCCCTTTCATCTTCGTACGCAAGACAGCTGCCATAAACCTTAAGGAAGGCTATATGATCATCGTCATATCCTGGCTGCTTTCCTTCCTTTTCGGCATGATGCCATATCTCCTCTGGGGAGGCCCTTTCACTGTCGCAAATGCATGGTTCGAGAGCGTCTCTGGCTTTACGACCACAGGAGGTACTATCCTCGATGACGTCGAGGCCTTGCCTAAGAGCCTGTTGTTCTGGAGGTCAGCGACTCATTTTATCGGCGGATTGGGAGTAGCGGTCTTCCTGCTGCTCATCATCCCTCAGTCGTCCCCTATGCGTCTGCGCCTTTCTTCGATGGAGCTTTCGTCTCTCTCGAAGGGCAGCTATGGAACTCGTACAAACAAGACTGTGTATGTGTTCACATACGTCTATCTTGCGTTCTTCGCAGCCTCTTTCGTGCTCTATGTCTTAGGCGGAATGCCTGCGTTTGACGCGATCACCCATGCATTCACGATCTGTTCGACCGGCGGCTTCAGCCCTAGGACCCTGTCCATGGGATATTATGGCTCGACCTATTTCAATATCGTCACCACGATCATGATGGTGCTGGCTTCCTGCCACTATGCATTCTTCTATCTTTCGGTCGTTACCCGAAGCCTCAAACCGTTCAATAATCCTATACTCAAGTACTATCTGAGCATATTAGCCGTATCGGCTTTCCTCGTCACAGTCTCCATGAAGGCAAGTGGAATCGAACCGACCTGGGGCAAGGCTCTGATGAATGCGTCATTCAGCGTGGCCGCCTATTCGTCGACAACGGGACTGTCGATTTCTGACAATATGGGCTGGAATCCGTTCATTGTTTTCATCCTTCTGTTCCTGAGCCTTCAGTGCGGTATGGCCGGGTCGACTTCCGGAGGACTCAAGGCGGACCGCGGCTTCCTTCTTTTCAAGGCGGTCCGTGACAGCGTCAAGAAGACAATCAACCCGTATAAGATCACTGACGTCCGTGTCGGATCTAAGATCGTAAGGCAGGAGGAGATATATCCACATCTGGTGTATCTTACATTGTTCTTCTTCATGTTCATGCTTTCTGTCGGTCTTTGTTACGCGCTAGGTAACGGACAGCATTCGGTTACTGCGTCCATCGCAGCTCTCTCGAACGTGGGCCTTTCCTTCGATGCTATCGGCAGCAGCGGAAGCTACAGCTGGATGAATTCTCCGACTAAGTTCATCCTGACTCTCGACATGTTGATGGGTCGTCTTGAAATCTATCCGGTCCTTGCCATATTCTCGATCATCCTGAACAGAAAAGAACTGAAGTAGATGGGCAGAGCTGATTACCTATACGCCAGTTTCTGTTCGAGACTGCCTTTTGACCCTACGTCCTGCCAAGATTCGCTTTTCCGCGATATAGCTGAATTCATTACTGGCGATGATGCGGACATAATGGTCGTGAACGGTTATGCCGGCACAGGAAAGACTTCCGCTCTGGCGTCTGTCGTCTCGACGATGAAAGAACTTGAAGTCCCCTGCATACTCCTTGCTCCGACGGGACGTGCCGCGAAGGTACTTTCTTCATATACTCATTCTCCTGCATACACTATCCATAAGCATATATACCGTCAGAAAAACGTGGGTGACGACGGCTTCGGCGAATTCTCTCTCTTCATGAACAAGGCGAAGAATGCGCTTTTCATCGTCGATGAGGTCTCTCTTATCGGAATCGACAATGCCGGAGAAGGCCGCAGTGCCCAGTTCGGGACAGGCAACCTGCTCGAGGACCTGATAAACTTCGTCCGAAGCGGTTCCGACTGCCGTCTGATCATGGTGGGAGATTCTGCCCAGTTGCCTCCGGTCGGGCTTGACAAGAGCCCGGCTCTTTCCGAGGAATACATGTCCATGGCTGGTGGCGTGCGCTTTGCCACCCTTACTACCGTCGTCCGTCAGCAGGAGGAATCGGGAATCCTGTATAATGCTACTCACATCAGGGAGATACTTTCCGAAGAGGATTTCTTCGGTATAGAGGCAGATGAGCTTGGTCTGGATGTCAATGGCTTTCCTGACATAGAACGCATTTCTGGAGGGGAACTGATCGATGCCCTGTCGGAGGCATATTCCAGATATGGCGAAGACGAGACAGTCGTCCTATGCCGATCGAACAAGAGGGCGATACGCTACAATGCCGGTATCCGAGCCCAGGTGCAGTATCGCGAAGAAAGACTTGTCAAAGGAGACAATCTGATGATCGTGAAGAACTGCTATCAGTTCGTCGACGATGTAGAGAATATGGACTACATCGCCAACGGTGACATGGCAAAGCTGGAGAAGATCTCGCATTTTGAGGAGAGGTACGGTCTCCATTTCGCAGAGGCGCGTCTCCGTTTTCCTGACTATGACGACCAGGAAATCGTTGCGAAGGTCTGTCTTGACACGCTTGAGTCTGAATCCGCCTCTCTTACCTATGAGCAGCAGAATCAGCTCTACCAGGGTGTCCTTGAGGACTATTCACATCTGACGACAAAGAAGAAGCGTTACGATGCCGTCAGGAAAGACCCTTTCTACAATGCTCTGCAGCTTAAGTATGCCGATGCGATAACCTGCCATAAATCCCAGGGCGGACAGTGGCAATGCGTTTTCATCGACAATCCGTTCTGGCAGGACGAATTGGTGGAAGACGACCTCAAGTGGCTCTACACGGCAATTACGCGTGCAGTGGACAAGGTCTATCTCGTCAACTTCAAAGACAATTTATTTACTAAACAAAAATAACAATGAACACAAAAAAGATCCTCGCATTTGCAGCTGCAGTCGCAGCCTCATGTGCACTGTGCTCAGCGCAGACAACTCAGGTCCAGGTCATCGAGAACGGTGGTACCGGTCCTTACAAGTCAGTCGCTGTAGGAGATGAAAGTCTTCCTACCCACATCATCTATCGCCCACAGAACCTTCAGGCAGCCGTAGCACAGAACGGCGGAAAGCTTCCTGTAATCGTCTATGCAAACGGTGCTTGTGTCAACAACAGTCTTGAGATGAGCCGCCTCCTCAGCGAGGTCGCTTCATACGGCTATGTCATCCTTGCTATCGGACCATACGAGGAGTACTCAGACGAGAAGTTCTACAACCAGTGGAAGGGAGTCGTAAGAGGCTCATATCCTTCAACCAAGGAAGTGCTCGTAATGGGTAACGGAGAGAGAGTCTTCGCTTATACAGATGCAGAGAGAGAGGCTCAGAGACTTGAAAGAGAGGCTGCCCGTGCAGCTGCGGCCGCTGCTGCAAAGAAGGCTCCTAAGAAGAATGCCGCTCCTGCGCCGGTTCCGTTCCGCACATATCCTAAGCAGATGCTCGAGGCTATTGACTGGATTACAGACCAGGCTGCTACAAAGACCAGCGAGTACTACCACATGGTTGATCTCGACAAGATCGCTGCCATGGGCCAGTCATGCGGTGGAGCTCAGACCCTCGCAGTCGCTCACGACCCAAGAATCAAGACCTGCGTCATGCTCAACACCGGTATCGGAGAGAACACCATGCAGGGCGTTGACAAGAACTGCCTTGAGAGCCTCCATACTCCAATGTTCTATATGATCGGCGGTCCTGTCGATATCGCTTACAAGAACGCACAGGGTGACTATGACAACATCAAGGATCTTCCTATCGTCATGGCAAACTCACTTGACGGCCATTCAGGAACCTACTACGAGAAGAACGGCGGTCCTTACGCAGTCGCTGCACGCAAGTGGCTCGACTGGCAGCTCAAGGGCAAGGTCGGTGAGTCAGCAATGTTCCTCGACGACGAATACGAGGCAAAGTTCTACCCAGCTTGGACCTTCGTAAGGAAGAACTGGTAAGGTTCTGACAGACTTAAAAGCTAGCGACCTAGGTCGGCTGAAAATGCCGTGACCTAGGTCGCTTGGTTTTTGTAAGTATCAGTCTGCCAGTACGTTCTGAATCGGAAGTGACCTAGGTCGTGCACATTTTGCGTGACCTAGGTCGCCACAGATTCTAGAGAATCGTGCAGGCGTGAGGTGCGAGTGTCGCTGAGAGCTTGGTGCCTGGCACTGTGATTGTCTGCTCTTCCTCGCCGATGTTGAAGAGAGCATGGTAGGTCTTGCCCTCGACTGTGGATGCAACGATGAGCTGTCCGTTCTCGTTGAGTACCTGGTGTACGTTCTCGCCGTACTTGTTGAGCTTGAGAAGGGTCTCGTCGGAGAGAAGTGAGAGGGTGAAGTCGTCCATTGATGGAAGGTCGCCTCCGTACATGAGAGGTGAGCGGAAGATGCAGAAGAATGTCATGAGTGACTTCTGCTCGTCTGGAGTAAGTCTTGTAGGGCGGTCCTCACCACGCTCGCCGCGGATTGAAAGGCGGCCGAGAGGAATCATGTCGCAGTCCGGCCATGTGCCGCCGCCGATATAGTCATACCAGCCCTGGGCAACTCTCATGAGGTTGGTGACGTCTCCCCAAATATCCCAGACATCATTGACCATTCTCCACATATTTGCATGATTCTCGAGATGGTCTGCAAACTGGACTGGAGTTGGACCAGGGGATGTGCTGAGCACGATTGGACGGCCGCACTGGTCGATGGCACGACGGATGAGTCCGATCTCCTCGAGATGGTATGGAGATGAAAGGTCATCGATCTTCACATAGTCTACTCCCCATGATGCATAGAGGTCGAAGAGTGAGTTGTAGTACTCCTGGGCGCCTGGCTTGGAAGCGTCGACTGACTTGTTGTCTCTGAGCCATCTGCAGAGTCTGTCATTGCTATAAATCATATCTGCTGTGATCCCATTGGTACCCTTGATAGGCATCTTGTTCTCTACAGCGACATTTGAGATTCCTCTCATAAGGTGGATACCGAACTTGAGACCTTTGCCATGGATGTAGTCAGCGAGAGGCTTGAAACCCTTGCCGTCAGCAGCAGAAGGGAACCTGTTCACTGCAGGAGTATAGCGTCCCCACTCGTCGAGCGAGTAGATAGGGTCGGTCTGGTTGTAACCGCCAGCCTTGTCGTTTGCCACGAACCAGCGGATGTCGACGACTACATACTCCCATCCGTACTTGAGAAGGTGTTCGGCCATGTAGTCGGCATTTGCCTTGACTTCTGATTCTACAACTGTAGGACCATAGCAGTCCCAACTGTTCCAACCCATAGGTGGGGTAGGAGCCCAGTCACGGAAATCCTCAGAGAAAGTCTGCTTTCCGCCACCGCACGATGTGAGTACACCCATCACCGCGATTGCTGCAATAATAAAGGATCTTTTCATGTTGAACTGTTATTGTTTAGTTTATGATTATCTCAATCTGCTTGTCTTACTCTTCACGCCTGCTCTTCCCGGCTTTAGGCCTTGTCACCAGCAGCAGGTTCTCCGACACGGAATCCGCCCAGTCGACCTTGATTCCGAAGACATGTGCAGGTGCATTGTTCCCTTCTGCCTTCCTGGCCTTCTTAGGCGACAGCCCCATCTTCTTTCCCAGCTCCTCGCTGGTGAGAGGAATGTTCCTCGCAGTCACGTCTGCCCATCCGAGCCTCTCTCCGACCTCCTTCGTCGACCGTTTGTCAAGCGGGCAGACCTCCTCGATCTCGAAAATCTTTCCGAAGGACAGAATGCTCTCCGCTGCTTCGGGACCATGGTGCCCTGCCTTGCCGTTTCCCGCTGCCTTGCCGTTTCCCGCTGCCTCGCCGTTTCCCGCAGCCTCGCCGTCTTTCCTTGCGTAAACGTCTTCCCCTGCCAGATAGAGATTGGTGAAACGTCCCAGCTTCACAAGTCCGAACCTGTCGCAAAGGCTGTTCGGAACGCCTGCCTTCCCGAGTGCCTTGCCCGGCTCGAAAAGGGTCATCCCTGCAAGTCCGCTGGTGCCCCCTGGCAATCCTGCACCGTCCTCAGGTGCTCCGCTTGCTTTCCTTGGGAGGACAGCCGTCGCGCGACGCTCCTCCTGCGGGTCAAACTCAATAGTCTCTCCTGAATCATGGACAAAAAGGCGATAGACTGCGTCCTGCTTCTCGCGATCCATCACGATCAGCAGCTCCTTGCATTCCCCACCGGTCGCAACTGTGTGGACCTCAGTGACGTTGCCCAGCCTCTCGACTGCCATCGTTATGTCTGCCATGGGGGAGAGCTTGAGGAATATCCAGCGGCAGATGGTGAAGATCTCATCTTTGAGCCCAAGGACATCCGGCTGGCAGTCCTCGATCAGGAAAACCTTCTTCCCGGTCTCGGACCTTCGGGCGGGATCCATGAACACGACATCAGGCCCGAAGCCGTCAAGCACTTCGCTGACATTGCCCGGCCCGACCATCATGGACCGGCAGGTGATTCCGGCCCGGTCGGTTTTTATGTCCATGGTACCTGACTCCAGCAGACTGCCTCCGCTCAGTGCCTTGAAGTTGTCTTTGACGCCTTCGGAAAGGACCCTGTCCGCCTCGTTGTGGAGAACGGCTTCGGACCTTTGGGCAAGGTACCATGAATCTACACCCAGACCGCCTGTCAGATCGGCAATCCTTTTCCATCCCATCCTGTCGGCGATGGCGGCTTTGTATGCGGCTGTGGCGGACGAGCTGCACTGCTCGGTGCACAGACGGGTAGGGTAGAGCAGGTCGGTCCTCGAACCCCATTCAGGGACTTTTGCTGCAATCCTCCGGCGTCCTTCTATCGTGTTGACAGCCAGGTCAATGTCGATCCCAGGCCACTTCCTGCGGGAAAGAAGCAGCTTAGTCGTGTCGTCGTCCTGGTGCTCGATTATGAACTGGTGAAGGATGTGGTCCATTGATTGTGTGAAGGTTGCCCTATTTGCTCTGCAAAAATAGCCATAATATGAATTATTTTCATATATTTGTTAATTGGTAAAAACTAAAACTCTAAAAAAATAATCATCATATGGCACAGGATTACATGGAAGTTGTAAAACAGTGGCTCGAGGGCGACTTCGACCAGGAGACAAAAATGAAGGTACTTGAACTCCGCAATACCGATCCGGTCGGTCTGGAGGACGCATTCTACCGTAACCTCGAATTCGGTACAGGCGGTCTTCGCGGTATCATGGGCGTAGGTACCAACAGAATGAACAAGTACACTGTCGGAATGGCGACCCAGGGCCTCGCAAACTACATCAAGGCTCACGTTGAGGGTGACGACATCCGCGTCGCTATCTCTTTCGACAGCCGTAACAACAGCAAGCTTTTCGCGAAGATCACCGCTGACGTGCTTTGCGCAAACGGTCTTCATGTATTCCTCTTCGACAATATCCGTCCTACACCAGAGCTCAGCTACGCAATCCGCAAGGTAGGCGCAACTGCCGGTGTCATGGTAACTGCATCTCACAACCCTAAGGAGTACAATGGCTACAAGGTATTCTGGGCAGACGGTGGACAGATCACTTCTCCAGTCGACACAGAGGTCGTAGCAGAGGTTGCGAAGATCACAGATCCTTCAATGGTGAAGTTCGTCCCTGGTGAGGATGCAGGCAAGATCGACGTCATGGGCAAGGAAATCGATGATGCTTATGTATCAGACCTCCTCTCTCTCTGTCTCAGCCCTGAGTCAGTCGCAAGACATGCAGATGAGATCAAACTCGTCTATACTCCACTCCACGGCTGCGGTGTAAGACTCGTGCCTGAGTGCCTCAGGAAGATGGGCTTCAAGAATATCTACAACATCCCAGAGCAGGACGTCAGCGACGGTGATTTCCCTACAGTCGTTTCTCCTAACCCAGAGGAGCCTGCAGCAATGAAGATGGCAATCGACCTTGCTAACAAGGTAGGTGCTGACATCGTTCTCGCTACAGACCCTGATGCAGACCGTATGGGTATCGCAGTACGCGACAATGAAGGCAATATCGTACAGTTCAACGGTAACCAGACCGCAGCTGTCATGACATACTACATCCTCAACCGCTGGAAGGATCTCGGCAAGCTCGATGAGACAAAGTATATCGTCAAGACCATCGTTACCACTGAGCTTCTCCGTGAGATCGCTGCAAGCTTCGGCGTGAAGTGCTACGATGTCCTCACAGGCTTCAAGTACATCGCTGAGATTGTCAAGAAGAACGAGGCTACAGGCGAGTTCATCTGCGGTGGCGAGGAGAGCTTCGGCTTCAACGTAGGTCAGTACGTACGCGACAAGGACGGCCAGGTTGCTGCAATGATGGTAGCAGAGGCTGCTGCATGGGCTGCAGACCAGGGTCTCACAATCTACCAGCTCCTCCAGAAGATCTACAAGGAGTACGGCTACCGCAAGGAGGGTCTTACCTCTATCGTCCGCAAGGGCAAGAGCGGTGCTGAAGAGATCCAGCAGATGATGGTTGACTTCCGTCAGAATCCTCCTAAGGACCTTCTCGGATCTCCTGTCACAAAGGTCATCGACTACCTCGAGCCAGAGAAGACAGGTCAGCCTAAGTCTAACGTCCTCCAGTTCTTCGATGAGGCCGGAGACGTTGTCTCAATCCGTCCTTCAGGTACCGAACCTAAGATCAAGTTCTACTTCGGTGCAAAGGGCGCAGACGCAGACCAGAAGCTCGTAGACCTCAAGGCTCAGCTTATCAAGTAGCCTTCCATTCGACGATTAAGCACATAAGTGCGGCAGCAATGCCGCTCTGTGCTTAATAAATAATCCGCTTCGTACTTAATAATCTGCTTCGTACTTAATAAATAAAGAGGCCAGATGTAATAAAGAGGCCAGATGGCCAGGGCTCCCAAAAGAGTTTGGGAAAATGTCGCCCTGATCCGCCTGGCCTTTTTGTTTTATCCCACCTGGCCTTTTGTTTTATTCCACCTGGCGTTTTGTTTTATTCCACCTAGCCTTTTTGTTTTATCCCACCTGGCGTTTTGGGTGTTATATAGTAAGGCAGGTTGTTTTTTATGGTAAGGCGGGGAACACTTTTCCCATTGGGAAAGCTGTTGCTGCCCCAGGTGTCGGGAGAAAGCCGGGACCTGGTGCGCTGATGCGCCGCCGGAGCCGTTAGGAAGGCTGTCGCTGCCCCAGGTGTCGGGAGAAAGCCGGGACCTGGTGCGCTGATGTACCGCCAGAGCCGTTAGGAAAGCTGTTGCTGCCCCAGGTGTCGGGAAAAAGCCGGGACCTGGTGCGCTGATGTACCGCCGGAGCCGTTAGGAAAGCTGTTGCTGCCCCAGGTGCCGGGAATGAACGCACGGACAATGGCAGGCAGGTCTTAAAAGTAAGGGGGACCATTTCCCTAATTCCCTTGGGAGACCGTCTTTTGAGACCTGCCTGCTGCTGACAGACCTGCCTGCTGCTGACGGTCGTGCCTGCTGCTGGACGACCTGGTTGCTATTGGCCGTCCTTTCTGCTTTGGACTGAGTAGGTTAGCCTTCGAGCGAGACGCTGTCGATCCTGAGGCGCAGCGTTGCTGCGGGAACCTTCACTTCTACGACATCCCCCGCCTTCTTCCCCATGAGTGCACTGCCGATAGGGGATTTGAGGGAAATCTTTCCTTCCTGAAGATTCATCTCGTGAGGACTGACTATGGTATAGGCCATCTGGACATTCGTGTCGAGATTCGTGAACATGACCTTGCTGAGCAGGCAGACTTCATCCTTAGGCAGCAGCTTGGTGTCAATCACTCTGGAATATTTCAGGACTTTTTGCAGGAAACGTATGCGGCTGATACATTTTGCCTGGGCCCTTCTGGCAGCACGGTATCCGAAGTTCTCGCTCAGGTCTCCCTGGGCACGCGCCTCTGAGAGATCGTCCTTGATCTTCGGATATGTGACGTCGATAAGTTCCTCAAGTTCAGCGACGATCTTGTCACGAGCTTCCTTTGAAAGATATTCCATGGTATGTTGCTTTTCTTGCAAAGATAAATACTATATTTGGTGAAACGACAAAAACAGGTAATTCGCTGAAACGACAAAAACAGGTAATTCGCTGAATCAAACAGGTAACACATTAGATCAAAGATAATATGAAGAAAGTAATGGCAATCGCAGTTGCTGCGTCTATGCTGCTCGCAGCGTGCGGCGACAGTGTCTCAGACCTTATCAAGAGAGCAGGACGTGGTGACGCCGCTGCGCAGTTGGAGTACGCACGTCTGCTGACAACGACAGGAAATGGAGTGGATCAGGACTGGAACAAGGCCGTCGAGATGCTGAAGCTTTCTTCTGAAAACGGGAATCCGGACGCCCAGTGGGAGCTCGGCCTTCTTTATGAACATGGCAACCACATCGCGCAGGATTCAACCAAGGCTTATGAGCTTTACCGTATCAGTGCAGACGCGGGCAGTCCTATCGGTCTTTACCTGGTGGCGCATTGCTATCAGCATGGTATCGCTGTCGAGGAGGACCACACAGTCTCAGACAGCCTGTATGCTGAATCGATAGATGCCCTCTCTCTTCTCGCACCCCAGGAAGATAAGTATGTCCTCAACTTCATCGGTAGCGCATACTATTGGGGAGACGGCGTCAAGAGAGACCGCAAGAAGGCCTTCGAGTACTATCTGACTTCTGCCCAGAAAGGCAACCCTGAGACACAGTGCAAGGTAGCTGACTGCTATGCAAGAGGGATCGGTACTGCAAAAGATACGACAGAAGCCCTGAACTGGTATAGGAAATCCGCAGCTCAGGGCTATCAGGCAGCTATCAACGCCCTTCAAGCTCTTTAAGGGCAAATCTAAAGTTTTGGATATCAATGATATAATAGTTATCCCTTCGGCATAATCACCGAAGGGATAACTATTAAAAGTCTGTCGGTCAGGCGTTTATGATCGATCCTTAATTCACGATACGGTCGATGGCGTTGAGTATCGGTTTTGTCGAAACGTCAGAGCCGACGGCCTCGTTCATCCATGCGTCAGGGGTGAGGCGGCCGATTCTCCAGATACGGTCGATCTCAGGAGCGATGTGGTTCGGGTTGTA
Organism: Candidatus Cryptobacteroides sp.; assembly: GCA_045599665.1. Classification (GTDB taxonomy): domain Bacteria; phylum Bacteroidota; class Bacteroidia; order Bacteroidales; family UBA932; genus Cryptobacteroides. The sequence continues at coordinate 14,501 of JAZRWK010000026.1, forward strand.
GAGCTTTGAGAAGTGCTCTTCAATCTGGTACTCGATGATGTGGCCGTACGGATAGTTCGGCAGGTACATAGGCGAGTTGACCATGTGTGAGTAGACCGCGAGGATAGTCGAATCGTGAGTTCCGAGGACTGGCTCGTAGTGCTTGTTCCATACTTCCTTGGCGATGCGGATGCAGTTGTCGCGTAGATCCTCGGCAGTGGCATCAGGATTCTCGTAGAGCCAACGCCAGGTATACATGTCCACGAGGGACACTCCCATGATCTCGTACATTCCCCAGAATATGTCGAGGGTGGTGTTGTCGTCGATTACGCTCTTATGGCCGAGAAGGCGGAGGTCGCGCTTCTGGAAGACGAACGCGAGAGTCTCGGTAAAGCCGGTGTTCGGAACGCCTGAGAGAGTGTAGTAGTCTATGTCGTAGGTGTCGAGGGTCTGCTCGACGTTGTGCCCGAACTCATGGACGGCGATGTTGTAGCCCTTGTAGTCCATGCCCTCGGCTCCGATGCGGGTGCGGAGGAATGACTTGTAGCCCTTTCCCTGGGTTCCCCATGCATGGCCTGAACCGCGCGCACCTTCTACGGCGATCTTGTCAGCGATGTATGCTGCTCTCTCACGGCTGAATCCGAGGTTCTGAAGCATCTTTGGCATTCCCGCCTGGAAAGCGTCAGGTGTAGGGTAGAGCTTGCGTGTCTGAGCGGTGAGGACGTCCTCAGGCATGGTCGAGCGGCTCTTGAATCCGTCGTACCAGATGTCGTACGGGCGAAGATCCCTTCCGAGTCGCTCCTTGATGAGAGCACCGACCTTCCTGACCTGCTCTGAAGACACCAGTTCGACGAACAGTTTCTCGATTTCGTCTGCAGAGACCTCCATGCTTCCTTCGAAATTCCTGATGATGCCTGTAGGCATGTCAGGGTTGTACTTGTCAGCCAGAAGATCGGCATGGTACTCGTCGAGGATGCGCTGGTAACGCACGGCCCCTTCGGCCTCGAGGGAAACCTCCTTGCCGTCCTTCCATGTCTTGTTGGAATATGGAGCCCAGTCATAGTCAGGGTTGTTGACTACAGCTGCAGGGATGTCCTGTGCGATGATCCTCTCCATGATCCTGTAGATCATCTCCTGCTTCTCGTTCGCATCAGGAACGTCAGCGTAGTTGGACTTGAGCTCGTCACGTAGATTCCAGTGGGAGAGGAGGACCATGTCCTCTGGGAAGAGCTTGCGGCCGTCGTCTGTAAGGACATGGCCCATCATGATATTGTAGCTTGCGATGTAGTTCTCAGCATCGCTGTATGCCTTGCTTCCGGCTATGCTGACCTCAGCAGGGACCCTTGAGTTGTAACCGTCGCCCATCCTGGCGTAGGCCCATTCAAGGCGGCTCCAGCCTTTGCCCAGCTCGTTTTTCTCAGCGAGGGTGTAGAAAGGGAAGTTGAGCTTGGTGATGAAGGCCAGCTTGTTCTGGAACATGTCGTCCGACATGTGGGAGTACGGACTGTATGCACTGAGGATGTAGTCCACGTTGTCAGGCTCCGGTCCGGCGAGGATGGTCGGCTTCTGCAGGTCTATGGTTACCTGATTGTAGGCTCCTGCGAGTATCTCGTCAGCCCTTGCAAGCTTGTCGTAAAGAGTTTTCTTCGCCTCGGGATCAGCTACGTAGTTGTCCTTCACGAACTGGACGAACTCCGCTTCAGAGCCGTCCTCGGCCCTCCAGAGCGCCGCCGCCTGGCGCACGCCCTTCTCGAGCAAAGCCTTGTCTGAGGTGCTGATTTCGGAGATCACAGCTTTGATCGCCGATTCCGATATGTTTGAATCTACCATGACCATGGTTGCTTCATTCTGGTGCCCGGTCGTACATGCAACTGTGCAGACTGCTGCAAGCACACCAATCAGTTTCTTTTTCATCATTGTCAGTTTTTGTCTAGATGGATATGCGATGGATCCTGGAAGTCCATCAGTGGTGTGGACCTAAAGTTCAACAGGCTTCACAGGGATTCTGCCAGGATCTTCTGCCGCGCAGAGGGCCAGCCATGCTGTTATGCATGCGTCGATCCTGAGGTCCTCGAGAGAAAGCCTCTCATAGGTATCCATGATCGTATGGTAGGTCCTGTCGTATTCGAGCTCGTCCTGGAGGAACTGATATGCAGGAAGGCCGATGCGGTCGAATGTGACATGGTCGGTCGAACCTGTGGTCCTTGGGCTGAGGACGTTGAATCCAAGAGATTCGATCGGTCCCATCCATGCCTTGAAGAAAGGTACAGCCATGTCGTTTCTCTCAAGGTGGATTCCGCGGAATCGTCCTGATCCGTTGTCCATGTTGAGATAGAGTGCGAATTTGTCATATCCTGGAAGCTTGACCTTCTTCTCCTTGTCGTAGAGATTGAGGTTGCTGTAGCCTGCGGAACCATAGAGTCCCTGTTCCTCGCCACCCCAGAGGGCTATCCTTATGGTACGCTTCGGCTGAACACCGATCGCCTTGAGAATCCTCATAGCCTCCATCATCACGATGCATCCTGATGCGTTGTCCGCACCGCCTGTACCTCCGTGCCAAGAGTCAAGATGGGCTCCGATCAGAACGATCTCGTCCTTGAGAGCCGGGTCTGTGCCGGGGATCTCAGCATAGACGTTGTTGATCTTCTGGTTGTCGGTGAACCTGTTCTTAAGCTCGACCTCCATCTCGACCTTCATTCCTTTCTCAATCATGCGCACCATCCTGCCATGGTCCTCGATAGGCATGATGATTTCCGGAACCGGCTCCGGATCTCCGGCCTTGTATGAGACGCCGGTAGCTGAAGGAACGTTGAAGACGCCACGTCCTGTCACCACGCATAGAGGCTTCTCCTTCTTTATCATCTCCTGCATCGCTCTCTGGAGCGGCTGGTTGCTGCGAGGATAGCTGTAGTTTGAACGAGGCCTGATCTCTCCACGGCTGTCTGTCTCGTATCTCTTGAGCTCCTCGTCGCTGAGGCGGGTCGCGAGAGGCTCAAAGCTCATGGTATATGTCTGCGTCTGGGGCATCAGCACTATCTTGCCTGCAAGCTTTCCCTTGTATTCCTTCAGGTCGGTCTCGTCCAGCGGGTCGAAAAGGACGACTTCAGCCTTCTGGAGTCCCTTTGTGCTTCCGGACCATGCCTTAGGGTTGACTGAGAATGCACAGTAATATGGGTATGTCATCGCCGCGTAGGTCTTCTCGACATCCCATCCACCCTTCGCGAAATCGCATGCGTACTCGGCGCGAGGGTCGGAAAGGCCGTACTTGGCAAGCTGTTCTATCACGAGCCCCTCTGCTCTGAGCTTCATCTGTGATGCGGCAAGGCGTGAACCGAGCACGTCGGTCATGAACTGAGAGAGTTCGACGATCTTTGAGTTTCCGAACGCTTCCTGCTTGACCTTGTAGGCCAGCTCTTCGCTCGGACATACCTGGGCGTTGAGGAAGCTGATAGACAGTGCCGCAGCTAAGGCGGTAGACAATAGTTTCTTAGTATCCATTGATGATTGATTGTTTGTCTTGATAGATGTATGACTGTTTGTCTTATAAAGGTAGGAATTATTTTGTTATATTTGGGAAAATAAAATCATTATGGCGATAGAGAAGGACAGAAGCTTCCTTTTGGCGGAGAGATATGTGCAGGAGACGGGTGCTTCCGTGTTCCTTACGGGAAAGGCTGGTACCGGCAAGACGACGTTCCTCAGGTCGATCGTGTCTGACACCATGAAACGCTGCGCTGTGGTTGCACCTACAGGCGTGGCCGCGATCAATGCAGGAGGCGTCACCATACATTCATTCTTCCAGCTGCCGCTCTGTCCTTACCTTCCGGATGTCAAGGAACTCATAACCGAGTATCAGCTCCCTGAGAAAATGAACACTCTCCGAAAGGAGAGGATAAAGATACTCCGTACCCTTGATCTGCTGATCATAGATGAGATATCCATGGTCCGGGCTGATATCCTGGATGCAATGGACATGGTCCTTCGCCGCTACCGAAGGAACGAACGCCCCTTCGGAGGCGTCCAGCTCCTTATGATAGGCGACGTCCAGCAGCTGCCGCCGGTCGTGAAGGATGCCGAGCGGAAGTATTTCGACCAGGTCTATCCATCACCGTTCTTCTTCAATTCCAAGGCTTTGCAGAAGCTTCCGTTCGTCACGATCGAGCTTGAGAAGATCCATCGCCAGAGCGATGCCGATTTCATGTCCATCCTCAACAGCGTCCGTGCCGGGAATCCGGACAAGGCGACGCTGGACGCACTGAACTCGCGTCTGGATCCTTCCTTCGATCCGCCGAAGGACGAGAACTGGATACGCCTGACGACGCACAACGCCCAGGCAGATGCCGTCAATCTCGCAAAGATGGAGGAACTGCCGGGCAAGGAGACTGTATACAAGGCAGACGTCGACGGGAACTTCCCTGAGAATGCCTATCCTGCCGATACGGATCTCCATCTGAAGGTCGGAGCCCAGGTGATGTTCATCAGGAACGACACCAGCGGTGAAGCACGTTATTACAACGGAAAGATCGGTACTGTCATGTCGCTTTCTCCTCAGTTGGTCGTCGCTGATGAGGACGGGAACGCGATAGATGTCGAGAGGGTTGAATGGCAGAACCTCAAGTATGAACTCGATCCTGAATCAAAGGAGATCGTCTGCAATGTCGACGGAGTCTTCGTCCAGTATCCGTTGCGTCTTGCATGGGCGATAACCATCCACAAGAGCCAGGGACTTACCTTCGACAGGGTCATGATAGACGCCGGATCGGCTTTTTCTTTCGGCCAGGTCTATGTCGCCCTGTCCCGCTGCCGTACCTTGGAGGGAATTGTCCTTTCGACTCCGATAACCCGACGCTGCACCTTCGGAAATGAGGAAGTGAATGCCTTTGAGAACTCATACACTTCGTTCGATTCTGCCCAGTCTTCCCTTGGCTTGTTCCAGCAGGACTACTATGTCAAGACTTTGTGCGAGGCTTTTGACCTCCATGAGCTCAGGTATCTCTATAACAGGGTGAACCGCGTATATCAGGTCAATCTGTCCAATAAGTTCCCCGAGTCGGCGGATGCGTTCAAGGCAGTCGCAGAGGCTCCGGTTCCTCAGCTTCTGAAGGAAGAACAGAAGGACAGGGCAGGCATACGGGCGTTGGTAGATACCTCCGACAAGTTCCAGAACCAGATGAGGAGGATAGTCCTGACTGAGAAGGACGGGTACAAGTCCGATCTCCTGGATGAGAGGGTACACAAGGCGGCATCGTATTACAGGGATCAGCTTACCCGGACAGCGAAGGAGATACTTCCTTTGCTTGACCTGGAGATAGGGGACAAGGCGGTGAAGAAACTCTTCAAGGATTCTTCTGTCGCACTGCTGAATGAACTGTCTCTCAGACTCCAGGTATTCGGTATGTTCTCGCGCAATGGATTCCTTCTCAAAGCTTATCAGAAGATACGTCTGGACAAGGAACTGCAAGGTGATGTTACCATGAAATCGGCAATCCGGAACCTTAAGGAGATGATGGTCTGAATGCCGTCAGTCCTTTGCACGCTTGATGAAGATTGTCAGAAGCGGGAATATCTCCAGTCGGCCGAGCATCATCAGGGATACGGATATCCATTTCGCCATGTCCGGCATGAACGCGTAGTTAGACATTGATCCGGCTTCGCCCATTCCTGGACCTACGTTGCTCATGCATGCGACGGCAGCGGTCCATGCAGTCTCCATATCGATTCCCAGCGAACAGTAGGCCAATGCTCCGATTATTATTATCAGGATGAAGCAGACGCAGAAAGAAAGTACTGACAGCATCCTTTCCTGACCTACGACACGTCCCTCGACACGGAGCAGGATGATCTGGTTCGGGTGTGTTATCAGCTGGAGCCTGTGCCTCATCGCTTTCAACGCTGTTACGAACCTGTCTGTCTTGAGACCTCCTGAAGTTGAGCCTGAGCATCCACATACAAGAGCACCAGCCATCAGCAGACTCTTGCTCAGCACCGGCCATGTGTTTGTGTCGGCGGTCGCGAAACCAGTAGTCGTCAGTATCGAAGTCGCCTGAAATACCGAAAGCCTGAGGCATTGGAACATGTTCCCGCAGGTCCCGCTCCTGTATAGGTCTATCGAAGTCATCATCGTGCAGCAGAATATCATCAGCAGGAAAGCACATGTCACCTCAGACTTGAACATTCTCTTCAGCCCACCTCTGTAGAGCATTCCTCCCAGCAGGTCGAATCTTATGCTCGCAAGGATCATGGTGACTATGAGGATGGCCTCCTGTATGGGATTGCCGAATGCTGCAATGCTCTCGTTCTTTGTGCTGAAACCGCATGTGCTCGCAGCTGACATGGCATGCGTCACCGCATCGAACCATCTCATCCCGGAGAACTTGAGGCAGAAGATGGCGACGCCCGTGAGCACGGAATAGGTTGTGATGGTCTTTCCGATCGTATGTTGCCTGTGTCCGCGTGAGTATGAAGTCGCTATTTCCGATCCTTCGACGCTTGTCAGTATGCTCTTGTTGCGTCCCGCGGAAAAAGACACAAGTGAGAAGAGAGCGATTATTCCTATGCCGCCTATCCATGCGGTCGACATCCTCCAGAACAGCAGGCTGGGTGGAAGTGACCTGATGTCGCTGAGTATCGAGGCTCCTGTCGTGGTGAATCCAGAGACTGATTCAAACACTGAGTCGCTCAGGTCTATGCCGTAGAAGAGATACGGAAATGATCCGAATATGCAGCAGAATATCCAGGACAGTCCGACGATGTAGTATCCTTCCCTGACGCTCAGGTCGTTCTTTCCTTTTACGAAAATTGCCGGGAATGCACCCGTTGTCGCTGTGAGGATAGAGGAGAAAAGCATAGGGAAAAAGGCTTCGTCATAGCCGTTGTATACTGAAACTGCCGCTGAGACCACCATGAAAAGTGATTCCAGCAGGAGTGATTTGCCGATATATTTGATTATAAGATCTGTTCTCATGTCGTTGCGTCGTAAAAAAACGGCTGCAAAATTATCTGTCTGATTGTTATTTACCAATACGATTATTTTTATATTTGCATTGATAAAATCAATCGTAATGACACTGCAACAACTGGAATATATCAGGGCGGTAGATGAATATGGCCATTTCGGGAATGCCGCAGATGCGTGTGGCGTCACCCAGCCTACACTCAGTCTGATGATTAAGAAACTGGAGGAGGAACTGGATGTCGTTATCTTTGACAGGGATTCCCATCCGGTAAAGGCGACTGAAGCTGGACGTCGTATAATCGACAAGGCAGGTGTGGTGCTCTACAATGCCCGTCAGCTGCTTGAGATGACAAGGACGCAGAAACAGCTTTGCTCAGGTCCGGTGAAGATCGCCATGATATCGACGGTCGCACCTGTCATCATACCGGGCCTGTTCAGGTACCTGTATAAGAACCATCCGGACATGGAACCTCTCATGCAGGAGATGCTTTCGCAGACCATCATCGAGAAGCTGAAGAAGGCTGAGATAGACATCGGCATACTCCGATCCCCGGTGTCAGATCCGTCCTTGCTGGAGATACCTCTGTACCATGAGAGATTCCTTGCGTATGTGTCGCCGGACAGTCCTCTCTATGCAAAGGAACAGCTTGATTCCGGGACCCTCCTCGACCATCCTGTGTGGATCATCAAGGATGGTATCAGGCAGTTCGACAAGACTATGCTGGAGGAAGGAGAGAACTTCCACTACGATACGATGTATGAGGGAGGCAGGGTAGGAAACCTGATCTATATCGTGAATCAGATCGGTGGGATGACCATAATACCGGAACTTCATTCGGACCGTCTGCTCTACAGTATGCAGACCAATCTCAGGCCTATAGTCAATCCGGAGGTGTCTAGGACCATTTCCCTCGTAGTCAGGAAAGACTATATCCATGAGGAGATACTTAATGTCATAATCGACGGAATCCGTGAGACAATCCCGGCTGCCAACCATGAGGACATGATCCGCCATGGACGACTGAGGCTGTAGGGGCGATCCCCGGGACCTGTCGGTCAGGTGGGACTTAAAGTGTACCGATGAGGAGGAAGACCATGCTTATCAGCACGAACAGCAGGTCGATCGCCTTGCCTTTGAGATTCTTCTCGTGGAACATCAGGGCGCCGAAGATGAACGAGACGACTACGCTTGAGCGTCTTGCCATGGAAACGATGGCGATCATCGCGCCAGGACGGCTGAGCGCGGTCAGGTAGAACAGGTCCGCTGCCGAAAGGAAAATGGATATGAAGACTATGGTCCAACGCCATTCGAACTTCTCGGGATGTCTCTTCTGGGCAGGAAGCCAGATTGTCAGGAGTATGATTCCCATGATGATGGCCTGGTAGAAATTGTACCATCCCTGGGCGAACAGCCTGTCGAAATGCTGTCCGTCAGCAGCCATCAGATACTTGTCGTACAGGCCGGAGATCGCTCCGGTGAAGGCCGCGAAGAAAAGCAGGAACACCCACTTGTCATGCTTGAAGTCGATGCCTTCCTTCTTTCCGCTGCGGCTGAGCATGAAGACTGCGAAGATCGCTGTCAGGACACCTGCCCACTGCCATAGGTTGAGTTTCTCTCCGAAGATCACGAGCGCGCCGATGAGGGCCATGATAGGCCTGGTCGCATTGACCGGTCCGACTATGGTGATAGGGAGGTGCTTGATCGCGAAATATCCTGATATCCAGGAAGAAAGGACTATCGCTGCCTTGAGGACAATCCATCTGTGGCGCTCCCAGTCTCCGTGAGGTACGAAGAGTACGCTGCCTTCGTGGATGAGCCCGAATTCAGAGCCCAGGATGCAAGGCATGAAAATACAGCTGCAGATTATTGTATTGATCAGCAGCACAGGGATTACGGCGTTGTCCTTGAGGGATTTCTTCTTGAAAACATCATAGAAGCCCAGCAGACAGGCAGACGCCAGCGCAAGGAGTATCCACATTTTTCAGCGAGCGGGGGATTAGAGGATATTGAGGCTCTGCTCGCGTATCTTCTCGAGCTCGTCCTTCATCCTTACGACAGCCTTCTGGATGTCGGCATGGTTTGCCTTGGAACCTGTAGTGTTGATCTCGCGGCCCATCTCCTGGATGATGAATCCGAGCTTCTTGCCAGGGTATTCCTCTCCGTCGATGGTGTCCATGAAATACTTGCAGTGCTGGCGGAGACGTACTTTCTCCTCGTTGATGTCAAGCTTCTCGAGATAGAAGATCATTTCCTGCTCGAAGCGGCTCTGGTCGAACTTCTGCTGAAGGTCCTCGAGGTTCTTGAGAATCCTTGCCTTGATGGTCTCGACTCTCTCGCCTTCAAAGCTCTCGACCTCGTCGTAGATGCTGAGGATCTTGGCTACCCTCGATGTCACATCCTTGTAGAGCACGGCGCCTTCCTTTGAACGGAAATCGTTGACAGCTGCAAGCGCGTTGTCGATTGCACTCTCGACCAGCGGCCAGTTCTCTTCAGTGACTATGTCGGCTTTCTTTGAGTCGATTACGTCGGGGAGTTTCATTATGCTGTTCATCAGAGCTGCAAGCCCTTCCGGCTTCATCAGGATATTCGGACATCCGGCCTCGGACGCGATCTCGGCAGCCTGCTTGAGATAGCTTGCTGCAATCTCCTTGTTGATCTGCTTTGCATTCTCGGCGACGTTCGGCTCCCAGGTGACGAAAAAGTCTATGGTACCTCTCTGGAGCTGAGCTGCTATCTTCTGTCTGATGCCGATCTCCTTGTCCTTAGGGATGAGGGAGGTCTTCAGGTTGATGTCGGCGTTCTTTCCGTTGAGGGTGCGGATCTCGATTGTGATCTTACCGTTTTCGAGTATAGCTTCGGCTTTTCCGTAGCCTGTCATTGATTTAATCATGTCAGATTCAAATTAGCGGCGCAAATTTAGCAATAAAATGTCAAAATGTGTTATCTTTGGAGCTTTCTTGGAAAAATGATTTTCCATAGGAAAACACATGCTCGTTAAACATAAGTTATGGAAGAGAATACAAACAACATCCAGGAGCCAAGGAAGCTCAATTTCCTTGAGGAAATCATCGAGGCGGACCTTGCAGAGGGCAAGGTCGAAAGCGTAATGACCCGTTTCCCTCCTGAACCTAACGGATACCTGCATCTTGGACATGCCAAGAGCATCTGCATAAACTTCGGCCTTGCACAGAAATACGGCGGCAAGACCAACCTCCGTTTCGACGATACCAACCCTACGAAGGAAGACACAGAGTATGTCGACTCCATCAAGGAGGACATCAAGTGGCTCGGCTTCAACTGGGAGAACGAGTTCTATGCATCTGACTATTTCGACCAGCTCTATGAGTGGGCCGAGCAGATGATCAAGGAAGGCCTCGCCTATGTCGATGACCAGACCCAGGAGGAGATCAGCAAGGGACGTGGCTCAGTCGACAAGCCAGGCGTCGAGAGCCCGTACAGGAACCGCAGCGTGGAGGAGAACCTCCAGATATTCCGCGACATGAAGGCAGGCAAATATGCAGACGGTGAGAAGGTGCTCCACGCCAAGATCGACATGGCCCATCCTAACATGATGTTCCGTGATCCTCTCCTTTACCGTATCAAGCATGCGAGCCACCATCGTACCGGTGACAAGTGGTGCATCTATCCTATGTACGACTACACCCATGGCCAGTGCGACTCGATCGAGCATATCTCACATTCGATCTGTACTCTCGAGTTCGATGTCCACAGGCCTCTTTACGACTGGTTCATCAAGACGCTCCGCATCTACCCGAGCCATCAGTATGAGTTCGCAAGACTCAACCTCACATACACCCTCATGTCAAAGCGCAAGCTCCTCGAGCTCGTGCAGAAGAACTATGTCAGCGGATGGGACGATCCTCGTATGCCTACGCTCTGCGGCGTCCGCAGAAGAGGCTATCCTGCAGCTGCGCTCAGGATGTTCTGCGAGAAGATCGGTGTCTCAAAGCGTGACCAGCTCATGGACATCCAGCTCCTCGAGTGGTGCGTCCGCCAGGAACTCAACGCGAAGTCAAACCGCTACATGGTAGTCCAGGACCCTGTCAAGGTGACCGTCACCAACTGGGAGCCGGGAAAGGTGGAGTGGTTCGACTGCCCGCTCAATCCTGCAGAGCCTGAAGGAGCAACCAGAAAGGTTCCTTTCACAGGCGAGCTTCTCATCGACAGGGCTGACTTCATGGAAGATGCTCCTAAGAAGTTCTTCCGTCTCAAGCCGGACGGAGAGGTGCGTCTCAAGTATACCTACATCATCAAGTGCAACGAGGTGATCAAGGATGCGGAGGGCAACGTCGTCGAGCTCAAGTGTACCTACGACCCTTCAACCCATCCTACAACAGGCGAGTGGCGTTCAGTCAAGGGTACCATCCACTGGGTATCAACTGAGCATGCCAAGCCTATCGAGCTCAGGAACTACGACCGTCTCTTCACCGAGGCGGACATGAACTCCATCCCTGCCGACAGGGACTACAAGGAGTTCCTCAATCCTGACTCGCTTGTCGTCTCTACCGCATACGCCGAACCAGCCCTCATCGAGGACAACAGCGGCATCGCTGTCCAGTTCGAAAGAACCGGATACTACATCATCGACAAGGACAGCACCGCCGAGAAGACCATCTTCAACAAGACAACCTCACTCAAGGACTCTTACAAACCGGAATAGCAGACGTTTGCCTGTATCTGTGCGCTGAAAGGCAGAGCACAGGTGTGCAAGCAGCCAATATTTGCAAGCGACCTAGGTCACCTGAAAAGGCCCCGACCTAGGTCGCATGCTTTCTTTATTGACAAAAGTTTCTATTTGTGTCGTTGCAATCCTGGAAGGTGTAGTCGTTGTGTATGTCGGATATCATTTAATGACTATGTCTGGATACCATTGATGACAAACTGCGTCGTCATTTGTCAAACATGAAATTACCTTCCACATAATATGCTGTTCTGTTGCGTGTGATGGACATCCCTGTGGAAGGTGAGGCAAAATCGGCGCACCTTCCACAGGGAGCCATCTCATGCGGCCGTTAGAGCCTGATGGGCGTGGAAGGTGATTTTCGGCTTATCGGTATCGCTTGCCATTTTCGGCTTATCGGTATCGCTTGCCATTTTCGGCTTATCGGTATCGCTTGCCATCGTCGGCTTATCGGTATCGCTTGCCATCGTCGGCTTATCGGTATCGCTTGTCATTGCGGATATGGTCCTTCGGGTCGGCAGGGCAGCCGATCCGGGCCGTTATGTCGGATGGGAACCAAGGGTCAGCGGATGACGGTGTGTGTGGCAAGATACTCGCGGCAGAACTCCGCGAGGCCGCACCCGTCGCATTTCGGGCTGCGGGCGGTACAGGTGTAGCGGCCGTGGAGAATCAGCCAGTGATGGCCGATGGCGCGGTCCTCTTCGCTGATATATTTTTCCAGCTCTTTCTGGACGGCGACAGGAGTCTTTCCGTCAGACAGGCCGATACGGTGCGATACCCTGAATACATGGGTGTCGACGGCGATGACAGGCTTGTCGTAGACCACTGCAGCAATGACATTGGCGGTCTTGATGCCTACGCCCGGCAGTTTCACGAGATCGTCGATGTCCGAAGGTACCATGGAACCGAAATCCTCGACCAGCATCCTGGCCATGGCGATCAGATGCTTAGCTTTGTTGTTAGGATATGAGATGCTTTTTACGTAGCCGAATACTTCCTCGAAGTCGGCACAGGCAAGGGATTCGGGTGTCGGAAATGCCTTGAAAAGCGGGGGAGAGACGATGTTGACCCTGCGGTCGGTACACTGGGCAGACAGGATGACGGCGATAAGCAGGTGGAACGGGCTGTCGTAGTGGAGCTCGGTCTCGGCGACCGGGACGTTTTCCTTGAACCATCCGATCACCGATGCGTATCTGTCTTTTTTCCTCATGTCTGGGATGCTTGTCTACTTGGAGGCTTCCTGAACTGTTCCGTCATTTAGATGTTGAGCGCCAGGTCGATGACTATATGTTGAGCGCCAGGTCGATGACCTCGTCCTCTTTCTGTTCGGTGCACTTCTCGCCCTGGCAGACCATGACGCGGCCGCGGTAGGTCTCGAAGATGCTTCTGTTGTGGGTCACCATGACGATTGCAGTTCCTTCCTTGTTGATCTCGGAGAGAAGGTTCATGATACCTGATGCGGTCTCGTTGTCGAGGTTTCCTGTCGGCTCGTCGGCGATGATGACCTCAGGCTTGTTGAGCAGGGCTCTTGCGATTGCGATACGCTGCTGCTCGCCTCCGGAAAGCTGATGAGGCATCTTGTGTGACTTGCTCTTCATTCCGACGTCCTCGAGGACCTCATGGATCCTCTTCTCGATCAGACCGCTTTCCTTCCAGCCGGTTGCCCTGAGCACGAATTCAAGATTGTCGTGTACGGTCCTGTCCATCAGAAGCTGGAAATCCTGGAACACTACGCCAAGCTTCCTGCGGAGAAAAGGAATTTCCTTCTCTTTGATGTTCTGAAGCTTGAAGCCGCAGACTTCGGCCTCACCTTTGCATAGCTTGTTTTCGGCTATCATGGTCCTGATAATGGATGTCTTGCCGGTTCCGACCTTGCCTACGATGTAGACGAAATCGCCGGGGAAAACCTCCATGTCAAGGCCATATATAACTACATTTTCGCCGTTCATGATGTCGGCGTTCCTGAATGTGATCACAGCTTGTTCCATAGTAGCAAATATATGGAATTTTAGGCAATCGGAAATGGAAATTTTTTATTATATTTGTATAAATATAGATATGCATATGAATATGAAAAGAATGGTGGTCGCTCTGGCCGCTTTCGTGATATCCTCTTCGGCTTTCTCTGCCACTTCCGACAGCGTCGACAAGCGCTTCAAGGAGGCCCTTTCGCTCTATGAGAACGGCATGTATGCCCAGGCCAGGACAATCTTCGACTCGATCGGGGACGACCCTCAGGCGATAGGCTGGTCGGTGCTCTGCTCGGTCAACCTCCAGGAGGTCGGATATGAGAACAGGCTGAACAGCTTCATCGCCGACTATCCGTACTCCGGCCTGCTTCCGAAGGTGTACTGGCAGCACGCCCTCAACCTGTTCAACCAGGAGGCATATGAGGACGCACGCTTCTATTTCGACCAGCTTCCGGAGAAGAAAGTCGCAAAGAAGGACAAAGCTGAATATCTGTACAAAGTCGCCTACTGTGACTTTGCGAATGGCGAGGCTTCAAGCGCCGAGAAGATCTTCCGCCAGGTCGAGGCTCTGCCGGTGAACGACTACACAGCACCTGCGCGATACGCCCTCGGCTACATCAAATACGAGGACCAGGACTTCAAGGAGGCTCTGTCGTGGTTCGAGCAGTCCGTGAAGGACCGCCGCTTCGAGGAAGTGTCGAACTACTACATCATGGAATGCCATTTCATGGACAAGGACTACAAGTATGTCACTGACCATGGTGCCGAGATCTACGAGTCCGTACCTGAAGAGCGTCGTCCGCATCTTGCCAGGATCATCTCCGAGTCCTATCTCGTACGCGGAAATGCCGACAAGGCGAAGGAGTTCTATGACAGGATCGGAAATCTCAGCGGCAAGAGCAGGGGAGACCTCTTCTATGCGGGAACCCTTCTCTATACGACCCAGGACTACAAAGGGGCTATCGAAAACTATGGCAAGATGACCGACAGGACCGACTCCATCGGTCAGATCGCAAACTACAACATGGGTTACAGCTACATCCAGACCCGCAACAAGGTCGAGGCGCTGGAGAGCTTCAAGGCTGCATCTGAAGTCAACCATGATCCGAAGCTTACCGAAGACGCATTCTACAACTACGCCAAGCTCGCATTCGACCTGAACAGCGACAATTCAGTGTTCAACAAGTATATAGCCAAGTATTCCGACAAGGTCAAGGGCAATGCGATCTACGCCTATCAGGCGGTATCTGCTCTCTATGACAGGAATTACGCTGCAGCGGTAGAGGCCTATGACAAGATCGATGACCTCGAGGACGATATGGTGGCCAACTATATGAAAGCCAACTATCTGAGGGCAGAACAGCTTATTGCAAACGGCTCGTACAGGAATGCGGTCCCTTGTCTCAAGGCTGCTTCTTATTACTCTGACAAGCGTTCTTTCTTCAATCAGCTTTCCCGCTACTGGCTTGCCGAGTCTTACTTCAGGAATGACCAGTTCGACCTTGCGAAGGAACTCTATACGGACCTCTACAACAACTCTGCACTTGACGGAAAGGACGAGGGAAAGATGATCCCTTACGACCTCGCTTACTGCTACTTCAAGGAAGGCAGCTATGAGACTGCGGTGAAGTGGTTCGACCAATATCTCCAGAACGGCAGCCTCACACGTCGCAACGACGCGCAGACCCGCAGAGCTGACTGCTTCTATGCCCAGAAGAACTACGGAGTCGCAGCGGCTGCATACGTTGAGGCATCAAGGAATGCACCTGACCTCTATCCGGCCTATCAGGCAGGTATCTCATACGGACTTGCAGGCGACAATGCGAAGAAGATAGATGCTCTCAAGGTTGCTCTCGGCGCAGATCCTAAGAAGGCATACTTCAATGAGGCATGCTATGAGCTCGGCAGGACTTACCTCGCAGCAGGCGACTCAAAGTCGGCATCTGACTGCTTCAGCGCGATCATCGACAAGAGCTCGGACAAGACATACATCGCGCGTGCGCTTCTCGACAAGGGTACGGTGCTTCGCAATGCAAGGGACTATGACAAGGCTCTTGCAAGCTATAAGAGGGTCGTTTCCGACATGCCTGGAACTGAATATGCGAACGAGGCGCTCAGCGCGATCGAGCTTGTATATCAGGCAAAGCAGGACCCTGAGGCTTATGTCGCCTATGTGGACAGCATCGGGGACTCGGCAGTGACTGTCGACATCGACAGGGAACAGCTTGTGTTCAATGCAGCAGAGCAGATCTATCTCTCCGGCAACTGGCAGAAGGCTGTCACATCGCTTGAGAACTACAAGAGCAGTTATCCTACAGGAAGACGTCTTGCACAGGCAGACTTCTATATGGCTGAGTCATACCGAGGACTTGGAAGGAAGGAACAGGCTATCGATTCATACTCGAAAGTACTTGACAGTGATGATGATAGCTTCAAGGAAGTATCAGCTCTTACAGCTGCAAGGCTTTCGTTCGAGATCGAGAACTATGAAGATGCCCTCGATTATTTCAGAGGCCTTGCGAAGATTGCGAAGCTTGACCAGAACAAGCATGTCGCAAACCTCGGAATGATGGAGTCCGCTTACCACGCAAAGGACTATGAGGCAGCGATCGAGTGCGCTGACATCGTACGTGACGACAAGGCCAGCACCGATGACGAAGTGCTCCAGGCGGTCTATGTCAAGGCCAAGTCAAATCTGGCTACAAGCGACCGAGCAACTGCCATGAACCTGTTCAGGTCAATCTCGTCAAAGACCTCTACACCTCAGGGTGCCGAGGCTGCATACATGCTAGCCCAGGACAGCTTCGACAAGGGTGATTTCGACGATGTCGAGACAAAAGTCTTCGCACTTGCTGAGTCAGGCTCTGACCAGAACTACTGGCTTGCGAAGTCGTTCATCCTTCTTGGCGATTCATACGTCGAGAGAGGAGACTACAGACAGGCTAAGGCTACATTCGAGAGCGTCAGGGACGGCTATAACGCAAAGGATGACGATGTGCTTGACAATGTTGCTGTGAGACTCGCGAAGATTGCGGAAATGGGTAAGTAGGGCGATTAAATGGAGAATCCGATTATGAAAAAGAATATATTACTTGCCGCAGCTGCGGTGACATTTGCAATATCTGCCTCGGCGCAGAACCTCAATCCTACTGTCGAGGTGACCAATGACTTCCTGACCAGGTCTGTAGATGCTTCCAAGCCTATGGGAAAGATGGAGGTTCCTGATTCTGTCATGAAGTTCGACCTGGATTTCGACTATTCTGTGCTCAGCAATCCTTACAAGGGTGGCTATGACTTTGTTCCGTATCTTCTCGAGATGAAACCGGGAGGAGACGGAAACAAAGGTGGAAAGTTCTATCTCAGGGCAGGTGCGGGATACACCCTCAATCCTGAATTCGACCTTGTATGGTCTCCTAGGCTGAAGAAGCAGGCACTTCACCTGAATGTCTTTGCCAGGAACAGGTCGTATTTCGGGGATTACATGCAGATACATCCTGAAGCCCGTCTGTCGGAGGATGGTACTGCTGTCGAGTCGTATGATTTCGTTCCTTTCTCACCTGAGGAAGTGGATGAGAGCGTCAAGGACATATACCCTGCAAGGAACTCGGGATACGATCTTCTCTCTACGGCCGGCGTCAATGGAAAGTACGATTTCGCGAGGTCTTTCCTTGATTTTGCTCTGTCATACGAGGGAATACATCATAAGAATCTCATAACAGACTACGCCTCGGGCAATTATTTTTCTGCCCTTATGAGGGGTAATTACAATGCTGTAGAGGCAAAAGCTGGTCTTCATTCGACAGATGACGGGAACCGTTCGTTCAAGTACGATGCGGACTTGTCATACAGGTATTCGGTTTCAGATGAACAGCATTTCGGTAGCCACTGGACAAGCATCGGCTCCAACGACGTTGTCCTGAAAGGAGAGATGGGTCCTGTGTTCGACGAGACCCATGCCGTCCTTGTCGGAGTGGGCATGATGGTTTCTGCCTATGCGGCACATGTCCCAAACTCCAGCCAGGAAGATCTGATACATTCTCAGGCGGGACATCTCTATATCGCTCCGCATTACGTGCTTTCGTCGTACAGGATGAAGCTTTCTGCGGGTCTTAAGCTTGACATGGCAATCGCTTCCAAGAATGAGTTCATAGGCGGCCTTCCGATCAACCAGAACAAGGGACAGATGATCTATCCTGATGTGAGGTTCGATTATCAGCTTATCCGTGAACATCTTGATGCGTATGTCTCTGTTACAGGAGGCGTGGACCACAATCCATATACTTCCCTGAAGCAGAATGACCATTTCTACCAGGCAGTGTCAAGCAGCGCCTTCCTGAACCCGGTATCGATGAATACGATAGAGAGGTTCAATGCCAGGCTCGGATTCAGAGGAAATATCGCTTCCGTGTTCAGATATGACATATCGGGAGGATACGCTTCGTATGACGGCTACAGACATAGTGTCGTCGGTTATGACTCCCGCACCTTTGCTTCTTCTATGTACCTGGGAACAAGACCTATGCTTAGGATTGGAACGGGTACTTTCTACGGATATGACGCAGCAAACGTGGCATATGCTGAGCTCAAGGCGGCGCTTGACCTTGGCTCTTTCCTCCTGGACGGCTCCCTGACCTATACCCATACTGATCTTCTCAAGAAAGGCGTTGCAGGATTTTCACCTTCTCCTCTTGTCGGAAATGTCTCAGTATCATATAACTGGAAGGACAGAATCATGGTCGGTGTCCATGCTGACGGTGCCGTAAGGCGTCAGGGCGTGTGGGGCTACAGCGTAGACTACAACCCTGCTGTTGTCAGCATATGGACAGGACATGCTACCATCCCTGGATTCGTCAATCTGGGCGTCGATGCGTCGTTCTCTTTCAACAGGAAACTCTCGTTCTGGCTCAAGGGTGACAACCTCCTTTGCCAGGCCATCCAGAGAACTCCTTTATATGCTGAAAAAGGCATCAAGTTTACTGCCGGAATTTGCTTAAATCTGTAATTTTTTTCGTATTTTTGTATGTTTATATATCATACGGAAAACGATAAAAATTCAGATAGATGGAAGAGAAGGAAATGCTGAAGGCGGAAGAACAGTATTCCGCAAGTAGTATCCAGGTGCTCGAAGGCCTCGAAGCAGTGCGCAAGAGACCTTCAATGTACATTGGAGACATCGGAGAGAGAGGACTTCACCACCTTGTCTATGAGGTAGTTGACAACAGTATCGATGAGGCTATGGCCGGATTCTGTACTGATATCGAAGTCTATATCAACGAGGACAATTCAATCACTGTAAAGGACAATGGACGTGGTATCCCTACGGGTATGCACCCTAAGGAGCATCGTTCTGCCCTTGAGGTCGTACTGACTGTGCTCCATGCCGGTGGTAAGTTCAACAAGAACAGCTACAAGGTGTCCGGTGGTCTCCATGGTGTCGGTGTATCCTGCGTGAACGCACTTTCTGACCTTCTCATCGCGGAAGTACATCGTGAGGGCAAGATCCATCTCCAGAAGTATTCCCAGGGCAAGCCTCTTACAGGCGTCGAGATCGTAGGTGACTGCGAGGATACAGGTACCATGATCACATTCCATCCGGACGCATCTATCTTCCAGACAACTACAGTCTACAAGTATGATACTCTCGCGGCCCGTCTCCGTGAGCTCGCGTATCTCAACAAGGGCATCAAGATCATCCTTACCGACCGAAGGACTCTCGTCGATGAGTTCGCAAAGGACGAGGCAGGCGAGTCAAAGCCAACCGGCCGTCAGGTGAACAGATCGGACGTGTTCTATTCTCAGGAAGGCCTCAAGGAATTCATCACCTACCTCGATGCAGGTGCTGAGCATCTTATCCCTGAGCCTGTATGCGTGACAAGCGACAAGATCATTCCTATCGACATCGCTCTCCAGTACAACAACGGCTTCAGCGAGAAGATCTACTCATACGTAAACAACATCAACACTATAGAGGGTGGTACCCATCTCCAGGGTTTCAAGATGGGTCTCTCGAGATCTCTCAAGAACTACGCTGAGAAGAACAACCTTCTTGCAAAGGCAAAGGTCGAGCTTGCTCCGGAGGACTACAGAGAGGGCCTTACAGCAGTGATCTCCGTGAAGGTCGCTGAACCTCAGTTCGAGGGTCAGACAAAGACCAAGCTCGGAAACGGCGAGGTCACCTCAGCTGTGTCGCAGGCTACTTCAGCAGCCATGGACGCATATCTCGAGGAGAATCCAAAGCTCGCTAAGGTTGTGATCGAGAAGATCCTCCTTGCCGCTACTGCCCGTCAGGCCGCACGCAAGGCACGTGAGATGGTCCAGAGAAAGACTGTCATGACAGGTGCCGGCATGCCAGGAAAGCTTGCAGACTGCTCGGAGAGAGATCCTGAGAAGTGCGAGATCTTCCTCGTCGAGGGTGATTCCGCAGGTGGAACTGCAAAGCAGGGCCGTGACCGCCGCATCCAGGCGATCCTTCCGCTCAGAGGTAAGATCCTCAACGTCGAGAAGGCTGTAAGCGGCAGGGCGTTCGAAAGCCAGGAAGTCCGTAACATCTATACCGCGCTCGGCGTTTCAGTTGCTACAGAGGACGAGACAGGAGAGAAGAAGATGGACCTCAGCAAGCTCCGTTACCACAAGGTCATCATCATGACCGATGCCGATGTCGACGGAAGCCATATCGCGACACTTATCCTTACATTCTTCTTCCGTTATATGTTCGACCTCATCAAGAACGGATATGTATATCTCGCAACTCCACCTCTCTACCTCGTGAAGAAGGGCAAGGAGGAAGAGTACTGCTGGACAGAGGCTCAGAGAGCTGAGGCAACCAACAGGCTCGGAAAGGGAAGCGACAAGGGTGTCACCGTCCAGAGATACAAAGGTCTCGGTGAGATGAGTGACGAGCAGCTCTGGGACACTACCATGAACCCTGAGACACGTCTTCTCCGCCAGATCACCATTGAGAACGCAGCAGAGGCAGAAAGGACATTCTCGATGCTCATGGGCGAGGACGTTCCGCCACGCCGCCAGTTCATCGAGGAGAATGCGCACTATGCAAACATCGATGCATAATGCCCGATAGACAGAATCATAAATAAAATCAACAATACCATTATGTTAGACATTTTTGACAGAATTGAAAGGGACTCAGGTGGTCCAATCGGTCAGTATTTCGACCAGGCATTCGGTTACTATATGTACCCACGTCTCGAAGGAGAACTCGGTCCACATATGACCTTCAACGGTACACCGGTCCTCAACTGGAGTCTTAACAACTATCTCGGTCTTGCCAACCATCCAGAGGTCCGCAAGGCAGATGCAGAGGCAGCAGCTCAGTGGGGTCTTGCTTACCCTATGGGTGCCCGTATGATGTCAGGTCATACAAAGTATCACGAGAAGCTTGAGAGAATGTTCGCTGAGTTCGAGAAGAAGGAGGATGCTTTCCTCTATAACTTCGGATATCAGGGAATCGTCTCTACCATCGATGCGCTTACAGGTCGTCACGATGTAATCGTCTATGATGCAGAGTGCCATGCTTGTCTGCTCGACGGTATCCGTCTCCACATCGGTAGCAAGTACAAGTATCGTCACAATAACATCGTAGACTGTGAGAAGGTTCTTGCAAGAGCTTGCAAGGAGGCTGATGAGAACGGCGGTGGTGTACTCCTCATCACTGAGGGTGTATACGGTATGACAGGTGCCATGGGTATCCTCGACCAGATCGCAGCTCTCAAGGAGAAGTACAACTTCCGCATCATGATCGACGATGCACACGGATTCGGTCTCCTCGGTGAGCACGGCCGCGGTACATCAGAGCAGCTCCACTGCATGGATGCAATCGACCTCTACATCGGTGCGTTCGCAAAGTCAATGGCTTCGATCGGCGGTTTCGTTGCAGGTCCTAAGAAGATCATCAACTATCTCCGCGCCAACATGCGTTCACAGATGTATGCGAAGTCTCTTCCTATGCCGCTCGTAATCGGTAACATCAAGCGTCTCGAGATCATCATGTCTCCAGAAGGTGACGAGCTCCGTAAGAAGTGCTGGGCTATCACCAATGCTATCCAGGAAGGCTTCAAGAAGGAGGGCTTCGATATCGGTGAGGCTGAGGCTTGCGTCACCCCTGTACACATCAAGGGTGGTGTAGCACAGGCTACAAAGATGGCTAAGGATCTCCGCGAGAACTACAGGATCTTCTGCTCAGTTGTCGTTTACCCTGTAATCCCTAAGGGAATGGTTATCTTCCGTATCGTCTGCACCGCAGCACATACAATGGAGGATGTTGAGTACACACTCAATGCATTCAAGGAGATCAAGGCTAAGCTTGATGCAGGTTACTACGACGGCGACGATGTCGCTGCAATGACAGTGATGTCAGCTGAATAGTTGAAAATCAATCTTTTACTATGCGTCCAGAATACTTCAGGGACAAGGTAGTGATAATCACAGGAGCCAGCTCGGGTATCGGGTTGGCTTCTGCAAGATTATTAGGCAGTTACGGTGCGAAGGTGGTGATCGCTGCCAGAAGCATCGGAACTCTGTATCAGGTCGCTCCTACAATTTCTACCGATCCTGCGAAAGTGCTTTGCGTCAAGGCAGACGTCTCTGTCGAGGAAGAATGCAAGGCTCTGATTGAGGCTGCAGTCGAGAAATTCGGCCGCATCGACATTCTTGTGAACAACGCTGGCATATCCATGCGTGCGATGTTCAAGGATCTTGACCTGAAGGTCATCAAGAGACTGATGGACGTCAATTTCTGGGGAACAGTGTACTGCACGAAGTACGCTCTTCCTTACCTTCTGAAAACCAAGGGTTCTGTGGTCGGTGTCATTTCCGTTGCCGGATATACTGCACTTCCTGCAAGGACCGGATATTCTTCATCCAAATACGCAATCCGTGGCTTTCTGGACACTATCAGGATCGAACACATGCATGAGGGGCTCCATGTGCTCGTATTTGCTCCTGGATACACAAGCTCGAACGTGCGTAATGCGGCATTGACCGCGGATGGCTCTGCTCAGGGAGAAACTCCACTCGCAGAGGATAAGCTGATGAGCGCTGAAAGAGTAGCGAAATACCTGGCCAAGGCGCTGTACAAGCGCAAGAAGACCATGGTGCTTACTACTCTCGGCAAGGCTTCGGTCATTGCCCACAACATCGCTCCAAACTTCATGGACTGGGTTACCTATAAATATATATCGAGGGAAGCCGACAGTCCTTTCAAATAGGATTGACAAATGCAAAGATCGACTCTGCCAAAGGCATCATGGATATATTTCACCTTGGCGGTGCTATGGGTTGTCCTGATGCTGACTATGCCTAGGACCGGTAAGTTCAGCTATGACTACCGTAAAGGCTCGCCATGGACTTATGAAACCCTTGTAGCTCAGTTCGATTTCCCAATCCTTAAGACGCAGGAACAGATTCTCAAGGAAAGCGAGAATGCCGGTTCCAGCGTGATTCCATACTACAAGTATTCGAACGAGATAGCTCAGTCCAGCCTTGCTGCCGCCGGCTCTCTCCCTCTTGATGGTCAGAATAATCTCAGGCAGATGGTCGTTACCTCCCTGAACGAGATCTATTCGAAGGGAATCATCTCTGATTATACGCAAGAGGGAAGTCAGGGCTCCATAATCTTTGTGCAGAGGGACAAGAGGACCGCGAAGTCACTCTATTCAGAGGTCTACACCCTTCCTACTGCCAAGTCCAGCATGCTTGCTGCAGCCGCCCAGGCATTCCCTGGGACAAATGTGGATTCCGTCCTTGTCGAGAACCATATCTATGACCTGCTCGTTCCGAACCTTCTGTATGACCAGGAAACTACAGAACTTGTCCATGCTGAGAATGTGGACTATATCTCACCTACGATGGGCTTCGTCAATTCAGGACAGCTTATCGTGTCCAAGGGTGAACTCGTGACTGCTGAAATATGCCAGATGCTGGATTCCTATAAGGAGGAATATGAGAACAGCCTGGGATACAGCGGTCCGGCTGCGGTGCTTATCGCAGGAAACGCGATACTTGCCCTGGCGATCGTGCTGATCCTTTTCTTTGTGATTCTCTATACGAGTCCGAGCGTGTATGGATCTGCCAGACATTTCTTCTATATGGTCTTTGTCTTCCTTCTAGCCTCGGTCGGTGCCATGGTCATGGAGAAGACAAATCCTAATGCATTGTATATGATGCCGTTTACGCTGACGGCGCTGTATCTGATAACTTTCTTCAGGAAGAGGGTGGTGCTGCCGGTATATGTCATCTCCCTGATTCCGCTCCTTGTGTTCTCCCACAATGGCGTGTCTCTCTTCGTGATGTTCCTCTCGGCAGGAGTGATCACGATCTATGTATATCAGTTCCTGAACAAGGGATGGCGACAGTTCGTGATGGCATTCATCTCCTTTGCAGTGCTGTCCGTCGTTTATGCCGGTTTCTGCATGATCAAGGGTACGAATGTGTTCGCTGACATGAGCATTATCGCATATATTGCCCTCGGGTCTCTGCTCTCTGTAGCCGGATATCCTCTGACTTTCCTTTTCGAGAAGGTCTTCTCTCTCGTATCGGTCAACAGGCTTCTTGAACTTTGTGACACAAGCAACAACAAGCTTATCAAGGACCTTTCCCAGAAGGCGCCTGGCACCTTCCAGCATTGCCTTCAGGTCATGAACATGGTGGAGTCAGTAGCGACGGAGATCGGTGCAGACTCGGTACTTGCAAAGACGGGTGCGCTCTACCATGATATCGGAAAGATGAACAACCCTCTCTGTTTCATTGAGAATGAGAAGGCCGGTTTCTCTTATCATGCAGGACTTTCAAATAAGGAAAGCGCGAGAGATATTACGAAGCACGTGACCGACGGCGTCGACATCGCGATAGAGAATTCACTTCCGGAAGTTGTGATAAACTTCATCTTAAGTCACCATGGTACCTCTTCTACGGGATTCTTTTATAACAAGTATCTCAATGAAGGTGGGGACCCGGAGGATGTCAAGGACTTCTTCTACCAGGGACGCAAGCCTCAGACCAAGGAGGAGGCGATTGTCATGCTCTGTGATACCATAGAGGCTGCATCCCGTACGCTCAAGGACAACAGACCAGAGACGTTCAACAGTTTCGTCGACGGCATCGTGGCTTCGAAGATGAAGGATGGACAGCTCTCTGAGGCTGAGCTGACGCTCAAGGAACTGGAAGTTGTCAAGACCAAACTCAAGTCCTACCTCGCGCAGCTTTACCATGATCGTATCGCATATCCTAAGAGGAACGCATAGCGAATTGGTATTTAGAGGAATATTTGCTATATTTGTAGGCTATTCCGCCGAATTGCAATTAGAATATAAAATTTAAGATAACATATGAATACAATTAAGAACCAGATTGACGAGCTTAACTATCAGGTTACCCTCGAGATCTCAAAGGACGACTATGCTGCTGCAGAGAAGAAGAGACTTGCAGAGGTAAGAAAGAAAGCTGATTTCAAGGGCTTCAGAAAGGGTAATGTCCCTATGTCACTCATTCAGAGATACTATGGCGAGCAGGTGCTCGTAGAGGCTGTGAACGAGGTTATCTCAGAGGGTCTCAACAAGTTTATCCAGGACGAGAAGATCCGTATGATCGGTGAGCCTCTCGCAAGCGAGGATCAGCCACAGATCGAGTGGAAGTCAGGCAATGACTTCACTTTCAAGTTCGATATCGCTCAGGGTCCTGAGCTTACATTCGTCCCTTCAGCAGACGACAAGATCGTGAACTACAATATCACATGCACAGCTGAGGCTAAGAAGGAGATGAAGGAGAACATGCTCCGTCAGCTTGGTGACCTCCAGGATGCTGAGGTTGCCGGTGCAGAGGACTTTGTGATCGTTGACTTCTCAAACGAGTCAAAGACTGTTGAGGATGCTTACGTTGCAGTCCGCAGCGTGAACGGTGAGTCACAGGCAAAGTTCATCGGTGCAAAGCCAGGTGACCAGTTCGAGATCAATGTCAATGAGGCATTCGTGAACGAGTCTGACCGTGCAGCTATGCTCAAGGTAAAGAAGGAGGAGCTTGCTTCTCTCGACCCTATGTTCCACGTGACTGTTGTCAATGTCAAGACTTTCGTTGCTGCAACAGAGAGCCAGGAGGCTTATGACAAGCTCTTCGGTGAGGACAAGGTACACAACTCAGAGGAGTTCGAGAAGGCTGTTGCAGAAAGACTTGCTGAGAACTACAAGCAGGAGTCAGACTACAGACTTTCTAAGGATATCAAGGACTATTTCCTCGCAAAGGCTGACATCAAGCTTCCAGAGGCATTCCTCAAGAGATGGCTTTACAGAATCAACGAGGGTAAGTTCACCATGGAGCAGATCGAGGCTGAGTTCGACGCATTCCTCGTAGACTACCGCTGGCAGATGGTACGTGAGTACCTTATGGAGATGTACAAGCTCAGCGTTGACGAGAAGGATATGCAGGAGGCTGCTGAGGCATTTGTGACCTACCAGTACGCTATGTACGGCATGGGTGGCGTTCCTCAGGACATGATCAAGGAGGCTGCCAAGTCAGTTCTCGCTGACGAGCGTCAGTCACGCAACCTTTGGGAGAGCGTTCAGGACAACAAGGTCCTCACAGAGCTCAAGAAGGTCGTAAGTTACACTTCAAAGAAGATTTCAGTAGAGAAATTCCGCGATCTTAAGTAAAATATGAACAATAACGAATTCCAGAAATTCGCGAATCAGGGTCGTGGCATCAGTTCCATGACCCTGCATCGTTATCAAACGGCTGTAGACAGCTACATCAACCCTACTATCATCGAGGAGAGAAAGCTCAACGTGGCGTCGATGGACGTGTTCAGCCGTCTCATGATGGACCGTATCATCTTCCTTGGTGTTCCGATTGACGACGATGTCGCAAACATCATCCAGGCTCAGCTCCTTTTCCTTTCATCGACTGATCCTTCCTCTGATATCTCACTCTATCTCAACACTCCAGGCGGACAGGTGTCGTCAGGACTCGGTATCTATGATACTATGCAGCTTATCGAGCCGGACGTGGCCACTATCTGTACCGGTATGGCTGCTTCCATGGGTTCGGTCCTTCTCTGCGCCGGCGCAAAGGGCAAGAGATCGATCCTGCCGCATGCAAGGGTACTGATCCATCAGCCACTCGGTGGTGCACAGGGTCAGGCGTCCGATATCCTGATCGCGGCAAAGGAGATAGAGAAGCTCAGAGTAGAGCTCTTCAATATCATCTCGGAGCATTCCGGCCAGCCTTTCGACAAGGTCTTCGCCGACGGTGACAGAGACTATTGGATGACCGCTCAGGAAGCTCTTGAGTACGGTATGGTTGATGAAATCCTCTCAAAGAGAAAGTAATGGCTTCAAACAAGAAGAACAGCGGAAGACATTGTATGTTCTGTGGTCGCTCTGAGGCGGAAGTTTCACTTCTTCTCCAGGGTATCGACGGCTGCATCTGTTCCGACTGCGTCAAGATGGCCGGAGATTACCTCAGGGACATCCAGAAGCAGGCTGTGGTCGCAGAGACCAGCAGGAAACTCGAGCAGAACCATAAGCCAAAGGACATCAAGGAATTCCTTGACAGCTATGTGATCGGCCAGGACAGGGCTAAGAAGGCTCTTGCCATCGCAGTGTACAACCACTATAAGAGAATCAACCATAATCTCGTCGACAAGGCGGATGACGGCGTTGAGCTTGAGAAGTCCAACATCCTTCTCGTAGGTCCTACCGGAACAGGTAAGACCCTGATGGCCAAGACTATCGCACGTATGCTTGACGTGCCTTTCACTATCGTCGACGCTACTGTCCTCACAGAGGCAGGATATGTAGGCGAGGACGTTGAGAGCATCCTTTCGAGACTTCTCCAGGAGGCGGACTATAATGTCGCAAAGGCTGAGAGGGGAATTGTCTTCATCGATGAGATCGACAAGATCGCACGTAAGAGCGACAATCCTTCGATCACCAGAGACGTCTCAGGTGAGGGAGTACAGCAGGCTATGCTCAAACTTCTCGAAGGCAATGTGGTGAATGTTCCTCCTCAGGGCGGAAGAAAGCATCCTGACCAGGAGTTCCTCCATGTCAACACCCAGAACATCCTTTTCATCTGTGGTGGAGCTTTTGAAGGAATCGAGCGCAGGATAGCGCAGAGACTCAATACCCAGGTCATCGGCTTCGGAGCTGCAAACAAGCCGCATGTCGACAAGGAGAACCTCCTTCAGTATGTTGAGGCTCAGGATCTTAGAAGCTATGGCCTCATCCCTGAAATCATCGGCCGACTTCCTGTCATCACCTATCTGGACAATCTTGACAGGGATGCCCTCAAGCGTATCCTTACCGAACCTAAGAACGCAATCCTCAAGCAGTATGAGAAGATGTTCGAACTCGACGGAGTCGAACTTCAGATCGATCCTGAGGTGATGGATCTCATCGTAGACACAGCAATCTCCAACAAACTCGGAGCCCGTGGCCTTCGCTCGATCTGTGAGAAGGTGATGGCGGATGCTATGTACGACGCTCCTTCTTCAAGGAAGAAGACTTTCAAGCTGTCGCTTGACTACGCTAAATCCAGAATCTGATACCAGGTAGTGTCGGTAATCAAGGCTACAGATAGTCGTTGAAATAGTTCGTCACCTTGTCCATCAGGTGAACCCTGTCCTTGCCCTGGACATTATGCTCGGCGCAAGGATAAGGGAAGTAGTCGACCTGGACGTTATTGACGATACACTCGCGTATGAAGCTGAGACTGTGCTCCCATACGACGGTGTTGTCTATCGCTCCCTGGCAGATGAGAAGCTTGCCTTTGAGATCCTTGGCCTTGTTGATCAGGCTGGTCTTGGCAAATCCGTCAGGATTGAGCCTTTCAGTATCCATGTAGCGCTCGCCGTACATGATCTCATACCACTTCCAGTCGATTACCGGGCCGCCCGCTACACCTACCTTGAATACATCAGGATAGTTGGTGATGAGTGAGATGGTCATGAATCCACCGTAGCTCCAACCATGGACGCCGATCCTGTCGGCGTCGACATATGGAAGGCTCTTGAGCATCTTGATGCCCTCCATCTGGTCAGCCATCTCGGCCTGTCCGCACTGGCGGTTGATAGCCTGTTCGTATTCGATGCCTTGGCAGTCGGTACCGCGGTTGTCCTGTACGTAGACGATGTAGCCGTGCTGGGCCATGTACATCTCCCACATGCGGATCTGGCCAAGCCATGAGTCGTGCACCATCTGTGAGTGCGGGCCACCATAGACATAGACGATTACCGGATATTTCTTCGATGGGTCGAAGTTGGTCGGCTTGTAGAGCCTGTACCAGTTGTCGAACTTGCCGTCGGCGCTCTTTACTGTGCCGAAATCAACTTCGCCGGTAGCATAGTCCTTGAGCGGATCCTCGCTTCTGAGAGTGAATCTGGTTGTCTTGAGGTCAGTCGATACGACCTTTATGGCAGGTGGGGTGTTGAATGATGAGTAGCTGTCGATGAACCACTTTCCGTCTGTGCTTATGGCGACGTTGTGCCAGCCTCGGTCCATGGTGAGACGCTCCGGCTTACCTACCTTCGCATCGGCTGCTGATAGAGCCTTCTTGCCTTTCCCGTCGGTAATCTTTACGCGGAAAAGATGGCTCTCTGCAGGCGAGATCTCGGATGACATATAGTAGAGGTCTTCGCCGACTATGTCTGTGAACTCCACGTCGGCATCGCAAGGGGTCACTCTCCTTACTGTTCCGAGAGTGTCGCAGAGGTAGAGGTTGCGGTATCCGTCGCGGTTGTTGGTCCTGTAGATGAAATGGTAGTTGTCGCCCATGAAGTAGACAGGGTCGAGAGGCTCCACCCAGTTGTCATTGTCCTCGGTGAGGATGGTCTTGACGAACTCGCCGGTCTGAGCATCGTACATGTTGAGCTTCATGTGCTCCTGGGTGCGGTCAAGGACCTGGATGAAGATATACTTTCCGTCCGGGCCCCAGCTGATGTTGGTGAGGTATCTGTCCTGGCCGAAGTCTGTGACCTTCATATAGACGGTCTTCATTGTCTTCGTGTCATAGACTCCGAGGGAGATGGCCTCTGAGTTCATTCCGTTCATCGGATACTTGATGCTCTTGAGTGAGCCAGTCCTTGTGGTGATGTCGAGAAGAGGGAATTCGGTCACCATGGACTCGTCCTTCCTGTAGAAGGCAAGCTTGGTCCTGTCGTCTGACCAGAAGGTGCCTCCGCTGATTCCGAATTCGTTTCGGCTGACGCTCTGGCCGTATGTGATCTGGCTGTTCTCGCTTCTCGCTACGAGATAGAGCTCGCCATCGGCGTCCTTGTAATAAAGGCTCTGGCCCTTGAGGACCTCTGTGTTGCCCTCAGGCCTTTTCGAGAAGACTATGCCTTCCTCTGAAAGCTGGGCCATCTTCTCCGAGTACTCCTTAGGTACGGCAGGGGAGAGGTTGCGGTTAAGGATGGCGTCTTCCATGGTCATTATCTTGCCATTGGCAGGACCTGCAGGATGTGTGTCTTTTACTCCTGGCTGAGCGAATGCCGCAAATGAAATAAGAACGGCTGAGACTGATGCTGTTATTCTGTTCATGGTACCTTGTTCTTGCTGTCTATCTTGTATATGTCTTGCCCAGGTCGTCGATCTGGTTGCTGGTCGGCTCGGATGCTGAGAGTATCTTGTCGACGATGTACTTTGTGTTGCCTCTCCATGGAATTACGCCCTTGTACTGCTTGTAATGGACCTGGACAAGCTGTCCGCCAAGTCCCATGAGAGTCTCGGCGATCTGGGGATCCTTGACTGAGAACTCAAGATTGTAGGACTCGATGAGCGCTCCGTTCGCAGCATTGCCTCCGCGGATTCCGGCCTGGATGATCTTTCCCTCGTATGTCTTGAAGAGGTAGCCTTTCAGTGCGAACTGGTTGAGCTCTCCGGCCTTGACGCCTTCGGCAAAGACGAAGTAATATTTGAAGTAGGTAAATCCCGTTAAGAACAGCAATACAAGCAGGATGCTGATCAGGGTGATTTTTGTTTTTGTTCTCATTGTGAAAGAATAGTTGGTCTTAAATACAAAGATAGCAATCTTGGAGAAGTATCGCTGCGTGATATAAAAGAAAAAAGCGACTGAATACTCAGCCGCTCTGTTCATTAGGCAGTGTTGCCACCACCCTTTTGTACTGGGTAGGAGAATCGAACTCCTATTGCGAGATTGAGAATCTCGAGTACTAACCGTTATACGAACCCAGCGTGTTAGTTGTTGATTGGATTGCAAAGATAGCCAATTTATGTTACACTCCAAATTTTTTTTGTATTTTTGTAAAAATAATTGACGAATATGACCCTTATCAAATCTATTTCCGGAATCCGTGGTACAATCGGAGGTAATCCAGGGGAGTCTCTTACCCCGATTGATGTAGTTAAGTTCACATACGCATATTGCGAGAAACTCCGCGAAAGAAGGCCAAAGGCCGAGGGTGAAAGATATAAGGTGGTGGTCGGAAAGGATGCAAGACTTTCCGGCGAGATGGTGGAGAACCTTGTAGTAGGTACTCTCATCTCATGCGGCGTAGATGTAGTCAAAGCAGGCTTCGCATCTACACCTACCACAGAGCTTGCAGTTACTTTCTGCGAGGCTGACGGCGGTATCATCCTTACCGCTTCTCACAACCCACGCCAGTGGAACGCTCTCAAGCTTCTCAACGAGAAGGGAGAGTTCCTCAATGCGGAGGAAGGCCAGGCTATCCTTGACTGTGCTGAGGCAGAGAATTTCTGCTTTGCTTCTGTCGATGAGCTTGGTGTCATCGAGGAAAGGGACTTCACAGACGAACACATCCAGTCAGTACTCGACCTCGAGGCAGTCGATGTGGAGGCTGTCAAGGCAGGCAAGTTCAAGGTCGTCCTTGATGCGATCAACTCAGTCGGAGGCATCATCATGCCACGTCTTCTCGACAAGCTTGGAGTAGAGTGCATCAAGATCAACTGCGATCCTACAGGTGATTTCGCACATAATCCTGAGCCTCTTCCAAAGAATCTCGTCGAGCTCAGCGAGACAGTTGTAAAGGAAGGCGCTGACTTCGGTATCTCAGTGGATCCGGATGTGGACCGTCTTGCGTTCATCAGCGAGAACGGCGAGCCTTTCGTAGAGGAATATACACTCGTCAGCGTAGCAGACTATCTCTTCTCAAGAGCTGCTGCAAATGCAAAGGCCAAGGGTATCACTCTCGAAGAGGAGTGTGCGCCATATAAGCCGGTCTCATGCTCTAACCTCTCTTCTTCACGTGCTCTCAGGGACGTTACCGAACAGTATGGCGGACGTTATGAGGCTGCGGCCGTGGGTGAGGTGAACGTGACTACCAAGATGCGCTCTGAATGTGCACTCATCGGTGGAGAGGGCAACGGAGGTGTAATCTATCCTGCAAGCCACTATGGCCGTGATGCCATGGTCGGTGTGGCTCTCTTCCTCAGCAACCTCGCAGCAAAGAAGATGAAGGTATCTGAGCTCAAGGCTACATATCCTCCATACTTCATCGCAAAGAACAAGATCGAGCTCTCAGACAAGGCTCTCATCGACAAGATCCTTGAGGAACTCAAGGTCGTCTACGCGTCAGAGAACATCAATGACATCGACGGCGTGAAGATCAACTTCGAGGCAACCAAGCAGTGGGTCCATCTCCGCAAGTCCAACACCGAGCCTATCATCCGTATCTATGCTGAGGCACAGACAATGGAGGAGGCAGAGGCTCTTGCTGAGAAGGTGATCGCCGTAGCGAACAAGATAATCGGCAAGTAAGATGTTCTCTTTCAGGACGACTCCGCTCGAGGACCAGCTCGACAAGGCTCTGATGGACGGCAAGGTAGGGTGCTTCTGTACCCAGAACTGCTGGGATACCGGCAGGGACAGGTATATGTACCAGCTTTTCCAGGAAAGAGGCAACCTTGAGATCGTGCTTAATCCCCGTGACTCAGAGCTTACTCCGGGCACCAACCATATCGATTTCACAAAAGAGCAGATCGCGCCGCTTTCAGCTGTAGTCGTCGAGATCCAGGATGTCGGCTCACGCTACTTCAACTATACGAAGGACGTGCTTCGCCTGATGTCCGTCATGGTGGAACTAGGTGACGAGGCCCCTGCTCTCTACATCGTCGACCATCTGAATCCGGCCGGCCGTCACGTCGAAGGGTCCATCCCTTCCGGGACCATGGAGGCATTCGTGCCGAAGGTAGCGCATAGACACGGCCTTACTCTTGGCGAACTCTGTAATCTCTATTACAGCGAGATCGGAGCGAAGTTCTCGCTCCATATCATCTCGGCACTGGCATCAGACACTACCCATCAGCTCATGCCATGGACCATTGCTCCGGCATCGGACATCCCTGGCATGTTCACATGCTACATGTACAGCGGTGGCGGTCTGTGGAACAATACGAACATTACTCCTGCTATCGGAACTGCCCGTCCATATGAGTACATCGGAGCTCCTTTCGTGAAGTCCGTGATGGATGACGACCTTCCGATTCCTGATGGCGTGATGATGCGCCCATGTTCATTTACTCCGTCGGCCGGCCAGTACGCAGGGGAGAGGTGCTATGGCTATCAGATCATGCTGCAGCCCGGTGCGGAGTATCATTCCCTTCTCCATACCCTCCAGCTGATGCGTTTCTTCAAGGAGAAATATCCTCAGTTCGAGATCGGCGCTGATTTCTACCGTAAGCTTGCTGACCAGGTGCTAGCTGATTATATCGATGGAAAGATTTCTTTCGCTGATGTGAGAGACCATGTGAAGGTAGAAGAGCAGAAGTGGATCAGAAAGGCTAAGAGATTCGCATTATATGACGATCAGCCTGTCAGAATTAAGTAAAATATTCTTGTCGTTTCAGGAATTATTTGTAAATTTGTCGCTCCAATTGGAACTATAGTTAACAATACTTAATTAATTAAGAAATGAAAAAAGGAATCCATCCCGAAACCTACCGTCTTGTAGCTTTCAAGGATATGTCAAACGACACAGTGTTCATCACACGTTCATGCGCTTCTACAAAGGAGACTCTCGAAGTTGACGGTGTTGAATATCCTGTCGTAAAGGTCGAGATTTCCAACACTTCTCAT
This sequence comes from Candidatus Cryptobacteroides sp., assembly GCA_045599665.1. Taxonomy (GTDB): domain Bacteria; phylum Bacteroidota; class Bacteroidia; order Bacteroidales; family UBA932; genus Cryptobacteroides. The sequence continues at coordinate 48,166 of JAZRWK010000026.1, forward strand.
CCTTTCTACACTGGTAAAGTCAAGCTCGTTGACACAGCCGGTCGTGTTGATAAATTCTACCAGAGATACAAGAGCCGTCAGAAGTAATCATCGAATTACTTTTCGAAATAGGACAAAAGAAGCCAACTCAAGGAGCTGGCTTCTTTTTTTACTCAAGGAGTTGGCTTCGGTTTTTATTGGGGACACCCTCTTGTGGTTGATTTTCCTTGATTCTGGGCGGGGTGGACATTCTGCAAAACGGAGTGCATGGAAATCCCTATTCTGTGCGCTGGGTTGCACATTGTCATGCACTCCTGGCACTGATGGGCCTATGAGTGCACACGAAACACCATCCTGGGTGCTTAGAATGCTGGTCGGGATGCACTCCGATTTGCAAAAGGCCGGCCCGCTGATGCGGGCTCGTGAGCGGGTGGCTCGAGCGGAGCGAGAGACGGGATGAAGCGCGTAAGGTCTCCGGAGGAGAGCAATCGCCAGCTTGGAGTTGGCGGAGCTATCTGTCCACGCGGGTGAACTCGGCCTTGCCGCCGACCAGGTTCACATAGACCGTGGTGTTCTCCAATGTGGTGAACTGGTACTCTGTTCCGCCGTCGATCGCTCTGCAGCTTACAGAAGCAGGGGTGCCGAGAGGCATCATATAGTCAGATGTCGCCTGACGGAAGATCTCAGCTTCCTCCTCGCTGCACTCATGGCTCTCAGGGAAGAAATCGTATGCCTTCACCTCTCCTTCCTTATACTGGTTGGTGATGAGGAATCTGTTGATTTCATCTGCTGCTGCGGAAACTCTTGCAGAGCGTACGCCGTATCCGTTCATGATATATGACTCAGGAAGAGCCTCGGTCAGAGCATTGGTAGCCTCGACGAGACCGCCGCTGCCGAATGTGCAGAAAGGAACGATCTCCTTACCGCTGAGGTCTATGCTCTTGATGAGAGACTGGAGAGGAAGACAAGGCTGGCCGTACCAGATAGGGAAGCCGAGGAAGATGGTGTCGTACTTCTTGAGCTTGGCCTTGATCGGCACGATCTGAGGAAGTATGCCGGATGACATCTCCTGCTGACCACGCATGATCGTCTCCTGGTAAGATCCGTCGTATGGCTCGGTCACATCGAACTTCTCGATGTCCGCTCCAAGCTGCCTGCAGAACTCTTCTGCTACTGCCTGGGTGGTGCCTGTCTGTGAATAGTAGAGGACGAGGACCTTAGACCCCTTGTCTGCGCATGAAACCATCATTCCGAGGGCTGCGAGCGCTAAGATACTTTTTGCTGCGAGCGCTATGATACTTTTAGCTGCGAGCGCTATGAGAATCTTTTTCATTGTCTTTGTAAATCTTGCTTCTTGTCTGAAAATGCTGTCCTATGCTTCTTGTCTGAAAATGCTGTCCTATGTTTCTTGCCTGAAAATGCTGCCCTACTGCTTGTACTGCATGTGGCAGTCGTCTGCGAGGACCATGGTGGATTCCTTCTCAGGATCATAAACGTCCCACTTAGGAAGCTGCTTACAGTTAGGGTCGCCGGTCTTGATGAATGAGATCCATGCTGAGCTTACCTTCTCTTCCATCGCGTATGCTGACTCTGTTCCGCCGGTCATCTCGCGCTGGGCCGCTACGTTGGCGAACATGAACGGAAGCTCCATTCCGTGGCATGCTGCAAGTGCTCCGTCGTTGACCTCGGACTTCCAGCTGAAGAGATATACGTATGCAGGAGCTCCGCCAGATGCCATCTTGGCTGCGGCCTGGTTGAGCACGTTAGCTCTTGTACGTGTGTCCTCAGAGTACTCCACGTTGTTCTGGTAGTTGAACTCGTTGAGGTTAGAGCCTATGAGCATAGGGACGTTCCTGCTGCAGTCAGCTGCCATAGGATCGAAAGGATGCTGTACGAGGTATTTGCCGTCAACGACAGGGGAGAGACGTCCACCTGCGGCGCGTGATGCCTTGTTCGCAGCTGCCTCAAGGGTCTCGTATGGAATCTCTGCAAGCTTGTCAGCTGTAGCTGGAGTAAGACCAAGCTCAGAGAGGAAAGTCTCGACCATGGCTGGTGAATTCGTCTTTTCAGCCTGACGGAGGGTCGATCCGCTCTGGACGATAGCTCTGTGGAAAAGACCTTCAGCAGAAGGCATCGCGCAGAGTGTTGAAACCTTTCCGCCGCCGCCTGACTGGCCACCGATCGTCACGCAGTCAGGGTCGCCACCGAATGCGGCGATGTTGGAATGAACCCATTCGAGAGCCTTTACGAGATCCTGCATACCAAGATTCACTGACTCTGAATACTTGCCACCGAGAGGAGAAAGGTCGAGGTATCCGAGGAGATTGAGTCTGTGGTTCACTGTGACTACTACGATGTCACCCTTCTCGGCGAGTGAACGTCCGTCCTGTGCAGGAAGGAAGATTGCTGAACCGTTTGCGTAGCCGCCTCCATGGATCCAGAGGAATACAGGACGCTTCTTTCCGTCAAGAGCCGGGGTCCATACATTGAGTACCTGGCAGTCCTCGCTGAGGAACTCGATCTTGAACTGGAATCCGAAATCGTAGTCAGTAGGAGTGTTGTATTTCACGTTCTGTCCCTGCATTGCCTTAGGTCCATAGACCTGTGCCTTCTGGACTCCTTCCCAGCTGTCTGGGTACTGAGGAGGCATGAACCTGTCTGCCTTGGCATATCTGATGCCCTTGAATGTGTAGATGCCGTCGTCGCAGTAGCCCTGGACTTTTCCGTAGATTGTCTGGGCGATAGAGTCGTCTCCGGTAGTGATCGGACCTGGGTGTGAAGTGGTCTGACTGCAGCAGCTTGACATCGCGATGACGCCCGCTACAAAGGCAGGGAGTGCCTTGGTGAACATACTGAATCTCATATCTGAATTTCTTTGTCGGTTTAATAATGCAAATTTATAAAAATATAGTTATCTTTAAGAGATGAAAAATTAGGTAATTACAGAATAACACACCATAATCATGAAAAGAATTCTTACAGCAATCGCTGCTCTCGCATTCATCGGATGCATCACTGTTTCTGCAGCGGAACCACAGACCAAGTCTCTTGGCGAAAACAAGTACAGCGTATCAGTGGGTCCTGTCTCCATCACCATTGATGCAGGTGCCGGAGCAAAGGTCCTTTCCTTCACCCGTGACGGAAAGGAGGTCATCTCCCAGCTCCAGAGATTCAATGCATTCGGAAGTACATTCTGGACAAGTCCGCAGAAGGAGTGGAACTGGCCGCCAGTAGCAGAGTTCGACCGTCTTGCATATGATGTTGAGGACAATGGCAGCTCACTCGTGATGACCAGCAAGCTCTCAGAGAGATTCGGATACCGTATCCGCAAGAACTTCACAGCTGATCCTAAGGACAATGCCATCGTCATCACTTACTCTATCATCAATGAGTCAAAGGACACCAAGAAGGTAGCTCCATGGGAGATCACCCGCGTTCCTGGCGACGGCCTTATTTTCATCGCTGCCGATCCAGCTAAGATCGAGGCTGCTTCAGGTGAGCTTCTCAAGTTCGAAGGAAAGTACGGTGCCGCATGGTATACTTTCGACGAGACAAAGGAGAACAGGAAGATCAACGCAGACGGTAAGGGCTGGCTCGCATATACAAACAACGGTCTTCTCCTCGTCAAGAAGTTCCCTGACCTTACACCTTCTCAGCCAGCTCCTGAAGAGGCAGAGATCCAGGTCTATGTCAACGAGGGCAAGACATTCATCGAGCTCGAGAGCCAGGGCGCATACGTGGAGCTCAAGCCAGGTGAGGCTGTGAACTATACAGTAAGATGGTACCTTGTACCTCAGCCTAAGGATCCTGTTCCTTCAAAGAAGCTTCTCAGCACAGTAAAGAAACTTGTCAAGTAATCAGAATATGAAAAAAGCATTCCTGTCAATCTCATTGCTGGCTCTTGCTGCGACAATTTCGTTCGCGCAGCCACAGAGACGTCGCGTAGAGAATCTCCCTGAATATCCGAAGCCGGATTTCGTAATCGACCTCTGGACTGGCGGAGCACCTAGCTCCAATGGAATCACAAGGGAGGAGTTCGATTACGGTAACCATGTTACCGATGTTACAAAACCGACTCTGTCGGTATTCCTTCCTGAGAAGCCGAACGGACTTGCGATCATCTCGTGTCCAGGCGGCGGATATGTCGATGTATGGGACAAGACGGAAGGCTACACACTTGCAGACTGGTACAATGAGATGGGCATCGTGTATGCCGTCCTCAAGTACAGACTGCCTAACACCCATAAGGAAGTTCCTCTCGACGACGTGCAGGAGGCGATGCGCATCATGCGCTCACACGCTTCAGAGTACGGCTTCAGGTATCTTGGCATCCAGGGCAACTCTGCCGGAGGACATCTCGCTGCAATGACTTCTACGCATTATACCAATGCGGTGAACCGTCCTGACTTCAGCGTCCTCTTCTATCCTGTGATCACCCTCGACCCGAGCTACACCCACAGAGGAACTCTCGAGCATCTTCTCGGAAAGGATGCGCCTCAGTCTCTTATCGACCAGTTCAGCAACGAGAAGTGCGTGACCCCTGACACACCGCCTGCATTCATCATGCACAGCACCGACGACAATGTAGTCCCTGTCAGGAATTCAATCGAGTACTACAGCGCACTCGTGAAGAACGGTGTGAAGAACTGCTCGATGTGCATTCTCCCTACAGGAGGTCATGGCTGGACAGACCGTGGCTGGACAGGTTCGCAGTGGGAGTACAGGAAGACATGGACCACAGCCCTTGAAGTATGGCTCGGCGAGCTCATGGCATTCCTTGACAGCAAATAATTGGAAACAATAAGATATATAAATATGAAAAAGGACAATATGACAAGGCGCGATGCGCTTAAGATCATGGGAGCAGGAGTCACCTCTCTTGCCGCTGCTTCCGTGCTTTCACCTGTATCATTCGCAAGCGAGAAGGCAGCTTCCGCTCTTGCAGGACTCTCTGCTGACGAGACAGCAGGCTTCCCGCTTGACCTCGAGGAAGAGGCTATGTTCATGGCAGCCCCAGAGGAGGGTGACCACTACAGGGAGCCTGTAGTATATCAGGACGAGAATGTGGTGTTCCGCCAGATAGACGAGCATACCTGGCATGGTCATGGCCATCTCGTGTTCAATGAGAGCATCTACATCGTCGAGGGAGAAAAGGCAGCCCTTCTCATCGATGCCGGTACCAGAATCCCAGGCCTTGCCAAGATTGTCGCAGGCATTACATCGAAGCCTGTCATCTTCGCTGTGACACATCTCCATGGTGACCATGCGGGCTCTGCTATCCAGGAGTTCCCTCAGATGTATGTCAATGCAGGTGGTCTTCCTATCGTCCGCAATGGCATCAAGGGCCTCACCGATATGTATAAGGGTGAAGTGAAGTGGCTTGAGGACGGACAGGTGTTCGACCTCGGTGGCCGTGAGATTGAAGTCATGTTCACTCCTGGACATACTCCTGGCTGTACGACTTTCTTCGACAAGAAGAACCACATCGGTTTCAGCGGTGACTCATTCGGCTCTACAAACCTTCTTCTCAATACCAACCTCTCTACACTCATCGCTACTACTACCCGTGCAGCTCTCTATATGCAGAAGTATGGTATCGTGAAGCTCTATCCAGGCCACTACCATGGAAATGACTGCGAGACCCTTCAGCGTATCCGTGACGAGAAGCAGATGGCAGAGGAGGTACTTGACGGAAAGAGAATCCCTCAGCCTAATGACCAGAAGTCGAACCTCAATGTCATCATCAATGACAAGGGAGTGACAATCCGTTTCCGCGATCCTGAGGGAATAAAGTAGAACTTTTCAGAAAATGAACAGAGGACAATTAAGCAAAGTCATATTCACAGTCGTGCTGGCGGCATTCTCACTGAATGCCGCCGCATCTGTGCAATCAGAGGGTGACAAGAAAAAGGACAATCCTTATTACGGTAAGACTTTTTCAGTGATGGGTGACTCCATCGGAACCGATAACGAGGGTGATACCCCTTTATTTACAATCACTTCCAAGGATGTCGGCAAGCCTATGACCACCTGGGTGACCTGGTACGACTTCAACAACAGCCGTGAGGACGAGCCAAGTGGAACCACCAAGACAATCGGAGGTGTAACCATCACTGAAGATATGGTCGGTACCCAGCAGACCTTCATCCCCAACAAGTCTGACATAGGTAAGACCTTGGGTACTCCGAGATTCGCTTACAATGGAATGGCAGGGGTGGGGATCACCCCATGGTGGAAGCTTCTTGGTGAGGAACTTGGCATGGTCCTCGACGCGTCGGCGACATGGAACGGCAACAGTTATTGTTCGCATGAGAGTGACAACGTGCGTCTGATCGGCTATGGCTGGCATCCTTTGCAGATCGCGCGCCTGGCGAACCGTGATGAGGATGGCAACAGGGTAGCCCCGGACTATGTGTTCCTTTGCCGCGGTACAAACGATGCGACCCATACACCTTTTGCAAAGATCACATCTTTCGGAGAAGGCAATGATGAGATTCCCCAGACTGACATGATAAACGGGACTGACTATGGCTTCAAGGAGGCCTTGGCGATGACAGTCTCAGCCATCCAGCAGGCATATCCCGAGACAAAGATATTTATCTGTACTCTGACTCCGTTCCGTAGACTTGGAGACAGGACCTTCCCGATGAACAATACAGATCATACAATGCAGGAATATAACAAGGCCATCAAGGAAGTGGCGGAGTATATGGGCTGCAATGTCATCGATTTCTCAAAGTGCTGGACTTTCTACAACTGTGTATCAGGTGGCTACGTCAACCGTGGAGACTTCACTCATCCAACTCAGAAGGGTCATGAGGTAATGCGTGACCAGGCCGTCAAAGACATGCGATAAGCCCATTGCCGATGAGTCGTAGACTGATACGTATAGTTTTTTCTCTGGCTGTCTTTCTGTCCGTACAAAGTGTATCGGACGCCCAAGGTAATTCTGGAAACTCCAACGGTTCGATGTTCGTCAACGCGTCATCGGACAGCAAGCCTCGTCAGATATCCCTGGGACTGCCGACCAATAATTCATCTGCCGTACAGATATTCGAGGACGGTCTTCCCGTAACTTACTATATCTATCAGAACATGCCATACAAGTCATGGCATGGTGGTGTGAGTTCATCGGCCAACGGCTCCATGGGACCGTTCGAGACTGCCATGAGGTACGGTGAGATCAACTATTACGTCGACAGCTATAACAAGACAGGAGGAGACCGATTCACGGGTACCATCAGCTATACGGTCGGTTCATTCGGACAGAACAAACTTGACGTCAATGTCTCCGGCCCTATTGCGAAGGGCTTCAGCTACTCCCTGAGCACCTATCAGAACTGGGATCCAGGCTCGAACCATCTTGTCTATCCAAAGATAAGGGACAGACATCAGTTCTACAAAGGAGTCATCTCCAAGACATTTGCCCAGGACAGGGGAAAGATGTCTCTTGTCTACCAGCATGTCTATTATCGCTCTCTGTCGGAGAACTTCGGTCCATTTGTCTTTGTCGGCGACGGAAGTGTACGCCCATACAACGGCTTTAACCTAGGTCGCGATTCGTACAGACCTGCAGAAGAATATTTCGACTTCATGGATTTCAAGACCGGAGTCATGACGACCATGTCCTTCCTCGACGGCAGTCTGGATGAGACTGATCATCTGACCTATACTCTGAGCTATGACTTCGCCTCAGGTCTTCACCTTGATTTCAGGTCGAGATACAGGGCTGGAACGGACTATCGCGGCGCCGGCAGCATGTCAGGAATCGACAATGCGGTTGCCGGTACTGGATATACCTATGACAATGGTACCGTGTATGAGGGCCTGGTGCAGAAAAGGCAGGTCCTCCATTTCGATGCCTTCGACAAGTCATGGATGAACAATCTTGAGCTTTCCAAGACCTATGGCAGACATTCGGTGAAGTTCGGTCTTGACTATTGGCGTAACCACGGCGGTACGGTCACTTCCTCGTCCATGTTTGCTCATGAAGTCTGCCGTAATCCTCAGATGCTAAGGTTCAGAGGAGACAGTTACTTCAACTTCAATACTTCCGCGGAGTTCTATGATGGAATCGAGAACAAGTCGGCGGTCTATCTATATGATGACTGGCTCGCTTCTGAGAAGCTTCATCTCAGAGGTTTTGTAAGATCTGAATGGCTCAATCTCCACGGAGATGCAGCTTTGAACATAGGTGACGATACCAGCAACTCCAGGACTTCGGGCTTCAATCTCACAAAGGGAAAGATCACTCCATTCAAGGAGAATTTCCTCAACGGAGCTGCGGGATTTGACGGGACATATTATCTCGGTGGTGGTTTCAGCGCCAAGGCTGACTTTACTTTCACAAGGGCGCATACCACGATCTTCAATTATGGCGGATATGCATCTCCGACTACGGATCCTTCCGATACCGAGCTTATACGTGCCGGATTCTCTTATACGAACAGCTGGGTAAACCTTCTCTCACAGATAACCTGGGTGCATCAGTCCAACTATAAGTCCAGGTCTGTATTCCAGCATGTACTTGAGAAGGACAGCATTGATGGGGAATATCCTGCCGGCTATACTGAATCAAAGTCGTTGCCGTCTACCTATGGCATCTCTACTCTTGGCTGGGTAACTGATGCTACGATGACCCCAACAAAGAATTTCAGCCTCCATATGCAGCTCACTCTGAGAAATCCTCAGTACAGGAACTTCGAGTTCAAGCCTATGTTCAGTGACGGTATTCAGCTCGAGTATGACTTCAGTGGCAGGAACGTCACCAATCTTCATAAGGTCGAGTTTACCATGGATCCATCCTATTCGACAGGACCATGGAGATTCTCTCTTACCGGCCGCTATGTCAGCAAGCGCTATATCAACAAGACGAATTCGCTTTTCTTCAAGGGTAGGGTAGAGACCTTCGGAGGAGTTGACTACAAGATGAACGAAAAGATCAGGCTCAGTCTGAATCTCGTCAATCTGCTCAATCAGAAGGGAGCAAGCGGAAATATCAGTTCTGCTGATCTTGTCGAAGATGCTTCGGGGTATGTGGACTATGTGATGGCAGGAACCTTCATCCGTCCGTTCACCATGGAGCTCGGCATCAGAGTCTCCATCTAACAGCTCCTGTTCTATAACTGTCACAGTCTCTGACAGCCTCTGTCTCTGTCTCTGACTGCTTCTGTCTTTGACTGCCTCAGTCCTATCAGACACAGGACCTCCAGACCATCCCAGCTTACGCTGGGCCCCTCTTTTAGATTTGCACCATGATTTCAATATGGAGTCATAGTGTTCTTTTATTGTATCTTTGAATAAACTGATAGGTGAACTATGGGCCCCTCTAGATCCTTGTATTTGCAGTGGGTATTAGACCTGTTCAGTAAAGGTATAACAGAAAGGTTAACCAGAAAGAGAGAGTTACCGCTCTCT
>JAZRWK010000027.1:0-11548 GCA_045599665.1 Candidatus Cryptobacteroides sp.
CTCAGACCAGAAAAGTACCTGCTGTACGTTTCCGTGAGGTACGTTTCTTTCCTCATAGAATGCTCTGTCGTGAGCTGGGATCTCGATACCTGACTCCCAACGGGTAGAACCGTAGTAGTTGTTTGTACCAGGATCGTTGAAGATACCACCGTCGATAGATACGTGATAGTAGTGGAAGCCCTCGTCCATTGGACCAGCGGTTGTTCCTTCCCAGATGCCGTCACCGAGGTGCTTGAGAGTTGTACCACCCTGACCGCCAAGTCCGAGGCTGACCTTTACTTCAGCAGCGCCTGGAGCGTTGATGCGGAAACGTGCGTAACCCTGAGAGTTTACCATAGGATACTCCTGGCCTGGCTGGTTGAGCTCAGAAGGCTTGAAGTCTTCCTTGATTTCCTGTGCATTGGCGCCAGCGCAGATCGCCATGGCTGCCATGATTGTGAATAAAGACTTTTTCATTGTAAATAGTGTTTATTTATGTGAATGTAGTGTCTATGGTATCACAAATATAATAACATTCTTTCAAATCCTATCAGTGCATCAGGTCTAATATCATAATAATGCTTACCTTTGGTATTGATCAATCCCCAGACTTATATGCAATGGATCAACATTCCTCTGGCGCTTCTGGCTGTATGGCTCACATGGGAGCTTTCTGCTGATGACAGGCGTCGCAAGAACAGGAATAATGAAAGATACAATGTACTGATAGCAGTCGGGATATATATTTCCGGACTGATACTCTATCTGATAGGTTTCAATTACGAAGGCTCACAACACAATATCGTGGCTCTCGTCGGCCGTTCCATGCTTTCGGCTCTTGAGATGTTCGTCTCACATTCCGACCTTATCGAGGTCAGCCCGGAGTGGAAAGAGAACTTTGTGTACATGGCGCTCTTCTCGCTGGTGCACTTCCTTGCGGTCTTCGTGAACATCAGCCTGCTCTTCAATATCATCGGCTTCCAGTCTTCCGCGTTCAGGAAAGTGCGTGGCTGGCTGAAGAGCGATGTGAAGAGGAACCTCTATGTGTTTGTCGGCGAGGGTGATGCTACCATGCTCCTCACTGCTGACATAAGAAAGAATGATCCGGAGGCGTGGATTGTATGGGTACGTAATTTCGAGAAGGCGGAGAACAGCCATCTGTCGCTCAGCGGAGTCCTCTCACGAGTGTCATACCGACGCGAACTTGTCGTGGAGGCTGATGAAGTAGGTGCAGTCCTGCTTCGCAGCCGGATGTCTGTGCTCAATGCGTCCAAGACCTATGATCTCAGGTCTGTGATGAAGGACCTTGGTCTGTCTAACCTTGAGAAACTGCTGAAGAACACCGAGACAGCCAATCTTTTCTTCATCTCTGATGACATTGATAAGAATATGGCCCAGACACAGATGTTCAGCGGAATAAGGACCTCGAAGCAGATCCATATCTTCTGCCATGCTTGCAGGAATGAACTGAATATTGCTCTTGAGAATCCACAGGCCAGGCCTGATGAGAATGGATATCCACCGAAGGTCACATTGGTCGACAGCGCCTATATGTCGATGATGAAGCTGATGGAGACACCTGCTCAGTCTCCTCTTTCAGTTGCCGGAACCGCTGCTGACGGAAGTGTCAGCAGACCGTTCACAAGTCTGGTCGTGGGCTTCGGAAACTATGGACGTGAGGCGGTCAGGTTCCTCCATGAATATGCATGCTTTACCATGCCTGACGGCTCTCGTACAAAGCATGAATGTACGGTCGTGGACTCGAAGATGGACAGCATATCCGGTCCATTCTTTATCCAGAGCCCCGCTCTGCGTGCGAATCCTGATTACAGGTTCTGCCAGTGCAATGCCGGCTCAGTTGAATTCTGGGACATCGTAGCCGGAATGGCTGACCGTCTCAATTACGCGATCGTGGCCATGGACGATGACATGCTGAATCTTCGCACCGCCATTGAGATATACAACCAGGTAAGCAAGGCACGCAACAACGACATGCGTGACTTCATGGTTCTCACCAGATGCTACAATCCTTCAAATGGACAGTATGTGACCAGCGTCATTGACTTCTATAATACACTCAATGCAAGCTCCGGCGGCAGAATCATGGCCTTCGGACGCAAGAAGGACATATTCAGTTATGACGTCCTTTTCAACAGCATGGTCAGCAAGGGACTGGAACCGTTCTATAGGACATGCCTGCAACGTGTAGGTCGGGCCGCACAGGTGTTTGACCTAAGTCAGATAAAGGATATGCAGCAGCTGTCCGAAGTCAGACGCTTCCTGTCCCAGCTTATATCTCATTGTCTCCACATCCCATCTACACTGTATGTCGCAGGTGTCAGGGGAGCGGAAGGCTGGTTCAGCCAGCAGGATGTAGCTCTTGTCAACCGGTTCACAGATATGCTGGAGAGCAAGAAGTCCTCTGGCGGCAGTATCAGTTATGAGTCGGCCGATCAGGTCACGAACCGCCTGATGTACAATATGGCAAAGACGGAATATCACCGCTGGAAGGCATTCCTTGACTGCGGCGGCTATACTCCTGTCCCTGGAATGACTGAGGAAAAGTACAGACAGTACTTCTACGCCGCTATCGAGACCGCTTTCCTTGTCGCCCAGATGGCGATAAAGGAAAACCAGAAGACCCAGATGAATTAATCACAATTAAAAGTATACAGAAAAGATGTACAGATATATTATCATTATCATGGCGATTGCCGGAAGCCTGTTGTTCCTTTCATCATGCACCAAGGACAGCCCTGAAGAGAATCTGAAGAAAGGAGAGGAGTACCTCGCTGCCAATGCAAAGCGTCCGGGCGTAGTCACGACGGACTCTGGTCTTCAGTACGAAGTCCTTCAGGAAGGCAGGGAAGGAGGAAAGAGTCCAAAGTCTTCTGACAGAGTACTCTGCGATTACACCGGGTATTTTATCAATGGAAAGAAATTCGACTCAAGCAAAGGAACTCCTATCGCATTTCCTCTGAACGGAGTGATCTTAGGATGGACAGAGGGCCTCCAGTACATGAAGGAAGGTGCGAAGTATCGTTTTGTGATACCTTATTACCTTGCTTACGGACCAGGAGGCTATGCCTCCATCCCTCCTTACTCAACTCTGATCTTCGAAGTTGAACTTGTCAAGGTCCTGTAGCCGTCAGTCTCCCGAGCCTGCGAAGCTGTCCATGCCTCTGACCATGTGCCTGAGGGAATCGATCATCTGCTGGCTTTCCTGCATGATGTGTATCGTCATGAAGAGTGTGTTGAGGTTCGTGCTTCCTTCCTGGAGGGTGTCAAGGGCGTTCTTCCTGTCCTCGATAATCCTGGACTGGATGGTATCTCCGTCTTCCCTGAGCCTCTCAGCGTCCGTGAAATCTCCGCTCTGGAGCATCTCCAGGGCTCTTGTGTAGAGTCTGACGACATCGTCTCTCATAGCCCTGAAACGTTCGTGGTATTCCTGTGGGAGAGGGAGGAATCCGTTGCCGATATGCTCGCGGAGGGGCTCGTTGATTCTCTTGAGGCAGTAGAGCATCTGCTGACATGAATTGATGCCGAGGAAGTACCAGGTGTTGCGGCTCATCACCATCACAGGGTCGAGGCGCTGCATGGTCACTATCTCCTGCTTGCGCTGTCTTTTCAGCGCTTTACGTTCGTCGTCGATCATGCTTGCAGCACGCTTGAGAGGCTGGTACTGCTCGTTCATGAAAGCGTCAGTGTTGCTGATGTAGGTGTCGATCACGAAGCTCAGTCTCGCAGCGTTTCCGCAGCGGATGTGCTCGCAAAGCAGGTTCCAGATGATTTTCTTGTCATCGCTTCTGAGCATCTGCCTGAAAAGTGAGTCAGATGGGTCCTCATTCTTCTTTACCTTTGCAGTGTTGCTCTTGGCGAGAATGAATATGGCGAGCGCGATCGCTATGACCATGGCAATGTAGCTGCCCATGTGCATGATGTTGGTCAGCAGGAAGCATACGATGAAGGCCGCACCTGCCGTTATGAACCATCCTCCTATGACGCTGATCACTCCGGTGATGCGGAAGACAGCGGATTCTCTGCTCCAGGCCCTGTCTGCAAGCGATGAACCCATAGCCACCATGAAGGTTACGTAGGTTGTCGAAAGAGGAAGCTTGAGACTTGTTCCGACAGCGACGAGAAGTCCTGCCACGACAAGGTTGACTGCGGCACGTATGTAGTCGAATGCGGCACCGGAAGGCAATACCATGTCGTCACTGTTGAAACGTGAGTCCACCCACTTTGTGACGCCCTCCGGGATGAGTTTTGCCATGAATCCTGCAGAACGGTTGGAGTTGCGCACAAGTGCCCTGGCGATAGGTGAAGAGCCGAACATCTCATCTCCCTGGTCCTGGCGGCTGAGGTCGACACTGGTCTTCACGACGTTCTGCGCTTTCTTAGAGAATACCAGTGAAGCGACCATGACTGCTCCGGCAACTATCAGGAAGATGACAGGAGTCTGGGCACTTCCCATGAGCGATCCCATGAGGAATCCGTCAGGGTCTCCGCTGCCGTTTGCCAGATAGTCCTGGAATGAGGCAAGTCCTGTGAGCGGGACACCCACGAAGTTGACGAGGTCATTGCCTGCGAAGGCCATGGCGAGGGCGAAGGTGCCTGCGAGTACCACGTACTTCAGGACAGGGAGCTTGAATGCGCTCAGGATTGTCATTATCACACTGAATACAGCAGTACAGCCTCCAAGGATGAGCCAGGTGTTGGCGTTGATGGCTTCCTTGATCTGGGGGGACATGAATGAACTGCCCTTCAGGCCGTTGATGAGGAGGAACCATACGATGCTGGTCATCGCTATTCCGGAGAATATGCCGATCTTCAATGAACTGCCTGCAAGGTCTCCCATGTCTCCACCGTATGCGGTGCTCTTACCGTTGACCCTGTATGTGAATGTGAATACAAGGCGGCTGATCCACATTACGGCAAGACCGACGGCAAAGGCTATTGCTACCGACAGGAAGATTCCCATGATCACGCTTATGGCCTTCTCCGTGTTGAGCAGGTCACCAAGCCTGAGCAGGGTACCGTCGGCGGACGTGGCACCATGGACAATCTTCAGGATCGCGATTGCGAAGGCTCCACCGAGCAGCTCGAAGACCATGCTGACCGTGGTGGACGTAGGCATTCCGAGGGTGTTGAATATGTCGAGAAGGATGACGTCGGTGACCATGACGGCAAGGAAGATGCAGATGACTTCGTAGAAGCTGTAGTATGCCGGCGTCAGGATTCCGTGGCGTGCGACGTCCATCATTCCGTTGCTCATCGATGCTCCGGCGAATACGCCTATGGCGGCGATGATGACTATGGTCCTGTACTTTGCGACCTTGGCTCCGATGGCCGAGTTTAGGAAATTCACGGCGTCGTTGCTGACTCCGACGACCAGATCGAATACTGCGAGAACGCAGAGGAATACGACTATTATCAGAAATAATGTGTTCATGGCTGATTCATTCTAGCTTTGTGTGCATACATAGTAAAGACCTGCGATAAGCAGGGCTGCGAGGACTGCGCGCGTCCAGTTGTAATATTTCCAGATTCTTCTGGATCTCTCTTCTTCTGCCGAGAGCGGGTACTTTTTTTGACTCATCGTGTTTATATTCTAAGACTGGACAAATGTCCGTCATGGATGTTATGGAATGGTTTCAGAGATGTTTCATTCCCGTTACAGAGTGGATTGTAACAGAATCATAACAGGTTTGAAACATCTTTGCCATATTTTCGCGACCGAATCATGGACAGGAACAATAGATGGATACAGTCGTAAATCTTCTTTCACTTCTTGGTTCTCTCGGCCTTTTCCTTTTCGGAATGAAGACAATGAGCGAGGGACTTGAGAAGTTCGCCGGCGACCGCCTTCGCAGCATACTTGCGGTCATGACCAGAAACCGCTTCATGGGCGTGTTCACAGGAATACTCGTGACAGCTCTCATCCAGTCGTCATCTGCCACCACAGTGATGGTCGTCTCTTTCGTCAATGCCGGCCTGATGAACCTTGCTCAGGCGATAGGTGTGATCATGGGAGCTAACGTGGGAACCACGATCACGGCATGGATCATATCCGCCATAGGCTTCAAAGTCAATATCGCAGCACTCGCGCTGCCTCTGCTCGCATTCGGCATCCCGCTGATATTCAGTAAGAAGAACAAGAGAAAAAGCGTCGGAGAGTTCGTGTTCGGATTCGCATTCCTGTTCATGGGACTGAGCTTCCTGCAGCAGGCTGCCACTGACCTGGACATCAGTTCGCTGGTGGCATCGATGCTGGCAGGCCTCTCTGACGGTGGATTCTTCACCATAATCCTTTTTGTGCTTGTCGGAGCTCTTGTCACCATGATTGTGCAGGCGTCAGCAGCCACCATGGCCATAACCCTCATGCTCTTCGACATGCAGATCCCAGGCTTCGGACTGGAGCAGGCCGCGGCTCTCGCGATGGGTCAGAACATAGGAACGACCATAACCGCGCTGATGGCATCCGTGACAGCCGGAACCCAGGCGCGCCGTGCCGCATTGGCACATATGTTCTTCAATGTGTTCGGCGTGGTAGTGGTCCTGGTACTCTTCCATCCTTTCTGCAATGCCGTGACATGGTTCGTGGACGACGTCATGAAGGCGGGAGGCAACGACCTCTTCAAGCTGTCGATGTTCCATACTGCATTCAATATCTTCAACACCTTGCTGCTCATCGGTTTCGTAAAGCAGATAGAGAAGTTCGTATGCTATGTCCTTCCGATGAAGGAGGAGCAGTCCGACAAGGGACTGAAGTACATCTCCGGTGGACTTTTCTCTACTGCTGAACTTTCGATGCTTCAGGCACGCAAGGAGATAGTCCATTTCTCTGAACGCTGTCACAGAGCGTTCAATTATCTGCTTTCGATGCACGGCGTCAATGACGAAGAGGAATTCCAGGAGCTGTATGGAAAGGTCGAGAAGTATGAGGGAATCACGGACAGCATGGAATATGAGATCGCCCACTACCTTCAGAAAGTGAGCGAGGGAAGGCTCTCTGACGATGCAAAGAAGCAGGTGCAGAGGATGTTCCTTGAGGTGGATGACCTCGAGAGCATAGGCGACTGCTGCTTCTCCCTTGCCCGCACGCTGTCAAGGAAGAGGGAGAACTGCAAGGAGCATTTCACCCAGGAACAGCTTGGGCAGATCAATGCCATGGAGGGGCTTGTCAGCGAGGCTTTCGTGCTTATGACAAATACCCTCAGCCAGCCGGAAGGCAAAGGCCATGACATCACAGCCAGCATCAGGATAGAAGAGAGGATCAACTCATTGAGGAACGCCATCCGCAACGAGAACCTTCTCAGCCTTTCAGAGAGTGAGTACGACCCTAAGCTCGGCGCTTTCTACATCGATTTCGTCAACGGTCTTGAGAAACTGGGTGACTATATATTCAATGTCGTCAGGTGCAAGGCCAGACAGACCAGGGTCTAGATGTAGCGTTTCATCTCTTCATCCGTCACACCGGCGTAGAGCTCGATTAAGTGTCGTGCCGGGCTTGACATGATCTTAGGAATCAGGACTTCCTCGACCTGGAAGAATCCGACTTCGGATTTCATCTCTATCTCGATCTTGACAGGACAGTCGCTGCCTGGACGTATCCTGACGTGTTCGATGGCGTTGGCAGAGTATTTATGGATGTCTCCGCTGCTTGGTTTCGCCGGCCTTTCCAGAGGGATACGTGCCCTTCCTTTCGTCATGTCACATCCGTCAGCGATGAGGATGAGTCCCGCCTCGATGGAATGGACAGGGTGAGTGGTCATGTGGCCGAGGATGCCTTCCATAGCAAGTGACTGGATGGCTGTCCTTCGCCTGATGTCGCCAGGAACAAGTCCGCTGACCAGTTCTCTTATCAGTGAATATGCAATCATGCCTGAGTACAGTTCATGGTCCTTTCTGCTGATCGTCATTCCTGCATCGTGCAGGAAACCGGCTATCGCAACTGCGGCTGCGCTGTCTGCGAAGCTTCCTGCGTTCTCGGTTTCCAGACTGGTACGCACTCCCGCCTCGTGCAGAAGCTTCAGCATCTTGAGGGCATTCCTGCAGACTGTCTTCATATGGACGGGACCATGGTCATTCAGCCCCAGACGTGTTATTGATACCGTGTTTGCATAGTCCTGGATGGCCTTGATCTCCTGACTGTCTATGAGTGCAGTGACGGTTCTCAGCGGGAGGTCGTCCCCGTCGGGACTTATTCTTACAAGTTCTTCTGCTGTCCTGAGAAGCTTTTCTTCGATTATGATTTCCTTGGGTGATTTCATCATATTCCTGTGATTTCATGGCAAATGTACATAATCCGTCAGGACCAATGTGTTACAATTTTGTGAAAGTTTGGGTGAGGGAATGGTATGGGATGGCGGTTTTTGCTGATTTATATGTATTTTCGTCTGCAAAATACACAAGACAATGTCGAAGAGAATTCTGATAGTCGATGATGAACCTGATATCTGCAGGATACTTGCCTTCAACCTTGAGATGGAAGGCTATGAGGTGGAAGTTTCGGGGAAACCTGTCGTGATAGGGGAGAGGGTCCCGGACCTGATCCTTCTCGATGTCATGATGACGCCCAAGTCGGGATTCGAATGGGCCACGGAACTGAAAGCCAACCGTCATACGGCGAACATCCCTATCATCTTCTGCACGGCTAAGACCATGGAGGCGGATCTGTTGAAAGGCTTTGAACTTGGCAGTGATGACTATATATGCAAGCCATTCAGAATCAGTGAGGTGAAGGCAAGGGTTAAGGCCGTCCTGAGGCGCTGCGGCGACAATCAGGCTCCCGTGTCGGATGAAAAGACAGAAAACAAGATTGTCTTTGAGGGAATCGTCATGGATATGGACAGAAAGGAATGTACGGTGGACGGAGAGTTGGTTTCATTCACGAAACTTGAATTCGAGGTCCTTGCCCTTCTGCTGTCAAGGCCTGGCCAGGTCCTTTCGCGAGAGAAGATACTAGAGTCCGTGTGGCCAAGCGACACTATCGTGCTTGACAGGTCCGTGGATGTCAACATCACGCGCATCAGAAAGAAAATCGGACCGTATGGTGAGTGTCTCCGTACTAAGTTCGGATATGGATATATGTTCGGAAGATGAGCCATGGTAGAAAAATAAGCAATTATGTGTTCCTGATGGCGACCGTCCTTACGGCCGTCGTCACCTTGTGTCTGGGAATCTATGAGTACAGGAGGGAGCATATGTTCAGGATTGACATACTTCATTCCCAGCTGCAGCTCAACAACTACCGTTATCTTGAAGGAAATCCCGACCCGGGGATAAGAGTCACCGTGACCGACACGCTGGGAAATGTTCTTTATGATACGGAAGAGGCAGATGTAAGCAGGATGGGCAACCATCTCAGGCGCGAGGAGATACAGGAAGCGATGAACGGAGGCGACGGATATGCCATCAAGAGAGCTTCTGAGACGACGGGGGAGAAGTATTTCTATTCCGCATCGCGCTTCGGTGACCGCATAGTAAGATCATCGGTACCATATTCCGCAGAACTCACGTCCTCTCTGGAACGCAACTATACATTCTTCTATTACACTGCAGGAATACTTGCGTTGATTGCGGTGGCGATGTACTTCAGATACCGTTTTGGAAGGAGTGAACAGGAAAAGCAGCGCATAAAGAGGCAACTTACCGAGAACGCCGCGCACGAGCTCAAGACTCCGGCTGCGACTATAGAAGGCTATCTTGATACTCTTATCGCAAATCCGTCCATGAAGGAGGAACAGCGTACGGATTTCCTGGAGAGATGCCATGCCCAGAGCCTCAGGATGTGCTCGCTGCTGTCCGACATGAGTACCCTGACACGACTGGATGAGGCCCAGATCGTTCGTCCTAAGACTCCGGTCGATGCTGCCATGATCCTAAGGCAGATCCAGGACGAGACGGCAGGGGACTTCGCCGCCCGGGGAATGAAAGTAAGGATGAACATCCCGGACAGCCTTCCGATGAGCGGAGATCCGTCTTTCCTTTATTCGATGTTCAGGAACATCTTCAACAATGCGATTGCGTATGCTTCCGGCGCGACCTGTTTCGAGGTCCATGCCAGCGCTGTCAGGAACCGATATGTATTCAGGTTCATTGACGACGGCGTCGGCGTCCCCGCGGAGCATCTTCCTCATATATTCGAGCGCTTCTACCGCATCGACAAAGGCCGCTCGCGCCAGCTTGGCGGCACCGGTCTCGGTCTTGCCATAGTCAAGAACATCGCCCTCCAGTACGGTGGCTCCGCCTCCGCCACCAACACCCCCGGCGGCGGCCTGACCGTCACGGTCGAGATTGATCCGGCGAGCTAGAACTGCCATCTAAGGCCCAGTGGGGTGTTACCATAAGTCCTACTGTGGATGGGAAGGAACTGTTCCTTATGGAGGTGGAAAACAATGTGACCGCCAATTGCACCTGCGAGATGGAGGTCTATTCTGAAATCAAGAACCTTCCAGCAGACAAATTTGTCGTCCACATCGTCGATGGTCTCGGAAAGGACATGGTATCTCCGTTCGATGTGAACTTCAGCAAGGATGATGGCGAAGCCCGGTTCAAAAAGCAACGCGAAGAGTAGGAAAAGCGACAGTCGCAGCTGGCTATTCTTCCCGACTTCCCTAGGCTTGACGTTTTTTTGCCCTACCACCCGCGAAATCATGGGGTGGTAGGGTAAAATTTTATAGCGGCTGGCACTGCCAGCAACGAAAAGGAAGGCGACTCTTACCTTTGCAAACGACTATAGATGTTGTGAGCAAAGGTAAGAGTCATCCTCCTTTTCGAGTGCGGGCGAAGGCTCTGCTTATGGAGTTTCGGGAATTCGTGCGCGATGAGTACCTATATGTGGAAAAGTACAAGAGCATCTATTCAAAGCTCAATGACAGGGATACACCGAGGGATAGGCGCAAGTCCAATACCGTCGCCAACGAAATGCAGGTCCTTAAGTCCTTCTTCACTGAACTGGAGGACACGGAAGAGATAACGCGTTCTCCTTTCCGTAAAATCAGTCGCGAGCGTTGCAGGATGATCACCAAGAAGAATCTCAGGGCATTGATGGGCTATGTCGGAGTCTCGGAGGAGGGTATCTCATATGTCCATTATCTGCCTCAGAAAACTAAAGGAACCCCTCAAGTAACCCCTTGGCGGACTTGTTTTGTAGAATTGAAAACGAAGATTTTTGGTTACTCCTGGCGTAATTTTGCGTTGTATATGTGGAGACACAAAAATGACACAGCAGGAGTTTGAACATATCTATTCTTCCATCAAGTCAGATTTGATGAGACTAGCGGGGCAGTTCTGCAGGTCGGCATCGATTGATCTTGACGCTGAGGATGCGGTTCAGGAGGCACTAATTGCATTCTGGGAACTTGCGGAGCAGGGCTATCCTATACCCAATCCCAAGGCTCTGCTGATCAAGATCACCAAGAACATCTGCATATCCCGCTATAGAAAGAAGAAACTTATAACGGAGCCTATAACAAAGGACGACTTTCTGGGAGGAGCAAGCGCTTCAAGTCTCGTCGAAATGGCAGATGAACGAATCATCAAGCAAAGGCTCTATGACACCCTC
>JAZRWK010000028.1:0-125964 GCA_045599665.1 Candidatus Cryptobacteroides sp.
TCCAGCTTCGATAAGCCAGGCTTAAAGATTCTTATGCGAGTGACCGGCAACGGTCACTCGTTTTTTATTGTCCCTCCACTGAAACGATGATCATTTGGGAACGGGCTCTGTCCATCCTCTGCATAACAGGCCAGGCCGCAGCTGTTCCTCCGGTCAGCGTCGATGCGGCTGCTCGCTGCCCTGCGGTCTCCTCGACGGCTAACTCCTCCCTTTTAGCCGCTGCGCGTCTAACGGTCGTCAGACACACGCCGTCGCAAGACGGAGCCCTCCGGTTGCTCGGCTTTCCGCCGCATCGACATTCCCTCCGGATCCAGCTGCGGCCTGACCTTTCATCAGGGACGCCACAGAGATAGGTGACCAAGGACGGGGGATATCAGCGAAGGGCAGCGGGACGCTGAAGACATAAGGGGCGACCTCAGCCGCAGCAGACAAGCTATGAGCGAAGCGAATGACGCAGGATGCGAGGATGGACAGAGCCCCGTTGTCTTACAGCATCCCGCCTGAGTCTTAGGCTAAGATTCAGCTAGTCCCAACAGTCGAGATCAAGGTCGGGCATCTGGGAGCGGTGGAAGACAGGATCAGCAATGCCGGCGCGCCTCTGGGCGTTATAGTCGGCCAGGAGACGGAACACATACTTGCCGAGAAGCACGATCGCGAAGAGATTGACGGCGGTAAGGAGTGCCATGAAGAAATCACCGATGCTCCACACTAGATCAAGGCTGGCAAAGGCACCGAAAAGGACCATCACACCTCCGGAAAGAACACGATAGACAGTCAATGCATACTTCTTACCGGTAAGGAAACGGATGTTGACCTCTCCATAGTAATAGTTGCCGATGATGCTGCTATAGGCGAAAAGGAGAATAGCGACAGCTATGAAATTCTTGCCGAAAGCACCGACCTCCGCCTCAAGGGCAGCCTGGGTGAGAGCGATTCCATTGAGTCCTGATGTGGTGTCCAGACCACTGAAAAGGATGATGAAAGCCGTACAGCTGCAGACCACGAGAGTATCTGTGAACACTCCGAGAGCCTGGATCAGTCCCTGCTTGACAGGATGGCTGGTAGAGGCCGTGGCAGCCACGTTAGGGGCCGAACCCTCACCCGCCTCGTTGGAGAAGAGTCCCCTCTTGATTCCGTTCATCATAGTCGCACCGATTCCGCCACCGGCTATCTGGGTGATGCCGAAAGCATCCTTGAATATGACTCCGAAGACCTGAGGGATCAGTGTGATGTTGCTGAGGACCACATAAAGTGCGAGGAGAAGATAGCCTACAGCCATTATAGGGACTATCACGCTGCTGACCTTCGCGATTCTGTGGATTCCACCGAAGATGACGACCAGGGAAAGAGCCGTAAGGACTATGCCGACGACCTTGGGATTGAAACCGAAGGCCACGTCCATGGCACTGCAGATAGTGTTGCTCTGGATGGAATTGTAGGACAGTCCGAAGGTGACTGTGATGAGGATGGCGAACAGGGCCGAGAGCCATGGCATCTTCAGACCTTGCATGATATAGTATGCCGGGCCTCCTATGAAGGAGTCCTTGGCTTTCTTCTTGAACAGCTGGGCCAGAGTAGACTCAACGAATGCAGTCGCAGAGCCAAGAAGGGCTATAAGCCACATCCAGAAGACAGCGCCCGGTCCTCCGACTGCGATTGCGGTCGCAACTCCGGCAAGGTTTCCTGTACCGACTCTTGTCGCAACAGAGACAGCAAAGGCCTGGAATGAAGAGACATGCTTCTCCGACCTGGAAGGGGCAGCGGACTCTCCGAGCAGACGGACCATCTCCCGGAACATCCTGAACTGGACACCGCGGCTCCTGATGGTAAACCAGACGGCACAGCACAGAAGGACAGCTATCAGGACATATGTCCAGATCGCGTCACTCGCTGTATTGATTGCCTGGCAAAGCCAGCCGTCAGAGGCAAAGATGTCTGTCATATTCTGCTGAAATGTAATTGATTACTCAAATCAGTATTACTCTTCTTCCCTGTAGATTCTCGCCCATTCCACATAGGACTCCACGCCACGGTCGATCGACCGGGCCACGAATTCAGGCGTAATCTTCTTTATGAACTTAGCAGGCACCCCGCCCCAAAGTTCGTTCGGGCCGATGACGGTCTTTCCAAGCACCAAGGCGTGCGCTGCTACCATGGACCCGTCGCTTATGACCGCGCCGTCGAGGATTGTCGAACCCATTCCGACCAGGCTATGGCTGCCGACCGTACAGGCATGGAGGGTCGCATTGTGGCCGATGACCACATCGCTGGCGATCCTGACACGTCCGCCATCTCCTCCGGACACGTGGATGACAGTACCGTCCTGGACGCTGACCCTGTCTCCTATCTCGATCGAGTTTACGTCCCCGCGCACGACAGCACTGTACCAGATGGAACAGTCTTCGCCGATCACGACGTCACCCAGAATGGCGGCTGTCTCCGCCACGAATGTCCTTTCGCCGATCTGCGGCGTCTTTCCGTTGATTGTCCTTATGACCATGGTACCTTCGCTACGGGCGTAAGTGCCCGAGGCTTATTGACAAAGATAACATAATGATTATATTTGCAAAAAAATCGGATATGGAAATCACAGAGACAATTGCACTTGTAAGACTCGGCTTCAGCCTGCTTTTCGGAGGTATGATCGGCATCGAAAGAATGATTCATAAGCATCCTGCAGGAATCAGGACCTTCATGCTCATCTGTCTTGGATCGACTCTCGCGACCTTGGCATCAATCTATATCTGCCAGGCCAACATGGACCTCCATAACGGAGATCCGGCACGTCTCGCCGCACAGATACTCACCGGCATCGGTTTCATCGGAGCCGGTCTCATCATCAAGACGCACGACGGAGTATCAGGACTGACCACCGCCACCTGTATCTTCATGACTGCAGCGATCGGCATTGCTGTCGGTGTGGGAATGATCCTCACCGCAGGCGCCGTCACCCTTGCCTCGATCCTTATTCTCTGGTCAGGAAACTATATCCACAAGAAATAGGCATTCTTTCATATAGCAAAAAAGGCTCCCATGTCATCTGGAAGCCTTTTTTTGCATATGCGGATGAACTACTGTTCGTTCTTCTGCTCAAGAGTATAGAATGAGCTGCCATCGAAGCAGTGGGTACATACGTCGCACTTTGGAAGACCGATGGCCTCGATGATAGCCTCGAGTGTACTGTACTTGAGTGAGTCGAGATTCAGCCTCTTTGCGATCTCAGCGACCATGCGGTTGTACTCTGGAGATCCAGTAGTCGAGTATGCCTCGATGTTTTCTGTTGAATCGCCCTCGAAGTCACGGATGACACGACGGGTGATGAGTTCAAGTTCGCTCTTGCTTGCCGAGAAGTTGATGAACGGACATGCATAGGTAAGAGGTGGACATGCAATACGCATGTGGACTTCCTTGGCTCCAAGGCTGTGGAGAAGCTTCGTGCTGTCCCTGAGCTGAGTTCCACGGACGATGCTGTCGTCGCAGAAAAGGACCTTCTTGCCGTCAAGGATGGCCTTGTTAGGAATGAGCTTCATCTTGGCAACGAGGTCACGCATGGTCTGGTTTGAAGGCATGAACGACCTTGGCCAGGTAGGAGTATATTTGCTGAATGCTCTCTTGTATGGGACTTTGTGGCCCTCTGCATAACCGATAGCCATACCGATGCCACTGTCTGGAATTCCGCAGGCACAATCCACTTCAGTATCGTCTGCCTGGCCCATGAGCACACCGCTGGTGTTTCTCATGTCCTCAACGTTCTTGCCTTCGTAGACACTTGTAGGGAAGCCGTAGTAGATCCACAGGAATGAGCAGACCTGCATGTGCTTGTTAGCTTTACGGAGAATCTCGTAACCATCGGCTGTCACTTTGACAATCTCACCAGGACCGATGAAATGCTCAATCTCATATCCAAGGTTCGAGAATGCGGTAGTCTCACTAGCGATGGCATAGGCACCGTCCTTCTTTCCGATGACTATAGGTGTACGTCCCCAGCTGTCACGGGCAGCGATGATGCCGTCCTCGGTAAGAAGAAGCATGGTACACGATCCCTTGACTACATCGAACACCTTCTCAATACCCTCGACGAAATTCTTTCCCTGGATGATGATGAGGGATACCAGCTCGGTAGGATTGATCTTTCCGCTGCTGAACTCGCTGAGAGGCAGGTTCATTTCAAGAAGACGCTTCGAGATACCCTCCTGGTTGTTGATCTTTGCTACTGTTACAATAGCGAACTTGCCAAGATGGGAATTCATGAGGAGCGGCTGCGCATCTGTATCACTGATGACACCGATTCCTGAGTTGCCCTTGAACTTTGGAAGTTCAGGCTCGAACTTGGTCCTGAAATATGAACTTTCAAGGCTGTGGATGCTTCTGAAGAATCCTTCTTCTTTGCTGAAGGTTGCCATTCCGGCACGGCGGGTGCCAAGGTGAGAATGATAGTCCGTTCCGTAGAACAGATCAGTGGTGCAAGGTTTTTCCTTTGCAATGGTTCCGAATAATCCACCCATATGTAAGACTCGTTAACTAACGCGCACAAAGGTAATTGAAAATCCGGTTGCTACAAAGGAAAATCACTCCTTTTGCAACAACCGGAACAATAATCTGTCTATCTGGGTGCAGTGCTGCTACTCTGGTCTTGGCACTGGCTGTCCCATTGCGGATGCCTCCTTGTCCTGCTCATCAAGCTTGAACACCATATATTCAGGAGCTGTGCTCGTCCAGGCGTTCCATCCGTTGCCAGGATTTCCTGTCTTGGCGAAATTTGTCCAGCTTGTGATGATCTTCTCTGCAAGGTCCCTGTCACCAGCTGTCCATGGACGGTCACAGTGCTCAAGAGACTTGAACACGAACCAGAGCTCTGAAGAATGGAAAGCACCCTTCATATCATGGTTCGAAGGCTCGTTGTCAGGAAGCGGACGGGCGAACTGATATGCATATACCGGCTTGCCGGCCTTCTCGCGGGTCTCGCAGAACCTGTTGATGGCTACGTCGATACCGCCGTTGCCCATATCGTCACGGGTATATCCGATCATATATGGGATGTTCTTGATGCTGCCATCCTTGGCCGCATCGTCGAAGCTCTCGAGAGTGACGTGTCCGTCAGCGACCGGAGATGTTGTCAGACGTGTAGCTCTGTCTCCTGTCGCAGCTGCATATGCCGAAGCAGCGCCGAAGATATCCTCTGTAGAGGCTGCGCGCATCTTCTCAAGAGTGTCGAAGCCCGCCCAGTCAAGGATCTTCTTTGAATTCGCACCGATCATGTCAAGGTCGGCCGGACGGCCCGGACGGTCAGAGATACCTCCGCCGCTCTGGATGATGGCCTTCTTGATCATGGTACCTGTCATAGGAGAAGAAACGAGGTTCTTCACGCTGCCTGCTCCTGCGCTCTGGCCGAAGACGGTGATGTTCTCAGGATCTCCACCGAACTGCTCGATGTTGTTGTAGATCCACTTGAGAGCAGCGATCTGGTCGAGGATACCGTAGTTTCCTGACATGCCCTGAGGATTCTCTGCGGACAGGAGAGGATGTACCATGAAACCGAAGATTCCGAGTCGGTAGTTGATGGTGACGAGGACTACATCCTTGTTAGCCCATTCCTTGCCGTCGAATTCGATCTCATAGCCCCAGCCACCTGTATAGCCGCCGCCGTGGATCCACATTGCGACAGGAAGCTTGCGGTCGGTCTGGCCAGGCGCCTTGGTGTAGACGTTGAGGTAGAGGCAGTCCTCACTGAACTCAGGGTCGTTCATGTAGAACTCCGAGGTCCATGGGTTCTCGGATGTATGAGGAGCCTGGTATGCACCAGGACCATATGTGTCTGCCACTTTCACTCCCTTCCATGGGGTGACAGGCTGAGGAGCCTTCCATCTGAGTTCGCCTGTAGGTGCCGCAGCGTAAGGGATTCCTTTGTAGACATATACACCAGGAATCTCTGTCTCGACGCCCTGGACCTTTCCGCCCTCCACGCTTACGATGGTAGGGTCATAAGAGCTGCCGCACCCCATAAGGAGGGATGCGGCTGCCATGAATGCTATGAATTTCTTCATCATATGCGATTAGATCACCTCGAAGTCGTATGCCTTGAGATCTGAGTCATTTGAAGAGCTGCCGACGAGGATCTGGTACTTGCCAGCCTTTACAGAAAGCTCATCGATAGCCTCATCGTAGAACTCGAATGCACCAGCAGAGAGCTTGATGGTCACGTTTGCAGTTGAACCAGCCTTGATGTTTACTCTCTTGAAGCCCTCGAGGGACTTGATAGGAGCGTCAGGGTTGTTGAGGGCCTTGATGTAGATCTGTACGACCTCGTCACCGTCACGGCTACCTGTGTTGCTTACAGGAACAGTAACGTCAACGTCTACTGCATCAGCCTTTACAGAAGTCTTCGAGAGCTTAGCGTCACCGTATGAGAATGTGGTGTAGCTGAGACCGTAGCCGAATGCGTAGAGAGGCTTGCCTGTGAAGTAGCGGTATGTACGCTCGTTCATGCTGTAGTCATAGAAATCAGGAAGCTGGTCTGTTGAAGCGTAGAATGTGACAGGGAGACGGCCTGCAGGGTTGTAATCTCCGAAGAGTACGTCTGCAAGTGCGATACCTGCGCCCTCACCGCCATACCATGCCTGGATGAGTGCATCGTACTGGTTCTCGACGTCAGCGAATGCGATCGCTGAACCTGAGCAGTTCACGAATACGACTGGCTTGCCTGTTGCGTCCATTGCAGCGAGGAGCTGCTTCTGGGTTGCAGGAAGCTCGATCCTTGTACGGTCACCACCGTCGAAACCGTCGAAGTTGACTGGCATCTCCTCACCCTCAAGGCGAGCTGAAAGACCACCGACAACAACGATCACGTCAGCCTCCTTTGCCTTTGCAGCAGCTGCTGCATAGTCAGGAAGTCTGCGCTCGCAGAGGTTGAAGTTGATGAATGCGTTACCCTCGTTGCTCTTGCTGTAGGTAAGC
The DNA here is from genome assembly GCA_045599665.1 of Candidatus Cryptobacteroides sp. Taxonomy (GTDB): domain Bacteria; phylum Bacteroidota; class Bacteroidia; order Bacteroidales; family UBA932; genus Cryptobacteroides. Next base: position 6,955 of record JAZRWK010000028.1, read on the forward strand.
TCTACATTGTAGGTCTGACCCTTTACGACAGGGAACTTGGTTGTAGGAACCTGGTTGCCACGACCTCTTCTAGCGTTAGGATTCTCCTCAGCGTTCACGATCTCCTTACCGTTGACCTTGAGAACGACTGCACCCTGTGCATTGAGGAGGTAGTACATGTCACCAGTGTAGTCAGCTGTGAAGCTTCCTGAATACTTTGCAGAGAAGTCAGTTGCGTTCACGCCCTCAGCGAAGCGGTAGTCACCCATGGTACGGAGGCTGATAGCCTCTGCGTAGTCAGCTGTAGCGACAGCAGCACCGTCGAACTTCTGGTTGTTGAAGTACTCAGCGTGAAGACCCTTGCCACCGTTAAGAGAGGTGAGGCGGTTCACTGTGAGATAAGGGTCAACGAGTTCGCAGACCTTGTCATAGGTGATGGTTGCACCTGGAGCAGCCTTGCGGATAGCATCGATGATAGAGAGGGTATGCTCTGCGGTAGGAGTACCGCTGTAGTTACCGTTCTGCATTGAAGCGTCGTCAGCGTTAGGACCTACGACAGCGATCTTGAGGTTCTTTGCGAGTGGGAGGGTACCGTTGTTCTTGAGGAGAACGATAGACTCACGTGCAGCCTTGATTGCAAGCTGATGATGTGCCTCGCTTGAGATGTCAGCAGCGCCGAGGTTTGCCCAAGGGTCCATTGACTTAGGATCATGCATACCGAGCTCGAAACGTGCGCGGAGGATACGACGTACAGATACATCGAGGTCAGTCTCCTTGATGAGACCCTTCTCGAGGCTCTCTACGAGGTGGGTGTAGCTTGTACCGCACTCGATGTCGGTACCTACGAGGACAGCGTCAGCAGATGCAGTAGCTGCGTCCGGATGAGTCTCGTGCTGGCCCTTTGTGTAGAAGTTGTTGATAGCACCGCAGTCAGAGACGATGAGGTCGTCATAGCCCCACTTGTCGCGGAGGATATCGGTAAGAAGACGGCCGCTGCCGCAGCAAGGCTCGCCCTCATATCTGTTGTATGCACACATCACTTCCTGTACCTTGGCGTCCTTCACGAGCACCTTGAATGCAGAGAGGTATGTATCCCAGAGGTCTCTCATTGAAACCACTGCGTCATATCTGTGGCGGTCCTTCTCCGGACCTGAGTGTACAGCATAGTGTTTTGCACAAGCGTGGGTCTTGAGATACTTAGGATCGTTGCCCTGCATACCCTTTACGACCTGCGAACCCATGACAGCCGAGAGGAATGGGTCCTCACCGTTTGTCTCCTGTCCACGGCCCCATCTAGGGTCACGGAAGATATTGATGTTCGGACACCAGAAAGAAAGGCCCTGGTTCCAGATACCGCCTGTAGCGGTTGTCTTGCCGAACTGCTCATGGTCAGTTGTGTTCCATCTTGCACGAGCCTCGTCAGATACGGTCTCGTAGATTGCAAGCTGCTGGTCAGCATCGAATGTAGCTGCGAGAGCGATTGCCTGCGGATAGACAGTAGCACCTGGAGCACAGATGCCATGGCAAGCCTCACTCCACCAGTTATAGGCAGGAATGCCAAGGTTGTCGACTGATGTCGAACCATTCATCATGAGACCGATCTTATCCTCAGGGGTAAGACGGCTCAGGAGGTCCTCTACTCTCTCGTCGATAGAGAGCTTAGGATTCTGGAAAGGATACTCGTATGAGTTCTTTCCACCACAGGATGCAAGCAGCAACGAAGCCGCTACGATCCCAAGACTTTTTGTAAGCTTGAACATAACAGTACTATTATTGATTAGTTGAATAATTTCAAGTCAATGCCCTTGCCCATCTTCTCATAGCCCTTGGCGTTGAGATGGAGCCAGTCGTTCTCGAATAGGAATGAAGGATCGAGCCTGAGAGGGTCCTCGGTGTCTCTTACCATGGCATCGAAGTCGATGACTCCGTCAAAGACACCGCTGGTGCGGATCCATTCGTTCAGCGCTGCGCGACCTTCTTCATGGTTACCTCTGCTGTAGTTGTTTCCCTTGAACGGAGTGACTGTAGCGCCGAACACCTTGATGCCGCGCTCATGAGCCTTGTCCGCTATCTCCTGCCATACCTTCTTGATATCCTCTGCGGTCTGCATTGCGTCACGCGATCCGCCGAGGTCGTTCACTCCCTCGAAAAGGATGACGTACTTCACACCACACTGGCCAAAGAGGTCACGCTCGTACCTGCTCTTCGCTGTCGGGCCGAGACCTCCGCGGAGGATGCAGTTTCCACCAAGTCCGAAATTGAGCACGCTGAGGTTCTTCCCGTTTGCAAGAAGATTTCTCGAAAGCTGGTCGGTCCAGCGGTCCTGGCCGTTGGTGGTGGTGCCACGGCCGTCGGTGATAGAGTCACCGAGAACGCATATCGACGCTGCCTTCTTCACAGGGATTACATCGATGGATGCGATGGTGTACCAATGGTCTGTCTTTGCTGCAGGAGCAGAGAAGTCGCTGGTGTTGCCCTTTGCGATATAGGATGTGGTACGTGAGCCAGGATGGCTGGTGAGAGTAGTCTTTGAAATCGAACCGTAGTGGATGGTGATCGCAAGATTGGTCCTCTCGCCTGTCTTGAACTTGACAGGATCGGACACGACTGCCGCACCTGCTTCCATGGTCACAGAATTCTTTCCGCCGAAAGTAAGGGCCACTGTGGTCGATTCGTCGATCTCAGGAGATGCTCCCATGGTCTTTGCGATGGCGATCTCGACACCCTTGATCTCGGTCACGTCCTCGTTGAAGATGTTGGAAAGGTGGAGACGGAGTTCCTTGCCGGCAATCGACGTCTGGATGATCTGACGGAATGAATTGTCTGCGAGGTATGGGTCCGGTGCCGTGTTGTGAGGCTCCGCCTTCTGGACCGCCGTCGCCCAGGTCGTGACCCACTTGTCCTTCTTTGCCGACGCGGAAGCGCAGAGGGCTATCGAAAGGACGATCAGGGATGCTGTTGAAAGAATTCTTTTCATGGTGACTGTATTCTATGAGAAACGGAGCCACCGCTCGAGCGATGGCTCCTAAGGGTTTACTGCTTGAAGATAAGCTGAGCGAACTTATAGAGGCCGTACTTCCAGACCACGAAGTTGTGACCTTCGCCCGGGTACTCGATAAGAGTACAAGGAACGCCCTTCTCGTCGCAGTATGCCTTGAGGCGTGCGCTGTTGTACATCAAGCCGTCCTCAGATCCGCAGACCATCCAGAGGAGAGAGTTTTCTGCCTTTGTCTTCGCAACGTCCGGAATGAGTTCCTCAGGCTGCTTTGTGTTAGGAGCTGATGAGAATCCGCCTACATAAGCGAAGAGGTCCATGTGTGCAAGACCGAAGTTGAGCGACTGTCCGCCACCCATTGAAAGACCTGCGACTGCGCGGTGAGCCTTGTCTGTGTAGACATTGTACTTCTTCTGGATGAAAGGAATGAGGTCGTTGATGAGGTCGAACTCGAAGTTCGCGAAAGCTGCTGAGCCTGCGTATACGTTTCCGATAGCTCTGTCGTCCTCCTGTGCACGGCCGTTAGGCATGACGATGATCATGTCCTTTGCAAGACCCTGTGCATAGAGGTTGTCCATGATGATGTTTGGTGTACCGCCCATGAGCCACTCGAGGTGGTCTCCACCGATACCGTGGAGAAGATAGAGTACAGGATACTTCTTTGTTGGGCTGTACTTCGGAGGGAGGTATACGGTAGCCTTTCTGATTGTTCCGACAGTCTCAGACTTGTACTCTACGGTCTCGAGCGAGCCGTATGCAATACCGTTGGTAGCGTAGTCAAAGCGTGCTGGCTCTGCTACGTATGGATCGAAATTACATTTCACCTCAGGGCGTCCCATCATTCGAGGGATATTAGGCTCCTGAGCGAAAGCTGCTGCGCCACAGACGAGGGCAGCAAGGGCGAGGATGGTCTTTTTCATCACCTTTTTTCAGTTAAATCTGGTTGTTTTTAAATAGGATTTGGTTTGTGTACTCAAAACTACACAATTATTTACAAATTTCCTATACGACATAGTGGCCAAGAGACCCAAGAAGTTCCTCCATGTCAGGATTTTTCCCGAAGAAAGCCTTGTCAAGCTTGTCATGGACCGCTTCGTCCAGTTCCTTTATCTTCTCCATCATCGACTGCACAAGCACTGCCGCCTGGGAAGGATACTTCCTGGCCGTCTCCTTCGCACCCCACAGATGGGTGAACAGATCGTTCTTCTCATCAAAAGGATCATTTACGAGACTGTCTATACGGACATTCTTCTGGGTCGCGCACATCGCCAGGATACGCTGCTCGGCAAATACCATCTGCGAGACCATCTCCAAAGGCATGCTGTTATTGCCGGTCATGAAATCGATAGCCTTTGACAGGTAGTAGTCTTTGAAGGACTGGTCTTTTATATAGGCAATCGCAGTATTGACAGGGAAGACTGTCCAGTCCCAGTCCGGATCAAACCCGTATCCCCTTCTGGTCTTCAGTTTCTCCTTCGGAGGATAGACATCACTTATATATTCTCTATGAAGGACCGTCAGTTCCGAATCCTTAAGAATCTCACCCAAATCCTTCCAGAATATGATATCAAGGTCAATCATTGCAACTGGGGCCGGCTCGGCATTGAGCGCAAGCAACTTTGAAGACGCCCAGAAAATGATCGGACTGATGTCGTCAGGAATATTGTCAAGAACCTCGGTATCGAACTCATCCCAGACGTCAAGTATATCCAGCTGCCTGAAATACTCGCACGCCGGAGTATCGACATAGAGTTTAATCGGGCCATTGAGTCTCTTCCACATCAAGGCAGAGAGGACCGCACACACAACTTCAAACGGAGGAGGAAGAAATGTGGTGTTCCCCTTCAGCCTGGAAGGAGCCGTACTCAGGATATGTATCGCCTTTGTCATCGATTGCGGGTGGATTACTCTTCTTTTGAATTCCTTTCGTTTTCTTTCTTCACTACTTCAAGAAGTTCATCGAACATAAGTCCGCTGTTAGCCTGATAGCCTGAGATCTTCTTGGCATAACCCTGCCAATTGTAGGTCTTGCCCATGACCCATCTGGTTCTCTGGGCAGTCTTGACTACTTTGACGCCGTTGCCATTGACCTGCTCTTCATAGATATATTTCGGGATGACTTTCCCATCTGCAGACTTCTTCACCGAAAGCAGGTCCGTAGAAGGACGTGCTGAGCAGTACTTGCCATTATACCATATAGGCATACGGCCTCTTCGGAAGATGATCTCTCTGTGCTCTCCTTTCATCCTCTGAGGCAAGAACGGAATCCAGTTGAGAGGGACTCTGTTCTGTATGAGATATGAGTATTCGGAATCTTCCTCAGGAGATGCAGGTTCACCTTTCTGTTCATCAACAACGGTCAGCACCTTGTCAGAGAACGAACGGCCATCCATGGTTCCGCCGCACTGGTCAGGAATCGTATTTTCAACGCCCCAGATCATGTTCGTCATCTCATCCTTGAGGAACTGGACCTCCTCAAGTGGTTCACTTTCTTCTGCACGGAGTACCGTCGGAGGGAACAAGAGGCCTGAGGTGGTCTTGAAATCTCCTTCGACGTAGGCGTTCTCCTTCGCCAAAGTATACAAAGACCATCTGTCGACAAACGTCGATCCTTCAGCCACCTCATCAGACTCAGGGGTCCTCTTGATAGAGACATACTGTCCGAATGTATCCTTGACTACTATGGAATCAACTGACATGACAGTGCCGAGGGAAGTCTCAAGCGGAACGACAAGCCAGTCATTTCCATACATCGAAGCATACTGCATCATGACTGCGCTTGAAAGCTGAGACACATCATCGTTGGCGAAGTTACCGAACTGTACCTTGTTGTCTTCGAATTCCCAGAGACGCCTGTTCGGAGCTGCCTTGAAGGAGGCTGGAGACGGCAGATAGGAAAGATACTTCGTCTCTGGGGTCCTTTTGCAAGAATTTCCCTTGTCAAAACTATACCACGACAGTCTGCCTGAACCAAAGTCCTCTGCCAAAAGTTTGTTTCCTGCATAGAGATTCACGTCGTAGCCAAGCTTATGCTCATCCCATGCTCCGTCGTTTCCATCTGGAAGAGGATTGTATTTTTTCTCAAACCAAGAGACATACTGGCTCTGAAGGGCAGATGAGCTCTTTCTCCTGAAATCCTCATATGCCTTCACACCATCGAACATGCGACGTCCATATACGGCCCAAAGCTTCCTGAGACCGTCATTCTCTGCGAGCTTGAGTTCCTCAAGGTCCTCGACACCGGCATCCATACACTTCGTGAAATCATCCAGAGGATATGATTCCAGAAGAGACTCCTGCATTTTCTTCAGTGCAGCCTTGTCTGAGATAGAGTTCTGAAGCATTTTCAGATAATGCTTTGCAGACTCGATGCGCTCATACGGGGTCAATGGAACGTTGCGTTTCTCCACGTCAAACTCCAGAGGTCTGTCTGCGGAGAAAGGAGTGGAAGTCCTGTTTATCTCGACAGTGTCGATACTGGTCCTTTCAGCCTTGACCTTGACAATGACGGCAGATCCGCAGTCATTGCCCTTGAACCTGCCCATCTGCCACTGGCGGGCAAGCATCCACAGAGGGTCATAGACCTCGTACGAAAGAGCCTGCGAGTAATCGCCGGTCCTTGTCACAGGCTCGATTCTATGGTATTTCTTTGCATCATGGAGATTGGAACAAGCCATCTCCAGGAATCTCACATCATCCGGATTAATCGTGGTTGTCACCCTTCTTGGAGCAGGTCGTGAGTTTTCGAAATTCCTGCTGTTCCGAGTATAATCTGCCATAATTCATTGCTATTTTAAAGATCTGCCCAAAATTGAGCCACCTGGCATCTGACGGAATATTTCCTCACCGACGCGTGCCACATACTCATCCTGCTTCAAAGTAAATGAGACAAGATTGCCTCCGATTCCGGCCATGAGCTTAAGGTTCGCATCATTCAACAGAGGAAGCACCCTTGACAGTTCGGCATCAGTGCTGATGGTCTCAGGGTCGACCGCTCTGTTCTGAAGCATGAACCTCGTTGAATCAAGGATCTCCGCCACCTTTGTGATATCCCACCTTTCATGGTAATCTGTCGTTCCCGGAATGTCTGGATGCACAGCCAGGAGAATGGCCTGAGGTGCCTCTGCATCCGGCTGGTCAATATGTATCGACATTCCGGCAGTATGCTTCTGATAAGGTATGTATTCTATCCATGAATCTACCACAATGCCACTGTTTGCAGCCCCTTCTTTCATATTGGAGCTAGACAGGATCACCATTGTATCTGCGTCATCAAGTTCCGACTCAGATGATACGGTCGTTCCCAGCCACTCGTTTCCTGCCTTGCCGTCAGCCTTGAGCTGATAGATGCTTGACTTGCCCATATCGATTCCAGCTGCCATGCTGAACATTGAGGCATTGTCCCAAAGCTTCATTCCAGGACGGACCGAAGCCGTCTCCTCAAGCCATTCGTCAAGGATCTGGTCCGTAGCATTCTTGTAGTTCTGCTTTACCGGTCTGCCCAGTGATCTTGAGAGAATTGATTTCTCATTATCCTCCAATGCATTCTCAAGCCTGAACAAAGGAAGTATCTTGAACGAGGCAAGGGTAAGCTTCCTGATCGCTTCACAATATGACTCAACACTGCCGAGTACGATCTTCGAGCTTGCCGAGAGCTTATCATCAATAAGGCTGATGATTGAAAGCAATGAATTCCTGAGATCTCTCTGGACCTCTACGCACTTGTCCCAGACAGGTCTTTCCAGAATCTTGTCATACTGGCTGATCATCAGTTCCGGACGATATGGGACAGAGGCCTCGTAGATTCCGCATTCTATGGCAGTCGCCACAAGAGAATATATCTCCATCAAAGTACTGTCATCGATGAATTCTTCTCCATCTGTCTCGTCATAGACGAACTGTATCCTTGACTTGAGACTGGTCAGGTAAGAAGTCGTCGATTCGAGCCTCTTCCTGAGGTCCTCAATATCTGTCGACGCCTCATCATTGACGTCCTTTCCTGGAGCGAAATCGCTTGCTCTGAGCGGACGTGAACCGAATACAAGTGCACGAAGATTGTCTATTCTCATTGAATCCTCATAGATTGAGAACTCGTTGTCTTCCTTGTCAAGGATGTCTCCTGGCTCAAGCTGTGACGGATCGCCGGTCACGATCCTGATGTTCTCAGTGTAGTGGCCATACTTCTTCCTCCACTTGATCTCAAGAAGGGTCATGAACGCATGCTCGGAAGAGCTGGCATAGAGATACTCCACAGGATCTATGTCAAGAGTCTCCAGATCTGACTTCTGGATCAGGTCGCCCATCTCTACCCAGAATACGACTGCAGACATCTTTCCTATCATTGCTCTGAGCCACTGATCCACCCTAGGTTCGGCATTGGCAAGCACTGAAAGCGGCTTTGCCGAGGCCACTGGCATCGGCAGCACTGTCTTATGCGCCACTGCCACATACTCCAGAGGTGTATCAAGAATTGCCGGAGACGGGATATTTCCGGAGCCCTTCGCCATGAAATTGGAAATCGCAGCGAAAGAGGCCTTGTCACCGGCTACGAGTCTATATACTCCCTCTCCAAGGAGGAGGTCATTCAATGCGTCATATGAGTCATAAACTCTCTCGATGAGGGCACACAAGGTGTCTATTTCCTCCTGCATCTGACATTCCGGAAGATTCTTCAGCTCATTCAGAGGTGAGACCTCGTCAAAATTGTCCCTCAACCATGTCGAAAGTCTGCCGCTGTTGTTCCAATAAACCTTGTTCTTATCAGAAACAATGCTGTTCAGAAGCGACTCGGCATTGATTACATTCATGGTATAGTTCTTCGCCCTGCTGTCATTTGGAGAGAAGATGTCGACTGACTGTGGATACAGTTTTCGCAAAGGATAGATGTACTTATCCATTTCCAACCTGCCTTCCGAATTCTTCGATGTATCGTGAAGATACCTCTCGAATTCAGTTCCGAGAACTATGCTCGTCGCCATTCCATCCTTTACACTTTCAAGTATCCTCAAAGCCTGACGAGCTCTGGCTGAAGAAAGATTGATGCACATACGTGGATCCTTTCCCCTGCCGTCTGAGCCAACATACGCGCTTCTGAGAACCGCAGCGGTGATCGCATGCTGGACAGAAGGTGCGACTATATATTCAGCCGGACTGGTATTGGAATCCGTTATGACCGTCGAATCCTTCGGCAGCTTCATATCACTGATCACCTTGTCCTTGTCAGGGTCCTCGGTACGATTGTCCGGCTTGAGATTGAACACCCAGCCATATGCACCGATAGCCGGATGGGCAGTCCCTTCAGGATATGACTTCTTCTGTCTATCAATAAGATAGCACACCATAGCCGTATACCATGCATCCAGTCTGTATGACATGGCATCGATAAACTCGCCGACAAGTTCCGCAGCACGCTCATCAGATATCGAAGGAAGATCGACTTTGACGACGTCGATCATATCTTTGATATCATAGTCTTCAACGATATCAGTCAATGACGAATTGAAATAGTCGGATCCGTCTTCCCTCAGTCCGATCAGATCCGTTTTCGCATTGCCGCTATTGATCAGAGGGGTGCTGAGACACAGTCTTTTCCTATACTCGACAGAACGGGCGTTCTGTGAGACGATCTTCAGATAAGCGGTTTCAGAGTTCTGGCCAAGGTTATCCACCGTATTGACACGACTGTTTCTCAGTTGCTGCCATCTGGCTCCCAACTTTGCAATCGTGTAGTACAGATACTTGATGTTAGAGCTTACCGAGTCACAATGGATCATTGACTCAAGCATCGACATATAGTCTGTCACAGGAAGGATACCGTATGGGTTCTTTCCAATTCTCAAAGTCGGATAGACGCCAGCAGACCTGACATAGTCTGCGAAGAAGACTCCTACCTCTGAAATGAACGACTTGAAACTGCTATTGCTCTCCTGGACCTTGTTTTCCACGAAATTGCGCCAAAGGCCTCTCATAGCCACGGATGATTCCGTCAATTCCATATTGTCATGTCCAGGCACTCTTGAGAAATCAGTACCTCTGAAGCTTCTTGAAAGTATTGTTCCTGCATCATCTCCCTGGAGAACGCTCGAAGAAACCGAACCTGAAGACGTTCCTGCCGAAGGGACACTTGCCTTGATCTCGACATTGAACCTAAGACGCATTATCTCCTCGTCAGAGAGGTCTTCCATAGGAGCAGCCCCATCTACCTGATTGGTAGGCGTGCCTTTCCTGACGATGCTCATTCCTTCTCCAAGATAGTTATGTCCAAGGAAAAGCTCTTTCAACTGCCTTTCACTGCTCCTCCACTCAATCACATTGTATCCGGAATCCTGAGTTTTGACACCAAGCACGTAAATATAATTGAACGGGGTCGAGCCGACGTCAGGAAGCGTGATGGCCATTCCACAGGACTCCGCCTCGTCATAGTCGGTCATCCAGGTAATCTTTCCGGTCTTTGTCAGATTGGCATCGGCATCCATCATGAAGTCTTCGCCCATGTCCTTTGATGGGACAAGGCCCAGATCAAGGTCTTTCTTGACCGGATTGCCATACCTGACATAGGTCTTGCCGTTCTTCGCCTCTGCAAAAAGGAGGAACCTGTCCGGCAAGAGGTCCGACTTGACTGAAGCCGGGAAGTCGCCTGTCTCTTCTGTGACTGAAGGGAAAACATTCTTATTCTTAGGGTCATCAAGATACATTTTGACCATCTGAGCAAGAGCAAGCCTCCTTCCTTCAAACTCAGACGCAATGCCAGACACCCTTTTCTGCATTCCAAGAAGCTCGTTATAGTCAGTATCCCAGAGCTCCATAGTCTTGAGATCTCCGACAAATTCAGACTCGCACTTGGAATAGAAGTCTACAAACAGCCTGATTCTCTTCTCGAGATAGTCAATCACCGCCATGATGGCATCATAGAGATAATCCACTATGTATTCCGCATTGCGGACACAGTTGACGATGGTTGACAGGTGATCGTCTATCTTCTGAAGATTCACCTCCAGCTTTCTCTCCTGGACACTCTTCTTGATGAGATCCTCATCAAGGAGCGTATCTCCAAGAAGCGAATACGTATCATGGATGGCAGCCTCGACATTGTTGATGCGAAGATACGGTCTCCTCGACATGAAGTCCGACAGCGAAGCTGGGTGAAGACACTTTGCCAGCCATGCCGCCTTGTCTACATCATATCTTGAGCAGAGCACCTGCCATGCCTCAAACTCACGGGTGTCACTTCCACTCGCGATGAACCACTGAAGCCAGAAATACTTGGCATCACTGATTTCCTGGGCCGTAAGCTTCTCATTATAGTAATTAAGGAGAATCTCATCCGGGAATATCCTCACGCAAAGGTCGGTAGCACAGGTCGTGGATTTACCCTGGCTTCCGGAAGGCTTTGCCGTCCTCGCTTTCTTACGATACACGGTCTCCAACCTGACAGGGAAAAGGAGAATCGGTCTTTTGCTACTTATCGAGTTCAGAGTGTTCTGAAACGCTCCTGCAAGAGTTGACTGATCTATTGTTCTGTTCATAGCTGTCCAATCTAAATGAATAATGAGATGTGCTTACCATAACGGGATGGTTCGTTGACGACATCACGTGCAACGTCAGCCGAGTGTTCTGCACCACCATAAGACTTCTCGCATGTGAAATTCAGGTCTTCCACATTTTCCTTGAATGTCAGGATGTAACCATAGTCCCCCGCAGAAGGGTTACCCATCAAAGTCTCGATATCTGTCTTGAATCCTACCAGGAATATATCCTCGTTGAGGAAGGACTGCATCACTGGCTGGATCACAGGCTGTGAATCATCATAGCCTACCTTTCCTTTACCTGCCAGCTTTGCCTTGGTAAGGCAGATCTCAGTACTAGGATAGAGTCTCATGAGCTTACCCTTGACAGCAAAGATGAGGAGTCCGTCTTTGGAGGCCATGTGGTTCTTTCCAAGGTTCTTGTCCCATGAATGCACAGTCCTGATATCAAAATAATTTCCGGAAGATATACTCTTCTCATCAGTTTCAGAATCCCAGAATTTCCTGAAATACGATCCTCTCTGGTCTGTAGGATACTCTCTCCACAAGAGCTCCTGGCCCATCTCCGTATTCATTCCGCAGAGATATGCCTCCTCGAAGACCGGATTGCTCATGACCATGGATACTGTATCTGTCGGGATATCTGCAGCTCCTGGGAGGACAAAGCCCTCGTCCACCAGCTTAAGATAATGGAAGGTCGGCTCCGGGAATATAGGATATGCGATGATAGGATATTTCGACGTCAGAAGTTCATCGATATATTCGTCACGGAGTCTCTTTCCGACCTCTGTATCAGAGAAGAAGATAGAATAATACGCCTGGGCGACTTCCTTCATTCTTGCGAATGCCTCTTTCTGGTTGAATTCCTTGCTGAGCTGCTTTGCATCAGCCTCGACCTCAGCCGAAGGTGCAGGCTGAGATTCCTCCTTTGCCTCTGCGGCATGAGATGTCGCCATCGACTCCAGTTCTTTTTCCAGATCAGCGATCGACTTCACGAGCTGAGTCATTCCAGGCTTTGGGGTCTCCAGGAACTTCATCAGGTCAGAAGGTTTCTCGAAAGTCTGGCAGATCGAGTCGTCAAGACGACTGGTATCGATAGCGAAACTTACAGGCAGTTCAAGGTAATCACGAATCTTAGCTAAAATGTCGCTTTTCATCCCAGCCTCCATGACAGCAGTCCTTTCAGATGTACTAAGTCCATCAAACATGGTTTTAGACAGATAGTTGTCGAATGATTTCAACGATGGTTTATTTCCACCAGTAAAATTTAGCAACGACAAAGACAATTCTGTCTGGCTCAATCTACCGTCGGTAATCACGAGGAACATATCCTCCTCAAACAACTGATCTGACACATATGAAGGCAAAGCATGGATCCAGAACAATGTGTCATCTTTTATTTTCATCTCACCATGTCTGACCTTTTTGGTCAAAACCTTGATGTTCACATAATAGCGAGCTTTGCTGTCCTTCCCGAGCTTAGTGATCAGTTTGTCCTTTCCGAACAGCATACCATACTCCTCTGGCTCCAAACAAATGACATTACTTGAGCCTACATACTTCAACATACTGCTTGGACCAAGCCCCTTGACGCCGGCAGGGAAACCTTTGAATTGCTGAATTCTTTTCTGGACCTCTTCCTTCGACGTAACATTCACTATAGCAGGCATGTATACTGCCTGCTCTGACGGCATCAACTGTTTACGTGCCTCGCTGAAGTCCCAAAGAACTGAAGGTGACGCAAATCCCGTGATACTGCTACTTCTATACAAATTGTCTAAATTTTTACATACATTCTCTAGAAGCGTCTTTACAGATTGTCCACCCCCTAGAAGCGTCCCTACAGATTGTCTACCCTCTAGAAGCGTCTCTACAGATTGTCCACCGTTGCGTTTACCTTCCTTGATAGCAGAGAGGAAAGGATAAGTAACTTTAGGAACCGGCACATCAATAGCCCATTGCGAGTTGAAAGCATCCTCATACAAGACGCCTTCATTCTGCCATACGACATAACCGACCGAAGAATACCCATGGACAGGAGACTTCTCGTTCGTGAGGACTGCATATGCAGCACCCCTCATCCTGGCAAGCATCTCCTTCAGGTTCTGGATGGTAAACGCCCCGGACATCGAAGTTCCTTCGACCTTGAAAGTCTGGTTCCTGACAATATTCTCCATCAATGTCGTATGGTCAAGACCAGCGACCTTCCTGGCAACGCTGTCGGTCAGATTATGGAAGCTGGCACTTGCAAAGCCAGCCGGAATACGCTTGTCGCTGATGATAGACGAAAGGGATACATCTCCTCCGGCATTCTTCATCGTCGACAGGTAATTAATCATACTTGTGATGAACTGGTCTCCGGTTCCGAATGATCCGACGGTCTTGTTATACAAGGACTGGTTCGCCCTCATGCTCACAAGACGGTTGTAGAGAATCACGTTCAAGGCCTTGACTGCCTCCACCTGCTTCCATGCTCGGTTGACAAGTTCTTCCTGATTGTTCTGGATGACCTTCTTTCCAAGTCCGGCTGCAGCCCTGTTATGTATGTCCAGATTGACCTCGTCAATCCATTTCTTTGTCTTATCTGAACTTTCAAGTTCTGTGGCAAGGGCATGGCGGGCGCCGTAGACAGGAGGTACTACCATAGGATCATCGTCACCCGGATCGATTTCTCCCATGAACGCTTTTCCTTCAATCGCGCTACGGTTCTCGTTGAATACAGGACTGTTTCCAAGAAGGGTCTTCAGATTCTCATAAGTCGCCTTCTCTGCCTTGCGTGACGGAGATGGAAACGGTTCTTCCTTGGTATCGGAATCCAGCGGCGCAGTAGCAGCCGGCATAGTGATGCTCTTTCTTCCCTTGCTGTTGACATCATAGTCAAAGCCCTCTCCCATCTGGCTCACATCCAGCTTTATGCCTGACTTCGTGTTCTTATATGATGTCAGTTTCTGGACCAGTACGTCGAAACTGTCTGATGCAGACCTGAATGTCCACTTGTAATAGATCGGGAAATCAAGAGGACGCTCCGGATGAAGAGTTTTCTGCGAGTCTATCGTGCTTTCCCAGGCAGGAGCCTGAGCTGGAACAGCTTCGATCTCATCAATACCAAGTCCCCTGAGACGGCCAGTCTCAAAGGTCGGAATCAGAAGAGCAGTATACATCGTCTCCGGTTCCAGCATGACCTTGTCTTTTCTCAAAGAAATGATCCTTGAAAAATCCGGCTCATTATCTGTTCTGCCCTGAGCGTGAGCCGTCTTATGGAGCTGAGACTGATCGATGAACAGATTTGCAAAGCTTTCCTGATCTCCCTTGAAGGTAAAGTATTCAAGGCCAGTCGCCGGTCTCTGTACATCGATGTCGCTGCTCTTGCAGACTACAAGGGCAAGCCATGGACGGAGCTTGTTCCCATCCGGTGCAGCAGGTGTATACCTCCATGGAAAATCCGGCTCCCAGAATTCCAGATATGGGAAGTACTGCATAGGGAAAGTATCGCTGTCTGGAGCGGGATTGACCTTCATCACTGCCGACGGGTTCACTGAAAGCACATCTCCAGGTCCGACGAATCTGACGATCTTCTTCTGTGTCAGCTTCACAGGATCAGGCTTTACCTCCTTCTTGTTCTCATCAAGATGAGGAAGGCCATAGGCCTTGAACTCTGTCACCACCTTGACCTCAGGACGCGCAAGAACACTTCCTGTACCATTTCCCAATGTATCAGTTTCAGTTATGCTGTTTCCGAGACCTTTTCTGTACCACGGAAAATAATATGTCTGCTGTTCTGCCATAACTCTATTTCTTGCTTATTATCTTTTTTGACGCCGCCTTCTTGACGTCCTTTGCTGTAAGTTCTTCAATGACAAGAGGCTGAGGAGCAACCAGGACTTCATCCAGGTTCTTGCTCAGTATCTTGTCACGACGGATCTCAAGTCGTCCATATTCACGCTTGAGCTTACGCTCGTCAACGATATGTCTAAGGTCCTCCCTGGATACTCTTACCGGCCTGATGACGCGTTTATTTCCACTTGTCTTTGAGCCGTCGTCTGTCGCAGCCTTGTTGATAGCTTCGATTGCAGAATAATCTTCCTCTTCAATGCATTTGATGATATCCGCAATCTTTATTCTGGTCTCTACGGTATAGTTGCTGTCAAGTTCCTTGATGTATCGGTTGAAGCCCGTAGCAGTTCGACGGGATGACGGCCTTACGGACCTCTTGGTCGTAGCCATAGCGGATACTTCCTCTGTCGTTGTCGAAGCGATCGTCGCATTCTTCTTCACACCGGTTGCCTTTTTCTCCCAGGCAGCCCAGATGTCAGAATCGATATCCTGTACATCCGACTCCAGTACGGAAGCATAAGAAACTGAATCCGGCATCTGGACGGTGTCTGGGTCGACCTTCACATTGAATCCGGCATTCACATCCTTATATGATGGAGCATGGAGCTTCTCGGCATCTGTCATCTTCTTTGTAAGTGACGGTGCGAATGAAGAAGTAAGGTCTGAATGTGCAGCCTTTACTCTGTCTCCCTCAAATCCGACAGTGTCAAGCTCGATGCGCATGACATCACCTGGAAGGTCCTCTCCATACTTCTCGATATCGGTTCCGAGAGGAACCTCACTCTGGTTGAAGTCAAGAGTATCGAACGGGTTCATGACAAGACCCATCTCCTTCTCAAACTTGGCGATGTTGACAAGACCGTCAACAAGGTCTCCTCTGACGACAGCCCAGTTCTCATCCTGCTCGAACGACTTGATAAGGAGGGACTGAATGTCGATATATTTCTTGTCTGATGTACTCTGGCTCTTGCCCCAGGTCTTTGAGAAATCAATCTTGATCTTGACAAGGATGAACCAGAAGGACGCCTTGCCCTTGATGTGCCATTTTGCAGGACCACTCACGTCAAGATCAGCTCCGACAGACATGAGAGTCCAGCTGCCGCACTTCACTGCAAGGCCTACACCTGCATCGAAACGGAATGCGAACGGATTGAACTGGAACAGCACATTATAGTACATGTAGCCGCTGAGTCCGAACTTGTCCCAACCAATCTGGAGACGGGTATCGGATCCGAACTGGACGGTATTTGACGTAATGGCAAAGTAAGAGTCCATCGAAAGTTTGAGGATAGAGTAATCAAGCTTCAATCCCATCCTCTTCATCTTGCCCACATTGAATCCAGGTTCAGGAGTATATTCAGGGTGGAAGCCTCCTGCAGAAAGGAGGAAGCCCTTGGTCGTACCTCCCCAATAGATGCGGAGGGCTATGCTGCCATGGAGCTCAATGCCTACGATGCTTGAGTCTACGAGCTCGGCATCAAACGAAATTCCGATGTTAGGATCAAATACTCCAAGGAAGTTCGCATTGATGGAAAGCAGTTTGTCCACAGCCTCGGCGATTGAGAGATGGAGACCTCCGGCGAGTATGATCTGGACAGGAGAAGGTGCCTGGACGAAGAGTCCTGCCTCGATCTTGAACAACTCAGCCCACATGATCTGTGCAAGCGCACCGAAGAAGAACTGGTTCTTCTTGACCGGATAGTATGACGTTACATTGGCAAGCACCTCTGAAAGATGCTTGTCAAGGTCCTTGACAAACAATACCGAACTGAGAGAACCGTCCTTGACGGCATCCCTCATCTTATCGGTGTCGATTCTTCTGTGGATACCAAGAGAGCCTCCGATTGCAGAAAGCGAGAATCCCATACCAAGCTGGATGCTTGGAGTGAAGAATACACAGAGAGCTCCCATGAACGAGAACGGAGCTCCATCCACCGGCTTTGAATTGAGTATGAACAACGCGCTGGCGCCGCACATCTCGAGAATGCGCAGCTCTGCAGCTCCCATGATCTCGCCAGTCTCCTTGTTCCATTTCAATGCACCGGTTCCGGTAAGGGTGCCCTCGATGTTGATCGAAAGACCGATGCCGTCAGGCATCTTGAACTGTGGAGAGATGTCGAAATCGCCGAACTTATAATCCTCGGTAAGAAGGTTCATGTCCAGTGCGAAGCCGATGTCCGCCATGGTAAGCTTGACTCCGCTCAGGTCTGCAGTGATATTGGTACCGAATCCAAGGCTGACTCCACGAAGCTTAGGAAGACCTACCTCGATGGCCAGGTTGTCAAGCTTGACGGCCTTGAAATCAATGGTCTTGTTGATAGGGATACGTACAGAGGCATCTCCATTGAAGGTAAAGCCATCCTTGTAGCCATAACCGATCTCAAGCGACTCCAGATTAAAGCTGATGCTATCCTTCATGATAGCCTCAAAGAATGAGTTCACCTTTGCGAGATCCAGGTTGAAGACAAGGTTCTTCACACTTCCCTTATAGCCGAAATCCAATCCGTCCTTGTATCCGATGTACAAAGTCTGAGGATAGTCATCCATGGTGATGGAGAGGACCTCGGAATCGTAGATCTCAAGTTTCTTTGCCTCCTTTTCTCCAGCCTGACCTCTTCTGAATGTCATCTGGAACCAGGCTTCGATCGCCTTGGTAGAGAACAGAGGTTGACACTCAGGCTCCCACTGGGATCCATCCTTCTTTGTCACGAAGAGACCGATGGCACCGTCTGCCAAGGCCTTCTGGATCTCCTTGGACTTGTCGTCCTTCTTCGACGCCTCGCCTGCAAGCTTGTTCATGGAAGCCGCCGCAGACAGCTCAAGCTTATGCTCCTCACCAAGATTGAATTCCTGGCCATACTCGCCATTGATCGCAGGAATCAGGTAAAGGCCGGAACGGACCATAGGATCTCCCTCTGAATCCAGTTCAGGGGTACCATCATCCTTAAGCACGGCCTTGTCACCTACGAAAGCAAGAAGCTGGAATGAGACACCGGCTTTGATATGGTTCTCTTTCTTGTCTTCATAAGAATAGTCGAACAGCGACACTGCCAGGAACTTGTTCTTCATGTCAAGTTTATAGTCAGGCAGCTTGACAGAATCGAAATTCCACTTCGGAAGCGGAATCAGATCCTGGACATATTCCTTCACGGAATCAGGGATGGCCGAATAGACACTGAATGCGAATGCAAGTCCATCCTGCCATGAGCTTATACCCTTGGCTTTCTCCGAAAGCATAAGGATATCTGAAATCATAGCCGTAACGTCCTGAGCAACGGCCTCTGCCTCCTTCTTCACGCTGTTGACGAGAGCGACGGCGTCCTTGACATCCTCCTGGACCTCCTTGAAGACATCCTCATATTTGTCATATGAGAGAAGCTCCTGCTTCTCGACCGCGGTGATGACCTCTGTGATGACTTTCTGGATAAGCTCGCGCACCCACTTCCTGACGACGGTCTCGACGAGCGAAACCAGAGGTCTGATCACAAGCTTATAGACAGCGGACTTAAGCTCCTTCCAATATGCAGTGAAGATATCCTGTGCAAACGACTTCAACTGGTCATTATAGTAGCTGATGTCCTTCTTTGCCTTCTTCAGGGCCTCCTGGATGTCACCCTGCATACCTGAGGCACCTGCCACCATCTTCTCGACAGCAGCGAGAGTAACCTCCTTGAACTTTAGATAATATGCATCAAGATCGGTAGGGACGAGTTCCTTTACTCCGTCCGTAACGATCGTGAAATAGGCATTGAAGTCGAATCCAGAGAACGGATTCTTAAGATCTTCGCCCTTGAGAAGCTTGTCAAGCGAATCAGTTCCGAACTTCTTGAGCGCGTCATAGTCTTTCGGAATATCGGCAGTCTGGGATTCGAATTCATCCTTGAGGGATTCCATGACAGCCGTAAACTTTGTCTGGTATGTCTTCGGATCGAAGATCGTGCGCACACGTTCGTCAATCTCCTGAAGGATGGACTTGTAGTCAGCAAGAAGAGCTATGGCTCCGTCTCCTCCGGCCTTTGCGTCCTTGACTACGTCCTCCCATGAGGATGTATCAAATCCTTTGAACAGATCATGTTCCTTCGCCTGCTGCTGGACTACCTTGATGAAAGGTTCAGCAAAGAGCTGATACATCAGGGTATCCGGCTTCACATCAAGTCCAGGGATGCTCCTGAGCTTTATGTTGGTATCCGGAAGAAGGGACTTACCTTTCGCCTTGGCCTCATCCAGAGCCTCATTTACAGTCTTCAGGATATCGTCCTGAAGTGTCGCGATCAGGCCTTTGGCTTCGTCTGCGGCTCCGAGGACATCTTTCTTGAACGAATCAAACGCATCCGTCAGCTGCTTCTTCACCTCCATGGCGAAAGCTTCGAGGACCTTCTTGACGTCAAGTATGAACTGCTGGACCTTCTGAAGCTTTTCAAGGACGGCCTCATGCGCCTTCTTATATGCCTCGTCAGCGGATTCCGCAATCTCATCGATTGCTTTCCTGACTCTGGCAAGAAGCATGTTGATGATCGAAGAAATCGAGCTGAAATCAGGCACACTCGCATTGAATGCCTTAGCTACTTCATATATCTTGGCAAGAATAGCTTCTGCGTCGTCAAGATCCTTAAGAGGGAAAACCTCAGAGAAATAGTCAGATGGCTTTGTGAGCAGCTGCTGGACTCTCGAGAAATCTATGACGTTTATCTCGACAGTCGGACACATGGACTTAAGCTTTGCAAGTGCCTCGTCTGTCTTTTTCTGAGCTTCCTCTACAGCATTCTGGACGATCTTTCCAGGATTTATATTCTTCAGCTTGTCGACCTCACCCTTAATATCACTGATATCCTTGACAGGGAACACATCGAACGCATCCTTGAGAAGTCCGTTCACATCGTCCATGTCAACGCTAGGAAGGGCGACTGTATCAGGGATATATTTAGCAATCTCGATAGTCTGGGTCTTGAGGATGCCGAACAGATCAAGGATCTTATGGATTCTGTTGAGGACCTCACCTATCTTTCCATAGTCACCAAGGGCTTCCCTGGTAAGCTTTGACATCTCATCCTGGATGAACAGGTACTGAGAATAGAGCTCCGAAGATGCCTGCTTGTAGAAATCCTCAATCGACTTGGTGAACTCCTTTCCTGCCTTCTCAGCCGCCTTCTTTGCATCATCATACAGTTCCTGGGCCGCCGTCCTCAACTGCTTATGGATCGAGTCAAACTGGTCTTTCAGTTCGTTGATCTTATCGATGATTTTATCGGCTGCTGCCTCGACTGTCCCTTCTACCTTATCCTTCGCCTCCTTGAGAGTATCCTCTATGAGCTTCCTGAAATCGCCTATCGACTGGGAGATCATCTTGATCTCTTCGTCAAAGACTTCCTTTGCCTTTGAAAGAAGAACTGAGAACACATGGTCGAAAAGACGCTCTGCGAACTTCTCGTTGAAATACGTGCTTTCTATGAACTCGCCGAAATCCTTGTATTCTTTCTTGATGCTGTTCCACTCAAAGTCATGGAAAGACTTGATCAGATTGATCAGGTCCTTGATGATCGAGACCATGGCACCGACATCGCCGACACCTTCGATGTCCACAAAGGAAACTGTGAGAGAATTTCCCGGCTTACCTGTAGTGAACGCCAGTTTCTCATCAGCTACCTTCGGATCGAGGAAGAACTCATCAGTGGTGAATTTCTCTCCGTTCTCTCCCTGGACATGGGTCATGACGGTTTCGAATTCCTTCTGCCACTCTTGAGAATTCTTCCCGGCAAGCGTCTTTACCGAAGATCCAAGAGAATCCACGGTAGCGAAGATCGAGCTTACCAGATCGACCAGCTGCTGATTCTTCTCGAAGGCAGTAAGATCGTATCCCAGTCGGGTACAGAGGTACTCGACAAACTTAGAGAGCTTGTCTTTTTCTTTAGACAGATTGGCCTTGAACGAGTCGTACGAACCCGACTGACCCAGGACAGAGACGTCTGGAACATATTTGGGCATGTCACCGATAAAATCGGCAAGCAATGCGTCCTTGGTCAAAGAAAGGACGGTACCCAGCTTAAGCAGGAAACCATCAAGCACCTTGTTATCCATAAGCACGTAATTAGCAACTGAAAGAAGACTGAAAGAACGAAGATCGACCTTTTAGATCATCAAGGATGCAAGATAGCCATAATTCTGCTGGTATCCAACAACTATCTAATATTTAATCACTTCCTACACGGCATCAGGATCCTCCTTGTCTTCCAGGGAGATGCCGTATTCCTTTGCCTTTCTTGCAACCTTCAGGGTTGCCGCTGCCGACAGGGCTTTGAGGTCATTGATGGAATCCAGTGCATACTGAAGAGCTTCCTTGGCGTCCTCGACCTTGAGTCTTGCCTTTGCAAGGGTATTCTCAGCAGAAGCCAGCTCACTCTCCTTTGTCTTTGTAGAACGGCCGGCATCCCTGGCAACCTTGAGGGCAGCTTCCTTGGCTTCCACCTTCGCAAGAGCGTCAGCAGCCTTTGCCTCGAGGCCTACGATCATGGCAGGATGCTCGGCGATTATCTTCTCAGCCTTGGCAATCTCCGACACCATAGCCCTGGCCTCTGCCTTGAGCTCGGCAAGTTCGCTGCCACGCCACCAGTCGCGATAACGGCACCATGCGTGGAGCCAGACCTTGGCGATGCTTTCGACAGCGTCATTCAGGATGATGGTGGTATACTCATCGAAATGTTCCTTATAGGCATCGGTCTTCTTGTAATACGCCGGAGTGATATCCTTAGGTTTCCTGTCCTCTGGGACCAGTCTCGACGCCATGAGAAATGAATACTGTGAGATACCGCTCATGTAGTCCCAGGTATTCTTGCAGTCAGTTCCCCATGGCCATACGAATTCCCTGTCGACAAGTTCCTTCTCAACAGCTTCTATCACAGGATGAACCGTCTCTGACTTCAGAGGATAGCCTTCAGGATCATAGAAGAAACGGTTGTTGTCCTCGTCGATGAGATATGACTCACGTACCATCTCATCCCACTGCTCCTCGATGAAGCCATGTACCGCATTGCTGTTCGCGAAGGACCTTCCATCGCAGTGAAGAGGCATGTGGCAGTCGGCGATGTAATGCGAAAGTATGAAGAACCTCATCGCAATATGGTTGCATGAAGGTACGATAGGTTCTCCAGAAGCCTCACTGTCAAGGATCTTGAAAGAGTCTATCAGGCTCTCAGCGAATGATTCCACACGGTCGCAGAGATTGCCCTTGGTAATCTTGAACGCCTTGCCGAACTTGTCAGAGGCCAGGCCCATCTGATAGAGTCCGAGGGTCTCGGGCATGCGCCTGAAATAACTGCTGTCCTTGGTCTTGTCCTCCTCATATTTCACGATGTGGCTGGAGCTCATGTCCTTGAAGACGGAATCAGGGTACCATGCGCCTGAAATTACGAAATCCCTGTAGTCCTTGAACCATTTGATCAGGGCTTTGGCATCAGATTTCTTGTCCTCAGGAACGGCAGATTTCTCGATTCTTTTCATCGCCATCATGGCAAGCCAGGCATGTGTGTATTTCTTCATGGGGTTCTCGTGCTATCTAACTTCTTGACATGTAAACCATTGTAAAAAGTCCCGTGCCCAGAGAAAGGGTACGGGACTCTCTTTGACTAATTGATATTTTGCAACTTACGCTGCACAGGCTACTTCTTGATGACGATAAGCTTACCGCTCTCCTTACCAGGGATGATCTTCATCTGGAGGATACCGGTGATCTGGTCACCGACACCGAGGAGTGTAAGGTCAGCCTCGACTGTAGGTGCTGGATTTGCCTCGTTGCTGATGAGTTCCTTCTCTGTAAGCTCGCCTGCCCAGAGGACTGGACCGTAAGAGTGGTTGAGGATCCAGTTACCAGGAACTACGTTGTCGAATACATACTCGCCTGGACCGTCCTTGAGCATCTGGATGACAGCATTGCTCTGCTCACGATATGCAGAGAACTGGCCCTGCTTAGGACGCTGTGCAAGCTGGATCTCAGCACCGTTTCCGAGGACTGCAAGAGAGTTCTCACGGTATGTGTCAAGACCGCTGTCGAATGCCTCTACCTGGAAGTAGTACTCAGGGTTGGTGTTGAGGCTGTGCATGTAGAGAGTGTTCTTGTCGTATACGATGTAGCTGTTGTAGAGCTTGTCCTTCTCGATACCGTAACGTACTACGTAACCGTCTGCACCTGGAACAGGGTTCCAGAGGAGGTTGGCCTCACGACGGTCCTCAGGGTTGCGGACTGCGAGGAAGTCGTATACAGGGGTAACCTTAGCCTTTGGAGTTGTACCGAATACGCGGAGGTCCTTGATACAGAACTTAGCTCCGTCGTATGTAGAGACGTTGACAACCTTCACGTAGCGAGCCTCTACAGGCTTAGCCATCTCGGTGTAGTCGTGCTTGCGCTCCTCGAGGTTGCGTGGCTTGCTGATGATCTTTGTCCAGTTCTGGTTGTCAAGCGAGGTGAAGACCTCGTAGCACTGGTATGTGACCTCAGGCTGTGGCTGTGCAGGAGCACTGTTCTGACGGCCTGGAGCTGGTGTAGCACCGATGTGGTCCCAGTTGATCTGGATTGCGTTGATAGATGCCTTTGCACCGAAGTCTACGATGAAGTACTCACCTGGATCGCCGGTAGCTGCTGCCCAGCAGGTCTTGAAGTCCTCGTCGAGGGCGTTTGCTGCCTTATACTTAGGATCGAGTGTAGAAGATACGATAGGCTTCTTGTTTACTGAGAGAAGCTTCCAGTCGGTATAGTTCTCAGTTCCGCCTACGCGTCTGTACTCAGCATAATACTGAGGATAGTCACCGTATGCAGTGTTTGAATACATGACACCGTCAGCATCGACTGCTGTAGGATAGATGGCGAGCTCTGAGCCGCGGCCACCTTCTCCATACTGTGCAGGGATCATACAGATTGTCCAGAGGTTGCCCTTCTTGTCATGGAATGTGCTACCGTGACCTGCACCTACCTGGAAACCACTGGTCTTGAAGGTAAGAGGGTTGTGCTCTGAGTACTTGAATGGTCCGAGAGGGTTGTCTGCTACGTATACACCATGTGAGTAAGAGATGAACTCGAGACCGATCGCAGCATACTGGAGGTAGTAGAGGTTGTTGTGCTTTACTACGTATGGACCCTCGATCCAAGGAAGTTCCTCAGGATTGTAGTCACGTCTGCCGTTGAAGATCGAGTAGATGACATCCTCAGGCTTACGTACCTCGAAACCATGGTTCTTGATGTCGCTCCAGAAGAGTGGAGTAGGCTTTGTCTTCTCCTTGAAGGTCTTCTTGTCAAGCTCGACTACCTGGAAAGGCATGATCTGTGACCATCCGAAATAGAGGTAGAGCTTGCCGTCGTCATCGACGAACATGTTAGCGTCGCCGTAACGGTCGCTTGAGAGCTCTCCGATCTTCACCCACTCGCCCTTCTTAGGGTCAACTGCGCGATAGACGTTCTTGTTGTTCATTGAACATCCGATGAGCTGTCCGTCCATCTCGACTACAGAAACGACTCCTCCTGGATAGTTCGGAGCGTCGACATAAGTCCAGTTCTGCATGTCCTTTCCATACCAGTAACCCTTTCTGTGGGATACGAAGAGATAATAATCGTCCTGATAGATCAGCACGATAGGCTCACCTCCACGATAAGATCTCTCATTGCCTATGATGACGTCGAGAGGATTCGCGAAAGTCTTTGGCTGCTGCGCAGGCTGCGCAAATGCTGTAGCGCCCATTGTAAGAGCGAATGCAGCTACTGCCAGATTTCTGAGAATGCTTGTTTTCATATGATGTGATTTAGTTGTGCTATGTGTGCAGGCCCGCAAAAATGGGATAGTGTCCGATAAAATTAGCAAATAATTCTGTAATAAAGCAATTATGTTATCTTTGCTGACGAAATTTTTAAACTTTATGGTCTATCTCATACTAGCAGTGCTCTGCGGAGCATCACTTTCAGTCTGCTTCAAGATTTTCAGAAAAATAGGAATCGACACCTATCAGGGCGTATTCATCAACTATCTGACAGCCATAGTCGTAAGCCTGATAATGAGCGGAAACGGTGCGGAAAGCCTTGGAGAAAGCATCCAGGCCGCAATCAGGGCACCATGGGCATGGCTCGCAATGATCGAAGGTCTCTTCTTTATGGGAGGTATTCTCGTCCTCGCGGCCAGCACACAGCGTTCCGGCGTCGCGGTGACGAACGTCTCGGCAAGGGCCTCGCTGGCCATACCGGTCATTGCCTGCTATTTCGCATTCAACGAACAGGCGCCGAACTGGCTGGCGATCATCCTCATCCTGCTTGCAATGTACCTTATCTTCGGTAACATCGGAGTCAGGAAGGAGAAGTTCGACATCAAGGATTCGCTTCTTCCCGTAGCTGTCTTCCTGACCTACGGCGTCTGCGACTTCCTCCTCAAGTACCTCAAGGCCCAGATCGGCAACCAGGGCAACCAGGGCAACATCATGCTCTTCATCTTCAGCACCGCCGCCCTCTACTGCATCGCCGCCTATATCTTCAGAGGCCACTACAGCGAGCATCCGTTCAACTGGAAAGCCATCCCGGGCGGCATCATCCTGGGTCTGTTCAACTCCTTCTGCACAGCTCTGATGCTGAAGGCCCTCGGTCTCATGGATGCGTCCCTCTTCTACCCTCTCTACAACGTCGGAGTCGTATTCCTGTCGCTCCTCATCGGCGTGCTCTTCTTCAAGGAGAAGCTCAGAGCCATTCAGATCGGCGGCATCGTACTCGCATCAGCAGCAATTGTATTGCTGCTGATGTAAGCGGGAGCGCAAACCGATTGACATTCAGCGCTATAGCAAAATACCCTTCGGCTGATCGGCCGAAGGGTATTTTGCTATAGCGCTGTTAATCAAACAGTTAAAAAAGCCTGAAATACTAAATTTCCACATCCACTGCCTTGAGGTCAGCATCGAGTGATGAACCGCCGTAGAGGAGCTGGTAACGACCAGGTCTGAGGGCGAGCTCGTCAGCAGCCTCGTTGTAGAACTCGAATGCCTCGTTGCTGAGCTCGACTGTCACGTTTACAGTCTGGCCAGCTGCTACAGGTACACGCTTGAAGCCCTTGAGGGACTTGATAGGAGCACCTGGGTCATCGAGTGACTTCACGTATACCTGGACGACTTCCTCACCGTCTACAGAACCAGTGTTGGTAACAGGGACTGTGAGAGTCATGTTTGCTGCCTTGCCGGCAACCTTTGCATCGCCATATGCGAAGCTGGTGTAGCTGAGACCATATCCGAACGCATAGAGCGGCTCACCCTGGAAGTAACGGTATGTACGGTTCTGCATAGAGTAGTCCTGGAAGTCAGGGAGCTGCTCGGTAGAAGCGTAGAATGTCACAGGAAGACGGCCTGCAGGATTGTAGTCACCAAAGAGTACGTCAGCGACAGCTGCGCCTGTAGCCTGACCGCCGTACCATGCCTGGATGAGTGCATCGTACTGGCTCTCGACATTGCCGAAGCCCATTGCAGAACCTGATACGTTCACGAGAACCACTGGCTTGCCTGTAGCGTCCATGGCAGCGAGAAGCTGCTGCTGAACCTCAGGAAGCTCGATGTATGAACGGTCGTGACCCTCACCCTCGATGTCTGAAGAGATACCGCTTACCATGACGATCACATCAGCTGTGCTGACCTTCTCGACAACTGGAGCGAGATCAACGTCTCTGCGGCTGTAGATATCGAAATTGAAGTTCGATGTCCTTGCCTCTGGCTGAGAAAGCTCGATAGAGATCTCATATGTCTCACCTGCCTTCACTGGGAAGGTTGTAGGAGCCATGCCACGGCCGAAACCGAAACGTCCGCGTGGAGCCTCGAGCTGCTCTGCTACAGTCTTGCCGTTTACACAGAAGGTGTACTTGCCGCTTCCACGTACAGAGTAGACCATGTCACCGGTAAAGTCAGCTGTGAAGCTTCCGCTGTACTTAGCAGAGAAATTGCTGAGGTTCATGCCCTCCTCCCATGCGCAGTCCTCGTGTGCGAGAGCTGGAGAGGTGGTATTGAGAGTCATAGGCTGGGTATAGCTTGCTGTAGCGACGACCTCACCGCTGAACTCTGTGTTGTTCCAGTACTGAGCCTGGAGACCCTTACCGTCGTTGAGACGTGCGAGATAATGGGTGGTGATGTATGGGACATCAAGGTCACAGCCTTTCTCGTAGATGACTTCAGCACCAGGAGCAGCAGCCTTGATAGCCTCAAGGATGGTCTGCTTGTTGGCAGCTGTAGGGTAACCGTTGTAGTTGCCGAGGATGACACGTGCATCGTCTGCGTTAGGACCTACGACAGCGATCTTGATGCCGCTCTTCCTGAGAGGGAGTACGTTGTCCTGGTTCTTGAGGAGAACGATGGCCTCATGTGAAGCCTTGTCTGCAAGAGCTGTGTGCTCAGCGCTGCTGAGAGTCTCGAGACCAAGGTTTGCCCATGGAAGGTTCTCAGCTGGGTCGAACATACCGAGTTCGAAGCGGGCGCGGAGGATTCGACGGAGATTCACATCGATCTGAGCCTCAGTGATGAGACCCTTCTCGATAGCCTCCTTGAGAGACTTGTAAGCTGTACCGCACTCAACGTCTGTACCTGCGAGCACTGCGTCTGCCGAAGCGTGGGCAGCGTCCGGATGGGTACCATGGTTACGTGTATTGTAGAAGTCATTGATAGCACCGCAGTCAGAGACAACCATACCCTCGTAGCCCCACTTCTCGCGGAGAATGTTCTGGAGGAGTCTTTCACTGCCGCAGCAAGGAACACCCTCGTAACGGTGGTAAGCGCACATCACTTCCTCTACCTTTCCTTCCTTGACGATCTTCTTGAATGCAGGGAGATAGGTCTCCCAGAGATCACGCATTGAAACGCTTACGTCGAACTGGTGACGGAGTGGCTCCGGACCAGAATGCACTGCATAGTGCTTTGCACATGCGTGGAGCTTGAGATACTTCTTGTCAGTTCCCTGCATAGCCTTCACGGTCTGGGTTCCCATGACAGCGTTGAGGTATGGGTCCTCACCAGGAGTCTCCTGGCCACGTCCCCATCTTGGATCACGGAAGATGTTCACATTTGGACACCAGAATGAAAGACCGTTGTGCCAGATACCACCGCTTGGCTCAGTCACACCGAGCTGATGGTGGTCTGTGGTATTCCATACGGCACGTGCCTCATCGGACACGGCTGTGTAGATCTCGTACTGCTGGTCAGCATCGAAAGTAGCACCGAGGGCGATGACCTGTGGGAACACAGTCACGTCGTCGTAGCAGATACCATGGCATGCCTCATTCCACCAGTTGTAGGCAGGAATGTCAAGCCTGTCGATAGAGATTGATCCGTTCATCATCAGACCTATCTTCTCCTCAGGAGTAAGGATGCTGAGAAGGTTCTCCACTCTCTTGTCTACAGAAAGCCTAGGGTTCAGATACGGATACTCGTAATGTTTGCAGCCCGTAAACATCATCGCAGCAGCGAGGACGAAGGCACTTGTAAGAAGCTTACGCATAACTGAATATTTTGATTTATGTTATAGTCCTGTTCGTATTGTCCAGTGCAATGCACTAGAAAAGTTCCTTCACCTGACGGATGACTTCCTCTGCAGGAAGTTCAGGATCGATCACGAGGTCCGGCTGCTTGAACACATAGCCCTTGCTCATCGCAAGCATGGTACCGCCACCTGTGCAGTTGAGCATGATGTACTCATCCTTTCCTACCTTGCCTTCCTCAACAGCCTTGGCGAGAGCAGTCACAGCGGCGCATGATGCAGGGAGGAGGTCATATCCCTCGAGATTGCGGAACTTCATGAGCCAGTATATGATGTCGTCATTGTCTGCGAGGAACACATCTCCACCGCTGGCCTTGAGGGTATCATAGAGACCGCCGGCCACTGAATATGGTGGTTTCCTGTTGGAGAGCACCTTCGCAAGGATGATCTCGGCCTGACGGCGGCCTTTCTCTGGATCGAGGTCCACGAGGTCACGGCTACCGGCCTTCCATGAATCGTACATGAGGGTGAACGGAGAGTTCTGTGCGACATAGACTCTCATGTTGTTCTTGCCATAATCGCCTGAAGCCTCAAGCCTGCACGCATTCTCATATGCCGCAATGGCTCCTGTACCGGAACCTACAGCCTGGAAATAGGCATCAGGAATCCTGCCGGCTGCCTCTGCGAAGCTGAGTATGGTGGTTCCCATGCCGTCACGTCTCGCGACGTTCTTTGCTCCGCCCTCGAGGAAGAAATCAGGATCCTGGGCGAGCTTCTCTCCGAGCACGATGGCGTCGTAGTAGTCACATCCGTGAGGAGCTGCGATGAGCTTGACGCACTTGTTGAGCGGCTTGCGGAACCACAGGTCGTGACCGCTGTCAGCAGGGATGCAGATCACTACCGGAATCTTGTTGTCCGAGCAGACCTGGGCGAACGCTCTTGCGGTGTTGCCGGCTGACTGCACGATAAGGGTCCTCTTCTCCTTCTTGTCCATACGGGCGAGGATTGTATATGCCTCTGTCTCCTTGAAAGAACAGGTCTTCATCTTCGCGCCGAGCCTTGGATTCCATCCTGAGAAGGTGATGTAGAGGTTCTCGAGTCCCAGGTGCTTTGCGAGGCCCTTTGACTTGTAGGTCACAGGTGCGCATGAGCCCTTGAGGGTCCTGTTGATCGGCATCCAGTCCGCATAGCGGTAGATACCGTCGAAGTCGTCGCGAGGGGTGAATTTCTTGTTCTGGTAGACTGCTCTGATGAGCGAAGGATCTCCGCCCATAGGGTCACTCAGGGTCCAGCCCTTATCTTCGAATTCTCTGCCTGTCTTCACATTGACAAGAGAGTACTTGGTTGCCTTGAATCTCATAATATCAGGTTGTAGGGTTTAATATCAGTTTGTTGAGCTTGATTGTCTGTCAATGATTTCCGCAATGTCCCTGACAGGACGGTCTGAATATCTGCTCAGTGTCGCCTGACAGAGAGGACATGCGGTAGCAATGGCGTCTGCCTTGCTGGTATAGAGGTTCTCCAGGGCTCCCTGGGTAATCTTTTCACGTTGCTTGAAGCTTAAAGAAAGCGAGCCGAGCGAGCCTCCGCAGCAGACGCTTTCCTTTCGCGATTTGTCTGCCTCTGCGATAGCCGCCGACTGTCCCACGAGCCTTCTTGGCTCATCGTAGATGCCGCAGCCACGTCCAAGCTCGCAAGGATCATGGTACACATAGCAGAGGTCCGACTTCGTAAGGCGGAGCTTTCCTGCCCTGACGAGTTCGTCGAAATAGACACTATAGTGTACTACCCTGATGCCTGGCAGGGTGTAATTCTCCATGAACATACGGTAGCAGATCGGACAGCTGACGATCAGGGTGTCGGCGCCGCTTGCGAGTATAAGGTCTTCGTTCTTATGGACAAGGGCCATGGCCTCGTCGGTCCTGCCGGCAGTCAGCATAGGACGCCCGCAGCACAGTCCGCCGTCTCGGTCCATCCAGAGATGGTCCACGCCCGCCTTCTCCAGTATGGAGACGACGCTTCGGCCTATGGAAGGAGTCAGCTGGCTCATGCAGCCGCTGAAATAGAGCACCTTCCCGCTGGCCTGGGGTGTGCTTGTCTGAATGTTGGAGTAGTCCTGGCTGATGTTGAACTTCCTGGCAGCACGCTGCTGGATACGGATTTCAGGCCCCTGCACTCCGACCTGGCACACTGCCTCGCACTTTCCGCAGAGGAGGCACTTGTCCGATATCTCAGCGATTCTCTTCTCGTTTCCACGCCTGATCTGGCGGGTGAGATAGACAGTACAGTCCTTGATGTTAGCCTTGCTGACGCTCATAGGACAGGCATCGATGCAGACGCCGCAGTTAGGGCAGGTAAGCACCTGGACCTTGGCAAGTCCCTTCCTCGCATGGCGTATCTTGAGGCCGGCATTGCGCATAGGGATGAGCAGGATCTCGGCCGGGATATGCATGTATCTCGAGAATGGAAGCAGGCACATGAAGACGCAGAGCACTATCGAGTAGGCCCACCATGTAGGCATGTAATGCAGGTCATTGCCGAGGAACTGGCGGAAGAGCCAGTTGGCAGGTCCCGTGAGGAATGATCCACCGCTGATATGGGCGGTGAAGGTCTCGGCAAGAAGCCTCAGCGGGAAGATTGACCAGAGGGCATACATTCCGATACGGTTCACAAGAGACGGAACCGCGGTCCTGCGCATTCCGAAAAGCCTTGATCGCACCCTCTTCACCATCGCCAGGACTATGCCGCTGAGAACTATCAGCAGGAAGAAGTCCATAAGGAAGAACAGGAAGGCTCCCCTCATGGTCTGGTCCACCTCGGCGACGAAGTAGTTGAAGAAGATAGGATAGTAGAAGAGGTTTATTCGTGTCGGGACGAAAAGTATGACTTCAATATGTCCAAGGACAATCAGCATGAACCATCCGAAGGCGATGCTCGAGTGCATGTAGCCGAGCAGAGGATTGCGCTTCCACAGCTTGACGTGGAGGAGACAGTCGCAGAAGATGTCGCGTATGTTCTTCGCTGCCGTCACAGGATTGATCAGGGACAGGAAGAATTTCTTTCTGTCCTCGAACGACAGCTGGCACATGATCCTGATGATCCCGTACACACAGTACAGGAGCACGAACGCCATGCCGACAAGGAACGGTATGACGAAAGGATTGAAGCCTGATGGTATTCTATCGATCATATATTCTGCAGATTGTCAGGATAAGATGCCTTGTATTGATTCCTCGAGGGCAGACCATGGTACACTTGCCGCAGAGCATGCAGTTGCTGAGCATAGGTCTCACGTCCTGTCCCCTCTGAAGGGAATGTATCACCTTTCTCACACTCATTCCGCTGAAAGGGCCGGCCGTACAGGTGGCAGAGCATGAACCGCAGGCCATGCACGTCCTGGCATCAGGGTCAGTCTCGCAGAGGCGGTCGTAGACCTTGGTGTCGATCCTGTCAAGATCAAGAGTCGAGCTCTTGCTGAGCCTGAAACCGAAATCAGCCATCTTTCAGATAGTTATGGATTTCCACAGCTGCCGCACGTGCCTCTGCGAGTGTCTCAGGGACTGTCTTTGTTCCCGTGCACGCTCCGGCATAAAAGATTCCCGGACGATTGGACCTGAGGATATCGTAGATGTTGTCCTTGCTTCTGAGGAAACCGTCGTCATCGGTCTCGAGACGCACCTGTGAGGCAAGGTCAGAGACGGACTTGTTGCATACCATTCCGGACATCAGCACGAGAGTGTCGAGCTGGACCTTTAGCGGCTTGCCTGAAAGGGTGTCCTCTGCCTTGACCTGGATACGTCCGTCGATGGTCTCTCCGACCTCTGAGACACGGCCTCTGATGAAATGGACGCCGAAGTCCCTCTGTGCGTTGATATAGAAATCCTCGTATTTCTTTCCGAAGAGGCGAAGGTCCATGTAGAAGCAGTAGATCTCTGCCTGAGGGAACTTCTCCTTCATCTCTATAGCCTGCTTGATCGCAGTGGTGCAGCAGACCTTGGAGCACTGGCTGTTGCCGGCCTTGAGGTCCCTCGAACCTACGCAATGGACGAATCCAACAGCCTTTGGATTGCTGCTGATACGGCTGTCCTTTGCTCCCTTGAACCAGGCTTCGAGATCCGCATTGGTGACTACATGGTCATAGACTCCATAGCCATATTC
Source organism: Candidatus Cryptobacteroides sp. (assembly GCA_045599665.1). Lineage (GTDB taxonomy): Bacteria > Bacteroidota > Bacteroidia > Bacteroidales > UBA932 > Cryptobacteroides. The sequence goes on from JAZRWK010000028.1 coordinate 39,914, forward strand.
TTCCTTCTTTGTAGCGTCGAAGAGGCTGAAACCGGTTGCAAAAAGCACTGCGCGGGCGCTGATTGAGACGCCATTGTCCAGGACAACTGCATATGAATCCCTGTCCTTGGAGATAGAAAGTATCTTCGTTCCTGTGAAGATGTTGGCACCTGCGATGTCCTTGCGGAGCTGGTCCACGATGGCTGAAGCCGGGGTCATGTCCGGGAAAAGCTTGTACCACGACGCCACATGGCCGCCGAGGCTCTGCGATTTCTCGACTATGATAGGGACATAGCCCAGGGACAGAAGCTGCTTTGCAGCCTCCATTCCAGCGACTCCGCCGCCTATGATGACAATATTTTTATTCATATCAGAAGCACTTGATTGAGGTTGGAAGCTCAGGACGCATGATGTCTTCCCTGTTCAGACCGAGGTACTTCGCCTTAGGGTCGTACTCGATGCCGATCTTGTCGAGGAAAGGCTCGACTGCCACCTGATGGAGCTGGAGGCCAAGGTCCCATGGATCGTAGCCAAGTATGAGGCCGGCTATCTCCTCATAGGTGAAGACAGGGATGCCGAAGCCGTTCCTGCCATAGGTCTTGCCGGTCTGCTCGGCTATCACATACTGCCATCTGTCGAGGAAGTATGGGCAGCCAGGACAGTTGGTGATGATGGCGTCCGGATGGAACGGTTCCATCGATTCGAACTTCTTATGTGTGTTGGATACGCTGTATCCGCGGTTGGCCTTGACATGGTACTGCCTGAATCCATATCCGCAGCAATGGCGGCGCTCAGGGTAGTCGATGACTTTGCCTCCCCAGCTTTCGACCATGCCGGCCAGGACATATGGATATTCCGCTCCTCCGACGGCCTTGTGAGGGAACATCTTTGCATAGTGGCAGCCTATGTGCTCCACTATCCTGAGTGGTTCTCCAGTCTCCTTGTCCACGAGACGGAACTTGCCAAGTTCGGCAATCTTCTCCCTCCAGTGGTAGATCAGATCCGAGGTGTGTGCGAGGTTCTTAGGCTTGTTGAATTCCTTCCTGCAGGCCTTCCAGAGGTTCTCCCTGATCTTAGCCTCGAGTTCAGGGAACTCACGCCATGTCTCAAGGATCTCGGCATAGTTGCCGAAGGATGTGATGCAGCTTGCGACGTAGTTCTCGTAGCCGGCCTCGGTCATAAGGGCGAACTGGCGGGCCACGATGGTCATCACCGTTTCCTGCGGGATGGTGTCACAGTGGTAGGCGATGCCGCCGCAGGTGGTGTGGTAAGGGTTCTCATAGATATCCTTGCCGAGGCGGTTCCTGGTTATCTCAGTGAACATCCTCTCGCTGGCAGGGAAGAAATTCTGGCGTATGCAGCTGCGGACGAAGTACCAGTGGTCGTCCGGTATCTCTTTCTGGTAGTCGCTCCAGATCTTCTGTTTTCCTTCGTATATCATAGCCGTCTAGTCGTTGAAATGGTCATCCGAGCAGTGCTCGAAGGCATAGCGCTCGTATTCCTCCATGGTCATACCCATCTCCTGGGCCTTCTTTCTCGAATATTCCTCCACAAGAGCGATCCTTTCGGTACCGCCGGTCACGTCGAATATGGCCTTGAGGTCATCAAGAGCCTCCTGAGGAATTTTCCTCAGGACACCAGGTCCTTCGCCCATGTAGTTGGCGCCAAGGCGTTCCATTGACTTCTCGAGATGCTCGGTATGCCACTTCCATACAGGTCCGGATTCCTGATGGTCTTCCCACTTGAAGGTCTTCGGATGGATGCAGTAGCCGTAATTGAGGATATTGCCTGTCATGGCATGGGTCAGAGGGAGCATCTGACGGCCTTTTTCAGAATCGGTGAAATAGCCAAGGCGGACGCTGAGGTCTCTGAGAGCCATGATGACAAGACCTGGACCGTTCTTCCTTGGACATCGGGTAAGGCAGCTCAGACATTCGCCGCAATACCATATGGTTTCAGAGCGGAGCAACGCCTCGATCTGGGCGTTGTCTCTGCTCTGTACTGTATTGACGATCTTTCTCGGATCGTATCTGTAGAATTCCGCAGCAGGACAGATTGCCGTACAGGTACCACAATTGATACATGTATGCAATCCTTCCTTGAAACGATAATCCTTACTCAGTTCTTCGTAAAGATCCATAGGTTCAGGTCTGTTTTTAAGTACAATTCTGCTAATATAGGAAATTCTACACGGATTATGCACTATTTGAAGATCATCGGCACGAAACGATAGAGGGACCTTCTCCAGGTGAGCCACTCGTGGTCAGTTCCTGCAGACTGGTAGAAGACGTGCTTCACACCCTTGCTTGCAAGGATGTCATGGAAGTTCTTCACTGTGGCATACATCTGAGGAGACTCCTTTGTACCTGTGCTGATGAACATCAGGTGGAAGTCGTTGTTGAGCGATGCATCGTAGAGATCCGCAGTTGTGCCAGGGCCCTTGCCTGAACCGCTGAAACCACCCAGCCATGAGAACTTGTCGCGGTTGTTCATAGCGATGGTCCAGCTCTGGAATCCACCAAGTGAAAGACCTGTGATACCACGGTGGTCTCTGTCAGTGTATGTACGGTAGTTCTTGTCGATCATAGGGATAAGTTCCTCGATGACCACCTTCTCATATGCTGTGAAGTCGAACATGCTTGCACTCTTGATGGAAGGGATGTTGGCTACGCCATGGTCCATCACGACGATCATAGGAACCGCTGAACCTTCGTCGATGAGATTGTCCATGATGTTGTACATCATTCCCTGGCTTGCCCAGCCTGTCTCATCCTCGCCTGCTCCGTGGAGAAGGTAGAGGACTGGATATCTTGCATCGAGGTTTGTGTCATACTCGGCAGGGACATAGACGTTGCATACTCTCCAGCTCTGGGTGAGCTCAGACCAGTAACGCTGCATCCTGACCTCTCCATGAGGGACATCCTTGTCAAGATAGTAGTCTACACATAACTCAGGAATCTCAATTCCGCTGCTCCATGCATTGCTTCCGTAGAACTGCTTGCTGTTAGGATCCGACACCCTCACGCCGTCGATGACGAGTGAATAGTAGTGGAAGCCAGGTACGATAGGAGTTGTTGTAACTTCCCATACGCCTTTCTCGCCCTTCACCGCCTGATGTACGCCACCAAGATTCACTGCAACAGTCTGTGCCTGAGGTGCGTTGATACGGAATGTGACGCTACGGTCTGGATTGACCTTTGGATATTCCTTGCCTACGATATTTGTGCTTGCACTCTCCTGTGCGTTGAGAAGAGCAGCTGACAGCAGCACGGCTGCCATGGACATTATAATCTTTTTCATGATCGACGTTGTTATTTCTTGAACAGGAGCTGGACATAGTTGTAGAGACATCTTCTCCATGTAAGCCACTCGTGAGCGGTCTCAGGAGACTGGTAGAAGGTGTTCTTGATGCCGGCCTTCTTCAGTGTCTTCGACATGTTCGCAAGGTGTGAGCCCTCTGCCTCTCCGTTAGCGATGAAGAGTACATTGAAGTCCTTGTTGAACTGCTTAGGATCTGCGAAGATTCCGTTATATGCTGCATTTCTCTGGGCCTTGTCAAGAATTCCAGGATTGGCTCTGTTACCGAAGTCACCTACTACGATGATTCCGCTGAATCCACCGACTGCAGAGTAATACTGAGGATATCCGAACGCAAGGTCATAAGCCTGCTTCGCTCCCCATGAGAGACCTGCGGTAGCACGATGCTCGCGGTCTGCGATTGTGCGGTAGCGCTGGTCAACGAAAGGAATGACCTCCTCGGTCATCATCTGTTCGAAAGCATCAAAGCTGTCAGTGCTGCCAGGGATCTGCGCATAACCGCTGTTCATCACGATGATCATAGGCTCTGCCTTACCTTCTGCGATGAGGTTGTCCATGATGATATCGGCCCTTCCCTGGAAGATCCAGCACTGCTCGTCCTCGCCTCCTCCATGCTGGAGATAGAGCACAGGATAGCGCTTGTCAGGGTTCGAATAGTATTCAGCAGGAGTATAGACATACATCCTTCTCCACTCCTTGCACACGTCCGAGTAGAAACGGACAGACCTTACGGCACCCTGAGGTACTCCCTGCTTAGGAGTATAGTAATCTGCTTCGGCAGCTGACTCCGGAACCTCGATGGCGCTGGAGTACTTGCTGGTGCCATAGAAGACAGCGCCGGCTGGATCAATCACGCTGAGGCCGCCGACCTTGACAGCATAGTAGTGGAAACCTACCACCTGAGGGTCTGTGGTGACTGTCCATACACCCTTTTCATTCTTGGTCATCTCATAGTCCTTTCCAAGATTCAGCACGACCTTCGAAGCTGAAGGTGCGTTGAACTGGAATGTGACAGTCCTGTCAGGATTGACCTGAGGGAACATCTTGCCGGCGAGGTTGTACTCGGACGGCGTCTGAGCCATAGCTGCTGCTGAGCAGAGGCCGCAGATCAGTGTCAGTATTCTTTTCATACCAGTGTAATTATGTGTGTAGTTGCTTTTGACTGTCAATTAAAAGACGAACATAAGTGAGATGCTCAGCTCATTCGGTGCCGCGAACCACTTTCCGTCACGTCCTGTCATATTGTTAAGCGCAGGAGAATCATAGCTGCGGAAATCTCTGTATCCTGCCCATCCACCGATACCGAAGTCAAGGTTGAATGAAGGGGCAAGCATGAGTGAATAACCGACTGAGAGAGCAGTACCATAGGCATCGCCCCTCTCGTTCCTCTTCTCCTTGCCGATTCCGCCTGTCGCATAGCTTGCGACCTGGCCTGCGGTACGGATCCAAAGGCCCGAATAAGTATACCATGGCCATATCTTCACACCGACGGCAGCGGTATACTTCTGGTCCTCGAACTGGTTTTCTGTACCCTTTCTATAGGTCCATGCGTTGACGCGGCCCATAGCATCAGCTGTCACATGACGGCCAAGTGCGTACTGGACTTCTGCGTTTGCTGTTCCAAGTTCAGCCCATCCAAGAAGATTGGTAGAGACAGCCCACCTGCGCAGACGAGGGAAATCGTCCTGTGACGTTCCATCGGCTGATTCCCACTCACGAGGGCCGAACTTATAGTTGACACCGGCCATGGCAGTTGCGCTGATCGAGTGCCCTGCCTGAGCATCCTTGATGAAATCACTGCCGTAGACAGCTGCACGCATGTCAAGATAGAAATCGACCTTAGGGTTGATCCTGAAGTTGTTGATGAGGCCAAGACCTCCGGTAAGCTCATGTCCGACAGCCTTCCTCTCGAGAGAATTGGTAGCGGTCTGGCCGACTATGCCGACATGGATGTAAGGTATTGCCTCATACACTCTGTCAGCCTTGTAGCCTGCAACTGTATTTGAGAAGTTCCAGAGGAAGTCACCATGGGCATAGACGAATGCGAATTCCTCGAGGTCACGAGGCTCGCCCTTGAACTCACCATGCTCGATGAGGACGCCGGCGCTGGCCTCCTTGTTCCACTCTGAATATTTCATGCCCTGGAGGCCGAAGCGGACTCCGAATCCAGGATTGAACATCTTACCGATATAGATTTCCTCGGCAGGAGTGATGCGGCCATTGTAGCGGAGACCGTTGCGTCTGGTCGCGATAGTGTTGACACCCGCTGAAAGACCGGCTGACCAGTTGTCAAAGAAACCGTTCCACATCTGTCCCTCATCTGAACGACGCTGCCATCCGGTAGTTCCGATGTTATATCTCATACCGGCAAGGGCAGTGAGGCTTCCTGCGATAGTTGCCTTCCTGTCTCCGGTCACAATTCCATTGAATATCGCTGCACGGGCGTCGATATAGAAGCCCATGCGGTCTGTCATGCTGAAGTCGTTGATAAGACCGAGACCGCCCATGAAGTGACGTGCGATCGAATTGCCGCTGAGTATGCTGCGGGTCTGTGTCGCACCATAATGGACATAAGGGATGACATCCCAGAGCCTGTCCTCACGGTAACCATAGATTGTATTTGCAAGGCTCCAGAGAATGTCTGCATGGGCATACAGATTGAAGACCTTCTCTGCCTCAGCCTCTACGTCATTCTTATTGATGATGCCGCTCTCATGGACGGTTCCTGAAGCAGGATTGTAAGCCCACTGTGACATCAGATCACCCTGCAAGCCTATCCTTGCACCGAAAGAAGGGCTGAACCATTTTCCGAAATATGCATCGGCAGCAGGGGTCACACGGCCGTTCCATCCATTGCCTGTACCCTTGTCAGCAATCGAAATGATACCACCGGCCATGCCGATGAACCAATTGTCAGCGAAACCATTGAGGACGACGTCGCGATAAGCCTCTGACTTAGGCTTGCGGACTGTCTTGCCATCCTCCCAGGCATATCTGAAGCGGTCCACGTCAGAACGATGGTCTGACCAGCCATATCCTCCCAGGTCATATGAAAGGCCGGCTGTGGCAGTAGCGACGAATGTAGCTCCTGCTGCAGCATCACCTGTCACCTTACCTGAAGTCCTGAGGGCCCTGAGGTCGATGTAAGCATGGGCTCTCTCTCCCACACGGAAATTGTTGAGGAGACCTACGCCTCCTGCCATGTTGAGGATGCCGACATACCTCTGAGAGATAGCAGAGATCACATCATATGACAGGAACGAACCCATATGGACATAAGGGATGGCCTCATAGATGCGGCGCTCATTGTAACCGGCGATCGTTGAATTGAGATTCCAGAGGAAATCGGCATGGACGTACTCATAGCCGAATCTCTCCTTGAAGCGGGACTCACCTTTGTATTCACCTTCACCCACGATGACTTCAGCTCCCGGATCACGTCCCCACTGTGAGAGGACAGCACCCTGATATCCTAGACGTACTCCTGCAATCGGGCTGAACCATTTTCCGAGCATCAGGTCAATTGCGGCGGTCGGACGGCCGTTGTAGCCAAGACCGTTCCTGCGGCTTGACATGGTAGCGACACCGAAGCCTCCTGAGACAAACCAGTTGTCGAAGAATCCGTTCCAAGCGAGACCGTCAGCCTGGTAGTACCTGTGTGAGGCATCCCAGCCATAGTCACCAAGATTGAAGAGGAAACCGGCCATGGCCGTTGCGCTGATCGCGTTCCTTGCGTGGGCGTCACCGGTGACATGTCCCCTGTACGCCATGGTACGGAGGTCGAGGTTGAAGTCGACCCTGTCGCTGATACGGAATGTATTGAGCAGGCCGGCCCCGGCAGCGAGCGTCTTGCCTGCAGATCCATGGCCTACGAGCTTAGTCGCCGCGATTCCGCCTAAGGTGATATAAGGGATGGCGCTATAGACACGGGTAGGATTGTAGCCGCCAAACGTGTTGGATACGTTCCAGAGAAGGTCCGCATGGTAATACTCCTGCGCGATGGTCTCCTTGATCCAGGTGCTGCCCTTGAAAGTGCCTTCCTCGAACTTGACGCCTGGCATAGGATCATGTCCCCACTGCGACACGGTTCCGCCTGCGACACCCATGCGGGCACCGAATTCAGGACTGAACCATTTTCCTACATAGATATCTCCTATAGGGGTGAAACGACCGTTGTAGCCGCCACCGGTTCCCTTGGTTGCGATTGTATGTGTACCGGCGCCGAATCCGACGAACCAGTTGTCCCAGATTCCGTTCATGGACGCATCACGTGTCGGCTCGGCATTCTGAGCCGAGATCATGGTTGCTGCTCCGAGGAGTACTGCTACAGTAAAAATAAACTTTTTCATAACCTAAAACTCCTCATCATCAAATCTGTTAAGCCCATAAGTCTTGATCAGCACGGATATCTCCGGATCAAGGTTTCCTCGAGGTACGAAGGCCGGATCCTGACGGCATGCCTGGAGATAGCAGTCGACTGCACTCTGGTCGTCGCCAAGACGCGAGTAGAGGATCGCAAGCATATAGTTCACGTCACCGGTACGCTCTTCGCCCTGGAGAATACTGAGCGCGCTCTGGTTATAGTCCATCGCAAGATATGCGACAGCTGTATTGATGTCATTATATGGACGGAGAACCTCTACTGCCTTCTCGAAATCACGGTCATGGAGAAGCTGGAGACCTCTCTGGTATGTGGTGTCGAGGACGGTGGTCTGGATTGTATCCTTGACCATACCCTTGCGGTGGAGATGGAAGTTGAACTTCACAGTACGCAGACGTGGATATAGCGAATCGCTGAGATAGCCGTAGAAGTCCTGACGACGGAGCTGGTTCTCTCTGCGGTCGACGTTGCGGTCCCTTGAGGCAATCCTGTGATAGTCCTCCTTCTGGCCTTCAGTAAGAACCTGGTCAGCATCCACGAAGATGTTGAGGTCGTCCCAGTTCTCCGGGATTGAGTGTGAGATGAGACGGATATTGACGCTCTCTTCTCTTACCACATTGCCGAACTCGTCAATCTGGAAGCCTTTCTCGGCGTCGAGAGAATCCCTGTAGCTACGGATATACTGAGAGAAGTAGTCTGTAACGCTGCGTGAACGGCCGGCACTGACGCGCTCGTTGACTGCATATGCACCCTCTGGGGAACCATGGGCAACGATCACTACACTGTCGAGGTCGAAGACCTTGTTCTCCATCAGCGCACGGAGATTGTCTTTGATACGGTTGATCTCGCTTGTGTTGTCCATGAACTCGGGATCGATGTCGGTCTTGCCCTGGCGGAAGCCGATGTTATAGGTCTGGTTAGCCTCGGCACGACGCTCGATGACCTTGGTCATGTAGCGCTCACGTGGCTGGACGAACGACGCGAGAGAGCTGATGTAGAATGTCAGCGGATCAGTCGTAGGGATAGTATATATCTGCTTGACGGCATCCCTGATGTCACCGGACAGAACCACATCCACTTTGCGGAGCTCAGGACGCGTCCTGATAGTCTGAGAGTAGCAGTATGTCACATCTCCATTGGCATTGTTCACAATCGAATCAAGACGGAGACCTTCAGATACGATAGGGTTCTTGACATACTTTGCATACATAGCGTCCTTGTTGCCGATACGCCTGCGGTTGCGTCTGACCTTCATGCCATAGGTATAGTGGTCCACCGCCTGACGGTCAGTCACTGAGAAGATGGTCTCGAACTGCTGTGGAGTAAGGAAGGTGGAGTCTGTCTTGAGGGCCCAGAGGTCAGGGATGTTTCGCTGGATGAACTGTTCAAGAAGGAAACGGTTCACGAAACGGGTGGTATCGGTAATGATAGATTCCACATAACGGTCGTACAGCTCATATCCCTTGAGCTGCTGCTCACGGTACTTCTCTCCTGTGAGTACGATAGGCTCAAGGTGGAGGGTATCCTCAAGAATGTACATTTCCGGGCGGACGGTGGTCTGCCAGTTGCTCTCGATCATAGACTTCGGTACATGGACATCGAACTCCAAGGTCACCTGGCCGTTACGTTCTGCCTTATTGCGGAAGCGGGCGGTCACGACTGCAGCCTCAAGGACCTCATTCGCTACCATCTCTCCTGTTTCATCATCTTTGATTGCCTTCATAAGGATAAGGTCCTCTCCATCGTCGCCCTTGACCACGATCCTGTCTGGCCGCTTATGGGCAGTGACAGCCTCCTGGACGAACTCACTCTCCTTTGGGAGGGTCAGTCCGATAGTCTCCTGTCTCTGCTTGAGCAATGTCGCCTTTCTCGAAGTACCACATGCATAGAACATGCACATGCCGAGCACCAGTGCGAGCACATAGCCGATTAGTTTTTTCATTATTCCTTTGTCTCTAGTTATATTAAACTTACAAATATAGACATTTTAGCCGATAGTATGCAGAAAAAAGGCCCACGGCAGTTTGCCATGGGCCTAAAGTTTCGTTTATATGTCAGTCCAGAGACTAGTTCTTGAGCCAGCGCTCGAGCCATCCGAACACCTCGCGGTGCCAGAGGATTGAGTTCTGAGGCTGAAGGATCCAGTGGTTCTCCTCAGGGAATACGACAAGCTTCGAAGGAACGCCCATCATCTGGGCTGCATTGAACGCTGCCATACCCTGCTCGTAAGGAATTCTGTAGTCCATCATTCCATGGATGCAGAGGATAGGAGTATGCCACTTGGTAACCATGGACGAAGGCGAAAGGCTGTAATGGCGCTGAGCCTTCGGATTGACCGCATATGGTGCACCGGCCTGCTGAAGGCCGCCGAAGGTCACGCCGTCGCCTGCAGGACCCTGCTGACCCTCAGCGTATGCGAACTCTGAAAGGCCGCCGTTGTCGAAGTTGGCGAACCACATCTCCTCGGTGGTGAACCACATCTGCTTCTCATCGAAGATACCTGCATGAGAGATGAAGCAGTCGTAGAGGTCACCATGGAGACCTTCGAGCATATAAGCAGAATAGCCGCCGTATGACGCACCTACACAGGCAAGCTTGTCGACATATGGCTGGCTCTTGATGTAGCGGCCTGCGACGAGGTAGTCCTGCATGTTGAGACCAGGGTAGTCACCGCTGATCTGCTCCTTCCACTCCTGACCGAATGCAGTAGTACCGCGACGGTTAGGCATGATCACGATATAGCCCTGTTGAGCCATAAGACGGTAGCACCATCTGTAGCTCCAGTCCTGGCTGTTGGTTCCCTGAGGACCGCCGAGCACGATCTCGATAGCAGGATACTTCTTTGAAGAGTCGAACTTAGGAGGATAGAGTACCCAGCACTGCATCTGCTTGTGGTCGACTGTCTCGAGCCAGATGCTCTCCGATGTAGGCTCGTCCATCTGCGCGAAGAGATGGTCGTTCTCATGGCTGAGCTGAGTCCAGCTTGCATAGCCTTCGCTGCCGAGAGTGAGGGTGATCATCTCTACCGGACGGTTGAGACAGTAGTTGGTAGCGAGAAGGGTGCATGTGCCGTTCTCTGCGCTCATATGGAATGGGCTGAAGAAGTCATATGGTTCCTCATCAGCAGTAAGCTGACGGAGCTCGCCGTCAAGACCCACGCAATATATCTTCTGGGTGCCGTTGTCAAGTGCATTGAACATAAGGCTTTCGCCTGCAGGAGTCCAGAAAAGGCCGGACTTGTCACGGTCAAGCTCCGCTGCGAGCTCGCGGATATTGGAAACAGCGATACCATCAGCACCACTCTCCACATCGCATACCATGATACGCTGAGCATCTGCCTCATAGCCGTCGCGAGGCATGCTGATCCATGCGAAATGCTTTCCATCAGGGCTCCATACAGGATCTGTATCGTATCCGCCGTCGCCCTTTACAGTGGTGGTCTTACCTGTGGCGGTGTCATAGAGATAGATTCCGCAGTTAGTGCTGAAAGCATACTGCTTGCCCATGTGCTTGCGGCAAGAATATACGATGTTTCGGCTGTCGGTCGACCAGTCCAGCTGCTCAGCTCCGCCGAAAGGCTCTGTAGGGAGTTCGAAAGGCTCGTCGCCAAGGATGTCGGTCGAGTTGCCTGGGACTATGGTACCATTTCCGAGGGCAGCTACATATGTCCTTGGGGTCTCGGTAACCCAATGGTCCCAATGACGATACATAAGATCCTCTGTCACGTATGCACTGGCCTTGTCAAGTGCAGGGTCGATGTCCTTTGCCTGGTCTACCTTCGCATTCTTGACAGTACTGATGTAGAGAACCTTGGTCTGGTCAGGAGAAAGCTTGAACTCACCGATTCCAGCAGGCACGTCAGACAGCTGGATCCTTGTACCGAGCTTGCCGCCACTGACAGGGGCAGACCACATCTGACCGCCCTGGAGGAAGAAGATTGACTTGCCGTCGAGGGACCAGCGGGCATTCGAGATGCTCTTGCCGTCCTGCGTGAGCTGGATCTTGTTGCTTCCGTCCACATCCATCAGGAAAAGGTTCCTGCATGAGCGGTTCTCCTCGATCGAGGTATAGCTGACTCCGTAGAGGATGGTCTTTCCGTCAGGTGAAACCTGAGGATCAGTAAGCCTTCCCATCGCAAGAAGAGCCTCAGGAGTCATCACTCCGTTTTCAATCTTGAGATCTGAAGGACCGATGTAGTTGCCAGCGGTCTCAACTTTCTTATTGCTGCAGTTCATTGTCGAGAATAAACATCCGGCTGCACAGAGCGCAGCCATCATTGTCCTTGTTTTGCGCATGATCAATAGTGATTCTGTAAAGATATCCGCAAAGATAGCCATCTTGGCAAGATATGTAAAGAAACTAGTGTTATTTTCTCCGGATCTCTATCCCATCCCGGCCGATAAGGTCCGCCTTCAGAGACGGAGTGTCCTTCAGAGCAAAAATATGCATCAGCTGCTCGCAATGGCCGCCGGCGCGTTCCTGAAGGCATTCCCACCACCATCTGTCAAACTCAAGGACCGCCTCGTCCTCATGCTTTCTGAAAAGGACTGCGGTATCATGGTACCCTGACCATGGGCCCACGCCCTTACCAAGCAGGAACATGACCGCCTTGCGCACGACCTGCGAAGGCTCGAGGGCGTCTTTCCAGACCTTGAAGGCATAAGAATAGACATTCCGGAAAGCTCCCCTTCCTAGATCCGCATAGACAGTTCCCTTCTCCTGAAGTTCCTTGCAGTGCTCATAGAAGAGATCGCCGGCAATCGCTACATCGCTGTCAATCCATACGCTGAACTCATAGAACTCCTCAAGGACAGACTGGGGGTTCAGCTTCGGAAGGACCGCATTCAGACGGGCGTCGTCCCAGGAGATAGGCAGTTCGTCAATGTACCATGAACCTATATAGTCGGGCATATCGCCTTTCCTGGTGACAAAACAAATGAAATCGAAGCCCTTGGATTTCCAGAAGGCGGCATTATGGGGCTCGGACGGGGCAGGACCGCCCTCTTTCATATAGGTGTAGACAGCAATTGTTCTCATATCAGACGTTTGACGAGTTTCTCGCTCCTGGGCAGGAAGAAGCCTGCGACAGGACCGACCAGGAAAAGACATATCACGGTACCGAGACCGACCGCACCACCGAGAAGCCATCCACATACCAGGAAACAGGCATCGACAGCCATCCTGACAGCAGAGAACTTCTTCTTAAGCTTATCGCTGATTACGACACCGACAAGGTCGTTCGGGCCTGTACCTGCCTCAGACTTGATCACCACTGACATTCCGCAGGCAAGTATTACGCAGCCCAGGGCATTGCACAGGATACGCACAAGCATAGGACTGTCCGCAGAGATAAGTCCGCCAAGGAAAAGGTTGAAGAAATCGATGATCGGCCCCCCGCAGAACATACATATCAAAGTTCCGATCTTTATGTAGCTCCGGTCAACGAAGAGCAACACGATGATGATAAGGAAACTTACTGCCACATGAGTGTTCCCATGGCTGATGAACGACCAGCCCAAGGCGTCGCTCAGAGTATGGCTGAGGCCCTGGATCATCACATTGAACGGATCAGACCCGAGATTGGCAAGCAGGAAGAGCGACACACCCAGATGGGCGACCACAAGACCTGCGAAAAGGATTATTACACGTGTCAGCGTTTCTTTATTCATAACACGTTTCTGCGTTTCTCTATTCATAGCATGTTTCGGTGTTTCATCATGCATAGCAAAAAATAGCGGGTCGATAAGCATTCGATTAAAAGTACTCGCATACTGCAAATTCAAACTGATTCATGAAAAATTAACTTGAATAGGATTAAAGATACGTGAATTCCTCTGATAATCAAAGTGCCTACACTTATTCAGCACTTATCTGCCGATGCACATGAAACCTGTACCTGCTGATGCATATGAAATCTGTGCATGCTGCTGCATATGAAATCTGTGCATGCTGCTGCGTGTAAAACCTGTGCATGCGCCGATGCACATGAAACCTGAAAATCACCTTCCACGCTGTACCTCATCCTGCTTTATACGATCAATATCCCCGTGGAAGGTGAAGCAAAATCGCCTCACCTTCCACACCAACAGGCCACCCAACACCTACAAGGCCACATCCCGTGGAAGGTGATTTTCGGGTTGGAAAGAAAGCGTTTATGATTGGCCCTCTGACCTGATTTTCCAAAACTGAAGGTCATTCGCAGTTGATCAGCACGACAAAAGTGAAGCTATCCGAGCCGTTCGATTGGTAGCTATCCGAGCCCCTCCGTAGAACGCACAAAGACAAATTGCAATTTATCGGTGCAAACATGCAATCGTATCTCCCGTAAGCACTTTGCCGGTCAGTGGCGGGACTCCTTACCTTAGAAGACCGGGGCCACGCTAAGCACGGACCACTTGAGACCACGCACAAGAGCCTCCCGCGTATGCGGAAGGCTCTTGTGTGGTCCCAAGTTAGTCTAGTTCTTTATCTCAAAAATGGCAGTGGATACTTCATTCTTAGTGTGAACCGTATTGTCCGCTCATAGCTAAAGTCAGGAAACGGTTGGCATAAAAGCGATGTGTACAAATATAGCCTTCCGAAGAGAGCATTACACTACTTATCATCATAATGCCCATAGGCTGATAGGACGTCAACAGTAACAATGTTCTCCCCTATCTCATATATTAGACGATGCTTCTGAGTAATACGTCTGGACCACTGTCCAGATAGGTCTCCAGAAAGTTGTTCGGGCTTTCCTGTACCTGTCTGTGGATGTTCCTGTAATTCAGCCAATAATTTCCCTGCCTTCTTAAACGCGATCGGCTCTGATTTCTTAAGCTATGACAAATCCTCAAGTGCTTGAGGAGAGAATTTCAATATGTACATTTAGAGACTTGAAAGTAAAGAATCCAACTCCTCCTTCCCTGATACTGACACGCCTTTACCTTCTGCCAAACTCTTTCTGGCCTCATCAATACGTGCAAAGAATTCCTTCTTGCTGATGATACTGTCATCCTCGGTTATCGGCGTAATCTTGAATTGACCTTTTCTCGAGGTCAGTATCACGCTTTCACCATTTGCTGCCAAATCAAGATACTTACCTTGGTTGGCCCTGAAATCTCTTACGCTTACTACAGTCATACTGTTATTGTTTTTTGCAAAAATAATGGAGACCAAAATGGCATCCAAATATTAAACAAGGAAAGATTCTTATTTCAGCCAAATACTTTTACAACCACACCATCTGGCACTCACAAATGAAATACGCCCAGACGTTACGCCTAGACGTAGAATTCACTTCATTAAATGAGAATTTACATGATTGACAGGTAGTAATACAGCACTTGTGAATCTCTATCGTAAATGAGGAACTTACATTCTAATTCCTGCTCGCCTTGTTCGAAGAAATAAACGCCATTATTGGCGCCATCCAACCCTGATATACGTTCGAGCCATCCTTTTTTAGATTTCTCTTCAATTGGAAGATGGCGGGCTCCTTTTGAAATCAGTTTGCTAATGTCGTCATCATTTAGGGCAACTTTCATACGGATTACCGTTGATACATCGCCGTTTGGATACTGTTGGTCTTTGAAAAATTCGACTTGATGATCTCGACTACTGACATTCACATCCCAAGCCCATAATAGAATGCGTTCAGGAGTCCTGCTGCATGAGGGTAGAATCAAAATAACGCATAAGAGTAATGAGTAGAATCTTTTCATTGTCAAATTGCAATTTATCTGCTCAAATATAGCGAAACTACTGCAATCCACATATGTGATTTTTTTATAGCGAGATTGCGCAGTAATCGAAGCAGCGGAGTCACCCATCTGGAGCGGAGCGGAAGAGGGTATGCCCCTGACTAGGGGCTGTCAGCGCAGCTGACTGGGGTTGAGAGGTCCGGGGACCTGCGAAGCACGGTCCCACCGGGAATACGCACAAGAGCCTCCCGCGTATGCGGAAGGCTCTTATGCGGTCCCAACAGGACTCCTTGAATATCTTTATACCGACCTGATTATCAATGGAATACAAAGTCATAGCAATCCAATTAGTGAAACATCAGTGAAACTATTTGGTGGTCCTGAGTGCTTCTGGTTCCCTCTAGCAGCAATTTGCTGAGTGGAGAGGTGGTCTCAGGTTAATCTTGTTATTTTATTCAAAGTCTTGATAATAGGTTATCCCAAAGAATTAAAATTAATTACCTTTGTTCATCGATGTAATCATTATGGGACTACTCTTTGTCATATTGTTTTGGTTAGTAATCTTTTGTACAGTATTCGTCCCAATACTTCTTATTGTCTTCTTGATAGGAAAAAAGGAGACACGTTTCTTACGATTCAAACGAGTGCTATCAGGAGCTGTTTGTTTTCCTATAATGGCCCTGTTTCTAAACATAGCATCATCATCAATTCTCGGTACTGATTTAGGAATAGGAGATGACTTTCATGTAAGAATCAAGAAAGGATATTCTTTGCGTTTTGCTGACATGCAAAAAAATGGAGAGATATCCAAAGAGCCTGACTTCACCATTTCTGGAGCTGACAGTATCGCCGTCAGAAAGAATTCGTTATACCTATTTGTTGACGATGAATATTTACTTCTGGATATGGGAACTGGTGAGGTAGTTCATAATATCTCCAAGCCTAATTCCCAAATGAAGGACATATCCTCATATTATTACACAAGATATTGGACAACTGGAGGTGTCGGACTAATCCTAAGCATATTACTGGCTTTGGCAATCTCAGTGTTCATTTCGAGAAAACTGATTCGAAGTTAGCAGATATTGAAGATTTCTCACAAAATACCCCCTCTGAAAAAAGTGAAACATAGGTGAAACTTTTTGGTGTTTCTGGGTGTTTTCAGGTGTTTCTGGTTCCCTTTGAAAAAATGAAAAACCCCTCTAGAGTGCGTTCTAGAGGGGTTTTGAAGTATTTAGGATAACCTAGGTGTGGTCCCAACAGGGCATGATCCTGTGCCCCACTGATTATGAGACAGTTGCTCTAACCAACTGAGCTATGGGACCGAGTTACAGGACCTGCCGGAAGCAAGTCCTGTAAGCTTATAAGATTGCTGCGGCGGGCGCAGCGTCATCTCAGACTTTGATCTCTACCTCAACACCTGAAGGGAGCTCAAGCTTCATGAGAGCATCAACTGTCTTTGCGTTAGACTCGTCGATGTCGAGAAGACGGCAGTAAGAGTTGAGCTCGAACTGCTCACGAGACTTCTTGTTGACGAAAGTAGAGCGGTTCACAGTGAAGATCTTCTTGCTGGTAGGAAGTGGAATTGGACCACAAACCTTTGCACCGGTAGAAGAGACTGTGTCGGCGATCTTCTTTGCTGACTTGTCAAGCAGCATATGATCGAATGATTTGAGTTTGATTCTGATTTTCTGGCTCATATCAATTAATCTTTATAACCGTTAGTAAATTAATCTTCGTCGCTGTTCTTGTAACCACTCTTCTCGACGATGTCCTTAGCAAGGTTGGTAGGAACCTCTGCATAGTGGTCAAAGCTCATGGTACTTGTAGCACGGCCTGAAGAAAGAGTTCTGAGGACAGTTACGTAACCGAACTGCTCTGAGAGCGGAACGAATGCCCTGATGATTCTTGCTCCGTTGGCTGTGGTGTCCATTGCATTGATCTGACCGCGACGGCGGTTGAGGTCACCTACGATGTCACCCATGTACTCTTCTGGAGTAACGACTTCAAGGTTCATGATAGGCTCAAGGATGATAGGCTTAGCCTTTGGACAAGCGTGACGGAAAGCCATACGTGCTGCGAGCTCGAATGAGAGCTGGTCAGAGTCCACTGGGTGGAAGCTACCGTCAAGGAGTGTCACCTTAAGTGATGGAACCTCATATCCTGCGAGGCATCCGTTAGCCATTGCTGACTCGAATCCCTTCTGTACTGCAGGAACGAATTCCTTAGGCACGTTACCGCCCTTGACCTGGTTGTCGAACTGAAGACCTGTCTTGCCTTCGTCAGCTGGACCGATCTCGACGATGATATCTGCGAACTTACCACGACCACCGGACTGCTTCTTGAATACCTCACGATGCTGAACGGTACCTGTGATAGTCTCTTTGTAATTAACCTGAGGTGCACCCTGGTTGATCTCTACGTTGAACTCACGACGGAGACGGTCAACGATGATGTCAAGGTGGAGCTCACCCATACCGCTGATGACGGTCTGGCCTGTCTCATGGTCTGTACGTACTGTGAAGGTAGGATCCTCCTCTGCGAGCTTAGCAAGTGCGATGCCGAGCTTGTCAAGGTCACCCTGTGTCTTAGGCTCAACTGCGATACCGATAACTGGATCTGGGAATACCATAGACTCGAGAGTGATAGGATTGTTCTCAGCACAGATGGTGTCACCTGTGTGGAGATCCTTGAAACCGACAGCTGCGCAGATGTCACCAGCCTCTACGAACTCGATAGGGTTCTGATGGTTAGAGTGCATCTGGTAGAGACGTGCGATTCTCTCCTTCTTGTTTGTACGTGTGTTGTATACGTATGAACCTGCGTCAACGCGACCAGAGTAAGCTCTGAGGAATGCAAGACGACCTACGAACGGGTCTGTAGCAATCTTGAACACGAGACCGCAGAATGGCTCATCTGCTGAAGGCTGACGTGTCTCCTCGTCTCCTGTCTTAGGGTTCTCACCTGTCACAGCACCCTTGTCGAGTGGTGAAGGGAGGTAACGCATTACTGCGTCGAGGAGGAACTGAACACCCTTGTTCTTGAATGATGAACCACAGCAGGCAGGGATGATCTGCATTGCGATGGTACCCTTACGGAGCGCTGCGATGATCTCCTCCTCTGTGAGTGAGTCAGGATCCTCGAAATACTTGTCCATAAGTGCCTCGTCGCACTCAGCTGCAGACTCAACGAGCTTGTCTCTCCAGCGAGCGACCTCGTCAACCATGTTGGCAGGAACTTCCTTTACCTCGTAGTTGATGAGCTCCTCAGCACGGCTGTAGTAGATTGCCTTGTTTGAGATAAGGTCAACAATACCTTCGAACTTATCCTCTGCTCCGATAGGGAGACAGATTGGAACTGCGTGAGCGCCGAGCTTTGTATGCATCTCCTCTACGCAAGCGAGGAAGTCAGCACCTACACGGTCCATCTTGTTTACATAAGCGATCTTTGGAACACCGTACTTGTCTGCCTGGCGCCATACAGTCTCAGACTGAGGCTGAACGCGACCTACTGCACAGAATGTAGCTACAGTACCATCGAGTACTCGGAGTGAACGCTCAACCTCGACAGTGAAGTCAACGTGGCCTGGAGTATCGATAAGGTTGATCTGGTAGGTGTCGTTGTTGTAACGCCAGAACGCGGTGGTAGCAGCAGAGGTGATGGTGATACCACGCTCCTGCTCCTGAACCATCCAGTCCATTGTAGCGGCGCCCTCATGAACCTCACCGATCCTGTGGGTCTTTCCGGTATAGAAAAGAATACGCTCAGATGTAGTTGTCTTACCGGCATCGATGTGAGCCATGATACAGATGTTTCTAGTGAATTTAAGATCTCTTTTTGCCATCTTGGAAACTCAATTAGAAACGGAAGTGAGCAAAAGCCTTGTTTGCCTCTGCCATCTTGTGCATATCCTCCTTTCTCTTGTATGCACCACCTTCGTTGTTGTAAGCTGCCACGATCTCGGCACAGAGTTTTTCTGCCATAGAGTGGCCAGAACGCTTGCGGGCATAGAGTATCATGTTCTTCATAGAAACTGAAATCTTCCTTTCTGGTCTCAACTCTGTAGGCACCTGGAAGTTAGCTCCACCGATACGACGTGACTTAACCTCGACCTGAGGTGTTACGTTCTCGAGAGCTTTCCTCCAAATATCTAGAGGAGCCTTGTCAGAATCCTTCATCTTCTCGCCTACCATGTCAATGGCGTCGTAAAAAATAGAATACGCGATACTCTTCTTTCCCTGCAACATAAGATTGTTCACGAAACGTGTAACATTTACGTCGTGAAACTTAGGATCAGGAAGTAGAATCCTCTTTCTAGGCTTCGATTTTCTCATTGTAATTAGAAAAAATTAAGGTGAAAAAAATTACTTCTTAGACTTCTTTGGTCTCTTAGCTCCGTAGAGTGAACGTGACTGAGTTCTACCCTCTACACCAGCTGTATCCAAAGCTCCTCTAAGGATGTGGTAACGTACACCAGGAAGGTCCTTTACACGACCTCCACGTACGAGCACGATTGAGTGCTCCTGAAGGTTGTGGCCCTCACCTGGGATGTAAGCGTTGACCTCTTTAGCGTTGGTGAGACGTACGCGGGCAACCTTTCTCATAGCTGAGTTAGGTTTCTTAGGTGTAGTTGTATACACACGTACGCAAACACCCCTCTTCTGAGGGCAAGCATCCAATGCACGTGACTTACTAGCAGCAGTAAGTGAAACGCGTCCCTTGCGGACTAATTGCTGAATTGTTGGCATAAATGATTGAAAATCTATAATTTATGTGTTTACCCCAAAAAATTGGGACTGCAAATATACGCATAATATTTTAATTAACAATCCATTTCGCACGATAAAAAGAAATCAATACCTCTGAAAAACGCCCGTCGAGGGGCTCATAACCCTGTTTTTTACCCTCCTCCGGCCATTTCAGAAAAAAGTTTTCAACAATGGTGGCCCGCTCAGCTACGGGAAGTAAGGTGCCCCGCTCAGCTGCGGGAAGTAATATGATATTCAACCAGTCCTTCCATAGGGGCCTGCAGTACTGTTCCCAGCGACATTCCGAACTCAGCTGCGACCTCGGAAAGGATGTCCTTGCAGATACATCCCACTGAGCCTATGCAGTTGAGAGTGTAGCGCGAACAGTCGGGATATAGGCAGATAACGTTGCGGAAGAAAGCCCTGAACGAATCTGCGATGAGACTGCGGCAGTATTCCGAGCTGTCCTTCATACCGGTGGCTATGCGGCAGAACTCCGCACAGTAGGTGTTTGGCTTAGGAGCGGAATACAGTTCTGCGATGACCTGAGGATAAGTCTTGCCCTCCAGGGCGTCCGACATCGCATCTGCCACGTCCTGAGGGACATTGCCCCTGAGATAGTCGCGCAGAAGAGTCTTTCCTATATACCCTGCACTGCCCTCATCTCCCAGGAAGAAACCGAGGGAGCCGACGTTTGAGACTATCTTCTCTCCATCGAAGAGACAGGAATTCATGCCGGTTCCGAGTATGGCGGCAAAGCCCTCGCCATGGCCGAGCAGAGCCCTGGCCGTGCCGAGCAGGTCTGACTCGACAGTCATGCGATATGCGTTCGGGAAAGCCTCATGCAGCACGCTGAGCAGGACGCCGGAGGTAAGCTCGTTGATACCGGCACCATAGAAATAGATTTCAGTCACGCCCATAGGGTCAATATCCTCAGGGAATGTGTCGGCCATGTCGTCGAGTATCTCATCGGCGGTCATATAGTTTGGATTATAGCCTGATGTCCTGAAAATCCGAGGGTTGCGGCCGTCAAGGAGCGCTGCCCAAGCGGTTTTTGTAGAGCCTGAATCTGCGATAAGTATCATAAGTGGCGAAATGGTTTATCCGGTGGTGAAATGCGTTGACACTGAAAGCAAATATATGAATATATTTCGTACCTTCGCAATCCCATATGTATTCACCTTCGCAATCCCATATATATTCATAGATGAAAAGACTTCTTACAATAGTCCTTGCAGCTCTCACTTCAATCTCCGTCAGTGCCCAGGACAACCACGTCAGGACCCCGAACTACGAGCTCGCTTCCAGGTTTTCAACAAAGAAGACCCAGAAGATGGTGTTCTCTACCCAGATCACTCCTAACTGGTTCCGCAGTGGAGACAAGTTCTGGTACACATGGACCACTTCCGAGGGAAGGAAATACTTCATGGTAGACCCTGCGAGCGGAAAGAAGACCGAGATCTTCGATATGGAGAAACTCGCCATGGAACTGACCGAGATCGTACGCGACCCGTTCGATGCCAGGCACATCCCTATGGCCTCGCTCAAGCTCAAGGACGACAAGGCCTTCACATTCGACATCACCAGCACGATCGACACCAAGGACAAGAAGGACAGCACAAAGACCGTCAAGAAGGTATTCCATTTCAGCTATGACATCGCATCGCGCAAGCTTACCCAGGTAGAGGAGAAGGAAGAGGCGAAGATGCCGAGATGGGCACTTGTCTCCCCTGACGGCACCATGGGCATTTATGTCAAGAACCACAATCTCTTCTGCATGGACTCGACCTCGCTCCACAAAGCGGCAAAGGACGAGAAGGACAGCACCCTCGTGGAAAGACAGCTGACCTTCGACGGAGTCCTCGACAACAGCTACGGACAGGACAGCTACAGAGGCAACCATGAGACCGACTCGACCAAGAGGATATCTGCGTCGAACGTGGAGTGGTCGCCTGATTCGAAGCATCTTGCAGTCATCAGGTGGGACATGACCCCGCTGAAGGATTTCTGGGTGATCAACTCGGTAAGCAAGCCAAGACCTACTCTCGAGACATACAAATACCAGATGCCTGGCGAGCCGGGACCTGTCGGAACCCTCTATGTCGTTTCTGTGGAAGACGGTGCTGTCAAGGAGATCAAGAGCCATGCGTTCAAGGACCAGGACCTTGCCATCCTCGAGGCAAAGAGAGATGTCGAGGATAAGTATATCGAGCACTGGACAGGCAAGTGGATGGGTGACGAGAACGGCTTCTATGTAGAAAGGACAAGCCGTGACCTCAAGAGAGTCGACCTGTGCTACGTACCTGTAAACGGCGATTCCACCCACGTCGTAGTGAAGGAAAGGCTCAACACCTACGTAGAGACCCGCAAGCCATACTGGATCAGGAACAACACCCAGTTCATCCACTGGTCGGAGCGTAACGGCTGGGCCAACCTCTACCTCTACGACAAGGAAGGAAAGCTCCTACGCAACCTCACTGAAGGTGCGTTCCACGTCGAGGACGTCCTCGGAGTAAACGAGGCTGCCGGATATGTTCTCTTCAGCGCATGCGGAGTGCAGAAGGACGAGAACCCTTACCAGATGCACACCTACAAGGTCTCACTCAACGGAGGAGCCATCACAAAGCTTGACATGGACGACATGGACGTCCTCTCGAGTGCGGACGACAAGGCCAGATGGTTCGTTGCGAACTACTCGAGAGTCGACGCAAAACCTGCGGTAGCGCTCTTCAACGCAGTGACAGGACGCAAGGTGCTTGACCTCGAAGAGGCAGACTTCAGCCTTCTCTTCGAAGCAGGCTACAAGTTCCCTGAGCGCTTCAAGGTAAAGGCTGCCGACGGCATCACAGACCTCTATGGAGTGATGTACAAGCCGTTCGACTTCGATTCCACTAAGGTATATCCAATCGCAGACTACGTCTACCCAGGTCCTCAGGTCGAGGCCAACAACATCTCCTGGAGCAAGGGTTTCTGCCGCGTGGACCGTCTCGCACAGCTCGGCTTCATTGTAGTTACAGTCGGAAACCGCGGAGGACACCCTAACCGTTCGAAGTGGTACCACAACTATGGCTATGGCAACCTGCGCGACTATGGTCTCGAGGACCAGAAGTACGCCATCCAGCAGCTCATCGCCCGTCATCCGTTCATCGACGGAGAAAGGATCGGCATCCATGGCCACTCAGGCGGCGGATTCATGTCTACCGCAGCAATACTTACCTATCCTGACTTCTTCAAGGCGGCTGTGTCATGCTCCGGCAACCACGACAACAGCATCTACAACCGCTGGTGGAGCGAGCAGCACCACGGAATCCTTGAGAAGATCGACAAGGGAGACACTACATTCGTCTACCACATCGACACCAACCAGGAGCTCGCTAAGAATCTCAAGGGACACCTGATGCTGTGGACCGGCGACATCGACGACAACGTACATCCTGCCAACACGATCAGGGTGATCGACGCCCTCATAAAGGCAAACAAGAGATTCGACATGATGTTCCTCCCTGGCCAGAGACACAGCTATGGAGACATGGACGATTACTTCTTCTGGAAGATGGCTGACTTCTACAGCGAATGGTTGATGGGCAGCAGCAAGAGAGGGGAAGTTGACATAAAGGAGTTAAACAACGACTAGAAATGATCAAAAGATTTTTAACCTGCATCGCCGCAGTCGCCGTGATGGTCAGCTGCACCGGCAAGCAAGAACTCAAGACCAGCACTTTCGAGAAGTTCTTCGAGAAAGGACTTACCGAAGATTCAGAGGATACAATGTCCATCCTCATCGACATGGAGTACCCGACAGCAGGTATTCCTGAAGAGGCCATCGTCAAGATGACCAACGCCATCATGGGCCACTCAAGGCTTGACCGACCTATCGGGATCGAGGAGGCCGCAGAGCAGTATATCCAGACCAGATATTCGAACTATCTCCAGACCATGCTCCCTATCTACGAGGAGATGAAGAACGAGGACAACGTCTTCGGCTGCGACTGGGACGACTACATCGAAGGCTACTTCGTAGGAAGATGGCGTGACGTCGTATCGTACAGGATCGACACCTATTCATATTCCGGCGGTGCCCACGGCACAATCGGCACATACTGCTATAACTTCAATGTCAATACCGGCGACATAGTAAGGGACAGGCAGATATTCGTGGACGGTTTCGAGACACGCATGGGAGAGCTTCTCACCAGCCACCTGTACGACTCGTTCAACTGCGACAAGGACTTCGATTCGATCTTCGTAAGAGAGATCATGCCAAGTGCAGACTACTGCGTCACCAGCACCGGCATCGACTACATCTACGAGCAGAACGAGCTCGGTCCCGCATACCTTGGATGCATAAAGGTGCATGTACCTTGGTCCGAACTCAAGGAAATCCTCAGATAAATCGTTTATTATTTGAATAAAATTCATGGTACGCATTGTAATTCTCAGAACAATGCGTATTTTTGCACTGAATAGACGAATAATATTCAATCATGCCATTCAGCAAGAGTGAGAGACAGGAGGCTATAAAGCAAGCCATCCAGAGCAAAAAGATAGGATCCCAGGAGGACCTTAAGGCCGCTTTGTCAGAAAACGGCATCGCCATTTCCCAGGCGACTCTTTCAAGAGACCTCCAGGAAATGGGCGTCGTGAAGAGTCATGGCGGTTCTCTGTCGTACTACATCATCCCTGAAGGAAGATACAGCGCAGACGGAGCCGATTCCGGAATCATCGGAATCGAGATATGCGGAAACATCGCCGTAGTCAGGACTCTTCCTGGCCATGCAAGCATGTTTGCATCGATCATCGACCGCAAGCAGCTCCCTGAGATTGCAGGCACCATCGCAGGAGATGACACCATCTTCCTCGTGCTGCGCAACGGCGTCACTGCCGACTCCTGCAGAAGAGCGATAATCTCAGCACTTCCCGGACTGAGGAAGTAGCATACCGGAATTTAACAAGTAAGCAACATACCGGAATATAAATAAGTTAGTAGTATATCTTATTGACCAATGAATGAAGTAAGAATCGAGGTTGCCGGAGAGCAGCATCTCAAGTACATCGACGAGATCCTCGAGACAATCGAAAGTGCCGCCAAGGTAAGGGGCACCGGCATCGCAAAGAGAAAGCCTGAATATGTAGCAAAGAAGATGATGGAGGCAAAGGCCGTCATCGCGCTCCAGGGAGAGAAATTTGCAGGATTCAGCTATATCGAGACATGGGAGAACAAGCACTATGTGACGACTTCCGGCCTCATCGTTCACCCTGATTTCCGTGGCCAGGGCCTCGCGAAGAGAATCAAGGACGTGACCTTCACTCTCGCAAGACTCCGATGGCCTCACGCCAAGATCTTCAGCCTCACCAGCGGTGCGGCGGTCATGAAGATGAATACAGCACTTGGATACAAGCCTGTCACATTCGCCGACCTTACGGAGGACGAGAGCTTCTGGAAGGGATGCGAGGGCTGTATCAACGTCGACGTGCTCAAGCGCACAGGACGCAAGTACTGCATCTGCACGGCTATGCTCTACGATCCGACAGAGCAGCTTCCGGTGAAGATCTCAGACGAAGACATGGAAAGAATCAGAACCATAGACAGACAGTTAAACAACGAAGACGAATAATATTATGGCAAAGAAAGTAGTTGTCGCATTCAGCGGCGGTCTCGACACATCATACACAGTAATGTACCTCGCCAAGGAGAAGGGCTATGAGGTCTATGCAGCATGTGCCAACACAGGCGGCTTCAGCGAGGAGCAGCTCAAGGCAAACGAAGAGAATGCCTACAAGCTCGGCGCAAAGCAGTACGTCACCCTCGACGTGACCAAGGAGTACTATGAGAAGAGTCTCAAGTACATGATCTTCGGCAACGTCCTCCGTAACGGAACCTACCCTATCTCCGTATCTTCAGAGCGTATCTTCCAGGGCATGGCAATCGCACGCTATGCCAACGAGATCGGTGCTGACGCGATCGCACACGGCTCAACAGGCGCAGGAAACGACCAGGTACGTTTCGACATGACCTTCCTCGTGCTCTGTCCTAAGATGGAGATCATCACACTCACCCGCGACAGCAACCTCAGCCGCAAGGAAGAAGTGGACTACCTCAACGCAAACGGCTACTTCGCAGACTTCACCAAGCTCAAGTACTCTTACAACGTAGGTATCTGGGGAACCTCTATCTGCGGCGGTGAGATCCTCGACTCAAAGCAGGGTCTTCCTGAGAGCGCATACCTCAAGCAGGTCACAAAGACAGGCAGCGAGATCCTCAGCCTCACATTCAAGGAGGGAGAGCTCACAGCTGTCAACGGCAAGGAATACGAGGACAAGATCGCAGCCATCCAGGCAGTCGAGGAAATCGGCGCAGCCTACGGTATCGGCCGTGACATGCACGTCGGCGACACCATCATCGGCATCAAGGGCCGTGTAGGTTTCGAGGCTGCAGCTCCGATGCTCATCATCGGCGCCCACAAGTTCCTCGAGAAGTTCACCCTCAGCAAATGGCAGCAGTACTGGGAGGAGCAGGTTGCAAACTGGTACGGAATGTTCCTCCACGAGAGCCAGTATCTCGAGCCGGTCATGCCGGACATCGAGGCCATGCTTACCAGCAGCCAGAGGAACGTCAACGGTACAGTGACCCTCGAGCTCCGTCCTCTCGGATTCTCTACAGTGGGTGTTGACTCACCTGACGATCTCGTAAAGAACAAGCTCGGAGAGTACGGCGAGGGTGCAAAGGGATGGACATCAGAAGAGGCAAAGGGCTTCATCAAGGTCACCAGCACACCGCTCCGCGCTTACTATCTTGCACACCCTGAGGAGAAGAGATAATATGGTCAAGGTCGGAATCTTAGGCGCAGCAGGCTATACCGGAGGAGAACTCATCCGCCTGCTCCTCAACCATCCTGAAGTTGAGATAGTATTCGCGAACAGCGAATCGAATGCCGGTAACAAGGTATACGATGTCCATGGGGGCCTCTTCGGAGATACCGAGATGTGCTTCACAGACGAGATGCCTTTCGACAAGGTAGACGTCGTCTACTTCTGCTTCGGACATGGCAAGAGCGAGGCGTTCCTCAAGGAGCACAGCATCCCCCAGAACGTGAAGATCATCGACCTCGCCCAGGATTTCCGCATCGCGGCTCCGACCCACGACTATGTCTATGGTCTCCCTGAGATCCACAAGGATGCAATCAAGGGATGCATGCACCTGGCCAATCCAGGCTGCTTCGCCACCTGCATCCAGATGGGACTTCTTCCGCTCGCAAAGGCTGGTCTTCTCAAGCACGACGTGGCAGTCAATGCCATCACTGGAAGCACCGGTGCAGGCCAGAAGCCTTCAGGAACCACACACTTCAGCTGGAGAAGCGACAACATCAGCATCTACAAGGTATTCACTCACCAGCACCTCCACGAGATCCGCCAGTCCCTCACCGAGCTCCAGGGCTCGCTTGAGCCAAGCGTTGATTTCATTCCTTACAGAGGTGACTTCACAAGGGGCATATTCTGCACCAGCGTAGTCCGCTTCGACGGTGAGGAAGGAACTCCGACAAACCCAAGTGCAGAGCAGCTCGCACAGATGTACAAGGACTTCTACGCAGACGCTGCCTTCACCCACTACAGTGACAAGGCCATCGACCTCAAGCAGGTCGTCAACACCAACAAGGCCCTTGTCCATATCGACAAGTTCGGAAACAAGGCTGTCATCAGCAGCGCCATCGACAATCTCCTCAAGGGAGCTGTAGGCCAGGCTGTCCAGAACATGAACCTCATGTTCGGCCTTGACGAGAAAGCCGGACTCAACCTCAAGGCTTCTGCCTTCTAATTGAAAGTACCATGAACCTTTTCGACGTATATTCACTTTTCGACGTGACTCCTGTCAAGGCACAGGGATGCCGCGTCTGGGACAAGGAAGGTCAGGAGTATCTCGACCTCTACGGCGGACACGCAGTGATCTCAGTGGGTCACAGCCATCCTGACTATATCGCAGCCCTTACCGACCAGCTCGGCAAGATCGGCTTCTATTCAAACAGCGTCATCAATCCTCTCCAGGAACAGCTTGCTGAAAAGCTCGGCAAGGCCTGCGGCTATGAGGACTACACTCTCTTCCTCGACAACTCGGGTGCAGAGTCAAACGAGAACGCAGCGAAGCTTGCGTCTTTCCACACCGGCAAGGACCGCATCATCGCATTCCACAAGAGCTTCCATGGCCGTACATCAGGCGCTGTCGCACTTACTGACAACCCGTCGATCGTATCTCCTTTCAACGCACACCACAAGGTGACTTTCTGCGACCTCAACAACATCGAGCAGGTCGAGACAGCACTCAAGGGCGGTGACGTTGCAGGTGTGATCATCGAAGGTATCCAGGGCTGCGGCGGCATCAACGAGCCTACCACAGAGTTCATGCAGTCACTCGAGACTCTCTGCCAGAAGTATGGCGCAGTCCTCATCCTCGACGAGGTACAGAGCGGCTACGGCAGGACAGGTAAGTTCTTCGCACACCAGTGGTACGGCATCAAGCCTGGCATCATCACTCTCGGAAAGGGTATCGCAAACGGTTTCCCATGCGGTGGTATCATGATCTCTCCTGAGTTCCAGGCTAAGAAAGGAATGCTCGGAACCACCTTCGGAGGCAACTACCTCGCAATGGCAGCGGCACTCTCGGTCCTCGACATCATGGAGAAGGAGAATCTCGTGGAGAACGCCCTCAAGGTCGGCGAGTGGATCAAGGCCAACATCCCTGCATCGCCGAAGATCAAGGAAGTAAGGGGCAAGGGCCTCATGCTCGGCATCGAGTTCAACGAGGAAGTCGCTCCTATCCGCAAGGACCTCCTGTTCAACAAGCACATCTTCACAGGCGTGGCAGGCAAGAACATGGTACGTCTCCTCGCACCTCTGTGCCTGAGCATGGAGCAGGCGGAAAGATTCATCGCAGCACTCAAGGAAACACTCGGAGAATAAGTTATGAAATCATTTTTTCACGTTTCAGACATAGGCGACCTCAAGGCAGCCCTCGAGGAAGCAAAGCAGGTCAAGGCGAATCCGTTCGCATGGAAGCACCTCGGTGAGAACAAGACCATCATGCTGGTGTTCTTCAACAGCAGCCTCAGGACACGTCTGAGCAGCCAGAAGGCAGCTCTCAACCTCGGCATGAGCCCTATAGTGCTCAACATCGGCTCCGACAGCTGGAAGCTCGAGACCGAGATGGGTGTAGTGATGGACGGCGACAAGTCTGAGCACCTGCGCGAGGCCATCCCAGTGATGGCAAGCTACTGCGACATCATCGGCGTACGTTCGTTCGCAGGTCTGACCGACCGCGAGTTCGACTACAACGAGACTGTCCTCAAGCAGTTCATCGAGTACAGCGGAAAACCTGTCATCAGCCTTGAGTCCGCTACCGTTCATCCTTGCCAGGCCTTCGCAGACCTCATCACCATCGAGGAGTACAAGAAGGTGGCAAGACCTAAGGTAGTCCTCACATGGGCACCTCATCCAAAGGCTCTCCCACAGGCAGTGCCTAACTCATTCGCAGAGTGGATGAACGCAGCAGACGTGGATTTCGTGATCACCCATCCTGAAGGATACGAGCTTGACCCTCAGTTCGCAGGCAACGCCAAGGTCGAGTACGACCAGATGAAGGCCTTCGAAGGCGCAGACTTCATCTACGCGAAGAACTGGAGCTGTCCAGGCGTCAAGGACCCTTCACAGTACGGACAGATCCTCAGCAAGGACATGGACTGGACAGTCGGCGCAAGACAGATGGCCGTCACCAACAACGCCCACTTCATGCACTGCCTTCCTGTACGAAGGAACATGATCGTGACCGACGAGGTCATCGACGCACCTACCAGCCTCGTGATCCCTGAGGCAGCCAACAGGGCTGTTTCGGCACAGGTCGTGATGAAAAGGATGCTTGAAGACCTTCAGGCAGGTAAATAGTCAAGGATGGAAAAGATAAATGTCATCAAAGTCGGTGGAAAGATCGTAGAGGATTCCCTTGAGGAATTCCTCTGCTCTTTTTCTACAGTAGAGGGCAAGAAGGCTCTTGTCCATGGCGGCGGACGCACCGCTACCGCCCTTGCGGCGAAGCTCGGTATCGAGACCAAGATGGTCGGAGGACGAAGGATCACCGACAAGGAAATGCTGGATGTGGTCACCATGGTCTATGGCGGCCTCGTCAACAAGAATATCGTAGCAGGCCTCCAGGCCCGTGGAATCAACGCCATCGGTCTGACAGGAGCTGACATGGACATAATCCGCAGCGACAAGAGACCTG
This sequence comes from Candidatus Cryptobacteroides sp., assembly GCA_045599665.1. Classification (GTDB taxonomy): domain Bacteria; phylum Bacteroidota; class Bacteroidia; order Bacteroidales; family UBA932; genus Cryptobacteroides. The sequence continues at coordinate 70,289 of JAZRWK010000028.1, forward strand.
TCAAGGATGTAGACTACGGATATGTAGGCGACGTCAAGGCAGTGCGCGGAGACATGCTTGCAGCCCTCGTCGAGTCAGGTGCGACACCGGTTGTGGCACCGCTCACCCACGACGGCAAGGGCTCGATGCTCAACACCAACGCGGACACTATCGCGGCGACAGTGGCGAAGGGTCTCGTAGGAAGATACGAGGTGACACTCACATACTGTTTCGAGATGCCAGGCGTGCTCTCAGACCCTGAGGATCCTTCTTCTGTGATTCCTGTGATCACACCGGAAAGCTTCGAGAAGCTGACCGCGGAAGGCATCGTGTCAGGCGGCATGATCCCTAAGATCGAGAACGCCCTCGACGCAGTCCGCTGCGGAGTGGCCAAGGTCGTCATCACAAAGGCAGACAACCTGAGCGGAGGTACTGTCATCAAACTCTAAGGTACCATGGACCAGTATATCGAGCTTCTCAAGGATCTTATCCGAATCCCATCGATCAGCCGCGAGGAAAAGGCTGCAGCCGATGCACTGGAGGCGTGGATGCTCGCACATGGACTTGAGCCTGAAAGAAAAGGCAACAATCTCTGGATCTGCGACAGCGAGCCGGACGGAAGACCGACTATCCTGCTGAACGCCCATATCGACACAGTCAAGCCTGCGTCGGGCTACGACAGGGACCCGTTCAACCCGGAAGTCATAGACGGCAAGCTCTATGGACTGGGCAGCAACGATGACGGAGGATCCCTCGTGGCTCTCCTCGCAGTCTATATGAAGATGGCAGGCAAAGGACAGCCTTACCGCCTGATCTTCAGCGCCACGGCAGAGGAAGAGGTCAGCGGACGCGAAGGCCTCGACCTTATCCTACCCGAAATCGGCGAGATCACCCTCGGAATCATGGGCGAGCCGACAGGTATGCAGATGGCAGTGGCCGAGCGCGGGCTCATGGTACTCGACTGCACCGCCGTCGGCAAATCCGGCCATGCTGCCCGAAATGAGGGCATCAACGCGATATACGAGGCACTCGAGGATATCAACTGGTTCAGGAACCACCAGTTCGAAAAGGTTTCCGAATATCTGGGACCTGTCAAGATGAGCGTCACCCAGATCAACGCCGGAACGCAGCACAACGTCGTTCCGGACAAGTGTACCTTCGTCGTCGACGTACGTCCTAACGGAATGTACAGCAACATCGAGCTCCTGCAGAAAATCAAGAACTCGGTCCGCTGCCAGGTCAGGGAAAGATCGACAAGGATCAACAGTTCGCACATCGACATAGAGCATCCGGTCATCAGACGCGGAATATCATTGGGACTCAGCACCTTCGGCTCGCCGACAACCAGCAACCAGGCGTTGGTCTCATTCCCTACCGTGAAGATAGGACCCGGCGACTCGGCAAGGTCGCACTCGGCAAATGAATATATCATAATTGAGGAAATCGAGCAGGCTGTAGGTATCTACATGCAGCTGCTTGACGGCCTCGCACTATAACTAAGAATATGGCAGAAGCAGCAAAACTCTGGGACAAGGGTTTCAAGGTCGACGAGAAGATCGACAAGTTCACCGTCGGACACGACCGTGAGATGGACCTCTATCTCTCACAGTACGACATAATGGGTACCATGGCCCACATCACCATGCTTTCCGAGCAGGGACTACTTCCTAAGGAGGACCTCGCAGTGCTCATCCCCGAGCTCAAGGCTCTCTACAATGAGGCCAAGGAAGGCCGTTTCACCATCGAGGACGGCATCGAGGACGTGCACTCGCAGGTCGAGCTCATGCTCACCCGCAAGCTTGGAGACCTCGGAAAGAAGGTCCACACCGGAAGGTCGCGCAACGACCAGGTCATGGTAGACCTCAAGCTCTTCGGAAGAGCCGAGATCGAGAAGACCGTCAGGAAGATGGAATCCGTCTTTGAAGTGCTCCAGCGCAAGAGCGAGCAGTACAAGGACATCATCATCCCGGGCTACACCCACCTCCAGGTAGCAATGCCTTCATCGTTCGGAATGTGGTTCGGAGCCTACGCCGAGAGCCTCACTGACGACATGCAGATGATGCGTGCCGCATGGAACGTAACCAACCAGAATCCTCTCGGAGCCGCAGCCGGCTACGGTTCATCCGCCCCTATCAACAGGACAAGGACGACCGAGCTGCTCGGATTCGACGACCTCAACTATAATTCAGTCTATGCACAGATGGGACGCGGCAAGACCGAGAGAATCATCGCCTTCGCCTACGCATCCGTCGCCGAGACAATAGGAAGACTTGCATTCGACGGCTGTCTCTACACCAGCCAGAACTTCGGATTCATCCACCTTCCTGACTCTCTCACCACAGGATCGAGCATCATGCCTCACAAGAAGAATCCTGACGTGTTCGAGCTCATCCGTGCGCACTGCAACAAGATCCAGGGCGTATCGAACAGCATCCGCCTCATCACAGGCAACCTCCCTTCAGGCTATTTCCGCGACATGCAGATCATCAAGGAAGTCTGGATCCCTCTCTTCGAGGAGATGAACGACTGCCTCGACATCGTCGCATACGCAGTGGAGAACATGGAGGTAATGGACAATATCATGGAAGACCCTAAGTACAAGCTTGCCTACACAGTCGAGGAAGTCAACCACCTCGTGGCAGAAGGCATGCCTTTCAGAGATGCCTACAAGAAGGTCGGTCTCGACGTACAGGCAGGTCAGTTCGAGTTCCATGGTACCCTGAACCACACGCATGAGGGTTCTATCGGCAATCTCTGCAACGACAAGGTCAAGGCGAAGATGGACGCTATCCTCAGCGGATTCACCTTCGACAAGGTTCAGCAGGCAGTAGACAGACTTACAAAGTAGGAAAGTAATGAAAGAAACAAGATATGTCTCGGCAGACGAGGCAGTAAAGGTTGTCAGGGACCACGACCACATCCATCTCGGAAGTATCGCAAGCGTCCCTATGGCTCTTGTCGAAGCCCTCACCCGCAGGGCTGAGGCAGGAGAGATCAAGGACCTCCATTTCCACCACTTCCACACAGAAGGTCCGGCACCTTACGCAGACCCTAAGTTCGAAGGAATCTTCTTCGAGCAGGGCTTCTTCGTAGCAGGCAACACAAGGGCAAGCGTGAATGCAGGCTATGCCGACTACCTCCCTGTACATCTATCGGAGTCAGGCAGACTCTACCGCAGCGGAGCTATTCCGCTCGGAGTGGCGATGGTACAGGTGTCTGAGCCTGACGAGAACGGAATGGTCTCTCTCGGAACATCGGTCGACTGCTCGGTAGCAGCCATCGAGACAGCAAGAGATGTCATCGCCGTGATGAATCCCAACGTGCCTTTCGCATACGGAGACCTCATCAGCCTTGACCAGATCGACTACGTCGTGAAAGACGACAGACCTCTCATCGAGAAAGCCTACATGGAGCCTAGCGAGGTTGAGCAGAAGATCGGAAAGATCTGCGCCGACCTCATTCCTGACGGAGCATGCCTCCAGATGGGAATCGGTTCCCTCCCTAACGCCGTGGCAAGCCAGCTCACCGGCCATCAGAACCTCGGAGTCCACTCTGAGATGTTCGCCGACGGCGTCCTTGACCTTATCCGCAAGGGCGTGGTGAACGGTTCGCAGAAGAAGATCGACACAGGAAAGACCGTAGCATCCTTCCTCATGGGCTCCAAGGATGTCTACGAGTTCATCGACCATAATCCTGACGTCCTGATGCGCAGCATCGAATATGTGAACAACCCGTTCAACATCGCGCTCAACGACAAGGTGATGGCGATCAATTCAGCTACCGAGGTCGATTTTACAGGCCAGATCTGTGCAGACTCGATCGGAACCAGGATCTATTCCGGAACAGGAGGACAGCTTGACTTCGTAAGAGGTGCGACCATGTCAAAGGGAGGAAAGTCAATCACTGCCTTCGCATCCAGGACCAACAAGGGTTTCTCTAAGATCACCCCTATCCTCAAACCGGGAGCAGGAGTAGTGACCCCTCGTTCCGATGCACATTATATCGTAACTGAGTTCGGCTGGGTAGACCTGACAGGAAAATCTCTCCAGGAAAGAGCAAAGCTGATGATCTCCATCGCGCATCCTGATGACCGTGAGGAACTTGACAGAGCAGCATTCGAGAGATTCGGTCCGCACTACCACAATTTCAGCATCTAAGCCCGTTCAGACAGGTATCTGCCCAAGGGCAGGGTACCATGGTCCTGGCGTTGGTTTCTTGAAAAGAATTGCTATTTTTGCATTCTAGACATGTACTACAAGGAATTGAAAGCTCCGGCGCTGATCAAGCTCGGCCGTGACATACTTAAAAATATTGACTGGATCCTGAAGGATGCCCACTTCTACTACTCCAACAAGATTCTCATCACACAGGAGTGGCTTTTCGAGGAGTATAAGGAGCAGCTCAACGTAAGTGAGTTCTCCGAGATTCTCTTCGTCAAGGGAGGTGAAGCAGCCGAGGCGATCGAGCTTGCCGGCAAGATCAATGGTCTTGACGCGCTTCTCTTCGGCTTCGGCGGCGGCAGCGTCATCGACCAGGTCAAGTATATCGGAGAAAGGTGCGACATCCCTTTCATCACTATCCCTACCACACTTTCAAACGACTCACTCTGCTCGGCAGTGGCACGTCTCATCTCTGGAGGCAGGAAGAGAAGCTATGCGGTCCAGCCGCCTCTCGGAATCCTCGTGGACTTCGGCGTCGTCGCACGCTCGCCTAAGAAGCTCACACTTGCAGGTGTGGCAGATGTGATCTCGAACCACTCGGCTGTCAAGGACTGGATCCTTGCGCACAAGAACACCGGAGAATCGATCGACGACCTTGCCCTCATGCTCGCGAAGAACGCTCCGGAGCCTCTCTATATGTACAAGGCTGCAGACCTCGAGAGCGACGCCTTCTTCTATGACCTTGCCAGCGGACTCATCCTCTCCGGCATGTCTATGATCATGACAGGCAACTCCCGCGGAGCAAGCGGCTCAGAGCACCTTATCAGCCACGCGATCGACGAGTATTTCCCTGAGAAATCGACCATCCACGGCCTTCAGGTCGGCTGGGCCCATCTCATGATCGAGAAATACTGCCGCAAGGACCTTGACGAATATGAGAAGATACGCCGTTTCTTCGACGCTATCGGTCTCACAGAAGTGATCGACGAATGCGTGCCATGGACAGAAGAGGAATTCCAGAGCCTCATTCCTTACGCCAAGACAATCAGAAAGAGATATACGATATTCGATACGATGTAAGAAAAAGGGTGAACTTAAGTCTGATGTGAACCCCAAAAGTTGGACGGTTTAACATTAATGAGTGATCCGTTTTGCAAATCCTTTTTGCAAAAGCAAGGAAATCAAGAAAGCGCGCCATGCCGGCTGGCCTGGCGATGTGACGTGCAAAAAAGAAGACCCTGTGATGTGCCGCGAAAAAAAGCCTAGATATATACGAAGATAAAGCCTAGATATATACAAAGATATAGTAGAGCATCAGCCCGGAGGCTATCAGCTTGATGCCTGTGCTGCAGAGGAATCCCAGGAAGGCACCGAAAGCGGAAGAGACAGAAGACACAGGATCCTTGCCTGCGAACACTATTTCGGCCAGGAAAGCGCCGATAAGCGATCCGAGTATGATTCCTACCGGAGGTAAGAACATTCCCGCGAAAAGGCCTATTATGGCCCCTCTGCCAGCATACTTGCTGCCACCTGTCAGCTTGGTGAACATACCCGGTACCACATAGTCCAGGACAGTCACTATAGCCGTCACAAGCAACCAGACAAGCAGGAAAAAGGTCGTCATCGTCTCACCGTCACCGTTCGTGCCGCCGGCAAAGTAGGCCAGCAGCAGTCCGAGCCAGCCCATCGGAGGGCCCGGAAGTCCGGGAACGACGCTGCCGACTATTCCGACAATGCCCAGGACTATCGCAGCGACTATCAGTAACGTGTCCATGGTACCTTGTTCCTTGGGTTTGGTCCTACGTCTGCGCCGCCTTTGCCATCGCAGCCTCTATGTCGTCAGGAGATATCGGTAGACGATTCGCTCCTGTACGGCGAGCGCCAGTCTCTGTAACCAGGACGTCGTCCTCCAGACGGATTCCTCCGAAGTCGTAATAACTCTCGAGCTTCTCGAAATTGACGAATCCCTTTCCCGTTCCTTCCTTCTTCCAGAGCTCGATGAGAGCCGGGATGAAATAGATGCCAGGCTCGTCAGTGATGACATGGCCAGGAACAAGCTTTCTAGCCATTCTGAGGCTTCCGAGACCGAGCTGCTTAGCTCGGGTCTGGTCTGGGTCGTAACCAACGAGATTCTCGCCCAGATCCTCCATGTCATGGACATCCATACCCATGTTGTGGCCAAGTCCGTGTGGCTGGAAGAGTCCGGCTATGCCCTCACTTACCATGGTATCGAGATCACCGCTGACAAGTCCGAGAGCAGAAAGGCCTTCGAGCATCTTGCGGGCGGTCGCGAGATGGACCTCACGGTAGGTGATGCCCGGACGGACAAGCGAGAACGCAAGCTCATTGCAGTCGCAGACGATCTGGTAGATATCGCGCTGCTTAGTGGTGAACTTTCCGGAAGTAGGGTATGTACGGGTAAAGTCAGACGCATAGTGCATGTTGTTCTCCGCGCCTGCGTCGATCACCATCAGCTTGCCAGGCTCGATGATCTTGTCATGGAGATGGTTGTGGAGAGTTTCGCCGTACTGGGTAAGAATAGTAGGGAAAGAAGGGCCCCATCCCTTGCTCATCGTAAGGCCTTCCATCCTGCCGACAATCTCCTGCTCCACGATTCCGACCTTGATGCTGTCGCGGGCGACTGAATGCATCTCATATCCGATCCCGCAGGCATCGTCGATCTGCTCGATCTCGCACGCCTCCTTGATAAGACGCATAGAGATCACTGCCTTCACCAGCTCCTCGGAAGCGTGCTTGCCAGGACCTGGCTTCACCACACTGACCTCGGCGTTCGAACAACCGGTAAGATCAGCAAGCTTCATCGTATTGTAATACCTTGAAGGCGGAAGGAAATGGACTCTCCTGCCGGCAGCGACTGCAGCTGAGACGACCTGGTCCATGGTACCGTAAGGGGCTGAACGACCTACTCCGACCGCCTCGGCCTTGCTCTGGACCGACGGCTGAGGGCCCATCCAGATGATGTCTCCGATCTCGACGTCGTCAGCGAAAATAGTCGTGCTGTTCTCATCGAGGTCGATCACTGCGCCGTAGCGAGGATCGTCGATTCCGAAATAATAGAGCCAGGAGCTGTCCTGACGCCACTTGTAGCAGTTGTCCTTATACTGTGCAGGAGCCTCGACGTTTCCTACGAAAAGTACTATTCCCCTCTGTCCCTCGGGAAGGGCCTGAGCCATCTTCCCGACGAGAGTCTCACGTCTTCTGATATATGTTTCCTTGCTGAACATAGCTTTGAATTTTGGTTATTCACCAAATATACAAATTTGGGACAAAAAAAGAAACCGTGAAACATCACGTTGCCCGGGGTGCGGCATGCATTTGGGTCGGCGCGTGATTTGGGTCGGCGCATGATTTAGGCCGGCGTAACTGGCTGATACTCAGGTCTTTGGCGGCTTACCCTTCGGCTTCCCGACCGAAGGGAATTTGTTTATGTCGCTGATTAGCAGGATGTTATGTTTGCCTACCCACCCCCCAGGGGCACTGTATTGTTTCAGGTGGCCACATAAAAAAGAAACCGGCCGGATGTCCGGTCGGTTATCTTTTGCTGTGAGTGCTATATTACTCAGCTGCTGGAGCCTCTGCTGCTGGAGCAGCCTCCTCAGCCTTCTTTGCACGGCTACGACGGGTTGTAGACTTCTTAGCCTTAGGAGCTGAAGCAAGTGCTGCCTCGTTGAAATCTACGAACTCGATGAGTGCCATCTCAGCTGCGTCGCCCTGACGGAAACCGGTGTGGAGGATACGGAGGTATCCACCTGGACGGTCAGCGATCTTAGGAGCGATTGTACGGAAAAGCTCTGCAGTTGCGTTCTTGTCCTTGAGATAGCTGAAAACGACACGACGTGAGTGAGTTGTGTCCTCCTTAGACTTGGTTACAATTGGCTCAACAAAAGTCTTGAGGGCCTTAGCCTTTGCGACTGTTGTGTTGATTCTCTTATTGAGGATAAGAGATGAAGCCATGTTAGAGAGGAGAGCCTTGCGGTGACCGCTCTTGCGACCAAGGTGATTGATTGCTTTATTGTGCCTCATGGTTTATACGTTGATCTTTTTCTTTGGTTCAATATTGTACTTCCTGACATCCATGCCGAATGAGAGCTTCATCTTCTCTACGAGGATATCGATTTCGTTGAGTGACTTCCTACCGAAGTTGCGGAACTTCATGAGCTCTGCCCTTGAGTAAGAAACGAGGTCAGCGAATGTATCGATGTCTGCAGCCTTGAGACAGTTGTATGCTCTTACAGAGAGACCCATGTCTGAAAGCTTTGTATTGAGAAGATGCCTCATGCGGAGTGCATCCTCGTCAAGTGGCTTGTCGCCAGTTCCCTCAGTTGACTCGAGAGTGATCTTCTTGTCATCTGTGAAGAGGCGGAAGTGGTAGATAAGGATGTTAGCTGCCTCCTGGAGAGCTGCATTTGGAGAGATAGAGCCATCTGTCTCGATCTCAAGAATGAGCTTCTCATAGTCGGTCTTCTGCTCAACTCGCCAGTTCTCAACTGTCCAGTTCACCTTGCGGATAGGAGTGTAGATAGCATCTACCGGAATAGTTCCGATAGGTGTGTTCTCATCTCTCTCCTCCTCAGCCGGTACGAAGCCGCGGCCCTTGGTGATGACGATAGAGATCTCGAGCTTTACAGAAGGCTCAAGTGTGCAGATGTGCAGCTGCGGATTCAACACCTTGAAAGAAGACAATCCCTTTGAGATATCCTCTGCGGTAAACTCCTGCTTACCGCTAATAGTGATGTTTGCTGTCTCGGTATCAACAGAATCAACAGTTCTCTTAAGTCTTACCTGCTTGAGGTTGAGAATGATATCCTGCATACCCTCGATGACTCCAGGGATAGTTGCGAACTCCTGGTCCACACCTGAAATCTTGATCGAGCTGATAGCAAAACCTTCCAGAGAAGATAAGAGGATGCGACGAAGAGCGTTACCGATAGTCTGACCGTATCCAGGCTCAAGAGGTCTGAATTCGAAACGGCCGAGGGTCTCGGTGCTTTCGAGCATGATTACCTTATCTGGTTTCTGAAATGCTAAGATTGCCATATTTAAACTTTTTTGGTGTTAATTATTACTTAGAGTAGAGGTCGACGATGAGCTGCTCGTTGATGTTCTCAGGGATCTCAGTTCTAGCTGGGACGTTGAGGAACTTACCAGTGAGTGTCTTAGCGTCAAGCTCGAGCCAAGAGTACTTTGCTGCTGAAGCAACGCTGCTCTGGATAACCTCGAGGCTCTTTGATCTCTCTCTTACAGCAACAACGTCACCCTGCTTTACATGACATGACGGGATGTTGCAAACCTCACCGTTGAGGGTGATGTGCTTGTGAAGAACGAGCTGACGTGCAGCTGCTCTTGTAGGAGCGATACCAAGACGGTAAACTACGTTGTCAAGTCTAGACTCGAGGAGAACGAGGAGGGTCTCACCCTTCTGACCTGCCATACGAGAGGCCTTGTTGTAGGTGTTGCGGAACTGACGCTCGAGAACACCGTACATATATTTAACTTTCTGCTTCTCCTTGAGCTGAGTACCATACTCAGTTGACTTGCGGCCACGCTTGCGAGCTGCACCATGCTGTCCTGGAGGATAATTTCTCTTCTCGAAGTCCTTGTCAGCACCGAAAATAGGCTCGCCGAACTTACGTGCGATCTTTGTACTTGGTCCAGTATATCTTGCCATAGTAACTGTTCTTTAAAAACCCTTAATTAAACTTTACGACGGCCTTTTGGTCTGCAACCGTTGTGTGGCATTGGTGTTACGTCGATGATCTCGGTAACCTCGATACCTGCATTGTTGATAGTTCTGATAGCTGACTCACGTCCAGCACCAGGACCCTTTACGTAAACCTTTACCTTGCGGAGGCCTGCGTCAAAAGCTGTCTTTGAAGCATCTTCTGCTGCCATCTGAGCTGCGTATGGAGTGTTCTTCTTAGAACCTCTGAAACCGCACTTACCTGCTGAAGACCAGCTGATGACCTGGCCCACGTTGTTGGTGAGAGCAACGATGACATTGTTGAAGGTTGATGAAATATGAGCCTGACCTGCTGCTTCAACCTTAACGACTCTCTTTTTTGTTGTTGTAGTCTTCTTTGCCATAATTCATCGATTATTTGGTTGCCTTCTTCTTGTTAGCAACAGTCTTCTTCTTTCCCTTTCTTGTACGGGCATTGTTCTTTGTGCTCTGTCCACGTACTGGGAGACCGATACGGTGACGGATTCCTCTGTAGCAGCCGATGTCCATGAGACGCTTGATGTTCATCTGGACAGCTGAACGAAGTTCACCTTCGATCTTGTACTCGTTAGCGATGACTGCACGGATCTTCGCGATCTGATCGTCATCCCACTCGTTCACTTTGATGGAATAGTCGATTCCGCAGTCGTCAAGGATCTTCTTTGCAGACTGGCGGCCGATTCCGAAGATATAGGTAAGACCTATAACTCCCTGTTTGTTGTTCGGTAAATCAACACCGGCGATTCTTGCCATATTCTATTCTTATTTTTTGTTTTTACCAGTTATTATCCCGGGATGCCCCGGAAGCTATTATCCCTGACGCATCTTGAACTTAGGGTTCTTCTTGCAGATCACATAAAGCTTACCTTTACGTCTAACGATCTTGCAATCCTCGCTGCGCTTCTTGATGGATGTCTTTACTTTCATAAGGCTGAAAAATTTATTTGTATCTGAAGGATATTCTTCCTTTGCTTAAATCATAAGGTGACATCTCAACTCTCACTTTGTCACCCAGGAGAATGTGGATGAAATTCTGTCTCATCTTCCCGGATATATGGGCAAGAATTACGTGTCCGTTCTCCAACTCTACCTTGAACATTGCGTTAGGGAGAGTCTCGACGATCACTCCGTCCTGCTCAATAGCTGTCTGTTTTGACATTGAAATATCTCTTTAAAATTTAAAATTACATTCCTTCTCGATATAATCGAAGGTCGACAGTTGCTCAGCTTTACCGTGACGGACAACAACCGTAAGTTCGAAATGTGCTGAGTTCCTATGATCTGCTGTATGTACCGCCCAACCATTTTTAGCAAGATACACACCGCGGGTTCCCGCGTTGATCATCGGCTCAATACATATTGTCATTCCATCGACGAGCTTTGGCCCGTGACCCTGCTTTCCGTAGTTCGGAACGCCTGGGTTCTCGTGCATGTCCCGTCCGATTCCATGTCCCTCGAGTTCTCTCACGACACTGAATCCGAATGACTCGGCATACGACTGCACCGCGTGTCCTATGTCTCCGATCCTGTTGCCCGCAACAGCTGCTGCGATACCCTCATACAATGACGCCTTAGTCACCTGAAGGAGCTTCATGGTCTCAGCAGACACTTCCCCGACAGGGAAAGTGTAAGCTGAATCACCATTATATCCTTTGTACTTCGTTCCAAGGTCGACAGAGACGATGTCTCCTTCCTTGAGGACGTAGTCTGACGGAAAACCGTGGACTACGGTATCATTGACTGAAGCACAGATAGCTGCTGGGTAGCCCTCATAATTCAAGAAGTTAGGGATTGCTCCGTGGTCTCGGATAAAGGTCTCAGCCACTCTATTCAACTCATTAGTTGTCACACCTGGAGCGACTGCTTTGCCGACCTCTGCCAACGCTCTTGACGTCAGCTCACCGTTGATTCGCATCAACTCAATCTCTTCTTCTGTCTTTGGGCGGACCATCTTCCTTTAATTATCTATGATTACATTCCAGAGCGGCCTGTCAGACGTCCGGTCTTCATGAGACCGTCATAGTGACGCATGAGCAGATAGCTCTCAATCTGCTGGAGTGTGTCAAGTACTACACCCACAAGGATCAACAGTGATGTACCACCGTAGAAGCTTGCAAACTGGTTGCTGACGCCAAATACCATTGCGATAGCCGGAAGGATCGCGATGATTGCGAGGAAGAATGAACCAGGGAGGGTTACCTTTGACATGATAGAGTCAAGGTAGTTCACTGTCATCTTACCAGGCTTTACTCCAGGTATGAAACCGCCGTTCTTCTTCATATCCTCTGCCATCATAGTAGGATTTACTGTAACAGCAGTATAGAAATATGTGAAGGCCATGACGAAAAATCCGAAGATGAGGTTATACCAGAAACCGGTATAGTTGCCAAGAGTAGCAGCAAGTCCTCTGGTAGCATCCCACTTAGAGAAGATGAGCGGGAAGAGCATCAGCGCCTGAGCGAAGATGATAGGCATAACGCCTGCCGCATTTATCTTGAGAGGAATGTACTGACGGACTCCGCCGTACTGACGGTTACCTACAATTCTCTTTGCGTACTGTACAGGAACTCTCCTGACACCCTGAACGAGTGCGATAGCAGCAACAAAGACGAAGAAGAGGACAACTAACTCGACAATCAGGAGAAGGAGACCACCGTTTGTGGTAGAAAGCTTCTCGCCGACCTCAGCGATGAGAGCGAATGGGAGACGTGCTACGATACCGATCATGATGATCAGGGAGATACCGTTACCGATACCTCTGTCGGTAATACGCTCACCAAGCCACATTACGAACATTGAACCAGCCATAAGGATTACGGTTGAGACAAGGTTGTAAGCGAAGTTGCTCCAGCCGAGCTGGTTTACTGCGATGAACGCCTGTCCAGGGATCTGGTTGTGGATCTGCGCCATGTAAGCAGGGCACTGGATCGCAAGGATCGCGATGGTCAGGTATCTGGTCAGCTGATTCATCTTCCTGCGGCCGCTCTCTCCTTCCATCTGGAGCTTCCTGAAGTAAGGAACGAACATGCCGAGAAGCTGAATCACGATGGATGCCGAAATGTATGGCATCACACCCAGTGCAAAGATCGAAGCGTTACCGAATGCACCGCCTGAGAACATGTTGAGGAGGCCGACAAGGCCTTCCTGTGAAGTGCTCTGGAGTTTAGCGAGGGAGGTTGCGTCGATGCCCGGAAGCACGACGAAACATCCCAGACGGTAAACGAGTATCAGAAGGAAGGTATAAACCAACCTGGTCTTCAACTCTTCGATCTTGAAGATGTTTTTGATTGTCTCGATAAACTTCTTCATTATCTGACGGAATTACTCTTCAACGATAGTTGCAGAACCACCAGCAGCCTCGATCTTAGCGATAGCAGACTTTGAGAATGCATCAGCAGATACCTCGAGCTTAGCGGTGAGCTCACCGTTACCGAGAACCTTTACGAGGTCCTTAGGAGAAGCGAGACCAGCCTCTACGAGGAGGTCGATTGTGATGGTTGTGATTCCGGTTGCGTCAGCGAGTGCCTGAAGATCAGCAACATTCACTGGCTTGAACTCTACGCGTGTAGGATTCTTGAAACCGAACTTAGGAAGACGACGCTGGATAGGCATCTGACCACCCTCGAAACCAATCTTGTGCTCGTAACCGGCGCGTGCCTGAGCACCCTTGGTACCACGTGTAGCGGTGCCACCCTTACCAGAACCCTGGCCACGGCCAAGTCTCTTTTTAGCATTTTTTACAGAACCCTCTGCAGGGGTGAGATTATGCAAATTCATCTTTAAATCCTCCTTAGTTAATTTCTTCAACTTCTACGAGGTGACGAACCTTCTCAAGCATACCTGTTGTAACAGGGGTCTTTTCCACCTCTACGGTCTGATGCATACGGTGGATACCGAGTGAAAGAAGGTTAGCCTTCTGACGCTTTGTCTCGCCGTTCTTGCTGATGACCTGTGTAATCTTATATTTTGCCATAATTGTGTCCTCCTCTGTTAGCCGTTAAATACCTTTGACATAGGAACACCACGTACACCAGCTACAGTGTAGGCATCTCTCATCTCTGTGAGAGCCTCAACAGTTGCCTTTACGAGGTTGTGAGGGTTTGACGAGCCCTTTGACTTAGCGAGGACGTTCTGAACACCTACTGACTCGAATACAGCACGCATCGCACCACCAGCCTTTACACCGGTACCAGGAGCAGCTGGCTTCATGAATACTTCAGCGCCACCGAACTTTGCAACCTGCTCGTGAGGGATAGTCTTGTTGATGACAGGAATCTTTACGAGATTCTTCTTTGCGTCCTCAACACCCTTCTGGATAGCAACGGTAACTTCGTTTGCCTTTCCAAGACCATAGCCTACTACGCCATTCTCGTCACCGACAACAACGATAGCTGCGAAACGGAAGTGACGACCACCCTTGGTAACCTTGGTTACTCTGTTGATGGCTACAAGTCTGTCCTTGAGCTCAAGGTCAGATGTCTTTACTCTTTTAACATTTGTATTTGCCATAGTCCTTATTATTAGAATTTAAGACCGCCTTCGCGTGCAGCGTCAGCCAAACTCTGTACTCTACCATGATAAAGGTAACCACCACGGTCGAAAGCGACCTCTGAGATACCCTTTGCAAGCGCACGCTCTGCGATAGCCTTACCTACGATTGCAGCAGCCTCCTTACCAGACTTGCCCTTGCACTCTGCAGCGAGGATCTTGTCATTGGATGCAGCTGCAACGAGGGTTGCACCCTGCTTGTCGTCGATAACCTGAACGTAGATCTGCTTGTTGCTTCTGAAAACAACGAGACGTGGTCTCTCAGCGGTTCCGTTGACATGCTTACGGATTCTGTAGTGAATCCTTCTTCTTCTTTCTATTTTTGTCAATGCCATAATCTATTCCTCCTATTACTTAGCAGAAGCTGTCTTACCAGCCTTACGACGAAGCTGTTCACCAACGAATCTGATACCCTTGCCCTTGTATGGCTCTGGCTTACGGAGTGAACGGATCTTAGCTGCAACCTGTCCGATGAGCTGCTTGTCTGAGCTCTTGAGGATAAGTACAGGGTTCTCACCCTTCTTAACCTGAGCAGCCTCAGCCTTTACCTCCTCAGGAAGGAGAAGCTGGATGTCATGTGAGTAACCGAGTGCGAATGTGAGGAGCTGGCCCTGAACATCTACACGGTAACCTACACCGACGAGTTCCTGCTTAACTGTGTATCCTTCTGAAACACCCACTACCATGTTGTTTACGAGTGCGCGGTAGAGACCGTGCATAGAACGATGTCTTGGGAGGTCTGATGGACGTGTGAACTTGATTGTGTTATCCTCGACGGTGACGGTGATGTCTGCATCTACCTTCTGTGAAAGCTCACCGAGAGGTCCTTTAACCTTAACGACGTTGCCAGGGAGAAGCTCTACGCTCACCTTGTCCGGAAGGTTTACGGGTAATTTACCAATTCTTGACATACTTGTGTCTTGTGATTTAGATTAATAAACGTAGCAAATAACCTCACCACCTACGTTGAGCTCCTTAGCTTCCTTGTCTGTGATGACGCCCTTTGATGTTGTAAGAACTGCGATACCGAGTCCGTTGAGTACTCTTGGCATGTCCTTTACATCTACATACTTCCTGAGACCTGGCTTAGAGATACGGTCGATACCCTTGATAGCAGGGGTCTTGGTCTGAGGATGGTACTTGAGAGCAATTTTGAGTGTGTTGCTTGGGGTTCCTTCAACTACCTTGTAGCTAAGGATGTAACCCTTCTCGCAAAGGATCTGTGAGATAGCGACCTTCATCTTTGAAGAAGGCATCTCAACGACCTTCTTACCTGCACGGTAAGCATTGCGAATCCTTGTCAGATAATCTGCAATTGGATCAGTCATTTTTTCTGTCTTTTTGGGACCGGCGTCATAGACGCCCGATATCCGATTGTTAATAAATAATAATATGAAAACGAGATCCTTGGCCCTTTCGGGCTCAGGATCTGTGTTATTCGACTACCAGCTAGCCTTCTTTACGCCTGGGAGAAGACCTGCAGCTGCCATGTCACGGAACTGGATACGGCTGAGGCCAAAGGCACGCATGTAACCCTTTGGACGGCCTGTGAGAGAGCAACGGTTGTGAAGACGGCAAGCAGCTGAGTTCTTAGGGAGCTTGTCGAGTGCTACCCAGTCGCCAGCCTCTTTGAGAGCCTGTCTCTTTGCTGCGTACTTTGCAACTAATTTCGCGCGCTTTACCTCGCGAGCCTTCATTGATTCTTTTGCCATTGTATACGCTTGCTTTTAGTTGTTATGCTTCTTGAATGGAAGACCGAATGCCTTGAGAAGTGCGTAGCACTCTTCGTCGGTCTTTGCTGTTGTCACGAATGTGAGCTCCATTCCGTGGATCTTAGGGTTCTTGTCCATATCGATCTCAGGGAAGATGATCTGCTCCTTGAGGCCGAGTGTGTAGTTGCCCTGACCGTCCATCTTCTCAGAGATACCGTTGAAGTCACGGATACGTGGGAGAGATACACGGATGAGCTTCTCGAGGAACTCATACATCTTCACGTCACGGAGAGTAACCTTTGTTCCGATAGGCATGCCCTTACGGAGCTTGAAGTTAGAGATATCCTTCTTAGAGCTTGTAACTACAGCCTTCTGTCCTGCGATGAGTGAGAGCTCTTCTGCAGCCTCCTCAACGAGCTTCTTGTCACCTGTAGCGTCGCCGACACCCTCATTGATGGTGATCTTGACAAGCTTAGGGCACTGCATTACAGTAGTGTAAGAGAACTGCTTTACGAGAGCAGGTACAATCTCTTCCTTGTATGTCTTCTTGAGTGTTGGAACGTATCCTTCTGGAAGCGCCATTACCTCAACTGGTGCGTTATTCTTCTTTGCCATAATTACTTGATCTCCTCTCCTGACTTCTTAGCGATACGAACCTTCTTGCCGTCTACGGTCTTGTAACCAACCTTTGTAGGCTTGTTGGTTGAAGGGTCGATAAGCTGTACATTTGAAATGTGGATAGCAGCCTCCTGCTCAACGATACCACCCTGAGGGTGCTGTGCGTTTGGCTTGGTGTGCTTCTTAACCATATTGATTCCCTCAATGACAATGCGGTCCTTCTCGCGGACAACCTCGAGTACCTTTCCGGTCTTGCCCTTGTCATTTCCAGCGTTCACATACACGGTGTCGCCTTTCTTAATGTGAAATTTCTTCATGATTCTTGAATTTTAGAGGACCTCCGGTGCCAGTGAAACAACTTTCATATAATTCTCACGCAGCTCTCTGGCAACTGGGCCAAAGATACGTGTTCCACGAAGCTCACCTGCGTTGTTGAGAAGAACGCATGCGTTATCGTCGAAACGGATGTATGAACCATCTGGTCTGCGGATCTCTTTCTTTGTGCGGACTACTACAGCCTTTGAGACTGAGCCCTTCTTAGCGTCACCACCAGGGATAGCGCTCTTAACTGCAACGACGATCTTGTCACCTACAGTAGCATAACGGTGGTGGGTACCTCCCAGAACGCGGATGCAGAGTACTTCCTTTGCACCGCTGTTATCAGCCACCTGTAAACGTGTTTCCTGCTGTATCATCTCTTACTTGACTTTTTCTACGATTTCTACTAATCTCCACCTCTTGGTCTTGCTGAGCGGACGTGTCTCCATGATACGTACTGTATCGCCCTCGCTGCACTCGTTCTTTGCATCCTCTGCAACGAACTTGGTGGTCTTCTTCACGAACTTGCCGTAAATTGGGTGCTTCTCTCTAGCCTCTGTTGCAACGACAATAGTCTTGTCCATCTTGTTGCTGACTACAACACCGATTCTTTCCTTACGAAGATTTCTTTCCATAAAGCTATCTCTCTTCTAATTAGTTCTGTTCATTCTGCTTCTGAGCGAGGACTGTCATCATGCGAGCGATGTCGCGACGAAGCTTCTTGATCTCAGATGTGTTTTCCAATGGAGAGACAGCATGGTTGATCTTCATTGTATCAAGGTTTGCCTTTTCTACTCCGATGCGGTCCTGCAGATCTGCAATGGACATTTCGCGTACTTCAGAAATTTTCATTTGTTCTCTTCCATTAAATTTTATTCAACATAGTCCCTGCGAACGATGAACTTCGTAGCAACAGGAAGCTTGTGTGACGCAAGACGCATTGCCTCTCTTGCGATCTCGAGGGATACGCCCTCAGCCTCAAAGAGGATACGGCCTGGAGTGATAGGGCAGACAAATCCCTGAGGATCACCCTTACCCTTACCCATACGGGTTGAAAGAGGCTTCTTGGTGATTGGCTTAGCAGGGAAGACCCTGATCCAGATCTGACCTTCACGGTTCATACGACGTGAGATTGCCTGACGTGCTGCCTCGATCTGCTGAGCTGTAAGCCAGCAGTTCTCAAGGTTCTTGAGACCGAAAGAACCGAAGGCGAGCTGGTTTCCTCTCTGCGAGTTACCTTTCATGCGGCCCTTCTGTTCTCTTCTGAACTTGGTTTTCTTTGGCTGTAACATTGCTGTATTACTTTTAAATATTTTGCAAATTCTACCTAAATAATTGAGTTTCAGCTGGTTGGGCGTACTTGTCCCCAATTTTTAGGAATGCAAAGTTACGAAAAAATTCGGAAAACAAAACATTTTTTACATATTTTTTCACAATTTTTGACACGGCTTTTTGATAGTCATCTTTCACATTTTCAACAAGTTACGTACATTGTGCAAAAAAAGTTCGACGAATTTTCGACATCGCCTCGACACAGCTAAATGAGGCAAGGAAATTGCTGTTGAATGGCGGAAAATAGTTAGATTTGCAGTCACCATGACCAAGGTCCTCCATATCATCTTTGCATGCGCGCTCGTGCTTGCCTGCTGTCTTCCGGCATCCGCCCAGACGGTCAGGGAGGACTCCAGGCTCGTCTACAAGATGCCTAAGGACGGCAACAACTACATGCGCTACCTCGTCGAGAACGGAGACACTGTCTATGTCGCCACGATCAAGGCGGCAGTCAAGTACGCCAACGGCAAGGGACGCGACTGGAGAAAGGAGAACAGGATGGTCCACAACTTCGGCAAGACCTACCCTTACGCCCTCGAGGCAAAGAGACTGATGGCCGAGGTCGACGCGACGATCGAGGGACAGAACCTCCAGAGGCGCAAGAGAGACAAGTACATCAACACCATACAGTCCGACCTCCTCGACAAATACGAACCTGTGCTCAGGAACATGACTGTCACCCAGGGAAAGGTCCTTATCAAGCTGATCGGAAGAGAGACCGGACTCACCCCTTACGAGATCATCCATGACTACAAGAACGGCATGGCCGCCGGCACCTGGCAGGGCATAGCGAAGATCTTCGGAGGCGACCTGAAAAAAGAGTACGACCCGAAGGGAGAGGACAGGATTCTCGAGGAACTTGTCAAGAAATGGGAGGCGGGCGAATACCCTATGCTATATATGTCGATCTTCGGCCGCTATCCGGAGATTCCGGACGTGAACGCTAGGCCTGAAAAGAAGAAGTCGTCAGACTCTGCCCGTCAAACACAGCGTAAGGAGAAGAATCCATCCAATCCTTCAAAATCAGGAAATCAGCGCCGGAAGGCAAAGTAAGGCGCACCGAAGCGTGGAAATGGCCATAGATGAAATGGTCCACCTTCTGCTGCCTTGAAACCTCCTCTGAATACTTATAGAGCGGCTCGTCCGCATCGCGGAAGACGTACTCCACGTTCTTCGCAAGACGGCTGTTCTTCGACCATCCGGTCCCGAGCCTGTAGGCCAGCCATGGATGGAGGCAGGAGAAGGCTCTCTGCAGGAACCTGTTATGGAACATCCAACGCATCGCCTTATACGGGCGCATCCCCTCGCCAAGACCGTCACCATGGCCAAGATAGAAGCAGCGGCCATTGATCATGGTACCCTGAGGCTGCTCCGTCACTATGATTCCGAGGTCCTGGAGGTAGCTGTAGCACCAGATGTCGTGGTTGCCGGGGATCAGATGGACCTCGACGCCAGCGTCGATAAGGTCTGTCAGTGCCGCAAGGACGCGGACATAGCCGCGCGGGACGACGTCACGGTACTCATACCAGAAATCCCAGATGTCTCCAAGCATCCAGAGAGCCTCTGTCTGCTGAGCCGGGATGGAACGGAGGAAGGCCACAAAACGCGCCTCCCGTCCCGCCGCGTCCTTGACGTCGAGACCGAGATGTACATCCGAGACGAAATATGTCAACGTGCGTTCAGCCACTTGCTATCTGAGGAAAAGAAGGATCGCCACTGCAACGACTGCGCAGTAGATGGCGAACCATGTGAGCTTCGCTTTCTTGACGATCGCCACCATAGCCTTGCAGGCGAAAAGTCCAGAGAAGAAGGCAGCGAGAGCGCCTACGACAAGAGCAGCGGTGCCTACACCTGAACCCACTGCAGCCTCGCCGGTAGCCATGTCAAGAAGATCGAGCATCTGCTCACCTACGATAGGTACAAGGACCATGAGGAAGGAGAACTGAGCCATCACCTCGCGCTTCACGCCGCAGATAAGTCCTGTGGCGATGGTGGTTCCGCTTCGCGAGAGGCCTGGAGCCACTGCGAAGGACTGGCCGAAGCCGACCACGAGGGCCTGCCAGTACGAGATGCCGTTCCTGTGGTTACTGACGTTCTCCTTGACGTTCTTAGCGAAGAAAGAGAACTTGTCCGAAAGGAAGAGCAGACAGGCGGTCACAAGGAGGCATATGGCTACCGTCGTCAGGTTTTCGCCGAACAGGGATTCAACCTGGTCCTTGAGCAGGAGACCGACGATGGCGATAGGTACCATGGACACGACAATCTTGCAGACATAGTCCGTCTCGTCGTTGTACCTGAACTTGAGAAGGCACTGGAGCAGCTTCCAGATCGCGCCCCAGAAGACGACGACGGTACTGAGGACGGTCGCGAAATGGACCGCCACGGTGAAGTCGAGGAAACCCTCGGGGTCCGCGCCGAGCAACTCGCGGAAGATCATCAGATGTCCGCTGCTGCTGACCGGAAGGAATTCAGTAAGGCCCTGGACGATTCCAAGGATGAGCGCCTGCCACCAGTTCATATTCTACTTGTTTTTCCTGAAGAGGCCCATGATGGCCACGATTTCGATAATTATTCCGCAGATGATAGCGACCGGAGCTGCAACGAGCCTCCTGAAGTCGAACATCTTTTCACTGAAGACAGCAGGATCATCGCTGCCTCCGCCCATGAGGAGGATATATCCTGCGATCATGACCAGAAGGCCGACCACGAGGAACCTCAGGCCCTTGCGGGTCACGGGCATATTTCCATTCTCTTTCTTTTCCATAGTCCTAATAATATAATTCGTCCTTCCCGAGGGAGACGAGTCTGTTGACGACAAGATAGGTGCTGAGCACGCAGATGACGACACCCGCCACGAGTACAATGCCCATCACCAGAAGCAGCATCTCAAGCCTGAATATCTCGAACAGCTGCACGAACTGAGTCTTCACGAAGAAGAGCACTCCAAGGAGCATCAGGATGGCGATGAAACCGGAGAAAAGTCCCATCAGGGCCGCCCTTGCGAGGAAAGGTCCACGGATGAAGGCGCGGGTCGCACCGACGAGCTTCATGGTATGGACAGTGAAGCGCTTGTCATAGAATCCGAGACGCATCGTGTTGCCTATCAGCACATAGGAGATGAACATCAGCAATGCGATGAAGATCGCTATCACCAGGGAGATCTTGCTGAGGTTGGCATTCAGGGTATCGATAAGCGACTGCTGGTAGACGACCTCATCGACGACGTCGAATTCCTCCGTCAGACGCTTCTCGACCGTCCTGACCGCCTCCGGAGAGACGAAATCGGCATTGAGAGTCAGGTTGACGGAAACAGGGATAGGCGATGTCTCGAACACTTTGAGGAAATCCTCTCCGAGCATCTTGACCATCTCGGCCTCGCCCCTTTCGCGGGACACGAACTCGGTGCTGTGGACAAAGTCCATGGTATCCAGATGCTCGGTGAATGCCATGGCATCCGCCTCCGACACTTCCGGCTTCATCATGACACTGACGGTCATGTTCTCCTTGAAATAGTCGGACACGCTCTTGGTATTCACCAGGAGCATGCTTCCCACTCCCACAAGGAGCAGGACAAGCGATATGCTGACGACTGACGAAAGATAAGCATTCGCCAGTCGTTTTCTGATTATTCTGTTTTCAGTTCTGGACATACTCCACCAAATTGACTCCAAAGATAGTGAAATATAAAAATATCAAAAATTTTTCTTAATTTTGTACGTTATAAATATAGATAGGTAAAAAATATGGGAGAGACACCTAAAAGAGTACTATTCGTCAATTCTGAGATATTCCCTTACCTTCCCGAAAGCCACGAGGCTAACATAGGAAGATATCTTCCACAGGGCATCCAGGAAAGAAAGAAGGAGATCCGTTCATTCATGCCGAGATATGGTTGCATCAATGAAAGGAAGAACCAGCTTCACGAAGTAATACGCCTTTCTGGAATCAACATCATCATCAACGAAGTCGACAGACCTCTGGTAATCAAGGTCGCGTCAATATCCGCTGCCAGGATGCAGGTCTATTTCATTGACAACGAGGACTACTTCCGCCGCAAGACTACCTTCAGGGACGAGGACGGCAACTTCTATGCTGACAACGCAGAGAGAGCTGTCTTCTTCGCAAGGGGCGTGCTTGAGACCGTGAAGAAACTGCGTTGGGCTCCGGACATCATCCACTGCCACGGATGGATCTCCCACATCCTCCCTGTCTATCTCAAGAAAGCATACAAGGACGACCCTATCTTCGCTTCAAGCAAAGTCGTTCTCTCACTCTATAACGACACTCCAGCTGAGTTCGCAGCTGACTTCCAGAACCTGGCACGCTTCGCAGGCGTAGAGGACAAGGACCTCGAGCTTCTGGCCGACCCTACTGGCATAAATCTTGCGAAAACAGCAGCACTGCAGAGCGACGGTATCATCCTTGCCGACGAGAACGTGGACAAGGAGATCGTCTCTTTCTGCGAAGGTCTTTCCACACCGTTGCTCAAGTACGATGCGAAAGCAATGGAGGACGGCACCTGGATTGACGGGTATAACGCATTTTACGATCAGATTTAACTAAGATGAAATTCAGATATCTGTGCGCAGCATGCCTCGGGATCTTCGGCCTGGCATCATGCGTCGAGGTTGACCAGCGAGTAGGTCAGGGCTACCTGGCTACCAACCAGCAGTACGAGATATATACTGCGACATTCCCGATCGAGGACATCAGGATGGACTATCCTGAGGAACTTTCGTCATATAGCAGCTACAGATTCACCGTAGGTGCCGTCAAGGACGACCTCTTCGGAGTGACTACCAGGTCCACATCCTTCACCCTCGTACCCCTCAACAAGGAGCTTGACTTCGGAAAGCCAGGCACCCAGGTCTTCAAGCAGTTCCACTTCACGGCTCCTATCGACACCCTCTCATACGCAGACGAGAGTCAGAGACGCATCTTCCAGAACATCAACGTCTACGAAGTCGAGGACTATGTGGACATCACCAAGACTACTCCTGAGGTAAAATACAGCAAGAAGAGGATCACACGCGGTGTCCCTGTATACGACGGCGCAGACTCGCTCGCATTCGACTTCACCGAGGAGTTCGGACGCAAGTACATGGAGATCAAGAAGGACGACCTCGACTCGCTCAACCACTACTCGAAGAAGTTCCCTGGCATCGTCCTCACAGCAGATGCTCCTAAGGAGAACGGAGGCCGAATCAACATGTTCAAGCTTCCTCTCGACGTAGCCCATGGATATATCTACGGCAGCTTCGCAGTGCTCAAGTTCAGGGCTGAGTACGACAAGGGTCCGGTAGACACAGCGTTCTACTTCACACTCGGTCCACTCGACCTCTACGACTTCGCAAGCGTAAGCAGCACCACTGTCGCAAAGTACCCTCAGGTTGCCTACAACATGTCCACCAGCGAGAGCTCTTCACTCAAGGGACAGGCTGGCGAGGAGTATTGGTTCGAAGGCGGCAAGGGTCTCAAGCCGGTGATCTCGGCTGCAGGCATCAGGGAGCAGATGATCGCTGAGATCTCTAAGCATGGCAACCCAAGCGAGATCGTCATAAGCAAGGCCAGCATCAAGCTTCCTTTCGTCTTCCCTGACAACTACAAGGACATGATCTACTATCCTACCAAGATCAGTCCTACATGCCGTATCGCGAACGACAAGGACAATGTCGCTTACGCCAACATCACTGACTCGAGCGTATCGACAGAGAACCAGGGTGAGGTCAACCGCTCTACCTGCGTCTACGCTCCGGACATTTCTCATCACGCCCAGCAGATCATTTCGCTCAAGGACATGGACAAGATCAGCAACTATGACATCTGGTTCCTCCCTGTAGCGGTCGAGAACACCACCTCTGCTGCATCTGAGGCCGAGGCTGCGGACAGTTACAACTCAGCTATGAACCAGCTCTCATACCAGCAGTACATGAGCAACGTGTATGGTTATGGCGGATATGGTGGCTACGGAATGGGTGGATATGGCTATGGATATGGTGGATATGGCGGCTACGGCGGATATGGTGGATATGGCTATGGCGGATACGGCAGCAACTACTATTACTATGCGATGATGCAGAGCATGGCCGGCCAGTATACCGGTGCGGAGAGCGAGTCTCTCCTCGACCTCAACCGTTTCTACAAAGCTAAGTTCGTCGGCCCTGCCGCAAGCAAGAACGTTCCGACAATGTCGATCACATACGCGGTGCCTGTCAAGGACTAAGCGCCGCTCTGAAAATCACACGAGGATGACTTTTCAGTCATCCTCTTTTTGCGTCATCTTGCCTCCGGACGTTGGATGGTGAAGGCAGCCTTCGCCATGGAATCACTTCCATATACGAAGAAAGCGACCGATAAATTATCAGTCGCTTTCGTTATTTCCTTTCTAGGTAAGGATGGAATTACTGCTTGTCAGCGATGTACTTGATAGCGTCGCCTACAGTTGCGATACCTGTTGCATCCTCATCTGGAATCTTAACGCCGAATACGCGCTCAAGCTCCATGATAAGCTCAACTGTGTCAAGTGAATCTGCGCCGAGATCGTTGGTGAAGTTAGCTGATTCAGTAACCTCTGACTCCTCTACACCAAGCTTGTCAACGATGATTTCCTTTACCTGCTTTACAATTTCTTCCTGTGTCATGATAAAAGTAATGTTTATGTTAATAATACACTTAATTTCAATGTCCGCCCTTTTGGGGAATAACGATGCAAAGTAAACAAAATTCTCCGTTAAATCAAAGGATTCGGGCTAAAAACAACCACTAATAGGGAATTAGCAGCAACTTCCATGCTGTGGCATATCCTCTTCCGAGTGCTTGCTCAGATGGAGCCATATGCGCAGACCGTTGATCGAGTTGAGCAGATAGAAGACATACTTGATGACCATCACCACCGTATAGCTGCTTGCCTCAGCGCTGAGAAGCCTGTTGGTCCAGAGCATGATAGAGAATACATTCACAAGATTCCAGATGTACCACTGGTCCGCGAACGCGAGGGACATGAGTATCTGGCCGATGATGTTGAGGACCACTACAGCCGCGTCGAGGACAAGCTTCGCATTGTCTATGTCGGCGATCTTGCCGGCTGCAAGCTGAGCCTTGTCGATCCAGAAGAGGATGCCATAGGCCACGAGCGTTCCCACAAAGAGAGCTGCTCCGACATAGCCCCACTGCTTCCTGTCAAGCCTTCTTGCCTTTACCTTCTTCACTTCTCCACCCTCAGCCGAGAAAGATGCACCTCTCTTCCTCCACTGCCAGAATCCGACGAACTGCATAGGAAGGAAGTAGAGCACATGCTGCAGGAACTGTCCCATGTTGCCACTGTCGAGGTTGGCATAGGAACAGATAAGCACGTCAAGGACGCCGAAGAAGAACGTCCAGATGTTTCCATTTGCGCTGAGCACGGTGTTCACCACGCCCATGATGGCGCCAAGTGAGATCACGACCTGCTTGACGATCTGCACGTTGCCGTCCTGGATCTCGAGAATATCCACGAGAAGCACGGCAGAGGCCATTCCTATAAGAATGAAAAGGTTGAACCAGAAATTGAATCCTTTATTCTTCATGTTGCAAATTTAACTCATTCTGCTGATTATCCGAAATCATGTTCAGATGTTCATGGATCCTGCGGGCCAGACCTTGGTTGCCAAGGAACCGGGCCAGGTCATCCAAAGGAGCGGCAGCCACACGGGCCACGCTGCCATAATGCATGATCAGACGCTGCTCGATCTTGTCACCGACACCCTTGACCTCCTTGAGGGCAGAAGCTATCTGCGCCTTGCTGCGGAGGTTGCGATGGAAGGTGATACCGAAGCGGTGGGCTTCGTCACGGATCTGCTGGAGAAGTTTGAGCGCCTGTGAATTCCTGTCGATGAAAAGAGGGTAAGGGTCTCCGACCCTGATGACCTCCTCAAGCCTCTTCGCGAGGCCTATCACCGTAAGTTTCTCTGTAAGTCCGAGCTCGGCCAACGCCTGGTAGGCGAAGTCCAGCTGGCCTTTACCACCGTCGATCACTATCAGCTGAGGGAGATCCTCCGGATTCTCCTCAAGCATGCGTGAATAGCGACGGTTGACGACTTCCTTCATGGAAGCATAGTCATTCGCTCCGATGACCGTCTTGATCTTGAAACGGCGGTAGTCACTCTTGGACGGCTGGCCGTTACGGAAGACGACGCACGAAGCGACAGGGTTCGTACCCTGGATATTGGAGTTGTCGAAGCACTCCATATGGACCGGAAGAACTGGCATTCCAATGGCCTTCTGGAGCTCCTCAAGCACTTTCTGGTGGAATTCCTCAGGATTGGTATGTTCCCTCTGTCGAAGCGAATGGAAACGCATTTCCTTGGCATTGCGCATGCTCAGTTCCAGAAGCGCGAGCTTGTCTCCGGCCTTAGGGATACGGAACTCCACTCCGTCCAGCTCGACATCTGGGAGGAAAGGCACAATGACTTCCTTCGAAAGCTCGCCGAACTTGCTCTCTATCTCCGCCATGAAGGTGCTCATCAACGATGCAGGTTCCTCCTCGATATGCATCTTGAAGCCAAGATTCAGAGACTGGATGATCGCACCTCCGCGTATCCTGAGGAAATTTCCGAAAGCCTCGCCCTCGTCTGAGACAATAGAGAAGACATCTACATCTCCGACACTCGCGTTCATGATTATAGACTTGCTGTAGTGCTTCTCCAGGGACTGCATCTTGTACTTGTAGAGCGCAGCCTGCTCGAAGTCGAGCTCGGCGGCAGCCTTCTCCATCAGGGAACGATAGTGCTGTATCATATTCTTGCCGCCACCCTTGAGCATCGATACGATCTCCTCGATGTTGGCATTGTATTCCTCTTTGGATATGCCTCCGGCGCAGCAGCCCTTGCAGCGCCCGATATGGAACTTCAGGCATGGTCGGAACTTGCCTCGGAGTATGGCCTCTGATGTAATCTTGAGATTGCAGGTGCGCAGCGGATAGAGGTCCTGGAACATCTCCAGCAGGCTGTGCGCATGGATGACGCTGCTGTATGGGCCGAAGTAGCGCGAGCCGTTCTTGACGACGCGGCGGGTCATGAACACCTTAGGGAAGTCATCGCCCGTGACACATATCCATGGATATGTCTTGGAGTCCTTCAGCAGGATGTTGTACTTCGGCTTGTACTGCTTGATCAGGTTGTTCTCAAGAAGAAGGGCGTCAGCTTCGCTGTCGACGACACTGTACTGGGCATCTGCGATCTTGGAGACAAGCACGCGGGTCTTGACATTAAGCCTCTCCGGCGGCACGAAATACTGCGCCACCCTCTTGTGGAGGTCCTTTGCCTTACCCACATAAATCACATTCCCCTCAGAGTCATAGTATCTATAGACTCCCGGGGAATGAGGAAACAACGATATCTTCTCCTTGACCGTCAAGGTATGATGCTTATTTTACGTACTTGGCAACTGTCTCACCGATCGCCGCTCCACGAAGGTTCCTCTTGAGGATAGTTCCGTCAGGACCGAAGAGGATGATGTGAGGAATTCCGTCGATGCCGTAGATCGAAGTAGGAATCTCCTGTCCATTGATGATCTGGTTCCATGGAATCTCAAGCTCCTCTGCACAGGCGATAGTGTCTTCGACCTCGTCCCATACAGCTACGCTGAGAATGTCGAAATTGTCACCATGGAACTGCTCATAGACCTCCTTGAGGTTAGGGATCTCTGCCTTGCATGGAGCGCACCAGCTTGCCCAGAAATCGACAAGGATGTACTTTCCTTTGCCTACATAGTCAGAAAGCTTCTGGACCTGGTCTCCGTACCTGACAGTGAAGTCTGTGAACATCATACCCTCAGCAGTCGATGCTGAAGCGCCGAGACTCGCCATAAGTGAGCTCACGAAAGGAGTCTCTCTTACCTCGTCGCTGAGAGTCTCTACGATCTCAAGAAGCTCAGACTGGTCAAGAGCGTTGTAGATGTTGTTCAGCGCAACGACTGAGACAATATTGTCCTTGTTGGCCTTGATTGCCTTCTTTGATACGTTGATGATGTCGCCGGTGATACTGTCATAGAGCTGGGACATCTTGTCTGACTTCTCCATGTCGTCCTCTATCTCCACGTCAAGCTTCATAGCTGCATCGGTGAACTGCTTCTGGAGCTTATACTGTTCCTGCGCGAACTTGTAGAAAGCTGCGGATACGCCCTTCTTTGAAGACGGTACAGGCACAGGGTTCTCCTCGCGGAAGTCGATGGAGATGGTGGATCCATCAGAAATGAAGCCTACCGATCCTCTGTAGCATACGGCTGAGGATACTTCAAGCTCTGCGAGAGGAAGGTCGACGCTGACGACTCCACCCTGAGGATTGATGAGGGTGTCAACATCAGCACAGACGATACGGACAGGATCTGTGTCACCGTCTATGTAGCATGTGAGGTGGGTCCTGTCTGAGCTGGTGTTCTGTGAGCAGGCAGCGAAAGCAAGAACTGCCGCGAAGATGGATGCAATCCTGAATTTCATGTCTCTGTAAGTTTTAAAAAAAGGCCTGCTGCGGTTACCCGAAGCAGGCCGTATTATTGTTTGTCGCGAAGTATTACTCAGCCTTCTCGCCTGCATTTCTGCGGCCACGGCCACCACGACGACCGTTACGGTCACCGCCACGTCCGTTGTGGCCACCCTGCTGTGGCTGTGCTGCTGAAGCAGCGATGCCAGCGTTAGGTGAAAGATCCTTCTTTCCGTAAACTTCACCGTTGCAGATCCATACCTTGATACCGAGGCAACCTACCTTGGTGTTGGCTACTGCGAGAGCGTAGTCGATATCAGCACGGAATGTGTGGAGAGGTGTACGACCTTCCTTGAACATTTCTGAGCGAGCCATTTCAGCACCGCCTACACGGCCGCTGATCTGAACCTTGATACCTTCTGCACCAACTCTCATAGCTGTAGCGACAGCCATCTTGATTGCTCTTCTGTAAGATACACGACCCTCGATCTGACGAGCGATAGAGTCAGCTACGATGCGAGCGTCAACCTCAGGCTTTCTTACCTCGTAGATGTTGATCTGAACATCCTTCTTGGTAACCTTCTTGAGCTCGTCCTTGAGCTTGTCTACTTCCTGTCCACCCTTACCGATGATGACACCTGGTCTTGCAGCCTGGATTGTCACGGTGATGAGCTTAAGGGTTCTCTCGATCACAATCTTAGAGATGCTTGCCTTTGAAAGGCGAGCCTCGAGATACTGACGGATCTTGTAGTCCTCAGCGATCTTCTCTGCGTAGTTACCACCACACCAGTTAGAGTCCCAACCACGGGTGATACCGATTCTGTTGCTGATTGGATTTGTTTTCTGTCCCATAATTATGCCTCCACTGTTGGTTTCTTAACGTCAAGAATAACGGTTACATGGTTTGAACGCTTGCGGATACGGCCGGCTCTACCCTGAGGGCAAGGACGGATTCTCTTAAGTGTACGACCCTCATCAACCATGATGGTCTTTACATATACGTTACCGTTATCAAGCTCTTTGCTGCTGTCAGGATTCTTTGCCTCCCAGTTAGCGATTGCGCTGCGGAGAAGCTTCTCAAGACGGATTGACGGTGCCTTCTTTGAGAATTTAAGAAGATCGAGTGCGCGGTTAACTTCCACACCTCTTACTGTATCTGCAACAAGACGCATCTTGCGTGGAGATGTAGGAACGTCATTCAGCTTAGCAATAGCTGTGGCCTTCTTAGCCTCCTTGAGGCTCTCTGCCATAAGTTTCTTACGCTTTCCCATAATTATCTCTTATTGTTACCTGAATGACCTCTAAATGTACGTGTAGGGGCGAATTCGCCGAGTTTGTGGCCTACCATGTTCTCAGTTACGTATACCGGAATGAACTTGTTTCCGTTATGAACTGCGATCGTGTGGCCGACGAAGTCAGGAGAGATCATGCTTGCGCGTGACCATGTCTTGACTACTTCCTTCTTCTTGCTACCATCATTCATAGCAAGAATTCTTTTCTCCAGAGCTTCCTGGATATATGGACCTTTTCTTAATGAACGACTCATAATCTCTAAAGTTTTATTCCGTTATTTCTTTCTTCTTTCAATGATGAACTTATTTGAAGTTGCCTTAGGATTACGTGTCTTGTATCCCTTTGCAGGAAGTCCCTTACGTGAACGTGGGTGACCACCGGAAGCACGACCTTCACCACCACCCATTGGGTGATCAACTGGGTTCATTACGACACCACGGTTGTGAGGGCGACGACCGAGCCAGCGGCTACGACCTGCCTTACCTGACGACTCAAGATTGTGTTCAGGATTTGAAACTGTACCAACTGTCGCGCGGCAAGCAACGAGAACCATTCTTGTCTCACCTGAAGGGAGACGAAGGATAGCGTAGTTGCCCTCACGTGCTGCGAGCTGTGCGAATGTACCTGCTGAACGTGCCATTGCAGCACCCTGACCAGGACGGAGCTCGATGTTGTGTACGAGAGTACCTACTGGAATATCACTGAGAGGAAGAGCGTTACCGAGCTCAGGAGCAACACCTGCACCTGAAGCGATCACCTGACCGACCTTGAGGCCGTTAGGTGCGATGATATATCTCTTCTCGCCGTCTTCATATTCTACGAGTGCGATACGTGCGCTACGGTTTGGATCGTACTCGATTGTCAATACCTTTGCAGAGCAGGTATCCTTATCACGAAGGAAATCGATGATACGGTACATTCTCTTGTGGCCACCACCGATGTAACGTACGGTCATCTGACCTGTGTTGTTACGACCGCCGGAGCTCTTAAGAGGCTCAAGCAATGCCTTATGAGGCTTCTTGCAGGTGATTTCGTCGAAAGAGCTGATCACCTTATTTCTCTGACCAGGGGTAACTGGTTTGAACTTTCTTACTGCCATTGCCTAATTCCTCCTTAAATGTTACTGTAGAAATCGATCTTATCCTCGCCTGCGAGAGTAACGTATGCCTTCTTGAAGTGGTTCATACGACCCTTGAGCATGCCAGCCTTGGTATAGCGTGCCTTTCTCTTTCCGTGATAGTTGAGTGTGTTGACATCAGCAACTGTCACATTGTACATCTGCTCTACCGCAGCCTTGATCTGAAGCTTGTTTGCATCGCGATCTACGATGAAACCATAACGGTTCAACTTTTCGCCCTGATCCGTCAGCTTCTCTGTTACTATTGGCTTAATTAAAATTCCCATCTCTCAAACTGATTAGCGGTTAACTCTTGAGGCAAGGATGTCCTGTACACCGTCAACGAGAACCATTGAGTATGAGTTCATGATAGCATATGTGCTGATCTCGTCAACTGTGATGACCTTTACCTCTGGGAGGTTACGTGATGAAAGGTAAATGTTTGTAGAGTTCTCAGGAAGGACGAAGAGTACCTTTCTGTCACCAGCCTTGAGAGCGCTGAGAATATTCATGAACTCCTTAGTCTTAGGAGCCTCCATTGCGAATGGCTCTACGACTGTGATAGCGTTTGCCTGTGCCTTGTAAGAAAGTGCAGAAACGCGTGCAAGTGATTTAACCTTCTTGTTAAGCTTTGTCCTGTAGTCACGTGGCTTTGGACCGTGGATGTTACCACCACCTACGAAGATACCTGCCTTGAGCGAACCATGACGTGCGCCGCCGCCACCTTTCTGACGACCGAGCTTCTTGGTGCTGTAAGCCACTTCGCTTCTGTCCTTAGTCTTTGCTGTGCCCTGACGCTGGTTTGCGAGGTACTGGACTACGTCGAGATAGATTGCATGGTCATTTGGCTGTACGCCGAATACCTGCTCGTCGAGAACAACGGTCTTTCCAGACTCTGTTCCGTCAATTTTCAATACTTTCAATTCCATAATCCTTATGCCTCCAAAATAACGTAAGAACCCTTAGCTCCTGGTACAGAGCCCTTTACTACTACGAGATTGTTCTCAGGGATAACCTTGATGACAGAAAGGTTAGCAACCTTTACTCTCTCATTACCCATGTGACCTGCCATGCGCATTCCTGGGAATACACGTGAAGGCCATGATGATGCACCCATTGAACCAGGGTGACGGAGACGGTTGTGCTGACCATGGGTCTGACCACCTACTCCCTGGAAGTGGTGACGGTGCACAACTCCCTGGAATCCCTTACCCTTAGATGTACCGACAACATTCACGAATGCGCCCTCTGAAATCACATCAGTGAGTGCAACGGTGTCGCCTAACTTAAGCTCTCCTGCGAAGTCTGCTGGGAATTCAACGAGCTTGCGCTTAGGAGTGGTTCCTGCCTTTTCAAAATGCCCCATGAGCGGAGCGCTGGCATGTTTCTCTGTCATTTCGTCATAGGCAAGCTGTACAGCGGCATAACCATCTTTCTCTACTGTACGAACCTGCGTAACAACACATGGACCAGCCTCAATAACGGTGCATGGAATGTTCTTTCCATCAGCACCGAAAACGGATGTCATTCCGATTTTCTTTCCAATTAATCCAGGCATTGGTTTGGTTAATTAATTGTTAATTAATAAATTAAATAGTTCCGCCTATAATTTGCGGACTGCAAAGGTACTAATAATCTGTCAATTAACAAGCAGTTTTCAACAATTTTTTCCACAAGAAGTGCTTCTGACCGCGCTGATATACATATTTTTATTAAATTTGTAGACTGTTAAAACGGAGGTACCATGGTCCTGGCTCTTTTCGGCTTCCTAAGCCTGTCCTCGATGGACGTTCTGGACATATTGCTCGTAGGCGCGATAATCTTTCTGATGTTCAGATGGATCCGCGCGACTCCGGCAATGAACATCTTCCTGGCGGTGTTCGCGATCTACCTGCTCATGCTTGTGGTGGACGCCCTGCACATGAAGATGATGAGCCGCCTGGTCAGCATACTCGTGGATGTCGGAGTCATCGCGATGATCGTCATATTCCAGCCTGAGATCAGGCACTTCCTGATGAAGATGGGATCGAACACCAGAGGACTAAGGATCATCAGCAAGCTTTTCGGAAACAAGGAAGGCGACATGAACAGCAACTCCGTGAACGAGATCTGCGAGGCCTGCAGAAGGATGTCGGCCGACAAGACCGGCGCGCTGATCGTGATTCCTCACAGCATCAGCATACAGAACATCATCGAGACCGGAGACATGATCGACGCCAAGATCAGCCGACGCCTCATCATGAACCTGTTCTTCAAGAATTCTCCTCTGCACGACGGAGCTGTGATCATGAGCGGGGACAGGATAGTCGCGGCGAGATGTACTCTCCCGATAACCGACAGGCAGGACATCCCGGCCAACTACGGCATGAGGCACAGGGCAGCGATCGGCATGACCGAGAATTCGGACGCCGACGTCATCGTGGTTTCCGAAGAGACCGGACACGTCTCGTTCGTCAAGTCAGGCGAGATCTCGACGATACATAACATAAATGAACTTAAGCTGCTCCTCGGACAGTCGATGACCGGGCTCGGAAGCGCTATCTAGCAAGGACAGCATACAATAGAACCAGTATTTGGAAGTGACAATCGAAGGAAGGGACATAAGGCTTGAGGCCAAGCTCGGCTTCGACAGGGTCAGGAAATCAGTTTCTGACCGCTGCAGCACCGAGTATGCAGTGGCCAAGGTAGAGCAGGAAGAGTTTTCAAGGGACGCCAGGGAAATCAGGCGCAGGCTCCAGCTCACAGATGAGATGAGGCTGATCGTCATGTTCGAGGACGGTTTCCCTACCAACGGCTACATCGACTGCGTCCAGTTCCTCAAGGTCCTCCAGAACGACGGAGCCAACATCGACCTGCTTTCGCTCGGAAAGCTCAGGACGATGCTCCAGACCATCACCAAGATCAACGGATTCTTCGAAAGCATCAAGGACGGAGTCTATCCTAACCTGAAGAGAATGACTTCCAGGATCGCCGTCTTCCCCGAGGTGAGCCGAAGGATAGACAGCATACTCGACAGGCACGGAAATGTCAAGGACACAGCCTCCGACGCCCTATATGATATAAGGAAAAGCCTGAAGGACAAGGAAAGCTCTGTCTCCAAGGTCGCCAACTCGATCCTCAGGAAGGCGCAGCAGGAAGGCCTCGTGGACAGCGACGCCAGCATCTCCATGCGCGACGGCAAGCTCCTCATCCCTGTCAATTCCTCAAAGAAGAGAAGCTTCAGCGGCTTTGTCTATGACGAGTCGGCCAGCGGAAAGACAACCTTCATCCAGCCTATGGAGGTCATCGCTCTCGAGAACGAGATCAGCGAGCTCCATTTCGCGGAGCAGCGCGAGATCTTCAGGATACTTTCAGAATTCAGCGACTTCCTCAGACCTTACGTTCCGGAACTTCTGGACGGAGCGGTCTGCATAGGCGAGCTGGACTTCATCATGGCAAAGGCCAACGTCGCCCTAGACTACATCGCCGGAATGCCTGTCATCTCAGAAAGCGGCGAGATGGACCTGCGCAAGGCCCGCCACCCGCTTCTCGAGAAAGCACTTCGCAGCGAAGGCAAGCAGATCGTCCCTCAGACCGTCACCCTCACCCCTGCAAAGCACATACTCCTCATCTCAGGTCCTAACGCCGGAGGAAAGTCAGTCTGCCTCAAGACAGTCGGACTGCTTCAGTACATGTTCCAGTGGGGAATGCTCATCCCGACTTCCGAAAGCTCGGAGATGGTCGTGTTCGACAGAATCATGGTTGATATCGGCGACGGACAGAGCATCGACAACGACCTCAGTACCTACAGCTCGTTCCTCGAGCAGATGAAGGACATGCTGAGCAAGGCGGACGAAAAGACCCTCGTGCTGATCGACGAGTTCGGTTCAGGAACAGAGCCTGCGGCCGGAGGAGCGATCGCAGAGTCCATCCTCGCCGAGCTCGACAAGAGAGGAACCTACGGTGTCATCACCACCCATTATACCAACCTCAAGCTCTACGCGACCTCGAACGACTGCGGAGTGATCAACGGCGCCATGCAGTTCGACGCGGTCAACATCGCGCCGCTCTTCAAGCTCGAGATAGGAATGCCGGGCAACTCGTTCGCATTCGAGCTCGCCAGGAAGATGGGACTTCCGGAGACTATCGTCAAGGATGCCGAGAGCCGCGCAGGTGAGGAATATGTAGGAATCGAAAGGAACCTCCGCAAGATCGCCCGCAACCGCAGGGCCCTCGACGAGAAGCTCCAGAAGATACGCAAGACCGACCAGACCCTCGAAAGCATCACCGACAAATACCAGAAGGAGCTCCAGAGCATCAAGCAGATGAAGAAGGACATCCTCGAGGAGGCCCACAAGGAGGCCGCGGAAATCGTCAAGGGAGCCAACAAGCAGGTCGAGAACACCATCCGCACCATCAAGGAATCCCAGGCGGAGAAGGAAAAGACCATGGAAGCCCGCAAGGAGCTTCAGAACTTCGTCAGCGTCCTGGCACTCCGCAAGACCCAGGACAAGAAAGACAAGGACGCCCATCTCGAAGACCGTCTCCGCAGGCTGGAGGAGCGCAAGGCCCGCCAGCAGGCCCGTAAGCAGC
Organism: Candidatus Cryptobacteroides sp.; assembly: GCA_045599665.1. Taxonomy (GTDB): domain Bacteria; phylum Bacteroidota; class Bacteroidia; order Bacteroidales; family UBA932; genus Cryptobacteroides. The sequence goes on from JAZRWK010000028.1 coordinate 106,135, forward strand.
AGAGGATGGACGAGAAGCAGAAGGCTGAGGCTGAGCGCCTGGCCGAGGAGGCAAGACGCGAGAGCGAGTTCCGCAACGGAAAGCTCGAGGTCGGCGAGAAAGTGCGCATAAAGGACAACGGAATGGTCGGCGAGGTAGCCAAGGTATCAAACAAGGCTGTCACCGTCATCATCGGTTCAATCACCAGCAAGATGCCTCTCGACAGAGTTGAGAGAATCACCTCGAACGAGTTCAAGAACGCCGTCAGAACCGTCAGGAACAACGCTCCGACAACGACCGTACAGGACAGTTCGATGATGGAGCGCAAGCTCAACTTCAAGACAGAGCTCGACATCAGAGGCGCGCGCGTGAGCGAAGCCCTCGAGACAGTCATGAAGTACGTCGACGACGCGATCATGCTCAACGTACCTTCTGTACGCATCATCCATGGCAAGGGCACAGGCGCCCTTCGCGAGGAGATCCAGAAGTTCGTGAGGACGACCCCGGGCGTGGCATCGGTGAAGGACGAGCACATCCAGTTCGGCGGAACCGGCGTCACCATCGTGACGTTCGAATAAAAGGGGCACCGGCGTCGGAGCCGGTACCATGGACATAAGACAACAATATGAACAGGCAGATCGGAAGGATAGGAGAGGAGGCAGTGTGCGCGTATCTGCAGGAACGTGGCCACTCGATTCTGGAGAGGAACTGGAGGACAGGGCATCTCGAGGTAGACATTATTTCCCTTTACAAGGACGGAATCCATTTCACGGAGGTCAAGACCCGTGTGGCGCCGCTGTCGGCGGACCCGCTGGAAAGCATAGGCGGGGGCAAGCAGGCCAACATATCGAAGGCCGCCGCAGTGTATATGTCGAAGCTGAGGAAGACGGCGGGGCGAGGTACCATGGTCCAGGACGCCGAGATCTGGCTGGACGTCGCGAGCGTAGTCCTGGACGGCGGGAAGACCACCATAGAGTACATGGCGGGAGCGTACATTCCCCTGCACGTAGGCATATAAATTAAATTTGTTATATTTGTATCCGGCTTTTTGACGAAAAGTACTAATACCTAAAATATAATAGTATCATGAAATCTTTTTCTGATTTTTGGAAGAAGGAAGACTGGCAGGCCGTATGGCTTGGCGGCATCGTGATTCTCATCGCATGCATCGCCGTCCTGACCAAGGCTTTCGACTTCTCTGCCCTCAAGTTCAGCACATGGGGATTCGGTGAGTCTGATACCGCTACCCTTGCCGCTCTTGGCAAGCAGTTCGCTGCAGGTGCTTTCTGGGTAAAGACCCTCGTCACAGTAGCTGTGACAGGAATTCTCTTCACACTCGGTGTGAAGCTCCAGGGAGGCAACGTGAAGGAATACATCCCTGCATTCCTCGGCCTCTTCGCCCTTTCATTCATCGTCCGTCTCATCAGCGCTGAGTTCACACTCAACCGCTACCTCGAGTGGGCATTCTGGGCACTCATCATCGGTCTCCTCATCTCAAACACAGTAGGAGTTCCAAAGTGGCTCAAGCCAGCGATCAAGACTGAGTTCTACATCAAGACCGGTCTCGTGATCATGGGTTTCTCAGTCCTCTTCTCAAACATCGCCAAGTTCGGTCTCTACGGTCTCGGTATCGCATGGATCGTGACTCCGGTCGTCATCATCTTCATGTGGTGGCTCGGAACAAGGGTGTTCAAGATGGACAACAAACCGCTGGTCATCACTCTTGCCGCTGCTACCAGCGTCTGCGGTACATCTGCAGCAATCGCTACCGGTGCGGCTTCAAACTGCAAGAAGACTGACCTCACGATGGCCGTATCGATCTCTATCATCTTCACAGTCCTCATGATGGTCTTCGAGCCTATGATCGTAAAGGCTACAGGCATGAGCGCAATCATGGGTGGTTCACTCATCGGTGGTACAGTCGACTCTACAGGAGCTGTCGCAGTAGCAGGCTCAACCCTCGGCGGTGAGGCTGAAAAGGCTGCAGTGCTCGTAAAGATGATCCAGAACATCCTCATCGGCTTCATCGCATTCTTCGTAGCAGTCTTCTTCGCTACACGCGTAGACAAGACAGGCACGAAGAAGGTAGGCGCAAGCGAGATCTGGACAAGATTCCCTAAGTTCATCATCGGTTTCTTCGTAGCATCCCTCATCGCTTCATTCATCATCCAGCCTCTCGCTGGTGCTGACCAGGTAAGCGCAATCAACAAGGTGCTCGACCAGTACAAGAACTGGGCATTCGTACTTGCATTCACCAGCATCGGTCTCGACACCAACTTCAAGGAGATCGCAAAGCAGATGCAGGGTGGCAAGGTGCTCTGGCTCTACCTCATCGGCCAGCTCTTCAACATCGCTCTCACATTCTTCGCAGTCTGGTTCCTCCTCTCAGGAGCAATCTTCCCTATCCCTACACTCAACTAGCGAGGGGAACTGCACAGGCCTGAATTCAATATTGAACCATGGCTAGAAGCAAGAAAGATATAATCTTCAAAGTGGTGACGATCCTTACGGTCGTCGCCATTTTGATTTGTGCTCTCTACATAATGTCCCATCGCCTCGGACTGAACCCTGACTACGACTTCGGTGCCGGCGCCTACTACTACGCCGACATCCCGCAGTTCGAACGCTTCACTCCGACAGAGGCCTACAAGACATCGATACCTTATTGGGTACATGTCGTCCTGTTCCTGGCCTGGGGCTGGCTGATGTTCCGCCTGTGGTGCTGGATTGACAGACGCGGGAAATAGCTATTCGATTGATTTTCTGATAGTTACAAAATACCTTTCGGCAAAACAGCCGAAAGGTATTTTGTAATACGTTAATTATCAATAAGTTACCCTTTCTATCGAGGAAGCACTTTCACGTTTATCTTTCCATAGGCCTGTTCAGCCTTCTGGAGAGCGTCCTCGATCGAGATGCCTGTAGCGAGGATGACACCGAAGCGGCGATGGCCGACAACCTCAGGCTTTGCGAAGAGACGGATCTGTACGCCTTCCTCTGAAAGAGCATCCTCGAGGCCTGAGAATGCCACCTTGTCGGAATCTCCGTCGATGACGATTGCCTTTGATGCGCTTGGGCCGTATAACTTTACGCCTGGGATAGGGAGACCGAGAATCGCACGTGCATGGAGAGCGAACTCAGAGAGATCCTGAGAGATCATCGTCACCATACCTGTGTCGTGCGGACGTGGAGAAACCTCGCTGAAGATGACCTCGTCACCCTTGACGAACATCTCGACGCCGAAGATTCCATAGCCACCGAGTGCACCGGTAACCTTACGTGCGATATCCTCCGCCTTGGCAAGAGCCGCAGGGCTCATAGGCTGAGGCTGCCATGATTCGCGGTAATCACCGTCGACCTGGCGATGTCCTACAGGAGCGAGGCAGGTCGTACCAGCGCTGTGACGGACGGTAAGGAGAGTGATCTCGTAGTCGAACTTCACGAAGCCCTCGACGATGACGCGGCCTGCACCGGCACGTCCACCTTCCTGGGCGATACGCCACGAATTCATAATGTCGTCCTCGGACTTGATGACGCTCTGGCCATGGCCTGACGAACTCATGATAGGCTTCACAACGCATGGCATGCCTACTTCGGCGACAGCAGCCTTGAAATCATCAAGAGTATCCGCGAACTTATAGGTCGCTGTAGGAAGTCCAAGCTCCTCTGCAGCCAGACGGCGGATACCTTCTCTGTTCATGGTAAGAAGCGCGGCGTTCGCAGTCGGGATGACATTGTAGCCTTCCTTCTCAAGCTCTACGAGAGTAGGAGTAGCGATAGCCTCGACCTCAGGAATGATGAAGTCCGGCTTCTCCTTTTCGATAATCTCGCGGAGGGCTGCTCCGTCAAGCATGTTCACCACATAGCTGCGGTGGGCCACCTGCATCGCAGGCGCATTAGGGTAACGGTCGAGAGCGATGGTCTCGACGCCATAGCGCTGAAGCTCAAGTACTACTTCCTTTCCAAGTTCACCTGAACCGCAGAGAAGAGCCTTCTTTGCAGTTGCAGTAAGAGCCGATCCAATTGTAAGCATATAAATATCGTTGTTGAAGTAAATTTCTCTTTTGACAGGATACAAATCTACTCAAAAAAATGTTATCTTTCGCAGTATGAAAGCATTTCTCACATCATTGCTTGTCGTGCTGACATGTGCAGCATGCTCGCCACGCGAAGAAGGACTCCTCCTCCGCTATGATTTCAACAAGTCAGAAGGTACACTCATCAAGGACGTTTCCGGCAACGGCTTCGACGCCGCACTCAAGGGCAGCGCCACTCTCGGCAGCTGCAGCGACGTCAAGGGAAAGATCGTAGACCTCGCAGGTGAAGAGGGCTACATCGACATGGGAGCCGGAATCGGCGAAGCGCTCAAGGCATGCGCGGATTTCACAATATCGGTGAAATTCAACGTCAGCGCCGACGCATCGCTCAAGGGCTACGGCTACTTCCTCTGGGCCTTCTCGACCCTCGAGGCCAACGGAGCTACCGACGGCCGTTACCACGCATTCCGCCTCAACACCCAGCAGGCCGAGAACTCGGTCGGCGGCTACACCGGCGAGAGCTTCATGGTCGTCGACAAACCTGCGACCCAGGGATCATGGCAACATGCGGTCTACGTACAGGAAGGCACCGTCGGCAAGCTTTATATGAACGGCAAGGTCGTCGCCCAGAACGACAAGATGTACACCATGGCCGAGACTTTCCCAGACGAAGCTCCGACCTTCAACTGGATGGGAAAGGCTCCCTTCAGAGGTGACAAGTACCTGTCAGGTACAATGATATCGGACGTCAGAATCTATAGCAGAGCGCTGTCAGAGGCAGAAATCGCAGTACTTTAAAAACGTACATAGTTAAAGACAGACTTTGATTGGAGCGGCAGATTCACTATCTTTGCCGCTCCAAATCATTATACACACCATGCTAAACGCTGACCTTCGCCACACAGTGGCATTGGCTGTTTTCTCGGCAGCCATTCTTACCTTGGGTGCATGCAGTTCCAAGGACACTACTACCTCTAAAGAGCTTCCGATCACTGACATCCAGGAAGTTCCCTTCACCGCAACAGAAATCACAGACGGATTCTGGGCGCCACGAATTGAGATCAACAGGACAGTCACAATCCCTGCCGCGCTCTACCAGTGCGACATCAACGGCCGTTTCGACAACTTCGCCATCGCCGGCGGACTGATGAAGGGCGAGCACAGAGGCGACTTCTCATTCGACGACACCGATCCATACAAGGTGATCGAAGGCGCATCTTACTCTCTCGCCGCACACTACGACCCTGAACTCGACGCAAGAATCGACAAGTATATCGAGATCATCGCATCCGCACAGGAAGAGGACGGATACCTCACCACCTGTGTCACAAACAAGTGCTACCGCCTCTCAGGATGGTGGGGAACAAGCAAGTGGGAGAAGATCAACAGCCACGAACTCTACAACTGCGGTCACCTCTATGAGGCTGCCGTTGCCCACTACAGAGCCACCGGCAAGAGGACTCTTCTCGACGTAGCCCTCAGGAATGCAGACCTCGTATGCGAGACCTTCGGTGACGAGGAAGGCAAGATCCATCGCCCGGGCGGACATCCAATAGTCGAGATGGGACTTGCAAAGCTCTACAAGGTCACCGGCGACGAGAAGTACCTCAGGCAGGCAAAATATTTCGTTGACGAGACAGGCCGCTGCACAGACGGACACGAGCCAAGCATGTACAGCCAGGACCATATGCCTATCCTCCAGCAGGAAGAGATCGTAGGCCACGCAGTACGCGCAGGCTACCTCTATTCAGGCGTTGCTGATGTTGCGGCCCTCACCCACGACAAGGCATACTTCGAGGCTCTCAGCCGCATCTGGAACAATATGGCAGGCAAGAAGCTCTATATCATCGGAGGTATCGGCAGCCGCGCACAGGGCGAAGGTTTCGGACCTGAGTTCGAACTCCACAACCACACTGACTACTGCGAGACCTGCGCATCCATCGCCAACGTCTACTGGAACCACAGGATGTTCCTCTACACCGGTGACAGCAAGTACATCGACGTACTTGAGCTTGCTCTCTACAACGGCGTCCTCGCAGGCGTATCCCTCGACGGCGATGACTTCTTCTACGACAACCCACTCGAAAGCAACGGCGAGCACGCCCGCCAGGAATGGTTCGGCTGCGCATGCTGCCCTGGAAACATCACCCGCTTCATCGCATCTGTTTCCAACTACATGTATGCAGTCAAGGGCAACGACGTCTATGTCAACCTCTTCATCCAGAGCAACTCAGAGATCCAGCAGGAGAGCGGAAAGCTCCGCCTCTCACAGGCGACAGAATACCCTTGGAACGGTGACGTCAGGATCAGTGTGAATCCTGAGCAGGCCGGTCAGTTCGCAATGTACATCCGCATCCCAGGATGGGCAAAGGACGCACCTGTCGACACCGGACTCTACAAGTTCGTCGACAAGGCTGGCGCATACACAGTCAAGGTCAATGGCAAGAAAGTCAGCAGCAAGCTCGTGGACGGCTACGTAGTGATCGACAGGACATGGGCAGAAGGTGACGAGATCCAGGTAAGCCTTCCTATGGAGGCACGTCAGGTCGAGGCAAGAGAGGAAGTCGTTGACGACCGCGGCAAGCTCGCGATCATGCGCGGACCGGTCGTATACTGCCTCGAGGGTGTTGACCAGGCAAACGGTCAGGTATTCGACAAGTTCATCCCTGCAGGCACAAAGTTCAGTGCACAGTACAAGGCAGAGCTCCTCAACGGAGTAGTTGAACTCACCGCCGGCGAGATCAAGGCAATCCCTTACAGCACATGGTGCAACCGTGGCAGCGACGAGATGACAGTATGGGTTCCTACCGCGAAGGAGAACACCTTCCCTAAGCCGGAGCCTACGATTGCATCAGAGGCCTACGCCTACAGCACCAGCATCGCGGCTATCCAGGACGACGCTCCGGAATCAGCTGTCGACAAGGAGGAAGCATGGGGACTCAACGACCAGTGGGAGCCAGCCTCATCAGACGACCTCCGCAAGCCATACTGGTACTGGTGGAGAAAGTTCGGTGACAAGGTAGACATCGCATACGAGTTCAAGCAGGCTGAGACCGTCTCATCAGTAGATGTATACTGGCTTGTATTCGACCACTACGACGGCAACTACCGCGTACCTGTGTCATGGCAGCTCTACTACAAGGACACAGCCGGCAAGTGGCAGGAAGTCAAGGCTCTCGATGCCTACGGCGTTGAGATGGACAAGTACAACACCGTCCACTTCGAACCAGTCACCACCACAGGCCTCAGCATCGTGGCAACCCTCCAGGACGGCGAGTCCGGCGGTATCCACGAATGGAGAGTCAACAGGTAAAGTATTGTTTTTCGCCCTGGATTGTTTTTCGCCCTGGATTGTTTTTTCGCCCTGGATTGTTTTTCGCCCTGAATTGTTTTTCGCCCTACCACCCCTTGATTTTTGGGGTAGTAGGGCGAAAAATCGTAAATCTGTCGTTTGACGACGTCAATCCTTGCCCATGCCGGCGTTCTGGGCGCTGTATTCAGAGTTCAGCTGGGCGAGTTCCTTCTTGCCGTCGACATAGTCGTCGTAGAACTCGTCATATTCACCGTCCAGCGCCTCCTTGACGATCTGGATGCGCTCCATTGGGGTTGTGTCTTTGATAAGTATGCTCATGACCTATGCGTTTATCATAACAATGATTGAATCTCTACAGATTTAGAAAAAAACTGCAACTTATCCAATTATTTCTTATTATTGTCGAGCATAAGCAAAAAGAACCATGAAACGCATCATTCTTATCTCATTGCTCCTTGCAGCAGGAATCGTTGCATCAGCACAGTCTAAGAAAGTCTCAGTCCTCGGCGACTCATACTCGACATACGACGGCGTCAACCCTCCGGGCTACGCACCATTCTACCCAAACAACCAGAACGACTGCAAGCTTGCAGAGCAGTGCTGGTGGAGCCTCTACACCAAGGCCATGGGATTCACCCTCGAGAAGAACGACTCCTGGGGCGGCACCACGATCTGCACCACCGGCTATGGCCGCAGAGACGTGACCGCATCATCGATGCTCTGGCGCTTCGACAGACTCGGCGACCCTGACATCATCTTCCTCTTCGGCGGCACCAACGACGCATGGGCACATTCGCCGGTAGGAGAGTACAAGTACTCAGACTGGACAGACGAAGACTGCAAGAGCCTCAGGCCAGCACTCTCATGCCTCCTCTCGCGTCTCGCCCTCAGATACCCTGAGGCACAGGTTGTCGTAATGCTCAACTCCGAGCTCCAGGAAGAAGTCAACGAGTCCTTCAGGACAGTGTGCAAGCACCACGGAGTCCAGCTCGTCGAGCTCCAGGACGTCGAGAAACAGAACGGCCACCCTTCAATCAAGGGAATGCAGAGCATCTGCGCCCAGCTCGTCGACCAGGTCAAGGTGAAGTAAGACAGGTCAAGGTGAAGTAAGACCTTTGCGGCGGTCTGTGACCCATGCCATCTGCAGCCTCAATGACTTTACACCGAGGCTGCCCAGCAATTCTGAATTTCGAAAATATATGTAAAGAGTTAAACTAAGTTCTATGTGATGCGATTACAGAATCAAATGTATCTATAAAAATGTAAGTGGCATATAGGTAATTTCTCCTATATGCCACTTATTCTATTGTGTATTAACTATTTAAATGATTAAGCTTTGTGACAGGTCAATCTTGGGACACCAGCATTTTCTACTTGTCCAATTTGTTGTGTATTGCGTAAATCACAAGCTCCAATGTTGTTCCTACGCCAACTTTATGGAAGATGGCAGCTTTGATGTTATCCACAGTCTTGATAGAAATACCAAGATCTGCAGCTATTTCCTTACCGATTCTGCCCTTGCAGGAGAGCTTGATGATATCCATCTCACGGGGTGTGAACTGGATATTGTCCGTAGGATTATTGTCTTCCTTTACATCATCAAGATCCGAACCTGCATTTTCATGTGAAGCCGTAAGCGATGCAAATCTCTCTGATACAATTCTAAGGTTGTCCTTCAGCTCCTTATTCGTCCGGCTAAGATTCTTCTTTGACTTAAGTACATAGGCATAGAAGCATCCAAGAATGACGGCAATTATCGACAACAGCGATAATGCCAGATTTGCAAGCCTGGCCTTTGACTTTGCCGAAGCAAGCTGAGATTCCTTCTCGAGTGTCTGATACTCTACGTTGAGTCTATCAATTTCTGCAGTCTTCTCCAGATTGAAGAGAGAATCTCTTCTTGTATACGCTTTCAACAGGTGGCCATATGCCTTTGATGGGTTGATGACTTGAAGTCTGTTTGCAAGACCGACGTTTGCTTCGATGATGTCTCGTGCACTTCCGAGTTCTTCTGACAAGGATTCAGCCTTCTCGAGATAGCTGATCGCTTCAGAGTCATTCTCCAAGATAGAACCGAGCTCTCTGCAAGCAATGCTGAGTGACTGTTTATTTCCAAGGGCTTCTAGTTTTTCAACGGATTCCCTGTAAGCGGGAATTGCTTCATCTATTTTACCATTAGCGGCCAGACATCCGGCAAGCTGACAAAGCCTCACAGGAACCTTGTCCTCTCTACCATCTTCCTTGTCAATCTGATATGCCTCCGTGGCAAATTCCTCTGCTTCGCCAAATCTTTTCTGAGACCTGAAAATATCCGAAGCATTCCCTAGCCTGACAGCGAGATCGCCTCTGTTTTCATCTCCTCCATCCCTCGCAAAGGCTATTGACTTTAAGATATATTCCATAGCCTCTTCATACCTTCCTCCAGAGTAACAGATAGCTGCCATAAGATTCATATCATATGAAAGGTCGGCAGGATTGTTAAACTGAAGATCATACTCATATACCTGCTTGATACAATCTATCGCATTCTCCAGCTCACCAAGTCTTGTGTAACTGGTTGACATGGTGCATAGACAGGAAATCTTCATATCCATGTCATCGGCCCTCTCCGCTTCCTGGACGCCTTGCTTAGCCATTTCAACAGCCTCTGCGTATTTTCCCTGTGCTGTAAGTTCAGCAGCGATGGAATCACATTGGGCAGCGGTTGGTTGAACCGATGCAAGAATCAATGCAAGAATATAAGTCAGTACCATAGACAAAATCTATTTTCTCTAACGGATGTAAGCATATCAACGCAAATATACAAAAAACCGGATTATGCAGACAACACGGAGTCCAGCTCGTTGACCAGGTCAAGGTGAAGTAGGATGGTATCTGGCGAAAAACAAAATCAGGCGGCACCGATTGGTGTCGCCTGATTTATTCTTGCCCGGGGATACGTGGCGGAATTGCTTTCGCAGGGGCAGATGAGGGACTTTACATAAAAGGGCTGAATCCCCCTTCCTAACCACGGTTTACTTCCTTGACACAAAGGTAGTTATTTATGTTTATTCTGCAAAATACTTGTTTATTACATGCTGAAATACTACCAAATGCCGTACTTAAAGCAAGCCACCCAGTAGATCCGAAAACCAAGAATCAGAAAGGATTCTCAAAAATGCTATCTTTGTCAGATGATGTTGAGGACACTGATATCGTCGGCGATACTGCTGATTTCGTCGCTGTTCCCGCTGTCTGCCCAGTTCAAGGAGACAGCGGTTCCTGACTACTATCTTCAGTACGTCCCGTCAGTGGCTGGAGTAACCCTCGGCCTGCTGGGTGTGGACGGTCCGAACAGGACTGAAGACGGCACGAACAGGACTGTGGACCGACTGATCGTCACGGGCGTCGGAATCATCGCCGAGACCCTCATCGTCAACTCTCTCAAATATGCGGTAAAGGAGGAACGCCCTGACGGAAGCGCGCACAATTCATTCCCAAGCGGACACACAGCCACCGCCTTCATGGGCGCCGAGATCGTCAGGCACGAGTATGGCTGGGGCTGGGGCGCGGCTGCCTATGGCGTCGCCGCCAGCGTCGCTGCCCTCCGCGTCTACCACGACAGACACTACTGGTGGGACACGGTCGCCGGAGCCGGCTGCGGAATCCTTTCCGCCCAGATCGGCTACTGGAGCCTGAGGCCCGTCAAACGCCTGTTCGGCATAAACCTTCCCGACGACAGAACTATGTCCATGGTACCTGTCGCGGACGCTTTCACCGGGACTTACGGGGTAGCTGTGGCGATGAGGTTTTGAGGAGGGGGGCTCCGAGGCTAACTAGGTGACTAACAGGTGCTTATAAAATACCTTTCGGCTTTTTAGCCGAAAGGTATTTTGCAAAGTGCTAGTAATCAAGCCGTTATGGAATCCTTTCCGTCCCAGATCAGCTAACCGAGAGAGAACATCTCGTCGAGTATCTTGAGGCCAGTTCTGGTCCTGAAGATCTCAGAACGTACAGAGCGGATCGCAGATTCCGGTTCATTGTCCTCGTATAGATTCACAAGGAAGTCGGCCTCGATCAGAATCTGGTAGTCCAGAGCCTCGGAAGCATGGTAAGTGTGGTGGTGGGCGATAAGCCAGCAGATACGCTCGATCTGCGCCTGGTTGTAGCCGCCGATGCGGGAGAGAATCTCGCGCGCCACCGCCGGTCCCTCTTGTTCCTGCAGCTTACCATTCTGGTGGCCATACTTCCTCTCGCTCGCCCTGATGCCTACGTCATGCAGAAGCGCAGCGCTCTCGAGAATGAACATGGTCTCCTCATCGAGACCTTCGCCAATGCCTATCAACGAAGCATAGGCATGGACCTTTGTCGAATGCTGGATACGTCTCGGGTCGCCGTTGTCATAGCTGACCATCGCGAGTGCAAGGGAATGGATTGGGGGCATGGGGACTTACTCTGTGACTTACTCTGTTTTGAATACTAGCGACATTCTTTTAAGGCCTTTCGTAAGGCAGGATCACAGGCATAAATGTAAAGACCTTTTACACCTCGTGACATCAAAACTTTAATCTCATTCCTAATGAAGGTCTTTCCGAAAGAAGCCTTCTTTCCGTCTGAGAGAGTCCTGTTCTGAGTTGCCTTATCGTTCTTGCTTTCTTCTGGATCAAACACTATTTCTCCATCGATATACTTTACAGAAGGTCCAAGAATGACACCAACATATGAAAGATCAAAACCTTGAATAGTAAATGTCGAACCCACCTCGTCAATAGTATGTGGCTGTTCTGCCCACGCTAATTTCGAGATTGCACGCCTTTCTTTTTTGGACAGTTCACCTTCTGTCTCATAATTCCAAGGCAAAAACCAATCTCCAATCTTTACGCCCCAGTATTTAGAACTTTCCGGTCTCTTCAGACTTTCATAATTCCAATCATAAGAAGCAACCACTCGAGACAACCTTGACTCCTCAACGGCCGATTTATCCTTGATTGCAGCATGAAGGTCAGACGGACTATCAAAAAAACGTATTTCGTAATCAGGATCGGGAGACAACTTCGACAATCTCTGATTCAGAATAAAATCATCCATCCATGACTTAGTCAAATCTGAGCATGTCATTCTCAATTGTCTACTCAAGCCTATGTAATTATGCTGTCTATGAGACAGATTCTTAAACTTTTCAAGAATTTCAGGTTCCCAGTACTCCTCCGCAGTAAGAACTTGATATTCATCAAACATTACAACAGTAACACGTGAACGAGCTATGATGTCTTCCAGCTGATTCTTTCCACGATAGCTCATCTTTCCCTGAGTCAGCAAAAGATGTCCTTCATCGATGAAAGAGATGTCCACCTTAGATGAAGGAGAATACTTATTTATAAATGATGTAGGTTTGTGCACTATGTCATCACCCAAATCAAGACGTGACGCCAATTGTTCATAAACTGTCAATTGCTGGTCATGATTAACCATCATATGACAGTCGAGCTTCTTTCCGAAAAGTTCTTCTCCCTTAGTGATGAGATCATAGAAAAGAGATGAATTCAAGACCGTCTTTCCTGTTCCGGCTTCACCTTGTACAAAGATCAGCTGACCATCGAGATGGTTGGCATATGTTTCCTGAATTTTTGCTAGAATCGTTTCTTTTGCATCTATCTGTTCAGATGTCAACTTCTTCAATGGAGATGCTTTAAACAAAGCCGAATGTTCTATCTCTCTCTTAGGGAGAAAAAGATCCCTATTAAAAGCCCGCAACTGCTTCCACACAGAATTGAACACCTCTGGAAATTCGACATCAGGATAATATTCATTCTGGGGATTGCCTCTACCATTATACAGTTTTGAAACACTCCTCATCGACATAATGTATTCAATGAGTCGATTCTCCATATCAAGAGTAAATGACTTATTAAAATGCTCGTGCCCGATAACTATCATCTGAGGAGTTTTTCCGTCATGTGTCAGATGATATTGCCACTTGTTTGAATCGTCACTTGCTGCATAATGCTCCCTAGTCCTACTTATTACATCATTACTTTCTCCAACATAGACATTGTATCGTGGATAAGAATGTTTATGCCCTTTTTTATCCTCATACGAAATCGGCTTCCCCTCCCAGTAATGAATATAAACTATAGGATACTTCAGCAGATAATCAGTATTCTTCAAAGAAGGATCAGAAAGAATACGATGTCCCAGATCCGACAAGAAACTCTTATCTTCTGGAGTGGTGAATATGATTGGAAGGACAGGCATAGGCTACAGTTCACTATATTTAGTTGCGACTCCCTTGGCTTTCTCGACAGGGTACTTTTCGGCATTGCGGGCCATCTTGGCGCGAACGATCTCGTCTACATCAAGGTCGCACTTGGATGCCAGCTGAAGTGCATAGTTGATCACATCGGCAAGTTCTTCCTTGATCTTATCTATATCCGCTTCTTCCGGCTGTTTCCACAGAAAAACTTCAAGGAGTTCGGACGCCTCGATTGAAAGGGCGATCGCGAGGTCCTTGGGATTATGGAACTGGTCCCAGTCCCTTTCCTGCGTGAACATATCTATGTCACGCATCAGGTCTTTGATTGAATCGGCCATAAATATTTGACTTGCTACACTATTGAATTCTAAAGATAGCAAATCTTTGCGTAAACGGAATGGGTCTTCCACAATAAACGAACGGCAGGTTGAATGGAGATGCGTCAGGTGAAAAGAATAGCATATCGCAAGACAAAGACCTTTGAAATTGTCCCACCTATGTAAATAGAAATAACTTATACAGCGTATGTGCCACTGAAGGCTCTGGAAATAAGGGTAAGTCTCTATGTGCAGGGGGCAAGTCTGCACCTATACAGTCAGTGTACAATACATGCCCTGTACAAAGGGTCAAGTGTCTAGGTGATTTGCGACAAACACAACCGTAGAACATGGGCATTGACAAGTCAGTCTGACCTTTCTTATGATTGTATTTTCGGAATGCCCTAAGACTCAGGCTGAAAGTAAAAGAAAACTAATAACCACCGACCCCCGCCCCAAGGTACCATGAACCCGAAAAACATCTGCCATGCGGAATGCCATTCTGTGGCTTGGGTTGAGGTTTCTGGTGGCAGATCTCACGATTTTGACGACATCTGCCACGCCGATTGGCATTCCACGGCCCTCCAGGGCAGATTGGCGTGGCAGATGAAAGTTGGGTTACCAGCAAGTGCTGTAAAATGCACTGAGTAAAATAATTGATCCGCCCCACAACAAACACCCCCTTGCAAAATCAACATATATGTTTATTTTTGCAAAGTGACTATGACAAAAAAAACCAACAGCATTATGGACGATATCAGGAACACGATATCGCCGGAGATGAGGATACAGATGGAATTGTCTGTGTCCATCGCCAACAGAATATATGACATTCTCGAAGAGCGCGGCCTGACTCAGAAGGAATTCGCCCGCATGCTCGGAAAGACCGAAACCGAAGTCAGCAGATGGCTGTCAGGTACCCATAATCTCACCCTGGCAACGATTGCAAAGATCACGGCGGTCCTGGAAGAGGACATCATCACCGTACGCAACAGCGGGAAATAACCACCAAGCCCCGCCCCGGGGTACCATGAACCCGAAAAACATCTGCCATGTGGAATGCCATTCTGTGGCTTGGGTTGAGGTTTCTGGTGGCAGATCTCACGATTTTGACGACATCTGCCACGCCGATCGGTATTCCACGACCCTCGGGGGCTGTTCTGCGTGGCAGATGAAAGTTGGGTTGCCTGGCGAACCCCGCCCCGGGGTACCATGGACCCCGCCCCTCTCAGATCAGGTCCTCGAGGTATTTCTCTGCCGTCTCGAGGGCGTCGACGACTCTTTCGAGCTTGGCGTTGTGGGGGTATTCGACTTTGTCGGTGAGGCGCTGGACCTCGAGCCTGGCGTCCTCCAGTCTGATGAGGAGGCGCCTGATGGTATCGGTCATCTGTGTATCCATTTTCTGTGATTCGGGTATTCTGCAATATCTGCAATTTTTCCGGATCATACAAGACTCTGTACGACCATATGGAGTTCGAGGACCATTCCTCTGGAGTCCTTCACCTCGAAGCAGTCGGTCCCGTCCGGGAGGGGATTTCTGTCGAAGGAGCGGCCGCTGCCTTCTTTGACGGCTTTCTTCGCGCCGCGCAGTGCCTGCTCTCCGCTTGAGTAGGAGAATCTGAGGACTTTGCTGCGGCCGTCCCGGTAGTGGCGGTCTTTCTTCTCCTGCTCCTGCATCTTCCTGTCATAGTCGGCATCCCACTGGCGGTAGTATTCCATATCTGCGTCCTCGAAAAGAGTCAGCGGCATGTCGTGGGTGAGTCTGGTGACGCCCAGACCGACCTGGCGGAGCGGTGTCGTCCCGTCCCAGATCTCGGTGATGAGCTTGCGGGCTTCCTTGAGGATCACGGCGGTGACGTCGGTAGGAAAGGTCAGTGTACACTGTTTCGAATGTGTCTCGAATCCGCTTGTCTTGACAAAGACGGACACGCTGCCCGCGGCGAAACGGTCGCGACGTATCCTGTACGCAACGATGCATGCCACATTGAACAGCTGCCTGTCAAGTTTCTTTGGGTCGGAGATGTCGCTGGAGAAGGTCCTCTCGGCGCTGTAGCTTTTTGCCTCTTCCTCTTCGGTACTGACCGGCGAGTCGTCGATGCCGTTGGCGCTTTCATGCGCCGCCTTCGCGCCTTTGTGGCCGAACACATGGAGCAGGACGGCCTCAGGTGCTGCCGCCAGCTGGCCGATGGTCCTTATGCCGTACGAAGACAGCTTCTCGGCGCTTTTCTTGCCGATCCACAGCAGGTCTCCCACGGGAAGCGGCCACATCTTCTGCTCTATCTCGCTCGTCCACAGGGTGTGGACCTTGTCGGGCTTCTCGAAGCCGGAGGCCATCTTCGCGAGCAGCTTGTTCGGTCCGACGCCGACATTGACTGTAAATCCGAGCCTGGTCCTTATCTCATCGCGCAGCCTCTGGGCAGTCGCCACGGCTCCCTTCACGTCGACCCTTCCGGTCATGTCGATGAAGCACTCGTCGATGGAGAACTGCTGAAGCACCGGCGAATAGGTCCGGCAGATGGCTATGAAGGCTTCGGAGCACTTGCGGTACCACTCCCAGTCGCCGCCCACGACCAGAAGGCCGGGGCATTTGCGCATGGCCATGGATACCGGCTCCGCGGTGTTGATCCCATATTTCTTCGCCGGTATGGACTTCGCTGTGACGATGCTCCTGCGGTCGTTGGGGTCGCCGGAAACCACCGACGGGACAGTCCTGATGTCGAGCGTATCCCCCCTGCTGAGCCGCAGCACCGCGGTCCAGGAAAGGAATGCCGAGTTGACATCTATGTGGAATATGATTCTGTCCATGGGGTCGGGTCAACTGATGATTACAGCCGCCTCACAAAAGTAGTCTTTTTCTCTCGTAAACAAAAAGCGCAGTGCTGCAGATTAAAACCGCGGTCCTACAAAGCCAGGCGAAAGCTTTAAAAGGAGTGAATCAGGAACAATTGGCGTTGTATTATGGGATCGGTCGGTATATCTCATACAATACTAGAGAGGGATTCTGGGGCAAAGGTGCACTCGCCACAATCAGTAGACAACTTAGCGCAGAAATGCCTGGATTAAGAGGGTTCTCAGAGACAAATCTCAAGATGATGCGCATCTTTTATGAAGAGTGGAAAGACCTAGAAACAAATCCGTCAGTTATGACTGACGAATTACAAAATGCTGGATATCAAGAAGATACAATTCGCCAGTTGCAACTGACGAATTTGGGAACCTTTCCTCTGGTAGCCTTTTTGAGCATCGGTTTTACACATCACTCCACGATTCTTTCAAAAGTGAAGGATGTGGAGGAACGCAAGTTCTATATACAACTGTGTGCTGACCTCTCTCTGTCTGACGATGCCCTCAGACGCAAAATTGCTGAAGATGCTTTTCATAATCAGGGGAAGATGCCAAATAATTTCGGAATGACCATTCCGGATTACAAACGTGCATTCCAGGCTATTCAGATGTTCAAGAATGAATATCTCTTGGACTATATCAATGTTGAGCAATTGGGACATGACCACTGGGTGGATCTTCTGTTTTTCAATCGTGTGCTGAAATCTTTGGTTGTAATTGAACTGAAAAAGGGGTCTTTCAAACCTGCATATCTCGGGCAGCTTGCGGCATATCTTCGCGTTCTGGATGATGAGGAACGGATTGAAGGCGAGAATCCTTCGCTTGGAATAGTTCTCTGTAAGGATGCCGACCGCGCATACGTTGAGTACGTTCTACAGGATTACACCAGGCCTATGGGAGTAGCGACCTATAAATCCAATCAGGAAAAACTCAAGGAACTTCTTCCTGATGAAGACGAGATGAAGAAGCTCCTGAAATAAACACCCCATTTAATTGATTTTTCAGCGAATTAAAATCCGCTGAAGATTCGTATCCGAAATTTCCTTACATATATTTGCGACCGGCTGAATGTGAATGGACATTCTGCCGATCCATATATAGAGAAGCTGAGGCACGGTCTTTATCGGAAGAAATATCAGTGAGACTCACTTCAAAAAGCTGTTTGCGGAAACAGGCAAGATGTGCTCAAGTAATACTTGAGGCTGATAATCTCCGAAGTCGATGACTGAGTATCTATTACCTAGACGATTGGGAAATAAGAAAAGCGAGCCTCGGATTTACCTAGGCTCGCTTTGCGTGTATGCTCGTCGTATATTAGTGACTTACATCAGTAGTTTTTATTCTGCCGTCTTTGTCCATCCGTTGACTACGGTGCCAATAGCTTCTTCTCCTGTGATGCCTGAAGGTCCTGACATCTTGAGTGAACCTCTCTCGCCCATTGCCTTGTTGGTGAATGTCTTCTCCCATGTGCCCATTCCGTACTTGTTGAGTGAGAATTTCCAGTCTCTATTGACTCCTGCTATCGAAGGTGTTTGTATGTTGAAGTAGAGATAGTGACCGTCAGACTTCATCTTCATGGTAGTGTAACTTGTTCCAATAAATGAAGTCCAGTCCACGAACCTGTTATTGGCTGTGTTCCATCTAGGAGTTGTTACGGTAAAGTCTGTGTTTTTTATGCCATCAAACTGGAACTTAAGTGACCAACCATTTTCCGAGAGACCGGTGATGCAAATCTGATTCGAGTAACGGCTAAGAAAATCGAATTGAAGGGAAGCGGTCAACTTGTTGTCCACAATTTCATAGTTGACATCGTTCGCAACAAGTACCATGTACTGTCCGTTATTGGTTCTTAAATTGTTCTCAAAGTTGACTACACCACTGCCGAAGTAGTAAACAGGGTTGCCGTTCTCGTAATAGACGGCGTCAAGAGTTGAACCGGAAGGTGCTGTTGCAGGCTCCTGGGCAACTGTCCATCTGCCGGATACCATCTTGAGTATCATATAGTCTTCAACCTTTGTAGGGCATGCATCATCGAAAATGATGTGGATCATATCTCCGTCAGACCAGCCGGACTTCACGGACTTGGTAGCCGCGCCGTCATATCCGCTCATGTCTGCGATGTTGAACTCGTACTGAAGAGCCCTGTTCTCCTTGATCTCTTCCTTCTGGCAGGAAGCAAGTGACAATGCTGCTACTGCAGCAGCCATAATCATAGCGTATCTTTTCATGATCTGTTCCTCCGTTTGATTATTCGTCCCAATCATCTTCCTCTCCATAAGAGCGGAACCCCATTTCCACATTTGAAGCGCATATGATGCTCTCAGCGCAGATATCAATCACTTCAACTTTCGGTGACTGATAAGTTGTTTCGTTGATGTTCATTGTACGTAATATTTTTAGCTAAAAATTTGCAAGGAGTAAATATATATATATCAGCTAATTACAAAATCTTTAGCTATAAAAATGGCATTACGCGGCCCCTTAAGCTTTGGATCACATTTCCGGAAGAAGCGCCTTGTATATCGGAGAAGTGTGTGGCATCGCCGCCACCACGCTGAGTATAGCGGAGATAGATTCGGAGAATTCAATATGACAAAAAGGATGCCTGGACGTCAATTCCAATGATCCATATATAGAGAAGCTGAGGCACGGTCTTTATCGGAAGAAATATCAGTGAGACTCACTTCAAAATCTGTTTGCGGAAACAGGCAAGATGTGCTCAAGTAATACTTGAGGCTGATAATCTCCGAAGTCGATTGCTGAAATCAGAGACACAAACGGGCGACGTTCTTCTCTTCTAGATTACGTATCACACGAGGCGGATACCCCTGTAGGTCTTATTTATGGAGCCCTTTCGACTCTTGCCAAATGCTTGTATCGCATATCTGTTGCAACCCTCGTCTAAAGGCAAAGATATACTAACATTACTCCATGCGTTGCACAGAGTAGAATTCGGCTTTCAAATAGCAATAGTTCGTTAATTTTATAAAAGCTACGCCGCGGCGCGAACGCCGTAGAATAAAAGTTCTTTGAAATCAGTGTTATTTAATCGCATGTTCGGGGATTTTCCGGACATTGCAATAAATCGATCCACCATTGCAGCATTGT
>JAZRWK010000029.1:0-99693 GCA_045599665.1 Candidatus Cryptobacteroides sp.
TGAAGACAGAAACGTTTACGCTTGAGGAAACGGCTAGTTCTGCTGAACATTGCAGAAAAACAGCATGAGAGAACAACGTTACGTGGATCTCCTGAAGGACAGCGGATTCAAGGCTGTCTTCGGAGACGAGAAGAACAAGAATGTGGTGATGGATTTCCTGAACGCTATTCTCGCACGGGAACACAACGTCATTGACATCAAGTACCTCAACAACGAGCTCCTCGGCGAGCCTACTACTTCAAAAGGGGTCCGCTTCGACCTCCACTGCATTGACGACCAAGGCGTGCGCTTTGTGGTAGAGATGCAGCGCGCCCGACACAGCGACGACTTCTTTGAGAGAAGTGTCTATTACGCCAGCCGGCTGTACACTCTTCAAATTTCTAAAGGATCGGTCAACTACAAGACACCACCAGTTTATGTGATTGGGATTATGGAAGATTGCCTGATGCACGAAAAGGCATCACGCATGTATGGTCTTGCCGCTCAAGACTACATATCACGGTATTCTATGCGAAGACAGGGGAAAACCGACATACATTCGGTTGCCCCAAAGACAATTTCTTGTATCTTTGTGCAGTTGGGCTTCTTCCACAAGAAGGCAGAGGAATGCCTGGACATCATCGACAGATGGTGCTTCAGCCTAAAGAACATGGGTGAGCTGGCCGAGCAGCCGGTGGACTTTGACGGATCCGCATTCACCAATCTCTACCGAGCTTCGGAGATCGCCCAGTTCGATGAAACAAAGAAACTGATTTACGACACCGAGATGATGACAGAAAGAGACTATCAGCACGACATGTACTACTCCCGCGAAGAAGGAAGAGCCGAAGGAAGGGCTGAAGGTAGAGCTGAAGGCAGAACTGAAGGTAGAGCCGAAGGGCAAGCTGAGGCGAGATTGGAAGTAGCCAGGAAGCTTAAGGATCTGGCTATGCCTGTCGATGTCATCGCAAAAGCTACGGGCCTGTCAGCTGACGAAGTGGCTGAAATATAGGCCCTGTATGGGCTGACTGATAATTTTTCGCCCTACCACTCGCAAATTTGCAGGTGGTAGGGCGAAAAATCAGCAGTCTGACGAAAAATCAGCAATCTGGCGAAAAAATCAGCAATCTGACGAAAAAAAAGAATCGCCAATCCTTACTAACGAAACGAATCGCCAATCTCTAGATAACGAATCGCCAACCTTTAGAAACGAAAAAGACTCGGAAAATTCCGAGTCTTTCGTTTGGTGGGAGCAGAGGGAGTCGAACCCCCGACCCTCTGCTTGTAAGGCAGACGCTCTGAACCAACTGAGCTATGCTCCCAAGCTTTATTTGCTCCTCGTTAATTTCTTAACGGGATTGCAAATATACGCCTAAAATCTAAGATTCCAAATCTTTTTTTACATTTTTAACAAAAAACCCAAATCTGCCGCCTTGGCACTAGATGGCTGCCATCTCAACCTGAACCGACTACCTCGCTCCCTTGACCTCGAACGACCTCGCAAAGGCGGAATTCGCCCTGTAATGAGGGGCGTAGAGGGACTCGATCTCGACAACTGGAGCGGAGAATCGGCCCACCTGGGTGACGTAGAATTCCTCGACTATCACAGAATTCTCCTCAGGATAGGTGTCGAACCAGTATTCAGTGGCAGCGGTCCTGACGTTGCGGTAGCCATGTGGCTGGAAGCTGTACCAGCTGCTGACGCGGAGCGGACGGACTCCCCAGCCGTAGCTGCCTGAGAGCTGCTGGACCGGTCTGAAGCCGGCCTCGCGAGGCGCCCTGAGGACGACGAAGCTGCGGTTCTCGCCGTTCCAGATCCTGTACTCGATGCGGATTCTGTCGCCGACTTTCAGCACAGCGCCAGGTGCAATCTCCTCACCATCAAGGAAATACTTCCTCTCAAGCTTGAAGCCGTTGCCGGCGGCCTTGATCTCCTTGAAAGGCTTCTGATAGGTCTTCGACATAAGGACGACCTTCGTCGCCTTGACCTCGTCCGAGCCGCACATAACCGAATTCAATGCATCCACAAAGGCAGGCTCCTCGCCCCACTTCTGGGTCTCCTTCTGGAGCATGAGCCAGATCCTGATGCCGTCTGCGATCCTGACAGCCTCGGACGCCCTAGCCACAGAGACTGCAGGACCAGCCCCCGACGCTCCGCCTTCGCCGAATCCCGCCGCATAGTCCGTGAAGAGGTCGCAGAGCATGCTGTGGGCGTAGGCCTCGCTCTCGAGCAGGCCGCGGAAAGGCATGACGGCGTTAGGGTAATAGATACCGCCGTCCTTATGGTCAGCCGCGTACTCAAAGAGTGAGACGATATCGTCCTCAAGGGACGCGAGCATCCTGCGGCGGGCTCCCAGAGACACTCCCCACTTACCGGCAAGGGCGATGCCCTCGTCAGAAGATACGAGCGAAGCGAGGGTCCTGAGCCTGCGGGCCTTCGCGAGAATCTGACCGTTAAGTCCCCTCTCGTCCTTAGGCACGAGGTATTCCTTCACATATTTCCTGAAGTCCGACATCAGCTTCTGCTGCTCGCTGCCGGAAGGCTTCACATCAAATTCAACGCCGGCATAGAGCGAGCGGACATAGAGATACTGATCTGCCGAGATACCGCCGCACCAAGACGGTCTTCCCACATGGAAGTAACTGTCGTCCAGATATTTCACAGCCGAAGGAATACGGTCCTTGACAGCAGGGATCTGGTCCATGGTACCGATTCCAGCCCTTTCCAGCTTGGCGAATCTTTCCAGGACGATGGCCGTCATCACAGGTGACGAGCTCATGCCCTCGAACCATCCGAATCCGCCGTCCGCATTCCTGCAGGCGAGGATCTTTCCGATCAGCTTGTCGTCGCCCAGCTTGACGTCGAGTCTGACGCCAAGGCTTTCCGCCACTCTCCTTATATAATAAGATTCAGTAAGCGAAAGGAGGTCGTCGTTACGAGGTTCAACCGATGTCGGTATCGCCTCCTTCACCATATCGATGACTGATATCTCCTTATGCACCGCGCCGTAGGCGCTTACATTCACGAATGCCTTGCGGAGCTTCTCAAGCTCATTCTGCAGGTTCATTCCAGGAAGGATGACGACAGAGTGGGCCTCGGTAAGGGTCTGTGCGCAGGCATAGACAGGAACGGATACGAACACAGCGTCTGAGAAGGTCTCGCCCTGTCCGTCCGGATCAGAAACGAATACGACTTTCAATCCCCTCTCGCCCGCTTCCTTAGGCACCGCAACCTCGAACTGATGAGAGACTGCTCCCGAAGCAGGTACCATGATCTTGACAGAAGAAGCCTTGACCGGCTTCGAACCCGCATGGTCGGAGCCGTCGTACTGGTAGAGCCAGAGGGTTCCGCCCACCGGAGTGTTCTCGTTCGAAGAGAGTGAAACGGCCATCTTGTACTGGTCGCCGACATAGAGGTACTTAGGCTCGGTCACTGCTACCTTCACAGGGATCGAAACTGTCATCTCGCGGGTCAGGAGCGCGTTTCGCATTGCCTTGTCATGGGCAAAGAGCTTCACCTTGAATGTCGAGAGCTTGTCTGATGTGCTGAAACTGAGTTCAGCCCTGCCCTCGCTGTCGCTGCGCAGGAAAGGTTCGAACGCAAGGGCGTCCGCGAAGTTCTCCCTGACGGCAAGAGCCTCGGCTCCTGCAGCGGATGCAAAAGGAATAGCCTCTTCCTCAACTGCCTCTACATAGTCCGATATCTCAACGCCGAGTGCGTCGTTGTCCTCAAGGTTCATGAAAACGTCGTCTGACACCACGATATCATCGTCTACAATGTCGATCCGATCAGAAAGTACAGCCCCACGTGCGCTCATGGTACTCATCGCAACCGGAGCGCCGGCTGATTTCATCACCGCATTCCTGGCAAGATACATTACCGGATGGTATCCGCCACAACGTCCGCACACTGCGGAGATGTTCACAGAAGGCACCGAGAACTCCTGCATGGACACTGTTCTCCAATAGAGAGGGCTTATCCTGTCGACACTCTTGTCGTAGATGGCCGCCATGATCTCGCTGCCAGGGGCAGTCTTCAGGATGAAGCTGTATGGGCTGCCAGGGGCAGTCTTGTCCTCGAATCTTTCCCATGAGAGAGGAAGGTCGAGAGCATGCCTGCGACGACGGAACTGGCTGCTGAAGGTCTTTGTCGTCTCATCCTTGAAATAGAATATCTGGAGAAGCACTGCGTCAGGATATGATGCCTTGTATTCGAACTCGATGGTCTCGAGAGAGCCGGCAAGACCTCTGTCGCCCTTGAGCGAAAGCTGCTTACGCTCAAGAAGTTTCATATTGTCGCCGAAGAGCTCGACGACTGCCCATACCGGGCCGTCCGCAGTACCGAACTGCGCCTTGATGGTCTCTCCGGTCTCGAGAGTTCTGTCGAATGTCCTGTAAAAGTTCTTGAGAGGAGCATCCAGGACTCTGTCGTTCTCCGAAACCTTGAGGAAACGTACATCTCTCTCCGCCTCGATCCTCTCTCCGCGGCTGTCAACCACGCTCGCAGAAGCACTTACCATGTAAAGTCCTGAGCCATAGGCCGACAGATCGAAGTCCACGACCTCGCCCGACTGCGCCGAACCCTTTTCCAGGACCTCGTCCTTCTCGTTCTTCAACACATATTCAACAACCGTCGGAACAAGATTGCCCTGGGCCGAAGTGACCGACATCCGCACCTTGGCATGGTCCTTATCCACTACTGAAGAGGCGAAGTATCTGGTATCGTCTTTCTTGTCGTACTGCGCCGTCACGGTGTCGAGGACATCAAGTCCGAGAGTCACCGCCTTACGGACAGACACACCATAGCTTGACTCCTGAGTCTCGCCTGTCGCATCCACGACTTTGACCGCCAGATTCACTCTCTGCGACGAATAGCGCCACTTGTCGTCGTCAAATTTCGTCTTCACATCGAACGAGAAGGAGCCGTCGGCAGCAAGTGCGAGTTCGCCTGTGCTCTGCTCGCCGTCATTGCTAAGAACATAAGTCACGGCCGCATCCGAGATGCTGTGACCCGAATAGCCCACCACCTTTCCGGTAAAGGTAATGACGTCGCCTGGAAGTATCAGTCTGTCAATCTCGTCGAAGAGTATCTCATAGGTCGGAAGGACGTATTCGTCGACACGGAAGTTTGCGGTACCATGGTACCTGCCGCTCGAAAGTTCGACCGTGAACATACCGTTCCTCAAGCCCTCTGGAATCCTGAATCCGCCGGCAACGGAACCGAATTCGTTGCTGACCAGCTGGAGATCATCGACTTTGTTTCTTTCCGAGTCGAGCACGGACGCAGTAACCTTCAGGCCCTTTCCTGCCACCTGGACCTCATCGACCAGATTGCCCTCGTAGAGGATGCCCTTGAACTTCACGGTATCTCCTGGATGGAAAGCTCCCATGTTCAGATAGACGTTGCAGAACTGATGCGACGCTCGGGCAGACCTTGATGGCGAGGACGCCGTGATGCTGAGATCCGGGCTCTTCCTGAGGAAGCCGTCCTTATCCTTGAATTCGCAGCTTAGAACATAGATGCCCCTACCGCTGATCTGCGAAGCGAGCTCTGAAGGCAGGGCGGTGAAACCTCCGTCGAAGCGGAAAGTCTCCACTCGCCTGAGTTCCGAGCCGTTCTTTGTCAGGACAAGGTCTGCGCTGACGAGAGGTTCTCCGCTCTGATAGTCGGCAGCATAGACCTTGACGCCCTCGCTGTCGCGTCTGTATGCCAGGGATACAGTGTGCCTGTCAAACTGCAGAGTTCCCTTTTCACCCTCACCGACAGCCTCGACGACATACTCTCCGTCATCGACCTTCGGGAGCACGGTCTTCATAGTGTCCTGGACATAGAAACTGCCGACAGTATTGACCAGGCTGGCCCTGTGCACTATATTCTTAGGGTTGTTCTTCTGCGAAACAGTGACCTTCACGCCCTTGATGTTCCTCACGCAGGCAATGACGGTGTCATTCACGACTGAGATGCTGACCGACTTGGAGACGAGATCCTTGACCATATTCTGCACCTGGTCAAGGTCCTTGACGATGGCAGCCTCCTTGCCGCTGAAGCTCTTGCGGACCTTCTCGAAGGCAAGGCACTTCTCATACAGTTCCCGGTACTGGGCCGAGGTCGAATTATCTTTCATCATAAGCTCAGACATGCTTGTCTGAAGAAGATCCGCCTCAGGATAGAGGCTGACAGCCTTGCCCTTGTATTTCTCCACGATTTCCTTGAGGCCCTTCTCTCTGGAGGAGAAATAACCCCTGTCGCGGCACTCGACATAAGCAGCATACGCAGCGTTAGGATACGTATCCCCAAGATACTCTTTCAATGCCTCCCAGGCTCCGCAGTCCCACAGGATGAACTCATAATCGTTCGCGATATACGAAGGTAGCTGACCACCCATCTCATGGGAGATGCTGCTGTAACGGTAGAACACATCGTTCTTCTGAGCCTTGAGTGCTGCGGAGTTGGCCTTGGCGTACTCAAGCCCCTGGCCACGGTTGCCGCCGCGGAAATTACGCTGGAACATGAAAGTCACCAGCGGATCGCCGAACGCCTCGACATCCTCGCCGAAAGCCTTGAGAACCGGATCGGATTCCTTCCAGTTCCTTTGTATCTTAACAAGCCTGTAATGCTCCCATGCATCATAGAAATCCCAGGCCAGGTGCTTGGCCTTGGCCTGAGCGATAATGCCGGAAAGTATCTCCTCCTGCTGCTGAGGACGGTCCTTTGACTGGGCCTCACGGAATCTTTCCCAGTCCTTGACAAGAATATGTCCTCGTGGATCCTTTGCCACGTTGTTGTCTTTCTGCGGCGCCATATATGCTGCTACGGTAAAAAGTGCGGCAACCAGAAGCGCCGCAACCAACATCAGTCTTTTCATCCGATTTTCTGTTTATCTGTTTCTGAAATGCGGGATGGCTTCCGATACTGCAAAAGTACTGCCACCGATATATATCAATGTATCAGGACCGGCAGCCTGGAGGGCTGCGTCGACTGCATCCCCAACAGTATCAAAGGCATAGAGGTTCTCAGACGAGCCCCTGAACTGGGCAACTTTCTGAAGAATAGCCTGCGAAGGAAGCGACCTTCTAGTCGAAGGAGTAGTGAAATACCACTGCGCGCAGGATGGCATCAGAGGTATGATCGAATCGAGGTCCTTGTCCGCCATTACCGCATAGACGACAATCAGCCTGTCATGTTTTCCGCAGGCCATCATCTCCTCGAGCTGGGCGAAGTTGTTACTCAGCGCATGGGCGTTGTGACCTATGTCGCAGATCGCAAGCGGAGAGTCCGAAAGCTTCTCCCACCTGCCATGGAAGTCCATCCTCGAGGCCGTATGCACGATTGCCTCTTCCGACTGTCTGTCAGCGAGTCCGAGCACGTCCAGCACTGTCATGACAGTCCTCAGGTTCTTCCTCTGATACTTTCCCTGCAGGTCCATGCTACCTTCGATCCAAGCCTCATCGCCCCACAGCGACGGTTCCTTATCCTCGGCAAACAGGATCATGCTACCCTGTTCCACCGCCTTTGCCTCGAATACAGGACGGGTCTCGGGACGGTCCTCCCCTATCACCACAGGCCTTCCTGTCTTGATGATGCCTGCCTTCTCGCCAGCTATTTCTTTAAGCGTATTGCCGAGAAGATCGCAGTGGTCAAGGCCGATCGAGGTGATGACCGAGAGCACCGGATCCACGATGTTGGTGCTGTCCAGACGTCCTCCCAGACCGACTTCTATGACCGCGTAGTCGCAGCCCATGTCGGCGAACCACTTGAAGGCCATGCCCGTCGTTATCTCGAAGAAAGAGAGCGAAAGTCTCTCGAAATCAGCCTTGTATCGCTGGATGAAATCGAAGGCGTATTCCTTCGGAACCATCTGCGCGACCTGGGCCCCGTCGCCCAGGGTGCCGGCCGGAGTCCCGTCCGCCACCCTCATTCTCTCGCGGAAGTCCTCGATGTGGGGCGAGGTGAAGAGTCCGGTGCGGTAACCATGGGCCGAAAGAGCCGAGGCGAGCATGTTGGACACGGATCCCTTGCCATTGGTGCCGGCAACGTGGATGACACGGAACTTGCCAGAAGGATTGCCGAGCAGTTCGTCGAAGGCGCAGACTCTCTCCAGACCTGGCTTATATGCGTCTGAGAACGGCACATTCTGCACCGAAGGGAACCTCACGAACAGCGCCGCGAGTTCCTTCTCGTATAATTCCTGTGAAAAAACAATCATCCCCCGATACAATATTTTGAACTGATTCCAAATTTACTTATTTTTACAATGATATACGATTATCTACGCTTATATGAAGGAAAATACATCAGTCCTGAGGTCTGAGTACATCATAGACGGCATCCGGATGGACGCCACGCCAGAGGCTATGCTGGAGATGGCATGTGAGAGAGAACTGTGCGCAGCCGCAAGCAGCCAGGACGGCGGACCCAAGCCTGTCGCAGGCGGATCCGGTTCCATCGCAGGCGGATCCGGTTCCATAGCAGGCGAGGCATATGAGCCTATTGTCGACGAAAGCGTAGACCCTTCACCTTTTGCAGAAGTACTTGATCCTGAATGTATTCAGGAATATCTTGAGAAGATCAAGTCGCTCGGGAAAAGGAACGTCCCTCTCTGCTACAGCCCGTCATACACCAACGGAAAGATAGCCCAGGCACTGCTCAATGCGATCTGGATGGCCGGTCATTTCCGTCTGGGAGACCTTGCCGTCTCAGTTTCGTGGAACTGGAACAGCCAGACCATCGGAAGCATGGCTTCCCTCTATGGTTCAGTCGAGGCAGCGTGTGGCTATCTCGAGGCCATGGGAGTCAAGATGGCGGACTACTCCATCAAGACCGACGGCGGCCAGGGCAAGGACAGTGGAGCCAATCAGGGCCAGGACAAGGGCGACGATCAGGGCCAGGGCAAGGACGGCGGAGCCGGTACCATGGACCTGACGACCAGGACCATCGATGTCAGGATTTCGCTTTCCGACTCGCCGGCGGTCGACGAATTCGGGAATGTCGACGAGGGCGAGGATTTCTTCTCCGAGCTTCCTTTCAGGACTGAGCACCCGACACTCAGACACACACGCAGATGCGGCGTCTGCGCGACGGGCAACAACCGCAGCTGGATAATATACATACCTTTCGACCCGGGGACCTTGCTCCTTGGCGGTTCTGCTCTTTCCGAGGCGGCCGGAATGCCATGCGGGAAGGCGCCTGCCATCGACGCGGCCGACTATTTCATCGACTGCTACGAGGTTGTGCGTGAGCTCGTCGAGGACGGAATCGTCCTTTCCGGCGAGACCGTAGGCGAAGGCGGGATCATGGCAGCCCTCAGCAAGCTTGTACCTGAGAAGCTGGGCTTCGAAGCCGAGATCGGAGGTATCATGAAATCGTATGGAGAAAAGGACGCCGTCCGTATTCTCTTCTCTGAGGTCCCAGGCGTGCTGATCGAGATCTCGGACGAAGACTACGACTACCTCGACGCCGAACTTCTCCTCCAGGATGTAGCCTACTACCCTCTCGGCCATGTGACCGACAGGTTCAACGGAATCCGGACCACCACTTCCGACAGTTCCGACATAACACAGATTTTACACTCTCTCCTGAGCGGACCGGTGTCCGAAGGAGAGGACTGATAACACACTGAAAATATGGCAATCTACGCTAATGTTCCAGGATCGAACGCAAAGATCAAGAAACCTAAGATCTTCGTCCTGGACACAAACATCGTCCTGCACGACTACAAGGCTATCCGAAAGTTCCAGGACAACGATGTCTTCATACCTATCGCTGTGATAGAGGAGCTTGACAAGTTCAAGAAAGGTACCGACGCGCTGAGTTTCAACGCGAGAGGTTTCATGCGCGACATCAACAAGCTGACGGAAGGCAAGATGTTCGGGAAGTACGGCGTGCCCATCGGCAAAGGGCTCGGAAACATCAAGATCGAGCCTAACCATCCTTTCCCAGAGTCGCTCAAGGACCTTTTCCACGACGACATCCAGGACCATAGGATACTCGCGACCGCGATCTGGGTACGCGACAACAATCCTGACAGGTTCGTGGCTCTCGTGACCAAGGACATCAACCTCAGGATGAAGGCCAAGGCCGCAGGAATGGAGGCCCAGGACTATCTGACCGACCGCATCGAGGAGGAAAGGGTCGAGGGTGCGCAGAAAGAGGTGCAGTTCGTCGAGAAGGCCCCTGCCGAGCTCATGCAGCTGCTGACCTACGGCCAGAACAACGAGGCCGACTGGTCTTTCGTCTCAAAGAAGGAGCCAAGGCCGAATACCCTGTACCTGCTCAGGAACGAAGGCGACACGGTCTGTGCCCGATACGACGCGGAGAGGCAGAAGCTCGTCCTTATACGCAACCGCCAGGCCTACGGCATCAAGCCAAGGAACCATGAACAGAGAATGGCCCTCGACGCATGTCTCAACCCTTCGATCCCGCTCGTGTCCCTGACCGGAGGAGCCGGAACAGGAAAGACCCTGCTCGCACTGGCAGCGGCCCTCGAACAGGAGAAGCAGTTCGACCAGATCATCATCTCCCGCCCTGCCGTCACCCTCGGAAACCAGGACATCGGTTTCCTTCCTGGCGACCAGAAGACCAAGATGAGCCCGTACCTTCAGCCGCTGATGGACAACCTCAACGTCATCAAGGCGCAGTTCCGTCCTTCAAGCAAGGAAGCCCTCCATCTCGAGGCCATGCTCAAGGAGGAGAAGATTCTCATCACCCCTCTTGCCTACATCAGAGGCCGAAGCCTCGGAAAGGTCTTCTTCATCATCGACGAGGCGCAGAACCTCACTCCGCATGAGATCAAGACGATCATCACCCGATCGGGTGAAGGAACGAAGATGGTTTTCACCGGCGATATCTTCCAGATCGACCAGCCTTATCTGGACCAGTGGTCCAACGGTCTGACCCATCTGGGTGAGAAGATGTCCGGCCAGAAGCTCTTCGAGCACGTGTTCCTGCGCAAGGGCGAGCGCAGCGAATTGTCAGAAATCGCGTCAAAACTGCTGTAGCAGATTGTAATTATTTGCTAACTTTGCGTTTTAACATCAAACGAAATAGTTTTTACATCCGACGAAAAATAAACTAACAGATTCAAGATATGTTTGAGAACAAGAAAAGAGTCTACTGCTTCGGTGGAAAGAAGGCCGAAGGTAACGGTAGCATGCGTGAGCTCCTTGGTGGTAAGGGAGCCAATCTCGCCGAGATGAATCTCCTCGGCATGCCAGTTCCAGCTGGCTTCACAATCACTACAGAGTGCTGCGCTGAGTATTATGCACTCGGTGGTGGCTACAGCAATGACCTCAAGGCTGAGGTTGCACGTGCCCTCAAGGCAACTGAGGACATCATGGGCAAGAAGTTCGGTGATGTAAACGACCCTCTTCTCGTGAGCTGCCGTTCAGGTGCAAGAAGCTCAATGCCTGGTATGATGGATACAATCCTCAACATCGGTCTCTGCTCTGCAACTATCCCTGGACTTATCAAGAAGACCAACAACCCTCGTTTCGTCTACGACGCTTACAGACGTCTCATCATGATGTACTCTGACGTCGTAATGGAGAAGGCTGAGGGTATCGAGCCTGCAGACGGACAGGGTATCCGCCAGCAGCTTGACAGAATGATGGCTGAGCTCAAGGACAAGAAGGGCTACACATCAGATACAGACATCACAGCTGAGGAGCTTCAGGTTCTCTGCGAGGAGTTCAAGAAGAAGGTAAAGGAAGTTCTCGGCGTAGAGTTCCCTGACACAGCAAACGACCAGCTCTGGGGCTCTATCGGTGGTGTGTTCAAGTCATGGAACGGAAAGCGCGCCATCGCTTACAGAAGAATCGAGAAGATTCCAGATGACTGGGGCACAGCTGTAAACGTACAGTCAATGGTATTCGGTAACATGGGTGACACATCTGCGACAGGTGTTGCATTCTCACGTAACCCAGCAAACGGTGACAACAAGTTCTATGGTGAGTGGCTCATCAACGCTCAGGGCGAGGACGTAGTTGCCGGTATCCGTACACCTAACCCTCTCAACGAGGCTACAAAGAGCGAGAAGAACAAGGACCTCGCTTCACTCGAGTGCGCAATGCCAGAAGTATATAAGGAGCTCGACGAGATCCGTCTCCACCTCGAGCAGCACTTCCACGATATGCAGGACATCGAGTTCACAATCCAGGAAGGCAAGCTCTGGATGCTCCAGTGCCGTATCGGTAAGAGAACCGGTCTCGCAGCACTCCAGATGGCTATGGATATGCTCCAGGAAGGCATGATCGACGAGAAGACCGCTGTAATGCGTCTCTCACCTTCACAGCTCGACGAGGTTCTCCACCCAATCCTTGACCCTGCTTCAGAGAAGAAGGCAAAGGTAGTTGCACAGGGTCTCCCTGCATCTCCAGGTGGAGCAGTAGGTACAATCGTCTTCACATCAGAGGCTGCAATGCAGGCTCAGAAGGAAGGCCGCAACTGTATCCTCATCCGTGAGGAGACTTCTCCTGAGGACATCGAGGGTATGCGTGCTTCTGCAGGTATCCTTACAACCCGCGGTGGTATGACTTCACACGCTGCACTCGTTGCACGCGGCTGGGGTAAGTGCTGTATCGTAGGCTGCGACTCAATGAAGATCAACCTCGCAAAGCAGACCGTTACATTCGGCGACGATCCAAAGGTATACAAGGAGGGCGACTGGCTCTCACTCAACGGCTCAAAGGGTCTCGTATACGACGTACGTATCGACACCATGGACGCAACTGAGAACCCGCTCTTCACAGAGTTCATGGCTATCGTAGACAAGTTCCGCAAGCTCGGTATCAGAACCAACGCTGATACACCTGAGGATGCTGCAAAGGCACTCAAGTTCGGCGCTGAGGGTATCGGTCTCTTCCGTATCGAGCACATGTTCTACGGCAAGAACTCAGAGCGTCCGCTCTCTATGATGCGCAAGATGATCCTCTGCGACACTGATGCTGAGAGAAAGAAGGCTCTCGAGGACCTCGAGCCATACATCAAGGCGGCTGTAAAGGGCACCCTCTCAATCATGGACGGCAAGCCAGTTGTATTCCGTCTTCTCGACCCACCTCTCCACGAGTTCGTGCCAAGGGGTGAGGACAAGAAGAAGGAGCTCGCTAAGGAGCTCGGCATCTCAGTCAAGGAAGTCGAGAAGAGAGGTGAGGCTCTCCACGAGGTCAACCCTATGATGGGTCATCGTGGTGTACGTCTCCACGTCTCATTCCCTCTCATCGCCGAGACTCAGTACAGAGCTATCTTCGAGGCTACAGCAGAGCTTATGAAGGTCGGCAAGCACCCACATCCAGAGATCATGATCCCTGTTACCATCTCAGCTCGCGAGCTCAGCTTCCAGAAGGCTATCTGCGACAGAGTGAAGGCAGAGGTAGAGGGAAGAGCAGAGTGCAACATCAACTACCAGTTCGGTACTATGATCGAGATCCCTCGTGCAGCCCTTACCGGTAACAGAATGGCTCGTGCCGCTCAGTTCTTCTCATTCGGAACCAACGACCTTACCCAGATGACCTACGGTTTCTCTCGTGACGACGTCGGCACATTCATGGGCGACTACCTCGGCAACAAGATCGTTGACGCTGACCCATTCCAGACAATCGACCAGAAGGGTGTCGGTAAGCTCGTCGAGTACGGTATCCAGTCAGGCCGTGAGACCAGAGCAGACCTCATGTGCGGTGTCTGCGGCGAGCACGGTGGTGACCCAGACTCGATCAAGTTCTTCAACAAGATCGGCATCAACTACGTATCTTGCTCTCCATTCCGCGTTCCTGTAGCACGCCTCGCCGCTGCTCAGGCCACAATCGAGCAGGAATAAGCAGCAAGCCGTCAGGCAGGCTAAGCAGCAAGCCGTCAGGCATAAGCAGCAAGCCGTCAGGCAGGCTAAGCAGAAAGCCGTCAGGCAGGCTAAGCAGAAAGCCGTCAGGCATATATCACACAGAAAGTCGACCTTTTCAGGTCGGCTTTTGTTTTTTGACCCTACCACCTTCAATTTTTCGGGTAGTAGGGTCAAAAAATGTAAAAGGCTCAAAAAATTTACTTTACGCTCAAGAATTCTACTATTTTTGTAACCGACAGCAGTGACAAGAGCCACGACCAAGATCATATGACTATTAAGCCAAGATCATCTGACTATTAAGTCAAGATCATATGACTATTAAGCCAAGATCATCTGACTATTAGGCCAAAGGCTAGGCTTTCACCAAACTGATTGCAGCAACAGATTGACGACATACGTCAAACTGATTGCAGCAACAGATTGACGACATACGTTAAACTGATTGCTGCGACAAATTGACTGCTGTCGAAAAAAATGTAGAGAGATATGAGGGGACGGAATTTTCGAAGAGGATGCGTAATGCACATTTATCAACGCGCTGCCGACAAGGGTGTCATTTTCTATACAGTAGCTGACCGGCTGGTATATTACACGACTTGTGCATCGGTCATGGCAAAGTACGGCATACCTTGCTATGCGGCTTCCATAATGTTCACTCATGTCCATTTTTCCTGCATCCCGGAGTCTCCGGAGCAACTTGAAGCCTGCATCCGAGATGCATCATCAAGTTTTGCGCGTGCGTACAATCACGAGCACAAACGGAATGGTGAACTATTTGACAGACCTTTCGGCAGTTCTGTCAAATGGACAACGAAAGAAGCACGTTCAAACCTGTTATACGTATTCAACAATCATGTCGAGAAAAAGATCTGCCGCACGGCAGTGGAAGAACGGTGGTCATTTCTGGCCTTTTCCCTATCATCTCATCCGTTCTCGGAGGCACTGTCTGAGAGCAATATGTCAAAAAGGTTGCGAAGAGGATTGAACCTGGTCGATAGGCACGCTGCAAAAAGACAACCTCTGAAGTATTCAGACATCAACGCTATCCTCAAAGACCTGAATCAGACGGAGACACAGCAATATATTGACTACGTCATAAAGGCGTACAGACTAGTGGATTTCAGCTACGGGACAAAGCTTTTCGGTAGTATCAGGGACATGATTGACGCTTCTGAAACCGTTACCGGAGACGAGTGGGACATACACGAGGATTTCTACGGTTTCTCCGACATTGTCTATTCTGAGCTATGCCAACTCTTCCCGCAAAGCAGTATCGAATGCCGCAATTCGCCAATGAAAAGCGATATCGAATGCTGCAGTTCGCCAATGAAAAGCAGTATCGAATGCCGCAGTTCGCCGATGAGAGGAAATCAATCTATCTACAACTTGTACCAGATGAATGATGAGCAGAAAATGTCACTGGTCATCGATGCCATGAAGCACGTCCAAGCTAACGGAGCACAGTTATCCCGCTTTTTCCATTGCAACCTACCATGGAAGTAGAGAGCAACGACGGCTGGTAACAGCCTGCCGTTGCAGCGGCTAACTGTCCATCTGGCGATCCGGCGTTCGTCTGTCTAACTGCGATCTGGCGTTCGTCCGTCTAACCGCGATCCGGCGTTCGTCCGTCTGACTGCGATCCGGCGTCCGTCCGTCTAACCGCGATCCGGCGTTCGTCCGTCTAACTTCGATCCGGCGTCCGTCTGTCTGACTGCGATCCGGCGTTCGTCCGTCTGACTGCGATCCGGCGTTCGCCTGTCTGACTGCGAGCGGAATTCCTGGTCACAAGGCATGCCGGACTGCAATATTTTAGGGCTTATCTAAAGTTTTTCGCCCTACCACCTTCAATTTTTCGGGTGGTAGGGCGAAAAAACAAATTTTCTTTCAAATAAGGGCAGACGAGCGTACCTGTACGCACTTTCCGCACCTGTACGCACCTTCCGCACCTGTACGCACTTTCCGTGCTTGTACGCACCTTCCGTACTTGTACGCACCTTCCGTGCTTGTACGCGCCGTTCCGCGGCCTATATGCGACTAGTATCTGTTAAGCGGACGGCCTGAAGTCATCATGTGGACCTTCTTGCGGACTGAGTCGAGAACTGCCTTGTGGGCATCGAGCTCGGCGAGCTGAGCCTCGGTAGGTTCCTTGGCTGCGATTGCGTCGATATGGTCAGATGCTGACTGGAGGACTGTGTTGATAAGCTTCACGATGTCAAGCATGTCCTTCTCGACGAAGCCTCTTGAGGTAACGGCTGGAGTACCGATACGGAGACCTGATGTCTGGAATGCTGAACGGTCGTCGAATGGTACCATGTTCTTGTTGACTGTGATGTCAGCCTTTCCAAGCTCCTTCTCAGCGACACGGCCTGAAACCTGTGGGAACTTGCCACGGAGGTCGATGAGCATGAGATGGTTGTCGGTACCGTCTGAGATCACCTTGTGACCGCTCTCGATGAATGACTTGCACATAGTCTGTGCATTCATGATCACCTGCTTCTGATAGTCCTTATATTCTGGCTGGAGAGCCTCGTAGAACGAGACTGCCTTTGCTGCGATGACGTGCTCGAGCGGACCGCCCTGGATGCCTGGGAATACGCTTGAGTTGAGGAGTGCGCTCATCTTCTTGATCTCGCCCTTTGGAGTCTTGAGACCCCAAGGATTGTCGAAGTCCTTGCCCATGAGGATGACACCACCACGAGGTCCGCGGAGGGTCTTGTGGGTTGTGGTTGTCACGATGTGGGCGTACTTAACTGGGTTCTTGAGAAGACCTGCTGCGATGAGACCTGCTGTGTGGGCCATGTCGATCCAGAGGATTGCACCTACCTTGTCAGCGATTGCACGCATTCTCTCGTAGTCCCACTCCCTTGAATATGCTGAAGCACCACCGATGATGAGCTTTGGCTTGTGCTCGAGTGCGAGTTCCTCCATCTTGTCGTAGTCTACGCGACCGGTCTCAGGATTGAGGCCGTATGCTACTGCATTGTAGAGAAGACCTGATGCGTTGACTGGGGAACCGTGGGTGAGGTGACCTCCCTGTGAGAGGTCAAGGCCCATGAATGTGTCACCTGGCTTGAGGATTGCCATTGTGACAGCCATGTTTGCCTGCGCACCTGAATGAGGCTGAACGTTTGCATACTCAGCGTCGAAGACCTGGCAGAGACGGTCGATAGCGATCTGCTCAATCTGGTCAACTACCTCGCAGCCACCATAATAACGCTTTCCTGGATAACCCTCAGCATATTTGTTTGTACATATCGAGCCCATTGCCTCGAGTACCTGGTCACTGACATAGTTTTCCGATGCGATAAGTTCAAGACCAGATGACTGTCTTTCCTTTTCCTTCTTGATCAGGTCAAAAATCTGCAGATCCTGTTTCATGTGCGGTTTGTTTAATCTTGTGATAAAAATAGTCCGTTTATCCAACAAATATACTATTAAATTCGGTAAATGCTACCTTTAAGCACCTAGTTTTTGCTATCTTCGCGACATTAAAACGATTATCATGGCAAACGACAGGAAACTGCTTAATATAGAATTAGGAAGAGTATCCGCACAGGAGTACAAGGCCCTCCCCGAATCAGGCATCGTAGCCGTGCTTGACAACATCAGGAGTGCACATAACGTCGGATCGGCCTTCCGCAGTTGCGACGCATTCAAGATCGACAGGCTGTTCCTCTGCGGAATCTGCGCAGTTCCTCCTTCTGCCGAGATCCACAAATCCGCCCTCGGAGCCGAGGACAGCGTCGACTGGGAACATGTCGACGACACGGTCGCCCTCGTGGACAGGCTCCACAAGGAAGGCTACACTGTCGTCAGTGTCGAGCAGACCGTCAATTCAAAGAAACTGGACGTATTCCGCCCGGAGCCCGGCACGAAATACGCCCTTGTTTTCGGTAATGAAGTGGACGGAGTGAATCAGGAAGTCGTCGACAGATCCGACTTTTCCCTTGAGATTCCACAGTTCGGAACAAAGCATTCGCTGAACGTCTCCGTGTCCATGGGAGTCATTCTCTGGCACTTCAGGTTATTTCTTTAGAACAAGGCACCGGCCTATAGAACAGGGCACCGGCCTATAGAACAGGGCCCGGTCTATAGAATAAGGCACCGACCTATAGAAC
The DNA here is from genome assembly GCA_045599665.1 of Candidatus Cryptobacteroides sp. Taxonomy (GTDB): domain Bacteria; phylum Bacteroidota; class Bacteroidia; order Bacteroidales; family UBA932; genus Cryptobacteroides. Next base: position 17,930 of record JAZRWK010000029.1, read on the forward strand.
AAGGCCCGGCCTATAGAACAAGGCACCGGCCTTTGATGCCGGTACCATGGTCATTTCAATTCTAATTGTTCATCGGTCTGATCACGAAGTCGAAGCTTCTTTCCTCGGCCTTGAGGATGTAAGGGGCAAGTGGAAGAGCGCCCCATGAATTGACGCATCCTACGCCAAGCTGTGCAAGGTCGAAGGTGACGTAGGTCGTGCCGTTGGTACGGTCAGACTCGTGAGCCTTTGAGAGTATGTCGTATGAGTGCTGTGAGGCGGCAGACTGGAAGTTCGTATCGTTCTCTGCATATCTGCGGACTCCCTTGAATGCGACGTCAAGGTCCTCGATGCTGAATGGAAGAGCGGAAGCAGAGAACTTCACGTCAGAGGTGATCTCAAGTCCCATTCCATTGTCGTCAAGAAGCCTGAACCACCTGAGGCCGGTCTTCGTACCTGATTCCTGTGTACGTACATATCCATAATGGTACTGCTCGTTGACAGTCTGGATGTAACGTCCGACTGTAGCAGAAGACTCTCTGTCAGCATAGTTCTCCCATGGACCCTTGCCATAGAAGTCGACCGTCGAGAAACGGCCCGGCATCGCGAAGCGCATGCCGTAGCGGAACATGATAGGAGCCTCGGCAAGCTTGCCGGCATCCTTCATGGTCTCCTGACCCTCGACGACACCGTCACCATGGACCTTGTAGGTCATAAGGACTATGGCAGCATCAGCGATAGGCTTGTACTCGACAGAAACGACATACGCGTCGGCTTCTGTCTTGACAGCCATGGACTTGAGAGAGAACTCTGGTTGACGCCACATCGCAGATCTCTGCTGGAGACGTGCGCCAAGGTCATTCTCGGTCACGGCTCTGTTGAAGTTCGGCATTACAGGTTCAATGATATGCTCGACACCACCGATCTTGTATGAACAGATTGCGCCTGTAGCTTTGTCGAATGCGACTGACCAGTCAGAATAGTAGCGCTCAGTGTAGTTGAACACGCCTGAGAACACATATGCACCTGCGGTCTCAGCCTTTGCAGGAAGTTCAGAAGACACAGAGGCATAGGCCTTGACAGGCATCTCGTTGATTGTAATCTGGTCGTAAGCCACTTCTGTTCCAGCAGGAAGGATGCCGTCCTGACGCTTGAGAACATAGCTTACATTGAGGTAGGTATTGCCCTGAGGAAGCTCTGAAGAATCGATGCCGAGATCGATGACAGATGTCTGGCCAGGAGCGACCTTGAGATTGTCGACAACTCCGCTGAGGAGCTTGACTCCGTCTACCTCGACGTTCCATACCATCATATAGCGTGAAAGGTCGATGAAGAAGTTCTCATTGTATACCTTGACTGAATATGGCTTGTCACCCGCAGTTGTGAGGATGGACCTGTACTGATAAGCGACCTCGTATGAATGAGGATGGTATGTCCTGTCAGCGGCGATGACACCGTTACAGTTGAACGATGCGTCCGATCCGTCATACTCGTTATAGTCTCCACCGAAAGCGAAGAAGTGGTCAGAGCCTGTCTTGCTTGCATTTGACGGAGCCCAGAGAGCCTGGTCTACGAAGTCCCAGATATAACCGCCCTGATATACAGGATACTTGCGGACAAGATCCCAGTACTCCTTGAAGCCGCCCATCGAGTTACCCATGGCATGGGCATACTCACACTGGATGAGAGGTCTTGTAGGATTGTTGTTCAGATAGCGCTCGCAGCCTTCAGGAGAAGCATACATAGGACAGTAGATATCAGTGTTCCAGGTCCTGATAGCCTGCTCGTAATGCACAGGCCTTGAACTGTCGTTCGCCTTGATCCACTTGTAGCATTCTTCGAAGTTCACACCGTTGCCGGCCTCGTTTCCAAGGCTCCATACGATGACGCAAGGATGGTTGAAGTCGCGGCGTACCATGCGCATGTCGCGCTCGAGATGGGCAGCCTGGTAGTCAAGACGCTTTGCCAGGGTCTCGGCACCATAGCCCATACCATGGGACTCGATGTTGCCCTCGTCGGTCACATAGAGACCATACTTGTCGCAGAGTGCGTACCACCTTGGGTCATTAGGATAATGGCTGGTCCTGACAGCATTGACATTGAGTTTCTTCATGATAAGGATATCCTTGATCATGTCCTCTTCTGAAAGCTGATAGCCCTTGTATGCATTGAGCTCATGGCGGTCCACACCCTTGATGAGCACAGGCTGGCCGTTCACGAGAAGCTGGGCGTCCTTGATCTCGACGGTTCTGAAACCGAAGTCTATAGATGTGCTCTCGACAACACCTGCACGGGTCTTTGCCGACACCTTGAGGGTATAGAGGTTCGGAGTTTCAGCAGACCAGAGGGCCGGTGAAGAGACCTTTGCCTCTGATGTGAGGAGCACATTGCCGTTTTCCGATGTCTTGTATTTCTTCAAGACCGGATCGCCGAACGAAGCGACCCTCCTGCCCTTTGCGTCAACGACCTCATAAGCGACCTCCGTGATACCTGGTGTAAGCTCTGAGCTGACCTTGATGTTACCGTCCATATCTGCGAGGATATTGACATCCTCGATGCGGAGCTTCTCCCTGGTATAGATCCATGCACCCCTTGCGATACCGCCGAAGCGCCAGAAATCCTGGTCCTCAAGGTATGAGCCGCTGCACCAGCGATAGACCTCGAGAGCGATGAGATTCTCTCCTTCCTTGACATACTTTGTAATATCGAAGCGAGCCTCAAGCTTGCTGTCCTCGCTGTAGCCCACTTCCTTGCCGTTGACCCACACGCGAAGGTTGGATGTAGCAGAGCCCACACAGATACAGATCTGCTTTCCGATCCATGACTTGTCGATATTGACTACCTTGCGATACTGACCGACATGGTTGTCTGTATAAGGCACGGCCGGAGGATTGCTCTCAAAATGTCCCCTCCATGCATAGCCGTTGTTGACGTAGAGAGGATCGCCATAGCCATTCATCTCCCAGAGGCCCGGGACAGGGATGGTTCCCCATGAATCGTCATTGAATCCTGCTGCCTGGAAGCCGTTCTTCGAAAGGTCTGGATTGTCGACCAGCTGGAATTTCCATGTACCGTTGAGGTCGATGGTCTGCTGCTGGTCAGTCACGAAGGTGGCTGCCATCGGAAGCCTGTTCTTCTGGAACACCTCAGGATCCTGCCAGTCCGCAACTGCAGTCGGGGCTGCCATGATGGCGAGCAGAGCTGTAATCAATAAGTTCATATCAGTATCTGTTTTTTATATCACTTCAATGTCGCTTTTATATCACTTCAATGTCGCTGGACTTGATCCAGCCCTGACGACCGTCCGCAAGGGAGATGTTCTTCCACTCCCCTACATCGTCCAGGATCTTCACCTTCGCACCCTCATGGAGCACGAAAAGATCCTTTGCCGAGCCTGCTGCAGGCGAACTCTTCACCGAGGTCACCGGCTTCATCACGATGGCGCCGTCCGCCTTCATATAGTCCGAGCGCTGCCACATTGCCGAGCCGAGGCAGATAAGACATATGACCATGGCAACCAGTCCACCGTAGAACCCTGCTTTACGCTTTCCTACTGCCGGGGCAAGAAGGAAAAGAAGCGCAAGACCAAGGGTAAGGGCAAAGAAAATGAGAGCAAGGACTGCCCAGGTATTGGACGAAGCCATATAGCTGACCTTCCTCATCAGGCTCTTGAGGATGAACTCAGGTATCTCATCGATCCTGTCCTGGAGCTGGTTCTGTGCGAACTCGAGGTTATATCTCGCATCAGAATATGACGGATTGATCCTGAGGGCTCTCTCATAGCAGAGGACCGCACGTCCGAACTCACCTGCCTTGAACCACGCGTTGCCTGCATTGTAATAGACCTCAGCATTTCCACAGCCTGCTGAGATGATTGACTCCCATGCCGAGGCAGCTGTGTCCCACTGACCGTCTGAATAAGCCTGGACACCGGCATTCCAGAGAGAATCCGGATAGCTCTGTGCCGCGTCAGCTACTGAAGGGACCGCAAGCAGGAGCGCTATAGCGATGACTGCCGACCTGGCAGATGACTTTCCTGTCTTCATTGATGAATCTATTGTAGATATGGCTTCGACTGCTCCCTGATAGTGTGCAGCCATAGCCTCGTTGCCCTCCGAAGGGGCATATCTTGCGTATTCACAGGCATCGACAAGTCCGACGAACTTCTCGACGGTCTCCTTTGCCACGCCACCGGCAAGAAGCCTCTCTGCGATATTGTCCTTGCTGAGATCCTCCATGTTCATGGCAAGCTTGTCGGACGCAAATCCGAGAAGAGCCTTGTGGAGTTCCTCGTAGAAAGCTGTATAAAGATCCTTCTTGAGGAATTCCTCTGCCTGCTTGAGACGCCTGAGGGCCATCTTGGTAGCTGTCCTGTTCTTTGTTCCGGCGACGTCGGCCTTCATGGCAGCCGCCTTCCTGAACGCGAACCAGCAGAGAGCTGCAGCCGCAGCGAGGAGTGCTGCAAATATCCAGTAGAGGGCCTTACCTACCATGAACGTAGTCTCTCCGTCGAAAGAAGGTGCCTTGACTGATATGTATCTGATGTCCTCACCGAGGTTCTTCACATTCTTCCTCTCCGAGCCCTGGAGTGTCGAGCCGCCCTGGGATGCTGTCTCTGCGCCCTTTTCTACAAAGTACGGGATCTCCGGAGTGGTCAATGTGACATACTTACCCGCATTGACATCGTAATAGCTGTATTCGATAGGGGCGATCACGAAATCGCCGTTCGAGCGAGGGATGAACGGATACTCAAAGGTCTTGCTTCCGGTGGTACCGCCATTGCCTTTCTCTGAGCGGTCAGTTGTCTTGACGTCATACACATCCATGTCAGGATGGAAGTTGATCTTCGGAGCTTCGAGAAGAGATACGTTGCCCTTACCTGTGACTGTCACGGTAAGTGATGCCGCCTCGTGGGCCTTGAGGTTGTCCTTGCTGAGCTGTGCATCGATGCTGAAGGTACCGACTCCACCTCCGAAAGATGCTGGAGCACCTGATGGGAGAGGCTTGACATGGACAGTGACGGCAGGGGTCGTCACGCGCTTGCGGACCGTCCTGTAGCCGTCGTCAAAGAAGTCGTCGAAGATGCTGTTCGAACGTCTTGCTGTCCTGAGATTCACCAGGCAGACAAGCTCTGCAGGATCAATCGTAAGGTCTCCTGATTTCTGAGGGATAAGCACATAGCTTCTGAGGACAGCGGCGTCATAGATCTTGTCGTTATATGACTCCCTGCTGAACTGGATGTTGGTAGGTGCCGCGGTCTCCTGGCTCCAGAATCCGTTGAATGTCGGGAACTTGGCATCCTCGAGTCCCGCGATCGCAACTCTCTGGTAAACCTTGAGAGTCGCGGTGATAGGCTCTCCTACGACTACGCTTGTCCTGCTGAGGCTCAGCCTCATGAAAAGGTCGTCAGAGGAGATGTCTCCGTTGGAAGAAGCAGAGGAAGAAGAACTCTGGCTGCCACCCTGCGAGCGCTGTGACGACGAGGAGGATGACGAAGAGGACGATGCTCCGTTAGACACGACCTCGATGGAAGCCGCTGAGGATACAAGGTCCTTGCCTCCGACGGTAGCGGAAGCTCTAGGAAGCTCAAACTTTCCTGCCCTTACAGGGGAAAGGATGTATGTATAGGTGAACTGAGATGACTTTGTCCTCTTGCCGTTGATGATCTGCAGGCTTGTAGAAGAACCCTTCTGAGGTCCCCACACGAGTTTGAAGTCACTTCCCACATTCCAGTCGAACGAGCTCGGCCTGTCCTCTCCTTCTATGATGAAGGTGACATTGAACTGTTCATCCAGGCCTACGACTGCCGGAGCCTCGACACGGAGAGAGCTCTGGGCATAAGCCATGATTGAAGCTGCCATGAGCAGCAATATTGTAAGCAATTTCTTCATACCTGTCATTTCTACCAGTTCTTTTCAGACTCCTTTGACTTGAGAAGCGCAGCCTTTTCCTTGTTGACCTTGTCCTGGGTCTCTTTCTCCTTCGCCTGGATAGCGTTCAGGATCTGCTGTGCCTGCTGAGGGGAGATGCCCTCCGGCTGAGGCTGCTGGCCCTGGTTCTGGTCCTGCTTGTCATCCTTGTCCTGATTATTGTCCTTGTTATTGTCCTGATCCTGGTTCTGATCCTGGTTATCCTGATTCTGATCGTTGTTCTGGTCGTTCTGATCCTGATTCTGGTCCTGGTTGTCCTGGTTCTGGTCATTGCCGCCACCGCCACCGTTCTGCTGGTTCTCCAGCATCTTCTTGGCATAGGCGTAGTTTTCCTTCGCCTCGACGTCGGTCGGATCCATCAGCATCGCCTTCTGAAGCACGTCCACCGCCGTCTGCCAGTCCTTCTGGGCTATGGCGATGTCACCTGCATTGAATAGAGCATGCTCCCCTTTCGGGTTCATGGGAGCCTGTTCCAAGGTCTTGTCTATATATTTCTTAGCCTCTTCAGCATTCTCCTGCCTGTAGAGGTTCGATGCGAGATTGTAATTGCCCGCGAAGGATGTGGAATCCTTCACGAGAGCCTTGCGGTAGCTGATGTCAGCATCCTTCCACTCCTCTTTCCTGAACTGGCGGTTTCCCTGACGCACTTCACGACGGTCGACCTGAGCGCTGGCACAGACGCTGAAAGTCAATGCCATCGCAAGCACTATCATATGTCTCAATACTTTCATCTTAGTCAAACAGTTGTTTCTTTGCCTTCCTGTTGCCGACAAGCATCTCAAGCACGAACAGTGCAAGGGCTATGGCGAAGAAGTACATATACTGCTCATCATATGCCTCGAACACCTGCGAGGTATGCTCCTCATCCTCGAGACGACGGATGTCATCGATGATAGGATTAAGTCCGAACTCATCGTTGCCGGCATGGATGTATGCGCCGTTTCCTGCCTCAGCTATGCTGCGGAGGGTAGTCTCGTCAAGCCTTGTCACGACGATGTTCCCGTCCTTGTCCTTGAGGAGCTCTCCTCCCATAGGGATAGGCTGACCCTCCACTGAGCCGACGCCGATTGTATAGACCTTGATTCCCATCTCAGCCGCATCCTTCGCGGCAGCGACAGGATCGTCCTCATGGTTCTCACCATCGGTTATCACGATTATGACACGGCTCTTCTCGCTCTGAGCGCTGAATCCGCGGATACAGGTGCTGATCGCCTCTCCTATCGCGGTACCCTGCACTGGGACAGACTCAGTCGAGATCGTATTGAGGAACATCTTCGCAGAGATGTAGTCAGTCGTGATAGGAAGCTGGACGAACGAACGGCCCGCGAACACGACGAGTCCGAGCCTGTCGTCCTTGAGCCTGTCGACAAGACGGGCGATCGCAAGCTTGGCCCTGTCCAGACGGCTTGGCGAATAGTCCTGCGCAAGCATCGAGTTCGACACGTCGAGAGCAATCATGACTTCAGCTCCCCTGGTTGTCCTTTCCTCAAGCTTCGCTCCCATCTGCGGGCGTGCAAGTCCGACGATGAAGAAGAAGAATGCCAGAGTGAAGAGTATCACCCTCACCCAGCCCTTGGCGCCGGACCATGAAGGCATGAGCTCCTTGACGAGCTGCTCGTCTCCGAAGCGGCGTATCCTTTTCTTCCTGGCCGAGCGCATCAGCGCATATACCACCGGGATCAGCGGTACGAGGAAGAGAAAAAGGAGTATTCTATGCTGTGCGAATATTATCATGGCAACCTCCTCATCAGAAGTTTAACAAGAAGTTCAAGGAGCAGACATGCAAGCGCGGCAAAACCGAACCACATGAAGAGTTCCTTATAGATAGGGAAACTGTCGATGGTGGTGCGGGCCTTCTCCATCTTGTTGATCTCAGAATAGATTTCAGCAAGCTTGGTATTGTCCGTAGCCCTGAAATACTTTCCGCCTGTCGTCTCCGCGATGCTCTTGAGAAGATCTTCGTCGATCTCCACCTCGACATCCTGCAGCTGTACTCCCCAAGGTGTCATCACCGGATATGGGGCAGTACCGTTGGCACCTACTCCGATAGTATATACACGAACTCCGTAGGTCTTCGCGATCTCGGCTGCGCTCACTGGGGATATCTCTCCAGAATTGTTCACACCGTCGGTAAGGAGGATGACGACACGGCTCTTCGCGTCGGAGTCCATGATTCTCGCCACAGCCGTGGCAAGTCCGTTTCCGATAGCGGTTCCGTCGTCGATGATTCCTGCTGTCTCGACGTTCTTCATCAAATTGATCAGGGACGCCCTGTCCGTAGTGAGAGGGCACTGTGTGTAGCTCTCTCCGGCGAACACCACGATACCCATCCTGTCGGTAGGTCTCTGGGCGATGAACTCGATCGCGATGTCCTTCGCAGCACTGATACGGTCAGGGTTGAAGTCGCGGGCAAGCATACTGGTCGACACGTCCATGGTAAGTACTATGTCGATACCTTCCGTGTCGATCTTCTCCATCTCGCTCGAAGAGCGTGGACGGCAGAGCGCGAGTATGATGAGCGACAAGGCCGCGATCCTCAGCACGGGCGGGATGTGGCGTATGACCGAGAAGACGGTGTTTCCACCAGCTTTCCACGGAGTCGAGGCGGACACCCTCATATGAGGATTCCTGCCTGTCAGTTCCTTATACAGGTAGAGCAGCACCAGAAGGACCGGTACTGCCAGCAACCATAGAAGATGAGGATACTCGAAAAACATATTACTTATCCTCCTTTGTTTCCTTGGCCGCATCAGCGGCCTCGTTATCGACTACGCTCTGATAGGTCTCGGTGACGAATCTCACCGCGAGCGGAAGAACCTTGGCATTGTCCTCGTCAGGGAGTGTCAGCTTCGCGAACTTGACGAAGTCGGAGCTCTCGAAGAGGTTCTTGGTATCCTCATAGAGATCCGCAGGCACATCCGTGTTCCTGAGCGCAGCGAAGATCTCTGCTGTGGTCATCTCCTTTGCTCCGAAGCCGTATCTCTCGGCGATGTATTCCCTGAGGGCGTCTGTGACACCGGAATAGAATGCCTTCTGCTTCTCCGGAGCCCAGTACTTGTTGCCACGGTATCTGTCAAGCGCGCGGAGAGCCACGATGTGCGGAGCCTCCTTGACGGCCTCACGCTCCTTGTCCTTTCCCTTGCGCATCATCACTATGCAACCAACCATGATCGCGATCGTGGCGAGAAGCCACAGGAGCGCGAGGTATGGCATGATCTCGGCCAATGTCAGCGGATAGCGTACCTGGCCTCTGATGTCATGGGGAACGTAGCTTGTCGTATCGACGTCGAAGGTCCTGACCTCGAGCAGCTGTGAGTCGAAGAGCAGGGTGTCGACGGTTCCATCCGGAAGCGACCTGAGCATATTGATAGGCGGCAACTGGTAACTGCCTTCGTCGAACGAAGTGATGGTCGCGCTCATGCGGATGTCGTAACGGGAAGGGAGTCCTTTCTTTCCCTTCACTGTCCTGACTGTATCGGCGGTCCATCCGTTCACCACGATGACACTGTCCATGATGCCCTTTGACAGGTCAGGCAGCATGAACGCAGTGCCTTCCTCGACATCGCCGAGGGTGACGCCATAGAGGAGCTGGTCCCCGATGAGTACCGAATCCCTCTTCTGGAGCTGCTGCAGGAACGATCCTTCCATCCTGACGAGTCCGTCAGGTGAAACCATCGCGACTGCTGCCACGAGCGAAGCGAGTATGATTGAAAGTCTTTTCATCTTTTATTTCTTACTGAAGAAAGCCTTGAGGTTCTTGACATAGTCGTCCTCAGTGGCTATATCGACACTGTCGATCTTGTACCTGTTGAAGAGGGACTGGGAACTGCGCTCGACCTCGGTGAACCACTTCGAATAGGATTCCCTCACCTTGCGGCTCGAGGTGTTGACCCATGCGTCCTCCCCTGTCTCGGAGTCCTTGATATGGACAAGTCCGACGTTCGGGATCGTACGCTCACGAGGGTCGAAGACGCGGATGACAGAAAGATCATGGCGGTTGACTGCGACCTTGATGGCCTCTTCGTAGCGAGGGTGGCCGGCTGTATCGACGTCAAGCATGTCCGAGAGGACGAACGCGGCGCATTTCTTCTTCAGCGCGTTCGAGAGATATCTCAGGGCATTGCCGATGTCGGTACCGTCTTCTGTCGGCTGGAAGTCGAGGATTTCCCTGATGATGTGGAGGAGATGTCCTCTACCCTTTTTCGGAGGAATGAAAAGCTCGACCTTGCTGCTGAAGAACAGTGCGCCGACCTTGTCGTTGTTGATGATGGCCGAGAATGAAAGCACGGCCGCGATCTCCGCGATGAGGTCTCTCTTGGTACGTTCCCTGGTGCCGAAAAGTCCTGAGCGGCTGACATCGATCAGAAGGACGACTGTCAGTTCCCTCTCCTCTTCGAAGACCTTGACATACGGCGAGCCGAGGCGCGCAGTGACATTCCAGTCCATGTTGCGCACGTCGTCCCCATACTGATATTCGCGTACTTCACTGAATGCCATACCGCGTCCCTTGAACGCAGAATGGTACTCTCCCGCGAACATCTGGTGGGAAAGGGCCCTGGTCTTTATCTCGATCTTCCTGACCTTTTTCAGGAGGTCTGTTGCACCTGGATTTTCCATTATGGAACCATTACGGCGTTGAGCACTTCTGAGATGATGTTCTCGGTCGTCACGTTCTCAGCCTCTGCCTCATATGTGAGACCGATCCTGTGGCGGAGAACCTCGTTGCAGACAGCTCTGACATCCTCCGGGATGACATAGCCTCTTCTCTTGATGAAGGCATAGGCCTTGGAAGCAGCTGAAAGCGAGATGCTGGCACGAGGTGAGCCACCGTAGGCGATGATGTCCTTGAGGTGCTTGAGTCCGTACTCCTCAGGATTTCTGGTAGCGTTCACGATATCGACGATATAGCGCTCGATCTTCTCATCCATATAGACATCCCTGACGACCTTGCGGGCACGTACGATATCCTCAGGGCCGATCACTGCATGGGCCTTAGGGAACTCGCCTGTATTGTTCATCCTGATGATCTGGCGCTCCTCGTCCTTCTTAGGATATGAGACCACCACCTTGAGCATGAAACGGTCCACCTGGGCCTCTGGAAGAGGATATGTACCTTCCTGTTCGATAGGGTTCTGGGTCGCCATCACGAGGAACGGATCAGGAAGTCTGAATGTCTCGTCTCCGATTGTCACCTGACGCTCCTGCATGGCCTCGAGAAGGGCCGACTGAACTTTCGCAGGGCTTCGGTTGATCTCATCCGCAAGCACGAAGTTTGCGAACACAGGACCTTTATGAACTTCGAAACGGCCGTCCTTCTGAGAATAGATAAGGGTACCGGTGAGGTCGGCAGGAAGGAGGTCCGGGGTGAACTGAATACGGCTGAAATCAGCATTGACAGCCTGGGCGAGTGTGTTGATAGCCAATGTCTTTGCAAGACCCGGAACACCTTCGAGAAGGATATGTCCGTTTGCGAGAAGACCTATCATGAGGTTCTCGACAAGCTGTTTCTGGCCTACGATCACCTTGCCCATTTCCATCGAGAGGAGGTCCACGAAGGCACTCTCCTGCTGGATGCGGTCATTCAGTTCTTTGATGTTTACGCTCTCCATAAAATTGTTATTTTTGCAAAAATCTTTTTCAAACATGCGTTACAAGGTCATATTGAGCTACGACGGGGCGGCTTTCCGCGGCTGGCAGGTCCAGCCTCATGACGTTTCCGTCCAGGGCTGTCTCCAGGACGCCCTGTCGACTCTTCTGGGTGAGGAAATCACTGTCACAGGAGCCGGAAGGACTGACACTGGTGTCCATGCCATCGGCTACTGCGCCCATTTCGACAGTCAGCGTGACCTTGACGCGAGGGATTTCCGCTACAAATTAAATGCCATTTTACCCTCTTCGGTGACCATTCATGAGATAACCACCATAGGTGAGGATTTCCACGCACGCTTCGGAGCGGTCTCGAGGAGCTATGTCTACTTCCTCAACAGGAACAAGGATCCGTTCATCAAGGAGACCTCCTGGAGATGTGGCTATCCGCTTGATATCGAAGCGATGAACCGTGCGGCTGCCATGATCCTTGGAACCCGCGACTTCAGCTGTTTCGAGAAGACCGGAGGCAACAACAAGACGTCGATCTGCACCATCACCAGAGCCGAATGGGTGACCTATGTCCCGGACCATGTCAAGATGCTCGGATTCCCTGCCGAAGAAGGCGACTACCTGGCTTTCCACATCACCGCAGACCGTTTTCTCAGGAACATGGTCCGTGCCATTACAGGTACTCTCGTGGATATCGGAAGAGGCCGTCACAAGCCTGAATGGATTCTCGAGGTCCTGGAATCCGGCAACCGTTGCGCGGCAGGAGAGTCAGTCCCCGGCCACGCACTTTTCCTGGTCGATGTAAAATATTGATTTCTACCAGCCCGTAGGGCTTTTTTCTGCAAAATTTGTCTATCTTTGCAAATTGGTGGCATAGTGTATGCAGCCAGACAAAGCAACAACAGAAATTTAAAGACACTTCATAGTTATGCTATTCAATCTCTTACAGACAGACAGTCTTGCGGAAGTAGTCAGCGATGTAGCTGAATCAATCGCACCAGTAGCAGCGGCAGCTCCTCAGCAGCAGGAGATGTCATATTCACTCATCAGCATGGCAGCCAAGGGAGGCGTCCTCATGATCGTCCTCCTCATCCTTTCGATCCTCGCAATCTACATCTTCGGAAAGAAGTGGTACATGATCCACGAAGCCGGCAAGATCGACAAGAACTCCATGAACGACATCAGGGACTACATCCATGACGGCAAGCTCAAGTCTGCAGCAACCCTCTGCGAGAAGTATAACTCACCTGTCGCACGCCTCGTGCAGAAGGGAATCGAGAGAATCGGACGTCCTCTCAGCGACATCCAGACAGCTGTCGAGAACGTCGGCAACGCCGAGGTCGCAAGACTCGAGAAGGGCCTCCCTATCCTCGCTACAATCGCAGGCGGTGCCCCTATGATCGGATTCCTCGGTACCGTGCTCGGTATGGTACAGGCATTCTTCAACATGTCACAGGCCGGCAACAACATCGACATCACCCTCCTCTCGAGCGGTATCTACACTGCGATGATCACTACAGTCGGCGGTCTTATCGTAGGTATCGTGGCCTACTTCGGCTACAACTACCTCGCTTCCAACATCTCTGACCTCGTGTTCAAGATGGAGAGCGCTACCATCGACTTCATGGACCTCCTTCACGAACCTGCTGACAACGCTGAATAAGACATGGCACTAAAGAGACGCACGAAGATCATGTCGGAAATGGGTATGTCATCTATGACAGACCTTGTCTTCCTGCTCCTGATCTTCTTCCTCATCACTTCGACGCTCGTCAACCCGAACGCCCTGAAGCTTCTGCTTCCTAAGAGCACGGGTCAGGTATCGGCGAAGGCTACGGTGAGCGTGTCGATCAAGGATTGGCACAATGACAGCTACACCTACCATCTCAACGGATCCGAGACATCAGTTCCGTTCGACCAGGTAGAGGACGGACTCGTAGAGCTTCTCCAGAGCGAGGAAGACCCTACATTCTCGATCTACGCAGACGAGACAGTTCCTGTAAAGGAGATTGTCTCTGTGATGAACATCGCGAAGAGGAACCACTACAAGGTGATTCTCGCCACACAGCCTGAATAGAAGACATGGCAGACTACAGACAGGAAAGAAAGAGACAGGATACGACCGGAAGGCTCATCGGAGTGGGACTTGCGGCCGGTCTGCATGTTCTTGTCGTAGTGTTCGGAGCATTCTCCGGCATCAAATACATCTACCCGCCTCCTCAGGAGCAGACTTTCCTCATCGATTTCACCCAGGAGGAAGAGCCAATACGTCTTCAGCAGCAGCGCGGCAACCAGCCACAGGCTGAGGAGATCGACAGGACACGTCCTGTGGACCTTGTCCAGAAGTCCGAGGCCCAGGAGCAGGGCACGAAGGCCAACACGCAGAGAGAGGCGACAGTCGACGACTTCGGCGACGTAGAGAAATATGAACCGCCAAGAGAGAAGCCTATCAACAACAGGGCGCTCTTCCATGCGGCGGACAACAAGACTGACAAGGACACCCTCGCAGCGCAGACCGCCTCGAAGGTCAGCGATGCGCTGAAGGCAGGCCATGCGTCAGGAAACACCAACAATGGAAAGCTCAGCGGCGAGCCTAACGCCCATGTAAAGGGCAGGAATACCGTCGGCGCACTTCCAAAGCCAAGTTACCAGACCCAGGCCGAGGGCACAGTCGTTGTCACAGTCCTTGTCGACCAGTACGGAAACGTAACCCAGGCAAAGGCCGGAGCAGAAGGCTCGACAACTACGAACAGCGAGCTTCTTGCTGCGGCACGTGCAGCAGCGATGAAGTCACACTTCAACCAGGATGCAAATGCACCTGCGGTACAGGAAGGTACAATTACATACATTTTCAAGCTGCGATGATGCAGCAGACATGGATTTCAGTTAAGGTTAACAAAAATACTGGCGTGAGCCAGAGCACAAACAATTTCAAATCATCAAGTCCCGCAAAGGGCAATTATTTATGGAAGAAAACAACAAGGGCGGATTTTCCGCTGAAGGAAGGAAATTAAGACCGAGAAGGCCTAGGGTTTCCGAGAGAGCTTACAGCTCTTCAGACAGATCAGACTCAAACAGAAGCTACGGCAACTCCGAGAGGAGGAGCTACGGAGAGCACAGAAGCAGCTACGGCTCATCTGAGCGCAGAAGCTATGGCGAGCACAGAAGCTACAACTCCGAGGGCAGAAACTACAACTCTGAGGGCAGAAGCTACAACTCTGAGGGCAGAAACTCAGAAGGAAGAAGCAACTACGGAGAGCGCAGGAGCTTCAACTCAAACAGAGGTGGCGAAAGAAGATTCAACTCTGAGGGCAGAAGGTTCAACTCTGAAGGTAATTCAGAGGGCAGAAGCTACAACTCAGAAGGAAGAAGCAACTACGGAGAGCGCAGGAGCTTCAACTCAAACAGAGGTGGCGAAAGAAGATTCAACTCTGAAGGCAGAAGATTCAATTCTGAAGGAACTTCAGAGGGCAGAAGCCACAGCTCAGAAGGAAGAAGCAGCTACGGCGAGCGCAGGAACAACAACTATGGAGAGCGTAGGAACAGCTACGGCGCAAACAGAAACGGAGCCGGCAGAGGTGGATTCCACAAGCCAGGTTTCGGAAAGCCAGGTTTCGGCGACAAGCGCAAGGGCGGTTTCAACAACAAGAAGAAGAACTTCTACAGCTTCGACGACGAGAATTCAGGAATCAACAACATGATCAACCGCAAGCCTATCGTCGCTGACGCACAGGTAAGCGCACCTATCACCGAGTTCAAGGAGGAGGTACGTCTCAACAAGTACATTGCAAATTCAGGCGTATGCTCACGCCGTGAGGCAGATACCATGATCCAGGCCGGTGTCGTGACAGTCAACGGCGTAGTAGTCACAGAGCTCGGCACAAAGGTCAACGTACTCAAGGACGAGATCATGTTCAATGGTGAGAGGCTCAAGGGTGAGGAGAAGGTATACCTCGTGATGAACAAGCCTAAGGGCTATGTCACCACAGCCAGCGATCCTCACGCTGACAAGACAGTGATCGACCTCATCAAGAACTGCGAGTACAGAGTATTCCCTGTAGGCAGACTCGACAAGAACACCACCGGTGTGCTCATGCTCACCAACGATGGCGAGATCGCAGAGAAGCTTACACATCCTTCATATGACAAGAAGAAGATCTATCAGGTAATCCTTGACCATCCTGTATCACAGGAGGATTTCGATTCAATCCTCGCAGGCATCACCCTCGGTGACGGTGAGATCAAGGCTGATGAGCTTGAATACATCGACGCAGAGGACCACAGGAAGATCGGCATCGAGATCCATTCAGGAAAGAACCGCATCGTCAGGAGAATCTTCGAGTCTCTCGGCTACGATGTGAAGGCTCTCGACAGAGTATATTTCGCAGGTCTTACAAAGAAGGGTCTCAAGAAGGGCGAGTGGAGATTCCTCACAGAGGGCGAAGCTAACCTTCTCAAAATGGGAGCATATCTTTAATGGCTGAGACCTCAACAAAGCATAGAGCAGGATTTGTCAACATCATCGGTAACCCGAATGTCGGCAAATCCACTCTTATGAATGCACTTGTAGGAGAAAAGCTGTGCATCGTCACCGCCAAGGCGCAGACGACAAGGCACAGGATCATGGGAATCGTCAACGGCGAAGACTGGCAGATCGTATACTCCGACACACCAGGCATCCTCAAGCCTAACTACAGGCTGCAGCAGAACATGATGAATTTCGTCGATACCGCCATCGGTGACGCGGATATCATCCTCTATGTGACAGATACTGTAGAGAAGCGTGACAAGAACGCAGACTATATCGAGAAGCTCAAGAAGATCGGATGTCCTGTCATCATCGCCGTCAACAAGATCGACGTAAGTGACCAGAAGAAGGTCATCGAGCTGATGCAGTGGTGGCATGAGCAGCTGCCTGAAGCTGAGATCTATCCTGTGTCCGCACAGGAGAAATTCAACCTCGACAGCATCTTCAACGCTGTGCTCGACAAGATTCCTGTCGCACCGGCATGGTTCGACAAGGATGCATTCACAGACAGGAACCTGAGGTTCTTCGCATCTGAGATCATCAGGGAGAAGATCCTCCTCAACTACGACCAGGAGATCCCATACTCCTGCGAGGTCGTCGTGGAGGCGTTCAAGGAAGGTGAGACACGCTACGAGATCAGCGCTGTCATCTATGTGATGAGAGATTCCCAGAAGGGTATCCTCATCGGAAAGGGAGGCTCCGCCCTCAAGAAGCTTGGCACCGACGCCAGGATCGAGATGGAGGAATTCTTCCAGAAGAAAGTATTCCTGAGCCTTTTCGTAAAGGTCGACCAGGATTGGAGAACCAGCCGCAGGGAACTGCGCAAGTTCGGATACGAAGACTAAACTGTAACTACTAAGGAGAGAGAACATGAGCGAAGAGTACGAAGACATGCAGCCGATGGACGAAGAGATGAACGAAGCTCCGGTTGAAGAGACCGATGCCGCGCCATCCGGGAAATACCACAAACTGCTTGGCGAGAACAGCAGTAAGTACAAACTGTCTGGAATGTTCAGGGAATGGTTCCTGGACTACTCTTCATATGTGATCCTCCAGAGAGCCGTCCCTCACATCGTGGACGGCCTCAAGCCGGTACAGAGACGAGTCCTGCATGCCATGTACAAGATGGACGACGGAAGCTACACCAAGGTAGCGAACATCGTCGGCCAGGCGATGCAGTACCATCCTCACGGCGACCAGTCAATTCTCGGTGCCCTCGTCCAGCTCGGCCAGAAAGGCTATGCTGTAGACTGCCAGGGAAACTGGGGTAACATACTGACAGGCGACAGCAACGCAGCCCCTCGATACATCGAGGCAAGGCTCAGCAAGTTCGCCAAGGAAGTGATCTTCGACCCTAAGGTCACCAACTGGATGACATCTTACGACGGGCGCAACCAGGAGCCTACAGAGCTTCCTGTGCGTTTCCCTCTGCTCCTTGCGCAGGGAACCGAAGGTATCGCCGTAGGTATGGCATCGAAGATACTCCCGCATAACTTCAACGAGCTGATCGACGCTTCAATCGCCATTCTCAAGGGCCAGCCGTACGAGCTGTACCCGGACTTCCCTACCGGAGGCATGGCCGACTGCAGCAAGTATATGCAGGGCCATCGTGGCGGCGTAGTGAAGGTACGTGCAAGGATCGAGAAGCTCGACAAGAACACCATCGCGATCACAGAGATTCCTTACGGAAAGACTTCCGATGTCATCAAGGAATCCATCATAAAGGCTAAGGACAAGGGAAAGATCAAGATCAAGAAGATCGAGGACATGACGACCGACAAGGTCGAGATCATCATCCATCTTCCTAACGACGTATCGCCTGACAAGACCATCGATGCGCTCTACGCATTCACTGACTGCGAGTGCAACATCGCGCCTAATGCCTGTGTCATCAAGGACAGCAAGCCTCAGTTCCTTTCGGTCAACGACATCCTCGAATACGACACCGAGCACACCAAGGACATCCTTGCTCAGCAGCTGGGCATCAAGCTCGCCGAGCTCGAGGACGAGTGGCACTGGAACTCACTTGAGAGGATCTTCTTCGAGAACCGTATCTACAAGGTTCTCGAGCAGGACCAGAAGACATGGGAGATACAGCTCGAGGAGGTATTCTCTAAGATGAAGGAGTACCAGAGTCTCGTAAAGAGGGAGATCACCATGGACGATATCCTCAGACTTGTCGAGAAGCCTGTGCGCAAGATCTCGAAGTTCGACACTAAGGTTGTCGACGAGAAGATCCGCAGCATCGAGGAGCAGATCGCAAAGATCCAGTACGACCTCGACCATATCGTAAAGTACACCATCGACTGGTTCAGCTCACTCAAGAAGAAGTACGGTAAGAACTTCCCAAGGCTTACCGAGATCACAAGCTTCGAGACCATCGCTGCGACCAAGGTCGTGAACAACAACGCGAAGCTCTTTGCAAACTACGAGGCAGGCTTTGTCGGCATCGGCCTCAAGAGAGACGACAACGGCGTCTTTGTGGACGACTGCTCAGACCTTTCTGAGATCATCGTGATCAGCAAGGACGGAAAATACCGTGTCGCAAAGGTTTCTGACAAGGCTTTCTTCGGAGAGAACCTTCTCTATGTCGGAGTCTTCAACAGGAATGACGAGAGGACCATCTACAACGTCATCTACCGCGACGGAAAGGAAAGTACCTACTACGCCAAGAGATTCGCCATCACCTCTGTCACCAGAGACAAGGAATACGACATCACTACCGGCAAGCCGGGCTCAAGCATCATGTGGTTCACAGCGAACCACAACGGAGAGGCAGAAAGCGTCAAGATCTATCTCAGACCGAAGCCGAAGCTCAAGAAGACAGTGCTCGAGTACGACTTCTCCGAGCTTGGAGTGAAGGGAAAGGCATCTCGAGGCAACCTCGTCTCAAAGTTCGCGATCAAGAGCATCCAGCTCAAGTCCAAGGGTATCTCCACCATAGGTGGCAAGGATATCTGGTACGAGTCGGAAGTACAGAGACTCAACGAGGACGGAAGAGGACTCCATCTGGGCCAGTTCAGCGGCGACGAGAAGATCCTCGCTATCTTCAAGGACGGAACCTACTATACGACATCATACGACCTCAGCAGCAAGTATCAGGGCAATCTCCTGCGCATCGAGAAACTCGACGAGGAGAAGACCTATACGGCTCTCTACTGGGACGCTGCTGCCAAGGCATTCTATGTCAAGAGATTCTCATTCCCTCAGAGCGACAACAACCCTGTCAGCATAATCTCAGACAGCAAGGGTTCATATCTTGTTGCAATCAGCGATGACAAGCATCCTCAGGTCCTCGTGACCTTCGGTGGAAAGTCCGCCGCGAAGGAGCCGGAGGCTATCGATGCGGAGGAATTCATCGGCAAGAAGGGCGTGAGCGCCAAGGGAAAGAAGTGTCACTCGCTCGAGCTGTCGAAGGTAGAGTTCATCGAGCCTCTGCACAAGCCGGAGGACGACATAGTCGAGGCAGAAGCCGAGGACCAGACACAGGAAACCGGCGAGGTGGAGGAAGAAGTAATCGATATCCTTGACGATGTAGTGGCACTCGACCTCGAACCAGAAGAGGCAGTCGAGCCGGAGGCCCCTGCCGAGCCGAAGAAGAAGAGCCGCAAGAGCAGCTCGAAAGGCGCAGTTCCAGGTGACGTCATCGACCTCGGTCTTGACGACATCCCGGACGACGAGCCGAACCTCTTCAACCTCTAGTCAGAAAACAGTACAAAAGCGGAACAAGGTACCATGATCATAACACTTTCAGGCTTCATGGGCTGCGGCAAGAGCACCGTCGGCCGTCTTCTTCAGGAAAGGCTTCCTGAGTTCGAACTTGTAGACCTCGACGAATTCATCGAGGAAGGCGACGGCAGGACCATCGCCGAGATTTTCGCAGAGGACGGAGAGAAGGCCTTCAGAGAGATGGAGGCAGACGCTGTCGAGTGTATGATGATGGTCTATGGTGCCACTGGAAGGGACGTCATCCTGTCCCTCGGCGGCGGCACGCTGATGAACGCCGAGAACGCCAAGACCCTCATGGCAAATACAGAGATTTTCTATCTCAGGGCCACTATCGACACACTCGTGGAGAACCTCCAGGGCGCCGAGGACGGCAGGCCTATGCTCAGCGGAGGCGAGGATCTCAGGACAAAGATCGAGGGGCTCATGCGCAAGAGAGCTGCAACCTATGAGAAGGTCGCTCACCATATCATCGATACAGATGGAAGGGATTGCGGTGACGTCGCCCAGGAGATTGCAGACAGCGTCAGATAGCACTTTCCGGAATCAGATGACCCCGTCTTCACGTTTTCTTACATCCCTCAGGCGAAGCTGGAGGGTCGAAGATCCGCGGTAATAGTTCTCAACAAGATAGTAGCACACATCTATAGGGTTTCCTCCACGGATGTGCTCGAAGTTGTCAGCCATGTTGAAACCGATGGCCGACACCCTCTGGTATGGCTGTGACTCCTGGATGAGTTCCAGCTTAAGGTGCTGTCCTGCAGGACCTACCTTTCTTCCGGAACCGTCGTCATAGACATTGTCCGTCTGGAACACAGGAGAGTTGTTGCCTGGCCCGAAAGGCTGGAACTGCTTGAGGATACGGAAGAATTTCGGTGTGATCTGCGCGAAACGCAGCTTTGCATCAACGTCAACTACAGGCACCGACATCTCCGGGTTGAGATGCGTCTTTACATACTCCTCTATCCTCTTGGTAAACTCAGGAAGGTTCTCTTCCTTGAGGGTAAGTCCTGCTGCATAGATATGTCCTCCGAAGTTCTCAAGAAGGTCGGCGCAGCTCTCGATAGAGTCATAGAGATCGAAGCCGCGGATACTTCTTGCAGAGCCGGTCACGAAGCCGTTGGACTTGGTAAGCACGAAGGTAGGCTTGTAGAAGGCCTCGACAAGTCTTGAGGCGACGATACCCACGACACCCTTGTTCCACTCAGGATTGTATACTATCGTAGCATGTTCACTGGCAAGGCATCTGCCCTGAGCGACCATCTCGAGAGCATCCTTGGTGATTTCACGGTCGATACTCTTGCGTTCGTTGTTGTTGTCGTTGATCTGCGAACCTATCCTCGCCGCAGCCCTGTCGTCGGTAGAGGTAAGAAGCTCTACTGCGAGACGTCCTGACTCCATACGGCCGGCCGCGTTGATACGAGGCCCGATCTTGAAGACAATGTCGTCGATAGTGACATGGGAAGGCTCGAGGTTCGAGAGGTTGATGATGGCCTGAAGACCTTTTCGAGGGTGCTCGTTCAGCTGTTTGAGACCATAGTGGGACAGTATTCTGTTCTCCCCTGTAACTGTCACGAGGTCGGATGCGATGCTGACCACAAGAAGGTCAAGCAGAGGCTTGAGCTCATCGAACGGGATGTTGTTCTTCTGGGAATATGCCTGGACGAGCTTGAAACCCACTCCGCAGCCTGAAAGGTCGTCGAACGGATAGCTGCAGTCGAGTCTCTTCGGATTGAGGACAGCCACAGCTGCAGGCAGAGTGTCTTCAGGAAGATGATGGTCGCAGATGATGACGTCGATACCCTTCGACGCCGCATATGCCACTTTCTCGATCGCCTTGATACCGCAGTCGAGAGTGATGATCAGGTCGAACCCGTTCTCAGCCGCCCAGTCGATGCCCTTGATAGAGACACCGTAGCCTTCGTCGTAACGGTCCGGGATGTAGAAATCCACATTTCCTGTCAGACGGAGAAGGAACGAATACACAAGCGCCACTGCTGTCGTGCCGTCCACGTCATAGTCGCCATAGACCAGGATCTTCTGCCGCTTGGAAAGCGCCGTCTCGATTCTTTCGACGGCCTTGTCCATATCCTTCATGAGGAAAGGATCATGGAGTGAGTCAAGGCTTGGACGGAAGAACTCCCTCGCCTGCTCGAAGGACGTCACGCCTCTCTGGACAAGCAGTTCTGAAAGGACAGGGTCTATGCCGAGTTCAGCCGACAGCCTCGATACAACCTCGGGGTCAGCAGCTTCCTTCAAAATCCATTTCCTATCCTGATTCATCGTCTCAAATCTTGACACATTCACACAAAGATACCGAATTTATATTTCAAAATGAAGATTAAATGTGCTATTTTTGTAAAGTAGAATAACAGACAAAGAAATGGCAATAACACAACTCAGCGAGCAGGAAATTCTCAGAAGAGAATCAATGAACAAGCTCAGGGAGCTTGGTATCGAACCATATCCGGCACCGCTCTATCCGGTCAATGCGACGGCAAAGGGGATCGAGGCGGAATATGACCCTGAGAAGGGCAATCTCCAGGACGTATGCATCGCAGGCCGCATCATGTCACGCCGCATCATGGGCGCAGCTTCATTCATGGAGCTCCAGGACGAGACAGGAAGGATCCAGGTCTATGTCAAGAGGGACGAAATCTGTCCCGGCGAGGACAAGACCATGTACAATACAGTATTCAAGAAACTCCTCGACATCGGTGACGTCATCGGCATCAAGGGTTTCGCATTCATCACCCAGACAGGCCAGCTCTCTGTCCATGCGAAGGAGCTTACCGTCCTCAGCAAGTCACTCAGGGTCCTCCCTATCGTGAAGGAGATGGACGGCAAGGTCTTCGACGCATTCTCAGATCCTGAGCTCCGCTACAGACAGAGATATGTGGACCTCATCGTGAACCCTCAGGTGAAGGAGACATTCGTGAAGAGAGCGAAGATCATCGCTACAATGCGCGAATACTTCAACGCAGCAGGCTGCCTCGAGGTCGAGACACCTATCCTCCAGGCAATCCCTGGCGGCGCTACAGCACGTCCGTTCATCACACACCATAACGCACTCGACATCGATCTCTACATGCGTATCGCCAACGAGCTTTACCTCAAGAGGCTCATCGTCGGCGGTTTCAGCGGAGTATACGAGTTCGCGAAGGACTTCAGGAACGAGGGTATGGACAAGACCCACAACCCTGAGTTCACCTGCATGGAGATCTACGTGGCATACAAGGACTACATCTGGATGATGGAGTTCGTCGAGAAGATGCTTAACAAGATCGCCATGAACGTAAACGGCACGACCAAGGTCAAGATCGGCGAGCACGAGGTTGATTTCGGCGGCACATTCCGCAGACTTCCTATCCTCGAGGCCATCAAGGAATATGCTGGCGTCGACGTGAAGGGCATGTCAGAGGACGAGCTCCGCGAGACCTGCAAGAAGCTCAATGTCGAGATCGAGCCAAGCATGGGCAAGGGCAAGCTCATCGACGCAATCTTCGGCGAGTACTGCGAGCATAACCTCATCCAGCCTACGTTCATCACCGACTACCCTGTCGAGATGTCCCCTCTTACAAAGCGTCACCGCACAGACCCTACCCTTACAGAGCGCTTCGAGCTCTTCGTATGCGGAAAGGAGCTTGCCAACGCATATTCTGAGCTCAACGATCCTGTCGACCAGCTTGAGAGATTCGAGGAGCAGGCACGCCTCAAGAGCAAGGGAGACGACGAGGCTATGTTCATCGACTACGACTTCGTACGTGCCCTCGAGTACGGCATGCCACCTACCTCAGGTCTCGGAATGGGTATCGACCGTCTCACGATGTTCATGACAGGACAGACTACCATCCAGGACGTCCTGTTCTTCCCTCAGATGAGACCGGAGATATTCGGCAGCAAGGAAAACAAGGACAAGGAGTAATGCTCCAGCAGATAACATCGGCTCAGAATCCGAAGATCAAGGACCTTCTCGCACTGCAGGAAAAATCAAGACTGCGTCGCGAGAAGGGTCTTTTTGTTGTAGAAGGTCGCCGCGAGCTACTCCACTGCCTCGAGTGCGGATACAAGGCCAGGACTCTCTTCGTATGCGAGGACATCATCAGTCCGAAGGACCTGAAGGAAGTCATCTCCGCCGCAGGAGCGGACTGCGGAGTATTCAGCATCCCGTCACAGATCTACAGCAAAGTTGCCTACAGGGAAGGCACTGAAGGCGTGATCGCAGAGCTCGAGACACGTACCATGGACCTGAGCGACATCCACTTCAAGGGCGAACACCCTCTCGTGGTGGTCATGGAATCGGTTGAGAAGCCAGGCAACCTCGGAGCCGTACTGCGAAGCGCTGACGCGGCAGGAGCCGACGCCGTCATCATCTGCGACCCTCTTACAGACATCTACAATCCAAACCTCATCAGGGCCAGCATCGGTGCCGTCTTCACGGTTCCGGTGGTAGCGACGACCTCCGAACAGGCGATCGACTGGCTCAGGGAAAACGACATCACCATCTACACCGCCCAGCTCCAGGATTCGGAGTGGTACTACGATGTAGACATGGTCCATGGTACCGCGATCATACTTGGTACCGAAGCCACCGGCCTTACCTATCAGTGGCGACTGGCGGCAGACAAGCACATACGCATCCCGATGCTCGGCAAGCTCGACTCGCTCAACGTATCGGTCTCAGCGGCTATCCTCCTGTTCGAAGCAGTCAGACAAAGAAATATCTAGCATGGACAAATTCGGTTTGATAGGCGATCCGATCGCCACTTCCCTCAGTCCCCGTCTCTTCACGGCCGGATATCAGGGAAAGTATAGCTATGACCTCATCGAAGGCAGCGATTTCGAAGCCTCATGGAAGCGTTTCCTCGAAGAATACAAGGCCATCAACGTGACCGCTCCGTTCAAGGAGCTGGCATTTGCGCAGGCAGTGGGCCTCGCGAAGAACGGCTACGGCACCGTTTCAGGACCGGTCCTCAAGATCGGCGCGACCAACCTGGTCGTGAAGGACAACGGAATCCACGCCTACAACTCTGACTTCACAGGCATAATACTGAGCGTGGCAGATGCCATGTTCCCGGGCCTCGTCCCTCAGTGCTACCAGATGTTCGGAGACAAGGCCTACATAAAGGTCCACCAGTATATCCGTCAGAATATCGAGGAACATTACGGAACCAAGCCTCAGGCGCTTATCGTAGGCACCGGCGGTGCAGGAAAGGCAGCGGCTGTCGCAGCGGCGGAGATGGGATTCAGCACTATCCTGATGAACCGCACGGACGCTAAGGCAGGACAGTTCGCACTCTCCCTCCCTGAGTACGGTTTCATAGTGGACACTCTCTCAGACTTCAAGGGAGCATTCAGGGAATGCGACCTGGTAATCTACACTCTTCCAATGGAGATCGACGCAATCAAGGAGCTTGAAGACGAAGACTACAGAGGAAACGGAACAAGGAAGAAGATCCTCCTCGAGGCCAACTACAAGACACCTGCGTTCTCTCCTAGGCCTGACTACAGCTATGTATCAGGCAGAAGCTGGATACTCTATCAGGCAGTTACCGGGTATGGTCTGATGACAGGTGGAGAAGTGCCTGACGCGGCAGCGATGTCGGAGGCGATAAAATAACGCAAGCGGCGGAAGATAGTACGTGGAAATCTCACGGAAATTGCTTAAATTGCAATCCTAATACAAAAACAATATGTCACTCAACAAAGTAATGTTAATCGGTAACGTTGGAAAAGACCCTGAAGTACGTTACCTCGAAGGAAATTCAGCAAATGGTACAAACGCAAAGGTGGCAACTTTCCCTCTCGCCACATCTGAGAGGTACAAGGACCGCAACGGTGAGCAGCACGAGAACACCGAATGGCACAACATCGTTGTCTGGAGAGGCAACGCAGATGTAGTGGAGCGCTTCGTGAAGAAAGGCACCCAGCTCTACATCGAAGGCAGCATCAGGACAAGACAGTGGACTGACCAGACCGGTGCCAAGAGATTCACCACAGAGATCGTAGCAACGTCCCTCCAGCTTCTCGGCAGAAGAGAAGGAGGTGATACAGCAGAAGCAGCGGCACCTGCTGCAAGACCTGCACAGGCCCCTGCAGTCCAGAGCGCATCCCGTCCGGTACAGGCCGTTCCTCAGGCTCCCGCAGCAATCCCAGGCGACATGCCTGAAGGCGATGACCTCCCATTCTAGAAACTAAAAAAAACGAAATAACACATGGCAAAAATTGATGTCGTACTTGGTCTCCAGTGGGGAGACGAAGGCAAGGGCAAAATGGTAGACGTGCTTGCAGGAAGATATCCTGCAGTAGCAAGATTCCAGGGTGGTCCTAACGCAGGACATTCACTCTACTTCGAAGGACAGCACTTCGTAGCAAGAAGCATCCCTTCAGGTATCTTCAGAGAGGGATCGACCAACATCATCGGCAGCGGTGTCGTCCTCGACCCTGTGACATTCCGCGAGGAGTGTGCCGGCGTGGAGAAGCTCGGTATCAATCCTTACGAGAAGATCCGCATCTCGAAGAAGGCTCACCTCATCCTCCCTACCCACAAGCTTCTCGATGCAGCCCAGGAGGCAGCAGCAGGCAAGGGAAAGATCGGTTCTACCCTCAAAGGTATCGGACCAACCTATACCGACAAGATCAGCCGCCACGGTCTCCGCGTGGGTGACATCCTCACCCCTGACTTCGCCGAGAGATTCGCAAAGGCAAAGGCAAGGCACATCCAGGAAATCAAGAACCTCAACTTCGAATGCAACCCTGAGGAGCATGAGGCAGAGTGGATGGAGGCAGCACAGTGGCTCACCAAGTTCGAGCTCATCGACTGCGAGTACTATGTAAACGAGTGGATCGACGAGAAGCCTATGCTCGCTGAAGGCGCACAGGGCACACTCCTCGACATCGACTACGGTTCATACCCGTTCGTAACCTCATCATCTACCAGCGTAGGTGGCGTCTGCACCGGTCTCGGTGTCGCTCCTACACGAGTTGGCAAGGTCTATGGTATCTTCAAGGCATACTGTACCAGAGTCGGCAGCGGTCCGTTCCCTACAGAGCTCTTCGACGAGACAGGTGAGAAGATCCGCCAGATCGGACACGAGTTCGGTGCTGTGACAGGAAGACCACGCCGCTGCGGCTGGCTCGACCTCGTAGCCCTCAAGTACACCGTCATGGTTGACGGCGTGACCGACCTCATCATGATGAAGTCAGACTGCCTCGACACCTTCGAGACAATCAAGGTCTGCGTAGCCTACAAGGTGAACGGAGTCGAGACAGACCACTTCCCATTCGATACCCAGGCCGAGATCGAGCCTATCTACAAGGAGTTCAAGGGATGGAACACAGACCTCAGCGGAATCCGCAGCGAGGCAGAGTTCCCTAAGGAGTTCAAGGAGTATATCGAGTTCATGGAGCAGCACGTCGGAGTTCCTATCAAGATCATCTCAGTAGGGCCTGACCGCGAGGCTACCATCGAAAGATAGTCCGACACACATGATTACAGACAGGATCATCGTAAGGGGTGCAAGCGAGAACAATCTCAGGAATGTCTCTCTCGACATCCCAAAATACAAGATTACAGTCTTCACAGGAGTCTCAGGCTCCGGTAAGAGTTCGCTGGTCCTGGATACCATAGCTGCAAAGTCGAGAAGGGAGTTGAATGACACCTTCCCGACTTTTGTGCAGCAATACCTTCCCAAATACGGACGTCCACACGTCGAGAGCATCGAGGGACTTCCGATCGCAATCGTCATCGACCAGAAGAAACCGACCCAGAACTCACGTTCGACAGTCGGCACCTACACTGACATCTATGCTCTCATCAGGCTGCTTTTCTCGCGCGTCGGCAAGCCTTTCGTAGGCTATTCCGACACATTCAGCTTCAACAACCCTCAGGGCTGCTGCCCGAGATGCTCTGGATTGGGCGAGATACGCGAGCTGGACATCCACAAGCTGGTGGATTTCGACAAGAGCCTCAACGACGAGGACACCATCCACTACATCGCCTTCGGAAAAGGAGGCTGGAGATGGATACGCTATGCCCACAGCGGCCTGTTCGACCTTGACAAGAAGATCAGGGACTACTCTCCGGAAGAACTTGACCTTTTCCTCAACAGCCCCCAGATAAAGCTGAAGAATCCCCCTTCGAACTGGCCTAAGACCGCGAAGTACGAGGGACTCATCCCCCGCATGTACCGAAGCATC
Organism: Candidatus Cryptobacteroides sp.; assembly: GCA_045599665.1. Taxonomy (GTDB): domain Bacteria; phylum Bacteroidota; class Bacteroidia; order Bacteroidales; family UBA932; genus Cryptobacteroides. Next base: position 45,890 of record JAZRWK010000029.1, read on the forward strand.
ATCAACTCCGAGGAAGGACTGCTCCACGCCGCTGTCCTCAACCCTATGCTTACCATGGGCACATGCCCCGACTGCGGAGGAACACGTCTCAACAGCAAGATACTCTCCTGCCTGATCGAAGGCAAGAACATAGCTGAGGTCTGCGACCTGTCGATCACCAAGCTCAGCGCATGGGTGAAGAGCATCAGCGACCCTCTGGCCGTCGACCTCAAACAGGCCATAGGCGAAAGGCTCACTGCACTTGAGGAAATCGGACTTGGATACCTCAGTCTCAGCCGTCCTGTAGGAACTCTCTCGGGAGGAGAAGCACAACGCTGCAAAATCGCCAAATACATCAATTCGTCTCTTGCGGACGTGCTCTACATCCTTGACGAGCCAAGCGTCGGACTGCACAACCATGACATCGAACTGATGAAGCAGTCTGTCCGCAAGCTCAGGGACCATGGCAACACCGTCATCCTCGTCGAGCACCATAAGGAGATGATAAAGATTGCCGACCACGTAGTGGACATGGGACCGGGTCCTGGTCTCCTCGGCGGAGAGATCATGTTCCAGGGCAGCTATGAGGACCTTCTGAAGAGTGACACCAACACAGGCAAGATGCTTCAGGAAGACTCCCCTCTCAAGGCTTCACCACGCAAGCCGTCAGCTGTCTTCCACATCGACAACGCGACTCTCCACAATCTCAAAGGCATCAGCGTAGACATACCGCTGGGCGTATTCGGTGTCGTAGCAGGAGTCGCCGGATCTGGAAAGAGCTCCCTGATGGAGTGTTTCAGAAGCGAGATGTCAAGGAACGAAGAGGTAGTCTACATCAGCCAGAAGAACATCGGGGTGAGCCTGCGCTCAACTCCTGCGACATATATGGATGTCGCTCCGGACATCAGGAAGATATTCGCCAGGAAGCACAAGATGAAGGAAGAGTACTTCACTTTCAACGGCAAGGGTGCCTGTCCTGTATGTGGTGGAAAAGGCGTCATAGTGTCAGAGATGGCCTTCATGGACAACATCGAGACAGTCTGCGAGGCCTGTGGTGGACTGCGATATTCCCCTGAGGCCCTGAAGTACACGGTCAAGAGCGATGCTACCGGTGAGGAGCTGAACATCGCCCAGGTGATGGACCTCAGCGTCCGCCTGGCATCGGCCTTCTTCCAGGGTACCATGATCCAGGAGAAACTGAGACCGATGATGGACGTCGGCCTCGGCTACCTCCATCTGAACCAGGCCCTCTCTACCCTTTCCGGCGGCGAGCTGCAGCGTCTCAAGCTGGCCTCGTACCTCGGCGAGAAGGGCAAGATATTCGTAATTGACGAGCCGACCGACGGCCTCCACATCAAAGATGTCCGACATATACTCGGGGTCTTCGACAAGATGGTGGACCATGGCAACACGGTCTGGCTGATTGAGCATAACATCGACGTCATCAAGTCGGCCGACTGTGTCATCGAGCTAGGCCCCGGAGCCGGCGAGAACGGTGGTGAGATCACATTCTGCGGAACCCCGGCAGAACTTGCAGCCTGCAAAGAATCGATGACAGCGCAATATATGTAGAAACGGGGTCCCCACCCCAGATAGAAAACGGACTTCCCAATCCCCAGTATGAACCAGGACAACAAACTCAAAGGTCATCTCGCAAGCGCGACTGCCTATACGATATTCGGACTTAACATAGTCTTCTGCAAGGACATTGCCAACGCTTCTGTCGTCCCTCCGGCAGCGCTCCTGGGCATCAGGATGTGCTTTGCGGCTCTTGCATTCTGGATCACAGCTCTATTCACACCTAAGGAAGAAGTAGACAGAAAAGACCTCGGCAAGATCTTCATCGCTGCAATGATAGGCCTTGTGTCGACCCAGTATTCATTCCTGATCGCCATAACCATGGCAAGTTCCATCGATGCCTCTATCGTGAGCGCCCTCGGTCCTGTCATGACCATGATAATCGCCGCGATCTTCATCAAGGAGCCTATCAGCGGGAAGAAGGCGGCAGGCGTCGGCATCAGCCTGATCGGAGTCCTGACCCTGATATTCACTTCCCTGGCGATCGGAAAGGGAAAGACGGTCGGAGGCAGCGAGCCTATGGGACTCTTCCTCCTTTTTGTCAATATCCTCAGCTTCTCGACTTATCTGGGAATCTTCAGGCCGCTCATCAAGAAATACAGCGTGGTGACCTTCATGAAATGGATGTTCCTCTTCAGCGCCATCGTCTCCCTGCCGATATCCCTGCCGAGTTTCCTCGCTATCGACGCATCAGCCCTTGAGCTGAAGCTGGTCGGAGAGATCGCTTATCTGGTCATCCTCGCGACCTTCGTATCCTACTTCCTTATTCCTGTCGGTCAGCAGAACCTGCGTCCTACGCTCGTATCGATGTACAACTACGTACAGCCTATCATAGCAGTCGTAATCAGCATCATAAGCGGAATCGACACCCTGACCTGGAAAAAAGTAATCGCCATCATCTTCGTATTCGGAGGTGTGGCGATCGTAAATTCTTCAAAGGGAGCTGAGGATAAGACAGCTACTCCGTAACGTCTATGATACTGATGCTCGGAATAGAGAGCAATTCATGGAATCTGTCAGGAGATACCAGATGCTTAAATGACTCATGCTCGCTTACGAGCGACTTCTTCAGTCCTGCCATAGAGCTGTCCTCGTAGTAACCAGCCTTGAAGTCATACGTATATCCTGATTCAAGCGGTTTGCCTGCAGCCTCAAGATCCTTGACAATGTCGGCTGCATCAGGCTTGAGCTTTGCCTCAAACTTGAGTACGAACTTGTCGAAAACAGGTTCCGCCGTAGAACCGCTGTATGTCCACAACTGGGATGCCAGTACCAATGTGTTGATACACTCCAATCTGACATCGTAATACGTCACTGTGAAATCATAAAGCTTGAAGTCAAGATCCTCGATCAGAAGATCATAGTATGAGCAATACACCCCTGCCTGTTCAGGATCAGTCTTGGTCTGACATGAGGTAAATGAAAACATTGACACCATGAGGGTCAAAATCAAAGAAACAGTTTTTTTCATATTTCAGTCTGTATTTGTTTTGATAAATAAACTACCCGCCGATCTTGGCCTCGAGGCCATGAGCCCTGAACTGTGAGACAATGCGGTTCTGATCCTCGACCGACGGTGTCGAGAGTTCATGGTTCTGAGGGTTGTACTCCGTCCACTGCCTCTCGTGCTTGCCCTTGCCCACGTCATGATATGGAAGTATGTTCACCATCTCCGGCTTGACCGGAAGTGAAGCAAGGAAGGTAGCAGATGCCTCGATGTTAGCCTCGTCAGCATTGACCTCGTTGATGATTGGGATTCTTATCCAGTACTTGCATCCAAGTTCCGAAATAAGTCTGATATTCTCAAGTATGCGCTCGTTCGGAACTCCGGTCCAGAACTTATGCTTCTCTGAATCCATGACCTTAAGGTCGACCAGGAAGAGCTCGCAGTTCGCTGCGACTGCCTTTACCAGCTCTGGATTCGCGAAGAGAGTCGTATCGACAGCTCTGTGGAATCCTCTCCTGCCAAGTTCCTCGAGGAGCTCCAGACAGTACTCAGGCTGCATCAGAGGTTCTCCTCCGCAGAGAGTGACGCCACCTCCGCTGTCTACCATCATTCCACGCTCTTTCTCGACGAGAGCCATCAGTTCCTCCATCTTCCACTCCTTTCCGCTCATCTCAAGGGCGAGCGAAGGGCATTCCTCCGCACACTTACCGCAGGAAATGCAGGCGTTGGAAGTAGGCATGATTCCGTCCTTGGTGAGCTCTATCGCACCCTGAGGACAGGCATCGACGCAGCTGCGGCAGCCAATGCACTTGTTCTTCTTGTAGGACTTCTGCCTGTCGGAAGACCAGCTTTCAGGATTATGGCACCAGACGCACCTGAGCGGGCAGCCTTTCAGAAAAATGGTGGTCCGGATTCCCGGACCATCATTCATCGCGAAACGCTTGATATCGAATATCAGATTCATTCCTTGACTAGAGCTCTGAGTTTTCAGTTCTTGCGATCACCTCATTCTGGAGCTGGCAGCTCATGTCGTTGAAGTAGTCGGAGTAACCGGCGACTCTGACAAGGAGATCCTTGTAGTTGTCAGGATTCTTCTGTGCGTCGAGGAGAGTCTCAGTATCGATGATGTTGAACTGGATATGGTGACCACCGAGCTTGAAGTACTCCCTTACGAGCTTACCAAGCTTGGCGACATCCTCGTCTCTCTTGAGGAGAGAAGGAAGGAAACGTACATTGAGAAGAGTACCGCCGCCCTTTGTCTGGTCGAGCTTGCCGAGGGACCTTACCACCGAGGTAGGGCCGTTGGTGTCCGAACCATGTGAAGGAGAGGTACCGTCGCTGATTGCGAAGTGTGCGAAACGTCCGTTAGGTGTAGCACCGCAGACAGAACCGAAGTAATTGTGGCAGGTAGTACTGAGCATGTTGAGCTGGGTCTTTCCGCCACGGGTGTTAGGATGGTTCTTGATAGCGGCCACGAGGTCGTCATAGACCTTCACAGCGATTGTATCAGCATACTCGTCGTCGTTGCCGAAGAACGGAGTATGGTTGCGGATATACTGCCTCATCTTCTCTTCGCCTTCGAAGTTGTTGTCGCAGGCAGAGATGATCTGGTCCATGGTATATTTCCCTTCCTCGTAGACATGCTTCTTGATTGTGGTGAAGCAGTCGGTGATGGTACCGAGGCCGGTGCACTGGATGTATGTGGTGTTGTATCTTGCGCCACCGCTGTAGTAGTCCTTTCCCTTTGCGATACAGTCGTCGATGAAGAGGCTGAGGAAGGTCGCAGGAGCATAGAGCGAGAACATTCTCTCGATGTAGTTGTTGACGCCGAGCTTGAGGTTCACAAAGTACACCATCTGCTTGTGCCATGCATCGTAGAGCTCCTCGTATGACTTGAACTCACGAGGGTCGCCGGTCTCTATGCCGATCTTCTTTCCTGTCTCAGGGTCAATACCGTTGTGGAGAGTGATCTCGAGCACCTTAGGAGTATTGAGATAACCTGTGAGAAGGTAAGCCTCCTTGCCGAAGGCACCTACCTCGATACAACCTGAGCAGCCGCCTTCACGGGCATCCTCGAGGCTCTTGCCCTGGTTCACAAGCTCCTGCACATAAGTGTCAGGGTTGAAGAGTGAAGGATAGCCGTGTCCCTGGCGGATGACCTTGATACCTGCATGGAGAAGTTCGTCCGGGGTACCCTCAGAGATATGGACGCTGAGACCTGGCTGGAGTTCATGGAGCTCTTCCTGGATCTCAAGCACGATGTATGAGATCTCGTTGGCTACAGCGTTGCCATCACGGTCTACGCCACCGATATTGATGTTGGTGAAGTCGTTGTATGTACCTGACTCCTTGGCGGTGATACCTACCTTCGGAGGAGCTGGCTGGTTGTTGAACTTGATCCACAGACAAGAGAGAAGTTCCTTTGCCTTGTCACGGGTGAGCGAACCGTCCTCGATGCCCTTCTGGTAGAAAGGATAGAGGTGCTGGTCGATATGGCCAGGGTTCATGCTGTCCCATCCGTTGAGCTCGGTGACTGTTCCGAGATGGACGAACCAGTACATCTGGATAGCCTCCCAGATATCTCTTGGAGCATTTGCAGGCACCCAGTGGCAGACATCTGCGATCTTCTCGAGCTCGGCCTTCCTCTGAGGGTCAGACTCCTTTGCGGCCATCTCTTCAGCGAGCTGTGCATGACGCTCTGCGAGGAGGATGGCAGCATCGCATGAGATCTCCATGGCCTCGAGTTCCTGCTGCTTGTCAGTTGCCTCAGGGTCGTTGATATAGTCGAGAGCTGCGATTGCAGCCGCGATTCTCTTCTTTACGTCGAGAAGACCTTCATGGTACATCTTTCCGTCCATGGCAGTGTGGCCTGCAGCTCTCTGCTCCATGAACTCGGTGAACACACCTGCATGGTAAGCCTCTTCCCACTCCTTTGACACGTGGTTGAAGATTCTCTCACGCTGGGTCTTGCCCTCCCAGTAAGGGATGACCTCCCTTTCGTAGGTGTCGATGTCCTCCTGGCTGATGAGATAAGGCTGGAGGTCACGCTCGTTGAGGACGTGAAGGTCCTCGACAGAATGGCAGGTAAGCTCAGGGAAGGTAGGGACAGCCTTTGGAAGCGGTCCTCTTTCTCCGACGATGAGCTCGTCCTTGCCGATATAGATAGTTCTCTTCCTGCAGATCTCATAGAAGTTCTTCGCTCTGAGGATCGCAATCGGATACTTGCCATAATTCTCCTTGTAGAACGCGGTCTCGATCAATGCTCTCTCGATGGTGAGAGTGGCAGGAGTCTCAAGGCTCTCGGCATGGAGTCTCTTGACTCTGTCGTTCATTCCCCCGTCGTTCTGTGGATATTTGATAGGAAAATTCTTCATTTCAATAGAATGTTATAGTGTACAATGTTGTTATCAGTCCATGTTCTTTGCTGCGAGCACTTCCTCGATGGTCATAGGCTTCCTGAGAGTTCCGAGCATTCTCGCGCCGTTCTCCTCTATGACATAGTCAAGTTCGTTTCGGAGGCCTGAGAAGCCCTTCCACTCCTCGATCTTGTCATAGTTGATGAACTCGGTGAATTTGTGCTCAGCGTGCCACTTGTCGATGAGCTCAGGCATGAAATAGATACCAGGCTCGACAGTGAACACGAAGCCCGGCTCGAGAGGTCGTGCAAGACGGAGAGACTTGAATCCGAACTGGGTGCTCTTCTGCATGCCGTCAGCGTAGCCTACGTACTGCTCGCCGAGATTCTCCATGTCATGGACGTCGAGACCCATCATATGGCCGAGACCGCATGGGAAGAAGATTGCGTATGCACCGCTCTCGGCAGCGTCAGCAGCGTTGCCCTTCATAAGGCCGATCTCCTTCATGCCCTCGACGATCTTGGTGGCAGCGGCGATATGAGCCTTGCGGAAAGGAACACCCACTCCAAGTGTGTCGACCGCAGCCTTGAAGCTCTCGAGGTGGATGTTATAGATGAGAGCCTGCTTCTCTGTGAAGTTGTCGCTTACAGGGAAGGTAGAAGAGAGGTCTCCTGCGTAGTGCTCAGGGCTCTCCGCACCTGCGTCCACGAGGAAAAGGTCGCCTGCCTTTGCAGTATGGATGAAGCCATGGTTGTGAAGCACCTGGCCTTCGATCGTAGCGATCGTAGGGAATGAGAGGCATGTGCCTTCCTGCTCGTTCGCGATCTTGAGGATCGCAGCTGCGACTTCAGCCTCGTGCATGCCTGGCTTGATCATCTTGTATGCCTGGAGGTGCATCCTTGTACTGATATCCACAGCCTTCTCGATCTCGGCGATCTCCTCTGCACTCTTGTAATTACGCTGGCTGATGATTGCCTTTGTGAAGTCAAGGGATGCAGCAGACGGGATCTGGGCTGTCTCGACTCCGAGGAGTTCATGGAGCCAGACCTTATGGTCGCCTCTGTACGGGTTGAGGAAATGGATCTTCTGGCCTTTTGACTGAGCCTTTGCAAGATAGTTCTTAAGCTCTGACATAGGGAGAGTCTCCTGGACACCCACGAGGGAGCTCTTCTCCCTGAGGGTAGGCTGGGTACCCTGCCATACGATGTCATCGATCGTGAGCTCATTGCCGAAGATTATCTCCTTGTCCTCGTCGATGTCGATCACTGCTGCAAGAGAAGCGTAGCTGAGACCGAAGAAATAGAGGAACGAACTGTCCTGACGGAATGGATAGGTGTTGTCAAGATAATTCATAGGAGCCTCCTCGTTGCCGAGGAAAAGAAGAAGTCCCTTGCCCATGTCCTTCTTGAGCTGGGCACGTCTGCGGATGTATGTTTCTTTTGCGAACATGATCTGTTAGTTTTCTGATGTATAGAGATTTACTTTCTTGTGCTTGCTGAGCTGACCCTCGAATGCAGGGAAATACTGCGAGATGAGTTCATAGAGACCTGGGTCATAGGCCTTGAGGTCCTCGCGGGTGTTGACCCAGAAATGCTTGCCGTCTGCCTTAGGCATCTCGGCGTTGCAGTTGAACCAGTCCTGGATGCCCTCAGCCCAGTACTCTGTGGCATTGGTGTTTGCATATACGTTCTGGTACTTGCCCTCTGCAAGAGCCTTGTCAAGGAGGCCCTGGAGCTTGCCATGGAACTCAGGATCCACGCTCTCGATACCGATGAGCTGGATTGAGTGAGCGAACTCGTGGATGAGGATGTCCTCTGCGTGGTACTGGTCGATCTGGTAGCCGAGGATGTTCTCCTCCGCACAGGTAGTGAGAGGAAGCTCGAGTGTTCCCTCAAGACCTCTTGCACGTACGTCCATGTTGACGCCGGTCTGAGAGTGGTCAAGCATGTATGCATGCTCAGGGATGTCGGTGGTTCCCTCATAGCGGGCCATGATGGCGACACGGGTGCCCTTGTCGACCATTGCCTTGAGGACGCGCTCAGGGAGCATGCTGGTCATGCCGTAGATGATCTTCTCTGCCTGTACGAAGCATGAATCAGGAACTCGCCATGAAGATACGATAGGAATTCCGTTGACATTTACATGCTTGCTGTAGAACTTAGGAAGTCTGAGGGACTTAGGAGGTGCTGTGATGGTGTACTCCGGGGTCTTGAATGCCTGCTCCTCCGCGCTCACAGGCTCCGGCTTCGAATCAGGGCCATAGAGGTTGACGTATGGATGGCGTCCGATCTGCTCCTCGATCGGAGGGAAGTACTGAGCGATGAGCTCATAGAGACCTGGGTCATAGGCCTTGAGTTCCTCACGGGTATTGACCCAGTTATGCTTGCCGTCTGAATATGGCATCTCGGCGTTGACGTTGAACCAGTCCTGGACGCCTTCTGCCCAATACTCAGCGATGTCTGTCTGTGCGTAAGTGTTGTCAAACCTGTGCTCCTCCCTTGCCTTTGCAAGAAGGGCCTCAAGCTTGTCATTGATTGAAGGATCTACCTGGCAGATACCTACAAGGTGGATCGAATGTGAGAACTCATGGAGGAGGATATCCTCTGCATGGTACTTGTCGATCTGATAGCCCATGACATTCTCCTCTGCGCCTGAAGTCATAGGGAAACGTACGCTTCCGCCGAGACCTCTCGCCCTGAGGTTCCAGTTGAGGACGATGTCAGATGTGTCGCGGTTGGCCATGTAGCTGTGTTCAGGGATGTCTTCAGTTCCCTCGTAACGTGCCATGATGGCAACCTTGGTGTTTACCTTGGCCATAGCTCCCACAACCTCTGCAGGGAGGGCGCTGGTCATGGTGTAGATGGTCTTGAACGCCTGTCTGAGGACAGAGTCGGCCACTCTTTCAGACGAAATGATGTGGATACCGTTTGCGTTGACGTACTTCTTGTAGAAAGAATCAAGATTCAATGAATCAGGAGGAGTCGTGATTTCACACTCAGGGACTACCAGTGTGAATTTCTTGTCAGTGCTGCACGAGAACACACAGAAGACTGCGGCGGCAGCGGCAAGCAATGTTGCTATCTTTTTCATTTCGTTTGTGTATTTAGTTGGTTGGTTCCTGGATATCATAGCAATAACGCAACCTCGCCGGTTGCGAGGCTGCGTATTGCATATAATTCATTACATCATTTCCTTGATGTAGCCGTAGCGGTAGTCGGTAGGTGATACGAGAGTCTCCTTGATCACTCTTGGGATGACCCAGCGGATGAGGTTGAACTCACCACCTGCCTTGTCGTTGGTACCTGAAGCACGTGAGCCGCCGAATGGCTGGCATCCTACGACTGCTCCGGTAGGCTTGTCGTTGATGTAGAAGTTACCTGCCGCATAGCGGAGTCTGTCTGCCACCTTCTGGACAGCGAGGCGGTCCTGGCCGAATACACAGCCGGTAAGACCGTAAGGTGAGGTTGTGTCGCAGAGCTCTACTGCCTCATCCACCTTGTCGTCATCGTATGGATAGACTGTGATGACAGGTCCGAAGATCTCCTCTTCCATTGACTTGAAGTGTGGGTCTGTGGTCTCGATGACAGTAGGCTCAACGAAGTAGCCGACGGTCTTGTCGCACTTGCCGCCCATCACGATCTGGGCGTCAGGAGACTGCTTTGCGTACTCGATGTATGATGAGATGTTGTCGAATGACTTCTCGTCGATGACAGCGTTGATGAAGTTCTTAGGATCCATCACGTCGCCCATCTTAGCCTCAGCTGCCATGGCCTTCACACCTGCGAGAACCTCTGGCCAGATGCTCTTAGGACAGTACATACGTGAAGCAGCTGAACACTTCTGGCCCTGGAACTCGAATGCACCGCAGAATACTGCTGTAGCTACTGCCTTAGGGTCTGCTGAAGGTGTAGCGAAGATGAAGTCCTTGCCACCGGTCTCACCCACGAGGCGTGGGTATGAGACATACTTGCCGAGGTTTGCGCCGGCCTGCTGCCAGAGTGAGTTGAATGTACCTGTAGAACCTGTGAAGTGGATACCTGCGAACCACTTTGAGTTTGTGCAGACCTTGCCGATGAGCGCACCGCTTCCTGGGAGGAAGTTCACTACGCCGTCAGGAAGTCCGGCCTCCTTATAGAGCTGCATGAGATAATAGTTGCTGAGGAGTGAAGTCGTTGATGGCTTCCAGATAGCGACGTTACCCATGAGGACAGGAGTCATACAGAGGTTTGACGCGATAGATGCGAAGTTGAACGGAGTCACTGCGAGGACGAAGCCCTCGAGTGGGCGGAACTCGGTATGGTCGATGCAGTTAGGAGCATCCTTTGGCTGCATTGAGTATATCTTCGATGCGTAATGTACATTATAGCGGAAGAAATCAATTGTCTCACAAGCCGAGTCGATCTCTGCCTGATAGAAGTTCTTGCTCTGTCCGAGCATGGTAGCCGCATTGAGGATAGGACGGTACTTTGTAGCAAGGAGTTCAGCCATCTTGAGAACGATGGCAGCCCTTACTGTCCAGTCAGTGTCAGCCCACTGCTTGTGTGCTTCCATTGCAGCGTCGATGGCCATCTGGATCTCCTTCTCACCTACCTTGTGATAAGTTGCAAGTACATGCTGGTGGTCATGAGGGCATACTACCTTACCGGTATCTCCGGTACGGATCTCCTTTCCACCGATGATGACAGGAATATCGACAACGGTGTTGCTCTGGCGCTCAAGCTCAGCCTCGAGAGCAACACGCTCTGGAGAGCCCTTGAGGTAAGATTTTACCGGCTCGTTTGCCGGAAGCGGAAAAGTTACAATTGAATTTCTCATTTGTAGTAAAGTTAAAATGTATAATATCAGATCTTATGTTCGCAAGTCCATATAGACTTTCAAATATAACAAATCCGACGCACAATAATAAGAAAAAGTCCCGTTTTTTAACGGGACTCCCATATGCAATTACTTAATATTGACAGGCGATGCGCCCTCCACCTTGAACCTGTATGGCCAGTGGCGGTCGTTGCTGTTGTCATCATCCCATTTGTGGGATATGTAGTTCACCGGTGTCGCGGCCACGACAGCCCATACCCTGAGGGCATCTTCCGGGACTGTCCACTTCACGGAGGTCTTCAGATCCGTGGACATGTCAGCAACCGCAGGAGCGCTGTAGTACCTAGTCTTCTTGTCTGTTCCAAGCGCGACGAAACCGATGGTCCATCCTGCATCAGACGCGTTTCCCGAGCTGTTATAGCCCGCTTCGTTCGGCAATCCCTCGAATTCGATGGATACTTCCTGTCCCCTTGTCACGGAATTGAGCCATATGATGTTGAATCCCGTAGCCTCAGGACAGACATTCGCTCCCACCTTGTACCAGACGCCATCCTCCCTTGTGTAATTCCATGCGAACTTGTTGATGTAGCCTGTCCCGGCATCGGACAGACCGGAGAAGTCCCATGTAGCGACATGAGCCGCATAGTCATAGACCTGGGCATTCAGCTCCTCGACAGAGAGTCCATGCAGTTCCTGGTAAACCTGTATTGCATCCTTTGGATACCGTGCTGATTTCCAGACGTCTGAGACCGCATCGATCCCATATCTGTCAGTCCAGTAATGATGGATGAAATAGTTGGTGTAGCGGTTGTCCTCATGGAGCAGATGCTTATGGACGTTCTTGCAATATTCAAGGAAGTCATAATTGGTGAACGTCTCCGATGGTACCATCATGTAGGACTGCCACTGGGCAGTCTGTTCCCAGAATCCGTTGCCCTGGCCCACGTCATATCTGAACGCAGCCTTCCTCACGTCATTGACGGTCCTGTTGCGGAGCAGGTCGCATCCTACGACATACTGGAACGAATGACCTACCTCATGAGCGACGGTCGACCTGATCCTTGCCGCATCCGGATTGATCCACAGGCAGCCTACCTTGTCTTCAAGACCCGAACCATAAGCAGCCCACTCGGTTGTATATTCCAGCCAGATGTCGATCTTGGTATTGTCAAGGATCGTCCTGCCTTTGTCAGCGAACTTCATCGTCCCCACATAGCAGTCATAGCACGCCTCAGCCCATGAAAGAAGCTCATCCACGTCGACCCTGTACCTCTCGTTCTGGCAATCGGAAGGGGTCGTCTCGCCGAACTCTCCGAAACCAGGTTCCCAGAATATGATGAAATGTTCCGACTGGGCACTCCTGCCGAAGAACCATTTTCCTTCGCTGGAGAAGAAATCCTGGTTCTCGTATTCCTTAGGGATGTAGATACGGTCCAGGTCTTCGACATCCGTCCTGGATATTGTCAGCACCCCTCTGGACTGAGTCACGACGACCTGCTTCTCAGCTTCCCCTGACCTGATCGTGATTGTTCCGACACGGGGTTCCTGAAGAGCATTCGCCTTGGCGCTCACTATCGCACGGTACTCCTTCCCGGCTTCTCCTCTGACTATGCTCATCGACAACCATGGCACGTCCATGGCAGCCTCCCACTGGTACGAAGAGGATATCTTGAGATATGTCTGAGCCTCTGATTCCTTGGCAGAGAATTCTATTTCCGTCTTGCTCAGTTCAATGTTGCCATAGACCTCAGGCTCCTTCTCCCCACACGAGACGAGAAGAAAGAGAAGGCACAGGCAGGCTGATAATGTCCTTGATCTGCTCATAATATGAAAAAGCCGCGGGCACGATCCCGCGGCTTATGAAAGACTGATAATTATTCAACGATCTTCACAACTACGTCGAACGGAATGCCGTTGAGCATGTTCTTCGATGTCACCGTCTCACCAACCGTGACATTGCCAGGGTTGATGCCGATGCAGAATGCGTCCACAGCATTATATCCCTCGTAATTAGCGAAGTTCTGATAGAACCAGTAGATATGGCCCTTATCCCAGCTGCAGCCGTTGCCGTCGACGTCGACCCACTGACCAGGAGCATATGTAGTCCACTTGGTCACGCCGTCAGCGTTGGCATATTTCTGACCGTCGCTGTTGAGAGGATAGAACACCTCGATGTCAGAAAGATCCACGTCACCCACGATGCTCTTGAGCATTGTGGAATTGAGCTTGAAGTAACCGACTACCCAAGCCTCATCCTGTACCTCGAGATCGTATGCCATAGACACTTCCGCATTGATGGTCACACCGTCAGAGGTAACTGAATATGAGTACTTGTGTGCAGTCTCTGTCATCTCATAGTCCTGCTCGTAAAGGAATCCCTCACCAGCAGGCTCAGTGCTGCCTGGAGTCGCATCCTCAGGATCTTCCATCTCAGTTGAAGAGAACTTCACGGTCACGTTGAACTCATATTTCTCTCCATCGACCACAATGATGTTCTTGCAAGCCACAGTCTTGCCTGAGACAGCTGCCGTTGTGTTTCCTGGATTTGCACCGATATAGAGGATTGATGGGAAATCTTCCATTGAATAATCATAAGAAGTGCTGCTCCATACATACCACTGCCAGAATGTGACGCCCTCGCTCCATGAGCAAGGATTTCCGTCTACATCCACCCACATGCCTGGTGCATAAGATGTGAACTTGTCAGCCTTGCTTCCGTCCGCCTTGAGGCCATAGAAAGTAGACTCGTCAAGTTCAGATCCGACGAATGTCCCGAGGAAAGCGTTGATGTCAGAGACCGGAAGAGTGAAGTGACCGAGCTCATAGCCACCCTTGAGATTGTCAGCGGTAAGGTACTCCTCGAGGTCGACATTCACGATTACGTTGATCGCAGTGCCGGATGCATCCCATGTATAGGTGCTCTTTGTCTCGGCTCCATCAAAGGTGACGAGATTGCCAGAGCCGCCGAACACCTCGATCTTCTCCCTCTCGTTAAAAGGGACGTCTGGATTGAGTTTCTCGTACTTGTTGCAACCCATGAGAGCCACAGCAGCGAGAGACAATGCTATAAATCTGTTGTTCATAATCATTTTCATTTTTAAAGTCTATGTCCCCTGACTGTTAATATCCAGGGTTCTGCTTCATGTTGCCGTTAGTATTGAGCACGTCAAGCGGAATCGGGAAGAGAGCGGTGTGACCGTCTGGAACAGCCTCGTGGTTGAACCAGTTCTTGGTTGAGAAGGTACCGAAACGGATCATATCATCACGCCTGCGGCCCTCAAGAGCGAATTCCCAGCCCCATTCGTCGTACATACCGCCGAGAGTTACAGGAATAGCATCCGCACCTGACTGGATAGGCTTCTGTGAAGCCTCGAGCTCAGCTACGACTGAAGACCAGTCATGGTATTCATCGCACTTCTCCCATGTCTCCTTGGTCAGAGAGCCCCATGGAAGAAGACCATAGACCATCTTTGTGTTACCTCTGAGGGTAGACTCGTCGGTAGCAGGAGCCACACGGGTACGGACAGCATTAACGAGATCGACTGCATTGTTGCCCTTCTTGCTGGCCTCACCGCGGAGAATACACTCTGCAGCGGTATAGTATGCCTCAGCAAGACGGAAATATGGGAAGTCATTGCCCCAGTTGAAAGTTGTCTTCACATCTGGTTCGAACTTGATCTGACGGAGACCGAAGTCGATGCTTGTCATTGAGTTGCCCTTATCGTCCTTTGATGTAAGAGATGGAAGATAGTTGAGGTTTGTCCATACGATTTCACCGTCAGCCTCGCATGGGCCATACATCCAGGTAAGTTCCTTGCGGGTGTCACCAGGCTGATATGAATCCACGAACTGAGGGTTTGCACAGCTTCCGCCCCAGCACTGGTAAGACCACTTGAAGTAGTTCTTCGATACAGGTGGATACCACTTTGGATTCTGCGAGTTCATGTGGCCGCCGGTAGAGTTCTTAGCATCGTAAGGGATGGCAAACATCACCTCCGTGTTAGATGGACCGAGATTGACGATGAAGTTCTCGCTGAATGTTGCAGAAAGTGAATATGGGCTGTCTGAGATGATCTCCTCAGCGATTGCAAGGGCCTTGTCATATGCCTTCACACCGACATATGCCTCAGCATTGAGGTAGACACGCATGAGACACATCGATGCGCTCCAGTAGTTGAGACGTGTATATGTCACACCGTTCTTCTCCTTTGTAAGGAGACCGCTGCCGATCGCGTCAGAAAGTTCCTTGACTACAAATTCATATACTTCCTTGCGGGTAGCCTGTGTAGGGACCTCGTCAGTGAAGGCTGTTACGATAGGTACGTTTCCATGTGTCGAGAGAAGAATTGAGTACCAAAGGGCACGGAGAGCCTTGAGCTCTGCCATCATGCTCTCAGTCGCATCACCTGCATTGAGGGCACCTGACTCGATCTGGCCGAGTACTCGGTTACATGTATTGATACCTGAGAAGCATGTCTCATATGTGTTCTGAGGCTGCCACTCCTCTGGTGTCCATGTATGCTTGTGCATACGCTGGTATGTACCGCCATCGTCCCAACCGTTAGGACGTACTGGAGTGATGACTACGTCAGCAGGCTCTTCTACAGCATCGAAAAGGCCCTGCCAATCCCAGAAATATGCAAGTGGGGTATATGCACTCGCGAGATATGCTGACACGTCCTGATCTGAAGGAGTGAATGACTCCTGGAGAATCTCAGAGAACGGCTCCTCATCGAGGTTGAAGCAAGCGGTGAACGAAGTCATCGCTGCTGCAAGCATTGCAATTGTTGTTATCTTAAGATTTTTCATTTCTACCGGGATTTTAGAATGACACATTTACACCGAATGTATAAGAACGGATGGTAGGATACTTGTCGCGGTCATCAGTACCTGGGTCATATCCATTGCCACCATAGCTTACACGGATCTCCGGATCAAGACCAGAGTACTTCGTGATGGTAGCAAGGTTGTTTGCTGAACCGTAGACACGTATCCTCTTGACGAAGTTGTTGTTCTTGAAGTTGAATGTGTAACCGAGGGTCACATTGTCGATCTTCCAGTAATCACCATTCTCGATATAGTAGCTTACATAGCGCTGTGAGTCACTGAGGACAGTCTTCGAGCCGGTCTTCTGTCCTGTATACTCGTCAACAACATCGATTGGATCGAATGCGCACTTGAGGACATTGTACTGGATTGTAGGGTTGCCGTAGAAGAGCTTCTGGTAGTTGAGCACCTGGAAACCGAACGCACCACGCATTGTGACTGCGAGGTCGAAATTCTTATAAGTGAAGTTGTTGTTGAAGTTTACGTACATGCTTGGAACACCGTTTCCGAGAACCTGCCAGTCAGCTGATGAAGCATTCTCAGCAAGGTCAGGATATCTTCCATCCACATTACCGTCAGCATCATAGCTGTAGCGCTCTACGACCCACTTACCTGCCTGGTTGAGGCCGATAGACTTAAGGCCATAGAAATTACCGATAGCCCAGCCTTCCTTCACACGATGGGTAGATGTCTGGATAGGCTCTCCGGTATAACCTGTATCGAAGTAGTCTGTAGACATCTGGAACTCTTTGTTCTGAAGTGACACGAGCTGGTTGGCGTTCGCAGAGACAGTGAGTGATGTATTCCATCTGAAATTGCCATTGAGCACAGGTGTGGCATTGACGAGGACCTCGACACCGCGGTTGCGGATATGTCCTACATTAGCCATGATAGAGCTGTACTGATATGGAGGCACAGGCACTGTATAGTTGAAGAGTGCATCCTTGGTATCTCTCTGATATACGTCGATGGATCCGCTGAGTCTCTCGTCGAGGACTGCGAAGTCAATACCGAGGTTATACTCGAACTTCTTCTCCCAACGAAGGTTAGGATTGTCGTTTCTCACAGGGGTGAGGACTGGGATCCACTGGCCGTTTGAATAGAAATATCCTGAGTAGTTGAGGGATGCAAGAGACTGGTAAGGGCTGTTGACATCGATACCTGTCACACCGTAACCGAGACGGAGCTTGAGGTTATTGAGCCATGTGGCGCCCTGCATGAACTCCTCGTTGTTGACACGCCATCCGAGTGACGCGCCTGGGAAGTTACCCCACTTGTTGTCCTTACCGAACTTTGAAGAACCGTCACGACGGTATGACACCATGAGGAGGTAGCGGTCGTCGTAGTTGTAGGTAGCTCTGGCGAATACACCGATGAGCTTGCTGCTCTGCTTGTATGAATACTCAGTTGCTGTACCTTCAGTAAGGCCCTGTCCCTTTCCGATATTGTTGTAGAGATACATATCTGTAGGGAAGTTCCTGTTGCTCATGTTGAAGTTCTCTGAAGTCTGGTCCTCGTAGCTGTAACCAAGGACGCCGGTCACATGGTGATTGCCGAAGTCCTGCTGATAGTTAGCAGTGGTCTCAAGGAGGTTGTAGACATATTCAGAAGCTGAGCGTGAAGCATAGCCGTTATAACCTGACTCGGTTGTAGTCACATCATTATGTGAATAGTAGTAACCTGTCATCGAGGTCTGGCCCTTGCGAACATATGAAGCCTTGAATGTAAGGTTGTCAGTAGGCTTGAACTCAGCGACACCGTTGAATCTTACAGACCTGTTGCGCTGCATACCTGTCCTCTCATTGATGTATGAGACAGGGTTGTCATAGAAATAGACTGGACGCTCGTAATATGTGCCGTCCTCCCTGTAGATAGGCTGGGTAGGATTCTGGATACATGCCTGACGGTATACATACTCAGGATTGAAACCGGTCTTGCCGTTTGTCTCATCAGCGAGCACCTCGGCAGTGAGCTTGAGCATGTCGTTCAGGAGATACTGAGAGACCTGTGCACGTGCCCTGAAAGTAGACTGGCCAGTACCTACGATGGTACCCTGGTTGTCATTATAGGTCACATTAGCAGTGTAGGTGTTGGTCTTTGTACCACCCATGATGGAGAGGTTGTGATTGTTGGTGATGGCTGTACGGGAAATCTCGTCAAGCCAGTTCACTGAGGCACCATAGTCCTTGTCGTTCGCACCAGAGAA
The DNA here is from genome assembly GCA_045599665.1 of Candidatus Cryptobacteroides sp. GTDB lineage: Bacteria > Bacteroidota > Bacteroidia > Bacteroidales > UBA932 > Cryptobacteroides. The sequence continues at coordinate 64,098 of JAZRWK010000029.1, forward strand.
TGAGTAGCCCTGCTTGTAGAGGTCACGAAGGTCCGAAGCCTGAAGGAAATCAGGAGTCTTTGCCCATGTAGAAACTGAAGCATAGCCGCTGTACTCGATTGTAGCAGGCATGTCACGCTTTGCGTTCTTGGTGGTGATGATGATCACACCGTTGGTACCACGGGTACCGTAGATAGCAGTAGCGGAACCGTCCTTGAGGACGTCGATTGACTCGATGTCTTCAGGAGCCACGGTCGAGAGGGATCCTGGGATACCGTCGACGAGGACGAGAGGATCTGTCGAACCAAGAAGTGAAGAATAACCACGAAGCATCACTGAAGAACTCTTGGTAGGGTCTCCGGATGAGACTGTGATGTTGAGACCTGCAACCTTTCCCTGGATGAGCTGGCCTGCATCGTGGATAGCACCTGCATTGAACTGGTCAGACTTCACGCTCTGGACTGATGATGTGATGTCGGCCTTCTTCTGAGAGCCGTATCCCACAACTACAGTTTCCTGAAGGAATGAGGTCTCTTCTTCGAGGACTACATCGATGACAGACTGATTGCCGACAGTAATCTCGACAGTCTTGTATCCGATGCATGAGAACTGGAGGACTGAGCTTGATGAGGCCACCGAGATGGTATATGTACCATCTGGACCAGTGACGACACCGTTGCTTGTTCCAAGCTCAACGACACCGCTTCCGATGACAGGTTCACCGGATGGGTCGGTCACAGTACCTTTCACCTCCACTGCTGCCATCGATGGGATGGCTGCTGTGAGAAGCAGAAGGGACAGACAGATTTGAAAAAATCTTTTCATGTGTTTGAATGAGTTGGTTAATAAAAAATAGTTGGTGAATATAGGAGATACGAAAAAAGCCCTCAGCCTCCACAGGAGGTTGAAAGCACATTCATATTAACGTATTTCCAAACAGGTAGATAAATAGCATAAGTTATCTTCAAGGCGAAGATAATAGTACATACGTCAAAACGAGAGCAAATTTAATCGTTTCAACTAACTGCCGCAAGAAGTTTCGGAACTTTTTTTCAGCGCGACCGTAAGTACCAGTGCGACGACGCACACAGCGACGAACATGACCTCGACGCAGAACGAGCCTCTGACCGCGTCAGAAGGATTGGCCGCGAAGATCTTGCCTGAAAGCATCTTGAAGAGCATCAGGCCGAGGTTCTGTATCCAGTAGATAAGGGCATAGGCAGTGCCGAGCACCTTCTCAGGCACAAGTTTAGGGACTGCCGGCCACATTGCCGCAGGAACAAGCGAATAGGCAAAGCCGAGGAATGCCATGCTGAGATAGCCGAAAGCAGCCGTTCCCTGAGGAGCGAACGCAAGGATAAGGTGCGAGACGAGGGCCAGAACAGCTCCAATGAGCATCCACCTTGTTCCCTTGCCTACCTTGTCGACAAGCATGCCGAAGAGAGGAGCGAATATGACCGTGGCGAAAGGTAGCATGGACACCATCCAGCTGGCAGCCTCAGGCGGGATGCCGAAACGCGGGATAAGGATTGCGCTGGCGAACTTCTTGAATGAGACGATGCTGCTGTAGAAGAACACGCAAAGCAGCGCTATGAGTATGTAGCGTCTGTTCCTGAGCAGGCCAAGGACGTCCGAGAAGCGGAAAGGTTCCTCTTCGGTACCATGGTACCCTGCCCCACCGTTCTTCTTGTCAAAAGATGCGTCCATCGCCACGAACAAAGCCCAGAGAACCATTCCGACGGCCATGAGGCCAAGGCCGAGGAAAGCAGGCCTCGCTGTCTCGGACAAGGTATATATCTCCCCTGCATCCTTGAAGGCCACGAGCTTAGGCGAAATGACCAGTGCGAAGGCCGTACCGAGACGGGCGATCGCAAGCTGAAGGCCCATCGCCAGGGCCATAGGGCCGTCCTTGAACCACTTTGCGATGCTCCTGGTGACCGCGACTCCTGCGATCTCGCTGCCGAGACCGAAAAGCATGCAGCCGATATATGCTATCGTAAGCGAGACTTTCGGGACAAGACCGGCGGTTATAGCCCATGCCACCAGGGCGGCACCGCCAGCCATCATTCCGACGAATATCGATCCGGTGACACGGACGCCCCATTTGTCGAGCAGCATACCGCAGACTACAAGTCCGCCGAACACACAGAGGACAGAGTATCCGCTGGTATACAGACCGTAGTCGGCGGAATTCCATCCAAGCTCGAGAAGTCCCGGATTCTCAAAAAGATGGGACAGCGTCGAGAACATGTCGTCGAAGAAGTACGATGCGAACATCGGTACGACGAGACACGAGAGCGCTGCCCAGCAGTTTATTCTTTTCCTACTTGCTGACATTTGCCTTTTCAAGACCATAGCCCTTCTTAGCGTCCTCAGCCTTGAGGAGAAGTGCGATTACGACTGCTACGACGCCGAAACATGCGAAGATGATCATTGTCTGTGTATAGTCGATGACACCGTCAGCACCGGTATTTGCCTGGTTCACCTTACCGATCATGATAGGAACGAGCGAGAGACCGATGTTCTGGATGTAGAAGATGACAGCGTAGGCAGTTCCGAGAAGCTTCATAGGGATGATCTTAGGAACTGAAGGCCACATTGCTGAAGGAACGAGACCGAAAGCAACACCGAGGACTATCATGACAGCGATAGCGAGCACCCAGCTGGTGACAGGGAGCGCGAACACTGCATGTACGACTGTAAGAAGCACTGAACCGATGATCATGAGGGTAGCACCCTTGCCCTTCCTGTCGTAGATACCGCCGAAGAGAGGCGTCAGGATGATGGTACCGAATGGAAGCATGGCAGGGATGAGACCGGCCACGTTCTCCGCTACTCCATACTTGAACACCATGAGCTTTGTCGCGAACTTGAGGAATGGGAACACTCCTGCGTAGAACATGAGACAGAGGATGGCGATATACCAGAAGCCCTTGTTTGTGAAAAGGGTCTTGAGATCAGAGAACTTGAAGCCCTCCTCAGGTTCTGCGTCAGCAGCAGCGGCAGCAGCATCCTCCTTCCTGTCCATAACCGTATAGACAATGAAGCTGACCAAACCGATGCAGAGCATAGCCGCACCGAGGCCCACAGATGCCGAAGCAGCGCCCATGGCCTTTGCGAACGGAAGTGCAAATGCGAGAGCAGCTGCGGTTCCGATACGTGCGAGAGCCACCTGAAGGCCCATGGCAAGTGCAAGCTCATGGCCGGTGAACCACTTGACTATCACCTTGCTGACCGTGATACCTGCGATCTCGCATCCAACACCGTAGATGGCGAATCCGAGGCAGGCCATGAGGACCTGTGTATGATAGGTGCCGATTCCGAGAGGGAGTGTGACCACACCTGCGAAATCATGTCCCACTGCGTACCACTTGATGAGCGCGCCGCCGAACATGAGGGCTGTCGAGAGAATACCTGTGAAACGGATGCCGAACTTGTCAAGGATGACGCCTCCGAAGAAAAGGAGAAGGAGGAATACGTTGAAGAATCCGTATGATCCTGAGAAGAATCCGTATTCATCACTGGTCCAGCCAAGTCCGCCGTCCTGTGCCGAAGCGGTAAGGAGAGGCTCGAGAGGAGACATCACATCGGTGAAGAAGTATCCGAACATCATTGTGCAGGATACGATGAGGAGCGCAGTCCACCTTGCAGCAGGGCTGTCGCTGAGCTTTTTCTTGATAATTTCAGTCATATTAACATGTAATGAGGAATGCTAAGGTAGCGTTTTTTGCTATTATAGTCAAAAAAAAGTCTTACCTTAGCAATCTATACTATGTATAAGATACTGGACAACATAAACTCACCTGCTGATGTGCGCCGCCTCGACATGGACGGCCTCAGGACCCTGTGCGCTGAGCTCAGGGACTACATCGTCAGATGCTGTGCCGAGAATCCGGGACACCTCGGATCGAGCCTGGGATCGGTCGAGCTGATCGTGGGAATGCACTATGTCTATGACACCCCGTCGGACAAGATTGTCTTCGACGTCGGCCACCAGGCATACGCACACAAGATCCTCACAGGCAGACGCGAGATATTCAGAAAGAACAGGACAAGGGAAGGCATCAGCGGATTCCCTAACATGGAAGAGAGCGGATACGACGCATTCGGTGCCGGTCATTCATCCACTTCCATCTCGGCTGCCCTCGGTCTCGCCCAGGCAGCAAGGATACAGGGGCTCGACCAGAAAGTCATCGCCCTGATCGGTGACGGAGCTCTCGCCGCCGGCCTCGCGTTCGAAGGACTCAACAACGCAGGTGCCAGCAAGAGCGACCTGATGATCGTCCTGAACGACAACAACCAGTCAATCGACAAGAACATAGGTGCGATCCACGAGTATCTCCTCAGGATCACCACCGACCCTATCTACAACAGGCTCAAGTCACGAATCTGGAACACCGTAGGCGAAGGAAAGCTTCGCGACACGATGCAGAAGATGACAAAGAACACCAAGTCCAACCTCGTCAGAAACTCCGGCGGAGCGCTCTTCGAGGCGCTTGGATTCAGATATTTCGGACCCATCGACGGAAACGACATCGAACAGGTAGTAGACGTACTCAGAAGGCTCAGGAACCTCAAGGGACCTAGGATACTCCATGTGCACACGGTCAAAGGAAAGGGCTACACCCCGGCGGAGGAAGATCCGACCCCATGGCATGCGCCAGGAAAGTTCGACCCTGAGACCGGAGAGCGCCTCAGCTCCTCAAGCAAGGCTTCCAAGTACCAGGACGTATTCGGAGAAGTACTCCTCGAGATCGCACGCAAGGACAGCAAGGTCGTAGGGATCACCCCTGCCATGGCAACAGGTTGCAGCATGACCTATCTAGCCAAGGAATTCCCTGAGAGATTCTTCGACGTAGGAATCGAAGAGGAACACGCTGTGACATTCTCCGCGGGCCTTGCAGCCGGAGGAATGAAGCCATACTGCAACATCTACTCCTCATTCTCCCAGAGGGCATACGACCAGATCATCCATGACGTAGCCCTCCAGAACCTTCCTGTCGTGCTCTGCTTCGACAGAGGCGGCCTTGTAGGAGAGGACGGAGCCACCCACCATGGAGTCTTCGACATGGCGGCATACAGGAGCATTCCTAACGCAGTCGTCGCAGCCCCATCGGACGAGAACCAGCTCAAGGACCTGATGTACTCAGGTCTTGACATCAAGGGCGGACCTTATATTATAAGGTATCCAAGAGGCAACGGAGAAGGCCTCGACTGGAGGAACCATGAACCCGAGACCATGGTACCGGGAAAGGGCCGCTGTCTGCGCGAAGGCAACGGCATCGCCATCCTGGCTGCCGGTCCGTTCGCCCACAGGGCAGCAGAAGCCGCCGACAGGTACAGAGCCGAACATGGTGACGGGCCTGCGGTATATGACATGATCTTCATCAAGCCGGTCGACAAGGACATACTCGAGCATGTCGCATCCAGATTCAGGACGGTGCTGACAGTCGAGGACGGCTGTCTGAAGGGCGGTCTGTTCGGCGAAGTCGCTGAATATATGGCGACTGCCGAGGTCAGAGTCTACGGCATAGGAATACCCGACAGATTCATTCCCCAGGACACCCAGAAAGCCCAGAGGAAGGAATGTGGTCTCGACGCTGACAGCATCTACGAAAGAATAGTGGAGTTGTCAAAAAATAATTGAAAAGTATTTGGAGAATAAGAATTATTCCCTATCTTTGCAATCCATTTCGGAAGAAACGGAAGACATACTGCCGATATAGCTCAGTTGGCCAGAGCACGTGATTTGTAATCTCGGGGTCGTGGGTTCGAATCCCTCTATCGGCTCAAATTGGTCTTCTGAATTTCGGAATAACCTTAAATGGGAGGATACCAAAGTGGCCAACTGGGGCAGACTGTAAATCTGCTGGCTTACGCCTTCGGGGGTTCGAATCCCTCTCCTCCCACTTTTTTTGTGTCGCGGAAGTAGCTCAGTTGGTAGAGCATCAGCCTTCCAAGCTGAGGGTCGCGAGTTCGAACCTCGTTTTCCGCTCCACGTTGCCGGTGTAGCTCAGGGGTAGAGCGCATCCTTGGTAAGGATGAGGTCATGAGTTCAATTCCCATCACCGGCTCTTTGTTTATATAAGATTGTTAGATAACACAATTTATACATAATATTATGGCAAAAGAAACATTCCAGAGAACCAAACCGCATGTCAACATCGGTACTATCGGCCACGTTGACCACGGTAAGACTACTCTTACTGCTTCAATCACCAAGGTACTTGCTGAAAAGGTAGCTGGTAACGCAGATAAGGTAAAGTCTTTCGATCAGATCGACAACGCTCCAGAAGAGAAAGAGCGTGGTATCACCATCAACTCAGCACACGTTGAGTACGAAACAGCAAACCGTCACTATGCACACGTTGACTGCCCAGGCCACGCAGACTACGTAAAGAACATGGTAACTGGTGCTGCTCAGATGGACGGTGCAATCCTCGTAGTTGCATCTACCGACGGTCCTATGCCTCAGACTCGTGAGCACATCCTTCTCGCTCGTCAGGTGAACGTACCTAAGATCCTCGTGTTCATGAACAAGGTTGACCTTGTTGACGATGAGGAGATGCTTGATCTCGTTGAGATGGAGATCCGTGACCTTCTCGGATTCTACAACTTCGATGAGGACTGCCCTATCATCCGCGGTTCTGCACTCGGTGCACTCAACGGTGAGCCACAGTGGGAGGACAAGGTAATGGAGCTCATGCAGGCAGTTGATGACTATATCCCAGAGCCTGTACGTCTTACCGACAAGCCATTCCTTATGCCAATCGAGGACGTATTCTCAATCACCGGTCGTGGTACTGTTGTTACAGGTCGTATCGAGCTCGGTACTATCCACGTAAACGATCCAGTTGAGCTCGTAGGTTTCGGCGACGCTCCTAAGACTTCTACAGTCACAGGTGTCGAGATGTTCCGTAAGCTCCTCGATCAGGGTGAGGCTGGTGACAACGTAGGTCTCCTCCTCCGTGGTATCGACAAGAAGGAAGTTAAGAGAGGTGAGGTTGAGGCTAAGCCAGGTTCAATCACTCCACACACTGACTTCAAGGCTCAGATCTATGTCCTCAAGAAGGAAGAGGGTGGTCGTCACACTCCATTCCACAACCACTATCGTCCTCTGTTCTTCATCCGTACACTCGATGTTACAGGTGAGATCACACTTCCAGAGGGAATCGAGATGGTTATGCCAGGCGATAACGTAGAGATCAAGGTTCACCTTATCACTCCAGTCGCTATCAACGAGGCTCTTCAGTTCGCAATCCGTGAGGGTGGTAGAACAGTAGGTGCAGGCCAGGTAATCGAGATCCTCGACTAATCAGGCTCAATCTGAAATGAAATCCAAGTGGGAGTGCTAAAGACTCCCACTTATATACAGGGGAATAGAACAAGGGTAGTTCATCGGTCTCCAAAACCGCGGATGTGGGTTCGAATCCTGCTTCCCCTGCCAAATATCAAAGGTTACGATTTGATAATGTTTAACAGACGCCGCGAAAGCTTCCAACAGGCGGTGTCCATTAAAAGTAAAGATGAGAAAGATCATTAACTATTGCAAAGAGTCATATGCTGAGCTCACCAAGAAGGTGACATGGCCTAGCTGGAGCAAGCTTCAGAGCTCTGCTCTTCTCGTTATGGGTGCCACTGTCATTCTCGCAGTGATGCTCCTCGTCATTGACTTCGCTTTCCAGCATCTGATGACACTAATCTACACATTGTAAATTTTTACCATGGGCGAAAAGAAGTGGTACGTCCTTAGGACTGCAGGAGGCAAAGAAAAGAAGGCTAAGGAATATCTTGAGAAAGAAATCGAAAAGGGTGGCCTTCAGGACCATGTTTCACAGGTCCTTGTTCCAGTTGAAAAGAAATACGTAGTAAAGAACGGGAAGAGGGTTTCAACAGAGAAGCTCCTTTTTCCGGGTTATGTGTTAATTGAGGCTGAACTCACCGCAGAACTGCAGTATGTAATCCGTAATCTTGTACCTGGCATGTCTGGTTTCCTCACCGAGAAGGTCGAGAAGAAAGAAGGCAGCAAGAGCAATATCGAGAGAGTCCCTGTCCCACTCAGAGATGAGGAGGCAAAGAGAATCCTTGGCGTACAGGATATCGAAGCAACCGCAACTGCGGAGACAGAGGTCGACTATGAGGTCGGAGAGTCTGTCCGCATCACTGACGGTCCATTCACCGGATTCGACGGTACAGTGGAAGGAATAGTTGAAGACAGAAGCAAGATCAAGGTAATAGTGATGATCTTCGGCAGAAAGACTCTGCTCGAGCTCAACTTCAATCAAGTAACTAAAGAGTAAATTAAATCATGGCAAAAGAAGTAACCGGATTCATTAAGCTCCAGATCAAAGGCGGAGCAGCGAATCCTGCGCCACCAGTAGGACCTGCACTCGGTTCAAAGGGTCTGAATATCATGGACTTCTGCAAGCAGTTCAACGCAGCGACTCAGCAGAGCGCTGGTAAGATCCTGCCTGTAGTAATTACCGTATACTCAGACAAGTCTTTTACCTTCGTGGTAAAGCAGTCACCGGTTGCAGTCTCTCTCAAGGAGGCTGCGAAGATCCAGAAGGGTTCAGGCGAACCTAACAGAACAAAGGTAGCTACCATTACCTGGGATCAGGTAAAGGCTATTGCTGAGGGCAAGATGGCCGATCTTAACGCATTCACACTCAAGTCTGCAATGAGTATGGTTGCCGGCACAGCACGCAGCATGGGTATCAAGGTAGAAGGTGAATTCCCAGCAGACGTTAAATAAACTACATGCATCATGAGTAAACTTACAAAGAATCAGAAGGCAGCCGTAGCAAAGTACGACCCTTCAAAGGCTTATGGACTTTCTGAGGCATGCGGTCTTGTAAAGGAGCTTACCTACACAAAGTTCGATGCTTCAGTTGAGCTCCACGTAAACCTCGGTGTTGACCCTCGTAAGGCAAACCAGATGGTACGTGGCGTCGTTACTCTCCCTAACGGAACCGGTAAGGTTACACGAGTACTCGTACTCTGTACACCTGACAAGAACGCTGAGGCTGAGGCAGCTGGCGCTGATTATGTTGGTCTCGATGACTATATCGAGAAGATCAAGGGTGGTTGGACAGACATCGACGTCATCATCTGTACTCCATCTGTAATGGCTAAGGTCGGCCCAATCGGTCGTATCCTCGGTCCAAGAGGTCTCATGCCAAACCCTAAGACAGGTACTGTGACTATGGATGTCGCTAACGCTGTCAAGGAGGTCAAGGCTGGTAAGATCGACTTCAAGGTTGACAAGACTGGTATCGTTCACTGCGCTATCGGCAAGGCTTCATTCACAGCTGAGCAGATCGAGCAGAACGCTAAGACCGTCATTTCTGCAATTGCTAAACTTAAGCCACAGGCTCTCAAGGGCACATACATGAAGGCTGCTGCCATCTGTACAACCATGAGCCCAGGTATTAAGCTCGACGTTAAGGCTGTAAATGCTGAATAATTAAAATATCTAAAGCAATGAGAAAAGAACTTAAAGCCCAGATAATTGAACAGGTTTCAGCACAGCTTAAGGAGTATCCTAACTTCTACATCACAGACATCGCTGGTCTTAACGCTGAACAGACAACAAAGCTTCGCCGTACTTGCTTCGAGCAGGGTGTAAAGCTCACAGTTGTAAAGAATACTCTCTTCGCAAAGGCACTCGAGGCCGTAGGAAACGAGGATATGAAGCAGCTCCTTGACGTTCTCAAGGGCAACACAGCTATCATGTACACTGAGGTTCCTGCAGTTCCTGGAAAGCTCATCAAGAAGCTCCAGAAGGAAGGTTTCAAGAAGCCAGTCGTAAAGGGCGCATACGTACAGGATTGCGTATTCACCGGAGAGGAGTCTCTCAACGAGCTTGCAGCTATCAAGACCAAGGAAGAGCTCATCGGCGATATCATCACTCTCCTCCAGTCTCCTATCAACAGAGTCATTGGTGCTCTTGAGAACAAGGACGCAGCAAAGGAAGGTGAGGCTGCAGCAACAGAAGAGGTTGCAGCTGAATAATTAGCAAAAAACAATAACAATAAAAAACAATACAATTATGGCAGACGTAAAAGCACTTGCTGAAGAGCTTGTAAACCTCTCAGTAAAAGACGTTCAGGAACTTGCAAAGGTCCTCAAGGAAGAATATGGTATCGAGCCTGCAGCTACAGTAGTAGCAGCTGGTCCAGCTGAAGGCGGCGCTGCTGCTGAGGTTGAGCAGACAGAGTTCGATGTAATCCTCAAGTCAGCTGGCGCAGCTAAGCTTGGTGTCATCAAGGCAGTCAAGGAAGCTTGCGGTCTCGGACTTAAGGAGGCTAAGGAGCTCGTAGACGGTGCTCCTAAGGCAGTGAAGGAAAAAGTTTCAAAGGCCGATGCAGAGGCGCTTAAGGCAACTCTCGAGGAGGCTGGTGCAGAGGTAGAGATTAAGTAAATTCTCCTCTCCCACTTGGGACGCAAAAACAGGTTTAGAGCCGGGATAAATAGGCTCTAAACCTTTTTGCATATAAATTTTTTCTATCTTTCACAGTCGGACCATGTCAAAAAAGACGAATAACAAACGAATTAATTTCGCGACCTCAAATATCCTGGAGTATCCGGATCTTCTTGAGGTGCAGCTGAAGTCATTCAAGGACTTCTTCCAGCTTGACACCACTCCTGAGAACAGGAGAAATGAAGGTCTTTTCCAGGTTTTCCAGGAAATCTTCCCTATCGAAGACACAAGGAACAACTACAAGCTCGAGTTCATCGACTATTTCATTGATCCTCCACAGTATTCGATTGAAGAGTGTCTTGAAAGAGGACTTACCTACAATGTTCCTCTAAAGGCAAAACTCCGCCTTTCATGCAGCGATCCAGAGCATGAGGACTTCGACACAAGAGTCCAGGACGTATACCTCGGCAACATCCCATACATGACGCCTGCAGGTACTTTCGTCATCAATGGATCAGAACGTATCATCGTATCACAGCTCCATCGTTCACCAGGTGTATTCTTCGACCAGAGCGTACACGCAAATGGTACCAAGCTCTATTCAGCACGTATCATTCCGTTCAAGGGTTCATGGATCGAGTTCGCTACTGACATCAACAATGTCATGTACGCATACATCGACCGTAAGAAGAAGTTGCCTGTAACTACACTTCTCAGAGCTATCGGCTTCGGCTCAGACAAGGAGATCATCGACATCTTCGGTCTTGCTGAGGAGATCGAGGCTACTCCTGAGAACCTCGAGGCAAACCAGGGCAGAAAGCTCGCCGCAAAGGTTCTCAAGACATGGAACGAGGACTTCGTAGACGAGGATACAGGAGAGGTCATCCCGATTGAAAGAACCATGACCGTGATGGAGCGTGGTGAGATCATCAACGAGGAGACCATCCAGAATCTTGCAGACGCTGAGGTGAAGACCATCCTTCTTCAGAAGGACGAGGCAAATGACAGCGAGTATGTCATCATCTTCAACACTCTGCAGAAAGACCCGACAAATACAGAAAAGGACGCAGTCAACTATATCTACAAGCAGCTCCGTAATTCAGAACCACCTGATGAGGCAACTGCAAGAGACGTCATTGACAAGCTCTTCTTCTCTGAAAAAAGATATGACCTCGGAAGCGTTGGACGTTACCGTCTCAACAAGAAGCTCAGCCTCTCGACTGACCCTGAGGTCCGTGTCCTCACCAAGGAGGATATCAACGAGATCATCAAGTATCTCATCCAGCTCATCAACTCAAAGGCTACGGTAGACGATATCGACCATTTGAGCAACAGACGTGTGAGAACCGTAGGCGAGCAGCTTGCAAACCAGTTCAGCGTCGGTCTCTCCAGAATGGCAAGGACCATCCGCGAGAGAATGAACGTAAGGGACAGCGAGCAGTTCACCCCTATCGACCTCATCAACTCGAAGACCCTTTCATCTGTGATCAACTCGTTCTTCGGAACCAGCCAGCTCTCACAGTTCATGGATCAGACAAACCCTCTTGCAGAGGTTACACACAAGAGACGTCTCTCAGCTCTCGGTCCTGGTGGTCTTTCACGAGACAGAGCAGGTTTCGAGGTACGAGACGTACACTATACACACTACGGAAGACTCTGTCCTATCGAGTCTCCTGAAGGTCCGAACATCGGTCTTATCTCATCACTTTGCGTGTATGCGAAGATCGACGAGCTCGGCTTCATCGAGACACCTTACCGCAAGGTAGAGAACGGAAAGGTTGACCTCACAGACGAAGGCTGGAAGTTCATGTCAGCTGAAGAGGAGGAAAGCAAGTACGTTTCACTCGCAAAGGTAAAGATGGACAAGGACGGCAACATCGAGGACGACCGCATCCAGTGCCGTCTCGAGGCTGACTTCCCTGTAGTAGGTAAGGAGTCTGTCGACTATATGGACGTTGCTCCTAACCAGATGGCTTCAGTTGCTGCTTCGCTCATTCCATTCCTCGAGCATGACGACGCTCACCGTGCCCTCATGGGTGCGAACATGATGCGTCAGGCAGTTCCGCTCCTCAGCCCTGAATCTCCTATCGTAGGAACAGGTCTTGAGCAGACTGTCTGCATCGACTCAAGGACACAGGTGATGGCAGAAAGAAGCGGTGAGGTTGTCTACGTTGACGCAAACGAGATCCATGTCAAGTATGACAGGACCGACGATGAGAAGTTCGTAAGCTTCTCACCAGACATCACAGTATACAAGCTCCCTATATATAGAAGGACCAACCAGAGCACGACAATCTGCCTCAAGCCTATCGTCCGCAAGGGTGACATCGTTGAAGCAGGTCAGATCATGACTGAAGGATACGCTACCCAGCAGGGTGAGCTCGCACTCGGCCGTAACCTCATGGTTGCCTTCATGCCTTGGAAGGGTTATAACTACGAGGATGCTATCGTTCTTTCTGAGAAGATGGTACGTTGGGATATCCTCACCTCTGTCCATGTTGACGAGTATCTTACTGAAGTACGCGAGACAAAGCGTGGTATGGAAGAGCTTACCTCTGACATTCCTAACGTCAGCGAAGATGCAACCCGCAACCTCGACAAGGACGGTATCGTAAGAATCGGTGCACACATCGAACCTGGCGATATCATGATCGGTAAGATCACCCCTAAGGGCGAAAGCGATCCATCTCCAGAGGAGAAGCTCCTCAAGGCGATCTTCGGTGACAAGGCCGGTGACGTCAAGGATGCTTCACTCAAGGCAAACCCATCGCTCAGCGGTACTGTCATCAAGACAGCACTCTACGCAAAGGTAGCCAAGGAGACCGGCCGCAGAACAGCAAGGACTGAGCTCAAGGCTAAGCTTGAGAGCATCGAGGAGGATTTCAACAAGAAGAAAGAGGCACTGTTCCAGACATTCCTCGATAAGCTTGTAGTCCTCGCAGAAGGAAAGAAGAGCGCTGGTATCAGCGATCTCTACGGTGTCGAGGTAATTGCCAAGGGCAAGACCATCACCGCAGAGCAGCTCAAGACCATCGACTACGACAATATCAACTCCAACAAGTGGACCTCTGACAAGAATACGAATCTCATGATCCGCGACCTCATCAACAACTTCTGCATCGCAGTCAAGGAAGAGGGCGCAAAGAACAAGAGACTCCTTGACAAGGTCAAGATCGGTGATGAACTTCCAAACGGCGTAATGCAGCTCGCTAAGGTCTACATTGCAAAGAAGAGAAAGATCACTGTCGGTGACAAGATGGCCGGCCGCCACGGTAACAAGGGTATCGTAGCGAAGATCGTAAGGGAGGAGGATATGCCGTTCCTCGACGATGGTACTCCAGTGGATATCGTGCTCAACCCTCTCGGTGTGCCTTCACGTATGAACCTCGGTCAGATCTATGAGACCGTACTCGGATGGGCAGGAAAGAAGCTTGGCGTCAAGTTCAGCACTCCTATCTTCGACGGTGCAAGCATCGACTCGATCTGTGACTACACAGACAAGGCCGGAGTTCCTATGTATGGAAAGACCCTCCTCAGGGACGGTGGTACAGGTGACTGGTTCGACCAGCCTGCAACTGTCGGCGTAATCTACATGATCAAGCTTGGTCATATGGTTGACGACAAGATGCACGCAAGATCTATCGGACCTTACTCACTCATCACCCAGCAGCCTCTCGGAGGTAAGGCACAGTTCGGTGGACAGAGATTCGGAGAGATGGAGGTATGGGCACTCGAGGCATTCGGTGCAGCTAACATCCTCCAGGAGATCCTTACAGTCAAGTCTGACGACGTTAACGGTAGGTCTAAGACTTACGAGGCAATCGTCAAAGGTGATCCAATGCCTACACCAGGCATCCCAGAGTCACTCAACGTACTCCTCCATGAGCTCAGAGGCCTCGGTCTTAAAGTCACACTGGATTAATCAAACGATAGCAAAGAAGAAATATGCCTACTTTTAACAATAAAGACAATAAGGTAAAGAGCAATTTCCAGAAGATCAATATCTCGCTGGCTTCTCCGGAGGACATCATCGAAAGGTCCTGCGGAGAGGTCCTCAAGCCAGAAACCGTCAACTACAGGACATACAAGCCTGAGAGAGACGGTCTCTTCTGCGAGAAGATCTTCGGACCTACAAAGGACTACGAGTGCTATTGTGGCAAGTACAAGAGAATCAGATACCGCGGTATCGTCTGCGATCGATGCGGTGTTGAGGTTACAGAGAAGAAGGTCCGCAGGGAGAGAATGGGTCACATCACCCTTACTGTTCCTGTAGCACATATCTGGTACTTCAAGTCAGCTCCTAACAAGATTTCCGCTCTTCTCGGAATGCCTGCTAAGAAGCTTGAGTCTGTCATCTACTATGAGAAGTATGTAGTCATCAATCCAGGTGAGAGCGGACTCAGCAAGTACGACCTCCTTTCAGAGGAAGAGTACCTCGACATCCTTGACAAGCTTCCAGGAAACTACAGCCTCGCTGACGACGATCCTAACAAGTTCGTAGCCATGATGGGTGCTGAAGGTATCTATGAGCTCCTCAAGCAGATCGACATCCCTGCACTTGCAAAGGAACTCCGTACCGCAATGGCTACAGAGACCTCACAGCAGAGAAAGGCTGACCACCTCAAGAGACTCAACATCGTAAAGTGGTTCGAGGAGTCAGACGGCATCAACCGTCCTGAGTGGATGATCATGAAGGTGATCCCAGTGATCCCACCTGATCTCCGTCCTCTCGTTCCGCTCGATGGCGGCCGCTTCGCTACATCAGACCTCAACGACCTTTACAGAAGGGTCATCATCAGAAACAACCGTCTCAAGAGACTCATTGAGATCAA
Source organism: Candidatus Cryptobacteroides sp. (assembly GCA_045599665.1). Classification (GTDB taxonomy): domain Bacteria; phylum Bacteroidota; class Bacteroidia; order Bacteroidales; family UBA932; genus Cryptobacteroides. The sequence continues at coordinate 79,332 of JAZRWK010000029.1, forward strand.
GGCTCCGGAGGTCATCCTCCGCAACGAGAAGCGTATGCTTCAGGAGGCTGTCGATTCACTCTTCGACAACTCTAAGAAGTCAAGCGCAGTGAAGAGCGAGTCCAACAGGGCCCTCAAGTCACTCTCAGACAGCCTCAAGGGTAAGCAGGGACGTTTCCGTCAGAACCTCCTCGGTAAGCGTGTAGACTACTCAGCACGTTCAGTCATCGTCGTAGGTCCTGAGCTCAATATGCATGAGTGCGGTCTTCCTAAGTTCATGGCAGCAGAGCTTTACAAGCCATTCGTAATCAGAAAGCTGATCGAAAGAGGCATCGTGAAGACAGTGAAGTCTGCAAAGAAGATCGTCGACAGGAAGGATCCTATCATCTGGGACATCCTCGAGAACGTAATGAAGGGACATCCAGTGCTCCTCAACCGTGCACCTACCCTCCACCGTCTCGGTATCCAGGCATTCCAGCCTAAGATGATCGAAGGAAAGGCAATCCAGCTCCACCCACTCGCTTGTACAGCGTTCAACGCTGACTTCGATGGTGACCAGATGGCTGTCCACCTTCCTCTCGGCAACGCCGCTATCATCGAGGCACAGCTCCTCATGCTCGGTTCGCAGAACATCCTCAACCCTGCTAACGGTGCGCCTATCACCGTCCCTTCGCAGGACATGGTGCTTGGTCTTTACTACATCACAAAGATCAAGGAAGGTGCAAAGGGCGAAGGCATGAGCTTCTACGGACCTGAAGAGGTCATCATCGCTCTCAATGAGAAGGCTATCGACCTCCACGCAAAGATCAACGTGAAGATTCCTGCAGACAAGCAGGACGCTTCAAAGGGATATCAGATGGTAGAGACCACTGCAGGCCGTATCATCGTGAACCAGCTCGTACCGGAGGAGGTTCCTTACGTGAACGAAGTACTCGGTAAGAAGTCACTCCGCAAGGTCATCACAAACGTCATCAAGTGCACAGGTGTGACACGCACCGCACACTTCCTCGACGACATCAAGAACCTCGGTTACGACCGTGCGTTCAGGGCTGGTATCTCATTCAACCTTGGTGACGTGCTCGTTCCTGCCGAGAAGGCAGACCTTATCAACGATGGTTACCAGCAGGTAGAAGCTCTCAAGGGCAACTATCTCATGGGTCTCATCACCGATAACGAGCGTTACAACAAGGTCATCGACCTCTGGACATCGATCGACAACAAGCTCACAGGCATCGTGCAGAAACAGATCTCTGCAGACCAGAAGGGTTTCAACCCTGTATATATGATGCTTGACTCAGGAGCCCGTGGTTCTACCCAGCAGATCAAGCAGCTCTGCGGTATGCGAGGCCTTATGGCAAAGCCTCAGAAGTCCGGCGGTTCAAGCGCTGACGAGAGGTCAACCATCGAGAACCCAGTCGTTTCGAACCTTAAGGAAGGTATGACAGTGCTCGAGTACTTCATCGGTACCCACGGTGCCCGTAAGGGTCTTGCCGATACCGCATTGAAGACTGCGGATGCAGGTTACCTCACACGTCGTCTCGTTGACGTATCACATGACGTCATCATCAACGAGGAGGACTGCGGTACACTCAGAGGACTTATCGCAACAGCTATCAAGAACAAGGACGAAGTCGTTGAGTCTCTCGGCGAGAGAATTCTCGGACGTACTTCAGTACACGATATCTTCAACCCACTCACAGGCGAGCTTATCCTCCCTGCAGGTGCAGAGATCAAGGAGAAGGACGCCGAGCTTATCGACTCACTCCCTATCGAGCAGGTTGAGATCCGTTCAGTGCTTACCTGCGAATCACGCAAGGGTGTCTGCGCTAAATGCTACGGACGTAATCTTGCGACCACAAGAATGGTTGAGCAGGGCGAGGTTGTCGGCGTAATCGCTGCACAGTCTATCGGTGAGCCTGGTACACAGCTTACTCTCCGTACATTCCACGCCGGTGGTGTCGCTGGTGGTGATGTAGTTGACAGCTCTATCAGCTCTAAGTACAACGGTAAGCTCGAGTTCAGCGAGCTCAGGACTATCGAAAGAGTAAATTCTGAGACCGGTGAGGTGAACAACGTAGTTGTCAGCCGAATGACAGAGCTCCGTATCGTGGACGAGAATACAGGTATCACATACTCACAGTATGACATCCCTTACGGTTCAGTCCTCTTCAAGAACGACGGTGACACAGTCACAAAGGGCGACCTCATCTGTAACTGGGATCCATACAATGCACTTACGATCATCGAGACCGCTGGTATCGTACGCTTCGAGAACATGATCGACGGCGTCACATACCGTGAGGAAGCAATCGACGAGTACAGCCAGAACAAGGATAAGTTCATCATCGAGGCACGTGACAAGACCAAGACACCTTCAATGCTCATCGTAGACGAGAACGGTGCTCTCATCAGACAGTACAACCTCCCTGTAGGTGCCCACATCGGCGTCGAGGACGGTCAGACTGTCAAGGTCGGTGACGTCATCATGAAGATTCCTCGTGCTATCGGCAAGGCCGGTGATATCACCGGAGGTCTCCCACGAGTTACCGAGCTCTTCGAGGCAAGATGCCCTTCAAGCCAGGCCATCCTCTCTGAGATCAACGGTGAGGTAATCATGGGCAAGGTGAAGAGAGGTAACCGCGAGATCACCATCAAGAACAGAAGCGGTCTCACAAAGACCTATCTCGTCCCTCTTACCAAGCAGATCCTCGTTCAGGACAATGACTACGTAAGGGCTGGTACAAAGCTCTCAGACGGTAGCACATCACCTGCTGACATCCTCAACATCCTCGGACCTGTAAAGGCTCAGGAGTACATTGTGAACGAAGTCCAGGCCGTTTACCGCCTCCAGGGTGTAAAGATCAACGACAAGCACTTCGAGATCATCGTACGTCAGATGATGCGCAAGGTAAGGATCAACGATCCAGGCGACACAGAGTTCCTCCCAGAGATGCTCGTAGACAAGTGGAACTTCATGGATGCGAACGACAACCTCTACGGTAAGTTCTACATCCTCGAGAGTGGTGACTCTCAGAAGTTCTCTGCCGGAACAATCGTTTCAGCACGCGACGTCAGAAACGAGAATTCATCTCTCGAGAGACAGGGTCTCAAGCCACTTGTATACCGCGAGGCTAAGCCTGCAACAGCAAGCCAGGTTCTCCAGGGTATCACAAGAGCAGCCCTCAAGACTGACAGCTTCATTTCTGCAGCATCATTCCAGGAGACCACAAAGGTACTCAGCGAGGCAGCTATCAGAGGCCGCGTCGACTACCTCGAAGGACTTAAGGAGAATGTCATCAGTGGTCACCTCATCCCTGCAGGTACCGGTCTCAAGGAGTACCAGGATATCGTAGTAGGAAGCAAGGAGGACTACGAGGCACAGATGAACGAGCTTTAGTCTCCTGAAACCAGAAGTCTCTGACAACGGAAAGAAGACAAGATCCACACAGCGTAAAACATCGCAATCCAGCGATTCCTCATACGAAGACAGGCGGCCACAAGGTCGCCTGTCTTGTTTATGTCTGGCAACTTCGGCTTGTCCCTTGGTCGCCGGGTCGCTTGCCACATGATCGCTGTCTTTGGTCGCTTGCCACATGTTCCTCCTCATCCATTTTCCCGGCACCTGGTGCGCGTTCCGCCCATTCCCATCCACCAGGCCCCGATGTCTGCACCAGGTCTCCCCTTTTTCCCGGCACCTGGTGCACGTTCCGCCCATTCCCATCCGCCAGATCTCGATGTCTGCACCAGGTCTCCCCTTTTTCCCGGTACCTGGTGCGCGTTCCACCCATTCCCATCCACCAGGCCTTGATGTCTGCACCAGGCCTCAGAAGAGTGGGGGGGGCTATTGACATTGTCCGGCTGACATAATGATCCTATACGGAATTTATATAAAAACAGAAGCGAACAAAATTGAGACCCGGTGCAAAAAACAGCCTTCTGGATATCTACGGCGTGGTTTTCAAACAACAAATAAATGCTGATGGTAAGATAAACGTTTAAAATTTGATATCGCGATGCCTAAAGACTAACTTGCAAACCTAAAAACTCTCGCGATGAAACTGACAGACGATACTATCAGACAAATAGAAAAAGACCTGAACCTCAACATGTACATCGAGAAAGGTATGGACATGACAGTAAAGAATTGTTGGCACTTTTCAACAGATGGCAAAGCTGTCGACCTGCTATTTTTCGACGATATCGACTTTCAAGATGGAATAAACTGTATCTACTTGCTATCCAGGAAGTTCCAGATAGTAATTCTATCCTTCGTCCTCATGGACAACCACATTCATTTCATACTGTATGGGACAAAAGATGAGTGCAGGAAGTTCATCCTTGAGTTCATTCGCAGGACCGCGATGCGAATCTCATTCAGGCATAGGATATCGCATCCTCTGCAGGGAATACCGATCAGCTGCCAGCACATCAAGGATCAACGATACCTAAAAACTGCCATATGTTATGTGGTAAAAAATCCGACAGCTGCAGGAAAGAATTACAACTATTACGACTATCCATGGTCAAGTGGATCACTGTACTTCAGAGCGATGTCGAGCGGAAAGACCTGGTGCGTACCAGAATGGGCACAGAAAGCAGATGACAATGGTGGGAGAACTTTAAAATACCGAGAAAAACGCACAATACTTAAGACCCATGACATACTCAGGGGCTCGGTAAGATTGACCGGAGGTGTCATTATGCCAGACGAATTTGTCGCCTCGCTGATCGTTGAAAAACTGTTCAGGACACCAAGGAGCATGGGCTATTTCATGGGAAAGAATAGCGAGGAAGTCGAGGAGAAAAGTGGTCAGCTTAGTTTGCTGACGATTCCATGGACTGAGATGCGGCAGAATAAGGAGAATCTCTGTCTTGAAATGTTTGGCACATCTTCGATACGAGGGCTCGATACCCGTCAGAGACTTAAACTGGCGAGAGCATTGAAAGCAAAATACGATTGTTCCCCACGACAGATCGCCCGCCTTTCCGGGCTTGTCTATGAAGAGATCAGTGACCTTCTGAAGTGACATTTCGGGAACGAGAAAGAGGTCACCTGGACAAAAGTAGGATGAATTGATCTTGATTTTTGCTGGGTGGACAAAAGTAGGATGGACCGGGCAAAAGTCAAGCGCGAGGAGAGCCCTTGTGGCGAGCTCCCCGCAGCGCTTGATCTTTAGCTGCCGGAGGTCGTATATTCCGGCTGCGGTGCCTTCTCCTGGAACGGTAATTCTCCGTGCAGATTATCCCGACTGATGCCGCTATGCACCCTGACCTTGGTCTTGATGTCTGAGAACATACCCTCTATGCCGTTGTTTGTGTTCGGGAGCCCAGTTTCCGGGTGGGGCGGGGTGATGGTAGGTGGGGAGATGAGAAACAAGGTGATGAGAAACGGGGACCGGGAGAGCAAAGAGTTGCTAAACGGTCGCTATTGGACAGAGACCTGGTGCAGACGAAGGGACTCAAACGTAACAGAAACGGCATCGGCGCACCAGGTCCCGTCAAAACGGCGAGACCTGGTGCATAAACAATCGGCAGAAGGCATTGGGAATGAAATCGGCGCACCAGGTCTCATGAGGGAAAGGACGCACCAGGTCCAAAAGGGGTAATGGTGCACTAGACCCTGGATGGTGATTGGGATGCCACAGAATTAGCTATCTTTGCAGTGATGGCAAGCGAAAAGAAATACATTGACCCAAAGCTGGGGTGGGTGACGGTCCGCAAGAGCAGGCAGGCACGCAGGATCAGCATACGGGTCACGCCTGTCAAGGGTGTCGTGGTGACTGTCCCCCACTGGGTTCCGTACAGAGTCGGCGAGGCCTTTCTCTATTCCAGGGCAGACTGGGCAGAGATGGCGCTCCATCGCATGAAGGAACGGGTCAGGAAAGCCATGGAACAGGACATCTTCGACCCGGAAACTGAACAGGACGAACTAGTGAGAGAAACTGAACAGAGCGAACTGGAGAGAGGAACAAAACAGGACGATCTGGAGAGAGGAACAGAGCAGGACGATCTGGAGAGGAAAATAGAGCAGTGGAGGGAAATGGCGAAGGAGACGCTGCCGCCGAGGCTGGCGGAGCTGGCCGGTGAGTACGGATTCCATTACGGGCGCGTCACGATCAAGCACAACCGTTCGAACTGGGGCAGCTGCTCGGCAAAAGGCAACATAAACCTGAACCTCAATCTCGTCCGCCTTCCCAAGGAACTGCAGGACTATGTCATGCTCCACGAGCTATGCCACCTGCGGTACATGGACCATGGTACCGGGTTCCACCGCCTGCTCGAAGATCTTTGCCGACGGGAAGGGATTGACAAGGACAGTATGAGAAAGCAGCTCAAAAGTTACATTCTGTTGTGATTTCAGCAGACATATTGTTGAAATTAAATTGTTTTCTCCGAAATTCTGCTTAAATTTGCACCGCTTAAAACGCCGAGTGGCGTAAAGATGATTTATTAACTAAAATTTTTTGCAAAATGGCTGAATATTTAATGCCTGAAAAGAAGCAAGAGATTTTCGCGAAGTACGGAAAGTCTAATACTGACACCGGTTCTCCAGAGAGTCAGGTTGCTTTATTCTCCTACCGTATCGCTCATCTTACCGAGCATGTGAAGAAGAACAAGAAGGACGTTGTTACACGTCGTTCACTTCTCCGTCTCGTTGGTAAGAGACGTCAGGTTCTGGACTATCTCCAGAAGGTTGACATCGAGAGATACAGAAAGATCGTCAAGGAGCTCGGTCTCCGTCGATAATCAATACGGTAAGACGAAGTTACAAGGGGGTAGAACAGCTCTATCCCCTTTTTTAACGAAAATTCAGTTCCGATTTCCGCTTAGTAAAACGGCTTGCAGCGGGATAGGACACAACATATGACGAAACACTCTTCCATTGGGGAAGGCAGGCCGTACAGAAACACTGATGAACATCATTAACAAGAAGATCGAATTATCCGACGGTAGGGTAATCGAAATCGAGACCGGCAAGCTTGCCAAGCAGGCTGACGGCTCTGCAGTGATCAAGATGGGTGGCACCATGCTCCTCGCCACTGTCTGCGCTGCCAAGGAGGTAAAGGAAGGTACTGACTTCATGCCTCTTACTGTTGACTACAAGGAGAAGTTCTACTCTGCAGGCCGCTTCCCAGGCGGTTTCATGAAGAGAGAGGGCAAGTCTTCAGACTACGAGATCCTCATCTCACGTCTCATCGACCGTCCTATCCGTCCTCTCTGGCCAGATGATTTCCACCTCGAGGTATTCGTTAACGTAACCCTTATCTCAGCAGAGAAGGACATCCAGCCTGACGCTCTTGCAGGTCTTGCTGCTTCATGCGCACTCGCTACCACAGACCTCCCGTTCGGTGGTCCTATCTCAGAGGTCCGCGTATGCCGCATCAACGGCGAGTTCGTAATCAACCCAACATTCTCACAGATGAAGGAGAACTGCGACCTTGAGCTCATGGTTGCCGCTACCGAAGAGAATATCATGATGGTCGAGGGTGAGATGAACGAGGTAAGCGAGCACGACATGCTCGAGGCTATCAAGTTCGCTCACGAGGAGATCAAGAAGCACTGCCGCATCCAGAAGGAGCTCATGGCTGAGCTCGGCACAGCTGAGAACAAGCGCGACTACCCACATGACGTAGAGGACGCTGAGCTTGAGAAGGCTGTAAAGGACTTCTGCTACGACAAGTGCTATGCTCACGCAAAGTCAGCTAAGCCAAAGCACGAGCGTGAGGAAGGCTTCGCAGCCATCAAGGAGGAATTCCTCGCTACCCTTCCTGAGGAGGAGCTCGAGGAGAAGACTCCACTTGTTTCAAGATACTATCACGCAGTCGAGAAGGAGGCTATGCGTAACATGATCCTCGACGAGGGTACCCGTCTCGACGGTCGTGTATGCGATCAGGTACGTCCTATCTGGTGCGAGGTGAACTACCTCCCTTGCGCTCACGGTTCTGCAATCTTCACCCGTGGTGAGACACAGTCTCTCGCTACCGTTACACTCGGAACCAAGATGGACATGAAGGAGACCGACGAGGTTCTCATCCAGGACGACCAGCAGTTCGTGCTCCACTACAACTTCCCTCCATTCGCAACTGGCGAGGCTAAGTCACAGCGTGGCGTCGGCCGTCGTGAGATCGGCCATGGCAACCTTGCCATGAGAGCTCTCAAGCCAGTCATCCCTATGATGCCTGAGAATCCATACGCAGTACGCGTAGTTTCAGATATCCTCGAGTCAAACGGCTCATCATCAATGGCTTCAGTCTGCGGCGGCTGTCTCGCACTCATGGATGCCGGTGTACAGATCAAGAAGCCTGTAGCTGGTGTAGCAATGGGTCTTATCACAGACGCTGAGCGACCTAATGACCGCTACGCTATCCTTACCGATATCCTCGGTGACGAGGACCACCTCGGAGACATGGACTTCAAGGTTACCGGTACAAAGGACGGTATCACCGCTACCCAGATGGACATCAAGGTTGACGGTCTTTCATACGACGTTCTCGAGAAGGCTCTCGAGCAGGCACGTCAGGGCCGCCTCCACATCATGGGCGAGATGATGAAGACAATCAGCGAGCCACGTGAGGACTACAAGCCATTCGTTCCTAGAATCAAGCAGTTCGAGATTCCTAAGGAGTTCATCGGAGCTGTCATCGGCAAGGGCGGCGAGACCATCCAGAAGATCCAGGCTGAGACAGGTGCTTCTGTTTCAATCGACGAGGTTGATGGAAAGGGTATCGTAGACATCGCTACCAACGATGCAGAGGCTATGCAGAAGGCATACGAGTGGATCCAGGGAATCTGCGCAGTTCCAGAGGCAGACAAGACATACCACGGAAAGGTTGTCTCTATCCTCGAGTTCGGTGCATTCGTAGAGATCCTCCCTGGTAAGGAAGGCCTCCTCCACGTATCTGAGATCGCATGGACCAAGACCGAGAAGGTCGAGGATGTCCTCAAGGTAGGTGACGAGGTTGATGTCAAGCTCCTCGAGATCGATGCCAAGACAGGTAAGATGAGACTCTCTATGAGAGCTCTCCAGGAGAAGCCAGAAGGATATGTAGAGCCAGAGCGCCGTCCACGTCCAGAGCGTGGAGACCGCCGCGATGACCGCAGAGGTGGTGACCGTCGTGACGACCGCAGAGGCGGTGACCGTCGCGATGACCGCAGAGGCGGCGAGCGCAGGGTCGGTGACCACAGAGGTCCAAGGAGGCCTTTCGGTCACAAGAACCAGGAAGAGGCTCCTGCACAGGAGAACAACAACGAGCCAGAGATCTTCTAGTCAAGCTGACTTGAACAAGCCCTATAGGCTCTAAGCGATAGAAAGCCCCGGAAGTTAAAAGACTTTCGGGGCTTTTTTATATATATTTCTTTCAGGTTTTGCTTATATTTGTACCAATAGGACAGAAATGAAGGACAAAAACACCATAAGGACTGCGGTTTCGGTCGTTCCTATTGCTGTTCTGGTAGCCGTTCTGGCTGTCAATATCAGCATTTTTGGAAGCGATTCCATACTTGGCGCCAGCCAGGTAGCGCTGCTGTTTGCCGCCGGAGTCTGCATCGCTCTCTCGATGTGGGTGTCCAAGACCCCATGGAAGAGTTTCGAGAACGCCATAAAGGAAAATGTCTCAGACGTCACGACTGCGATCCTCATCCTGTTCCTTATCGGAGCCATATCAGGCACATGGACTGCGAGCGGCGTCATACCGACCTTCATCTACTACGGAGTCAAACTCATCAGTCCAAGGTTCTTCCTTCTCACCGCCTGCCTCATCTGTTCGCTGATTTCCATCATGATCGGCAGCAGCTGGACCACGATCGCGACAATAGGCGTAGCATTGCTCGGAATCGGCCGCGCTGAAGGCTTCAGCGACGGAATGATTGCCGGCGCGATCATCTCAGGAGCCTATTTCGGCGACAAGATGTCTCCACTTTCCGACACTACGGTCATGGCATCGTCCCTCAACGGAGTACCGCTGTTCGACCATATCAAGTATATGCTGGTCACCACCGTGCCGTCCATCACGATAACGCTTATACTTTTCGGAATCATAGGACTCTCACACGGAGGAGGAGACGCATCCCAGATCGCGATGTACACAGACGTGCTCGGAGGAAAGTTCAACATATCCCCATGGCTGCTGATCGTCCCTATCGTCACAGGTGTGATGATCGCGAAGAAAATGCCGGCCCTCGTAGTACTTGCCATCTCCAGCGTCCTGGCCGCAGCGACCGCACTGATAGCACAGCCGCATATCATAAGCGAGATCGGCCGCAGCGTCGTGGACGCCCCTATGTGGAAAGTCCTGTTCGGAGGTACCATGAGATCGATATATGATACCGTTTCCATAGAGACAGGCAACGCGGACGTGGACAATCTGGTGGCGTCGAGAGGCATGCTCGGCATGCTCAACACAGTCTACCTCATCATCTGCGCCATGTGTTTCGGAGGTGCGATGAAGGCAAGCGGGATGATACGTCACCTCGCATCGCTGATGATTCCTCTGACACGCAGACGTACAGGACTCGTCGCATCGACCGTCTTTACCGGTACGGCTCTCAACGGTATCGTCTCTGACCAGTACCTTGCTATCATCCTCACATCGAATCTCTTCAAGGACCTATACGAGAAGGAAGGCTACGAGAACAGGCTCCTCAGCCGTGCCGTGGAAGATTCCGCCAGCATCACTTCCCCGCTCTATCCATGGAGCAGCTGCGGTATGACACAGGCCACCATCCTGAGCGTCCCTACCCTCACCTACCTTCCTTTCTGCTTCTTCAATATCATCAGCCCGATGATGAGCATCTTCATCGCATCGATAGGATATAAGATAGTCTCCCCGAAGAAAGGCAAGACGAACTGACACAGACAAGAAAATGGACAGGAAAGACGCATTCAGATTCGGCATTTCTTTCGTTCCGATCGTGGCCCTGATGGTCATGATAGCATTCATCATCGCCGAATACGGAAGTGATTCCATCAACGGAGGAAGCCAGGTCGCGCTCCTCATTTCCGCAGGCCTATGCATCTGGCTTTCGACATGGCTTTTCAAGACACCTTGGAAGACATTCGAGGCTCAGTTCATGGAGAATATCAGCGACCTTGCGATGTCACTCATGATCCTGCTGATGATCGGAGCCCTGTCAGGAGCATGGACGGTCAGCGGTATCGTTCCATCCTTCATCTACTACGGAGTCAAGATAATCAGCCCGAAGTTCTTCCTCATCACCGCTTGTATCATCAGTGCGATAGTGTCGGTTGCCACAGGAAGTTCATGGACGACTATCGCGACCATCGGAGTCGCTCTTCTGGGAATCGGTAAGGCGGAAGGATTCAGCGACCCTCTGATAGCCGGAGCAATCATCTCCGGAGCCTATTTCGGAGACAAGATTTCCCCTCTTTCCGACACGACCGTACTGGCATCGTCATTCAACAAAGTGCCATTGTTCGGCCACATCAAGTACTTGATGATCACCACCGTACCTTCTTTCATGATTACCCTTGTCATCTTCCTCGTACTGGGGCTTTCAAAGGACGGAGGCGACAGTTCCCTCATCCAGGTATACTCTGACGGAATGAAAAACGCATACCATATCACGCCATGGCTGATGCTCGTGCCAGTCCTTACCGGAGTCATGATCTCCCGAAGGATGCCTGCAGTCGTCGTACTGGCCCTGTCCGCCCTCGCTGGAGCGGTATTCGCTCTGATATTCCAACCGGACATCGTGCATCAGATCGGAAGCAGCGTTGCAGACGGTTCGACAAGGAAAGTCCAGATTCTCGGGATACTTGAGACCTTCTACAACTCGACATCGATCGAGACAGGAAATCCTGAAGTCAACGAGCTTGTCGCTACAAGAGGCATGCGCGGAATGCTCAACACAGTCTACCTCATCATCTGCTCAATGTGCTTCGGCAGCTGCATGAAAGCCAGCGGAATGCTGGACCAGATGGCAAGACTGATCCTGCCGTTCACGAAAAGACGTAGTTCCCTCGTTGCATCTACCGTCGGCACGGGCATAATGATGAACGGAATCGTGAGCGACCAGTATCTCTCGATCATCATGACATCAAGCATCTTCAAGGATGTATACGAGAAGGATGGGTACGAAGGAAGGCTGCTGAGCCGTTCGATCGAGGACTCTTCTACCATCACCTCGCCTCTCATTCCATGGAACACCTGCGGCATGACCCAGTCGACCATCCTGGGAACTGCCACGTTCGCATACGCACCGTTCTGCTTCTTCAACTACATCAGCCCTATGATGAGCATTTTCATAGCAGCGACGGGATACAGGATCATCAGACACAGAAAATCCCATGAGAATTCTTGACATCAACTTTCTGGCAGGAGCCAACAGCATCCTCCAGTATGGAAATGAGCTGCTCGTCACCGAGCTTTCTTCCCATGAAGAGAGCTTCCACCTTGTCAACGGCAGCGTCAAGGCCGGATTCACCTTCCTCGTCCATGTGAGGGAGGGAGACCTGGACATCTCTATCAACGACAGGCATCATGAAGTCCACAAGGACCAGATGCTGGTATGCAACAACGGTGTGATAGTCCACAACATACATATGAGCGAGGGATGCGAGGCCCTGCTTATCGGGTATTATCTTCCGTATTTCTTCCCGGAGCACAATTCTTACGCCCTTACGCAGGTCTGGGACAGGCTCATGGAACCTTTCGTGCTGAACATCACTCCTTTCAGGAAAGAGGCCTGCATGTCGATGCAGTACCTCTGCGAATCGATACTCAAGAAGATCACGGACAACGAGCTGAAGAAGGAAGCGGTGATCGGCTTCCTCAGGATTGTGCTCGCAAGCGTAGGACAATGGTATTTCAATGACATGGATGGCTTCCAGAAAGAGACCAGCGAGGAGAACAAGCTGTTCACGATGTTCATCAAGGACATCAGGGAGCACTGCATCTACGAGAGGAGTGTCGCCTACTATGCCTCACGCGCCCATCTGTCACCGAAATATTTCTCCAGCCTTATCTATAAATTCAGCGGCACACATCCATCTGACTGGATCAGGAAATACACCATCGTGACGGCCAAAGGAATGCTCAAGAGCAAGCAGTTCACGGTACAGCAGGTCAGTGAAAAAATGAACTTCCCGAATTCATCATTCTTCGGGAAGTACTTCAAAGAGGCTACGGGGATGACCCCGCGCCAATATATGTTGAACGACGAGATCTAGCCGTTACTTACCCTTTACGAGTACAGAGACCTTCTTCTTGGCAACGCCAAGGAGCTTCTCTGCATTCTTGTAGTCAGCCTTCGCTGCAGAAAGAGCCTTGTCGGCTGCCTTGAGTTCAGCCTTTGCCTGGGCGACCTCGGCCTTGCCTTCCTTGATCTTTGATGTAGCTGCCTTGATGATGTCGTTGTTCTTGTTGACAAATGACTTAGTACTTGCCACGTAGCTGTTGTCCTCCTTTATCTTAGCCTCAAGCACAGCAATGTCCGAAGACATCTGCTCAAGATAGTTCTTGGACTCACCGGTCATGTCGTCAGTTACCTTCATCACTTTCTTGTGTGACTTGTACGCAGCCTGCTTTGCTTTGAGAGCCGCCTTGTCGACCTTGAGCTCGTTCTTCACACGCGCTACCTCGGTCTTTACGTCTGCAAGGGCATTCTTCGCGTCGTTGATCTGGGACTTGCATCTCTGCTCCTCGTCCTTCACGTCACTCTCGATTCTCCTCAGACGCTTTGTAGCATCGTCAGAGGCATTCTTGCACATATCGTAGGTCTCACGGCACTTCGCAAGGTGCAGTTCCTGCTTCTCCACTTCTGCCTGTGCAATCTGGACTTCCGACTGGACTGCATCAAAATACTGGGCAGATGCATTTGCGCTGAAGACAAAAGTTACAGCCAGAACAGCGGCTGAGATGATGAATCTTTTCATTTGTATAGTCAATTTAAGGTTATTGATGCAAATATAATAATTATTGCTTTGCATAACACACCTCCCGAAGATGATGATTATCATTGGAATATAAGGACATATGTGCATAATTAATGAATATTCAAAGCATATATTCGCCTAATCTCTTATTAAACCGATTGAGTGAAACATTTTAGTCAAATATATTCAATTTTTATATTGGAAATGAAAATCAAAAATATTATCTTGCAAAAATCGGTAGGTATTGTTTTGCCTTCCAGACAATTTGAATAATATCAACCCAAATTATTAATTAATACCAAGAAGATCTATGAAACGAATCCTCTGTGGAATCCTTCTGACCATCCTGTGCGCCCAGATCGCATTCGGTCAGCAGAAATCCGTGACGGGTACAATCGTGTCCTCGTCAGATGGTACTCCTATCGTAGGTGCTACCGTTCAGGACAAGTCTTCTGGCCAGTTCGCCATCACTGACGAAAAGGGTCAGTTCAAGATTTATGCTTCTGAGAAGTCAAATGCACTTCTCATCATGTGTCTCGGTTTCAGAGACTACAATCTCCAGATCACTACCGCAAGCAACTATCAGGTCATGATGGAGCCTGATGCCATGATGCTCGACGAGACCATGGTCATCGCTTACGGTCAGGGCAAGAAGACATCCTTCACCGGCTCCGCATCAGTTGTAAAGAAGGAAGACCTCCAGAAGATCTCTACATCCAACGTAACCCAGGCCCTCCAGGGTCTCAGCGCCGGTGTACAGGTCATCAACAACTCAGGTCAGCCAGGATCCTCAGGATCGATCACCATCCGTGGTATCGGTTCAATGAACGCATCCAGCAGCCCTCTCTACGTGGTCGACGGTGTGGCTTACTCAGGCAACATCAATGCAATCGCACCTTCTGACATCGAGTCGATGACAGTCCTCAAGGACGCATCTGCAACCGCACTCTACGGTTCACGTGCAGCCAACGGTGTCATCGTGATCACAACAAAGAAGGGTCAGAGCGAGCAGGGCAAGGTAAGCTTCCGCGCAAGCGTAGGTTTCGCTTCGCTCGCAGTAGCACTTCCTGATCCTCTCTCTCCTAACGAGTTCGCAGAGGCTACATGGAGGTCACTCTACAACCAGAACCTCGACGCAGGATACTCTCCTGAGTCTGCAGGCCAGCTTGCAGCAAACCAGGTTCCAAGTGAGTTCAAGGTATATCCTTTCCCTTCTTCAAACATCGTCGACGCTAACGGAAAGCCTGTCTATGGCGACAGGGATCTCCTCTGGTACGGCGACTGGAGAAACGAGACCATGAAGGTAAGACCTCGCCAGGAGTACAACGTCGACCTCAGCGGCAAGACCGGCAACTCGACTTACTTCTTCTCAGCAGGCTACCTCGACGACAAGGGTATCTTCACCACACAGCAGTTCAACCGTATCTCTGCACGTGCAAACGTGACTACAAAGATCAAGGAGTGGCTCGAGTTCGGTACCAACACCTCATTCGCACACAGCCTTACCGATTCACCTGCAGGTGACTCTACCGTATGGTGTATCCGTACAATGCCTACCATCTTCAGCATCTACCAGTACGATCCTGCTACAGGTTCATACAAGAAGGACGCTAACGGCAACTACATCTACGACTACGGTGCAGACCGCTCAAGCTGGGCTGGATGGAACCTCCTCGCAGACGCTGCATACAACTCATACAAGACCTATAACGACCAGATCTCCACACGTGACTATGTGGACATCCGCTTCATCCCAGGCCTCAACTTCCGCAGCACGATCTCACTCGACTACTACGTCAACAAGTACGACGGCTACTCAAGCGCAGAGTACGGCTCATCAGCAGGTGTCGGCGGTTCTGCTTACAAGTCTTGGACAAGGAACGTCTCTACCACATGGACCAACCTCCTCACCTTCAACCGCCAGTTCGGCGCGCACAACCTCGGCGTACTCCTCGGAGAGGAGAGCTACACCCGTACTACCGCAGGTGTGTCTGCATCTCGTGAGGGATTCCCATTCGCAGGTCTCCAGGAGCTCAGCTCAGCAGCCGTTTCAAATGATTCATCATCATACCAGGACGACTACAGACTCCTTTCATTCTTCAGCCGTCTCGAGTATGACTACAACGACAAGTACTACGTATCAGCTTCGCTCCGTACCGACGGTACTTCAAGATTCTCTCCTCAGGCACGCTGGGGTACCTTCTGGTCACTCGGTGCATCATGGAGAATGAACAACGAGGAGTTCCTCAAGAGCGCAAGGTGGATCGACAACCTCAAGCTCAAGGCTTCTTACGGTGCCGTAGGTAACGACAACCTCAACACATGGTATGCTTACCAGGGTCTCTACGCTGCAGGTTACAACGACATGAGCAACTCAGGTGTCGTAATCTCACGTCTTCCTAACGTAGGTCTCAAGTGGGAGACCAACCTCCAGATGAACGTCGGTGTAGACTTTGCTCTCTTCAGAAAGCTCACCGGTAGCGTCGAGTACTTCGACAGGAAGTCAAAGGACCTTCTCTTCACAATGCCTATGGCAATGTCAACCGGTTTCAGCGGTATCGACAGAAACATCGGTGACGTGAAGAACTACGGTGTCGAGTTCAACCTCGACTGGTCTGTATTCAACAACGACAACTTCCAGTGGAACATGAACCTCAACGCAACCCACTACAAGAACGTCATCACCCATCTCCCTCAGTCAGAGATGAACTCAGGCGTATTCAAGTGGAGAGAGGGACAGAGCCGTTACAACTTCTGGGGTGCCAAGTATGCAGGTGTCAACCCGCTCAACGGTAACGACCAGTACTGGAGAAACATATACGACACTGACTCAAAGGGCAACCGTGTGATCGTAGACCGCGTCCTCACAGAAAGCACATCTGACGTCACTACTGACGACCAGAAGCAGTATCTCGGAACATCACTCCCTGCAATCTTCGGTGGTTACAGCAACACCTTCAAGTTCTACGGCGTAGACCTCTCAATCATGCTCTACTACAGCATCGGTGGTCTCCTCTACGATACTGACTACTCACAGATGGTCAACTACCGTACCGGTTTCGGTCTCCACCCAGACGTCCTCACAGACACATGGACACCTGAGAACCCTGACGCGAAGCTCCCACGCCTCAACAAGAACGCAGTGGATACATTCTCAGACAAGTACCTCTATGACAATACCTTCGTACGTCTCAGGAACGTGACCCTCGGTTACTCATTCCCAAGACCTCTTCTCAGCAAAGTCAACATCGACCAGGTGAGAATCTACGTACAGGGCGACAACCTCATGACTTTCGGTCAGGCAGCTAAGCGCGGCACCGACCCAGAGCAGAGCATCGCAGGTACTACAAACAACAGATTCCCTACAACCAAGAACGTCACATTCGGCGTACAGGTTACATTCTAATCATAGGAGATCAGATAATGAAAAAGTTTTTTAAAGCGATAGTAGCAGCAGTTATCCTGATGTCTGCTGTTTCATGCGAGGGTTTCCTTACCACGAACCCTACCAGCTCAGTGTCTGACGCTTCTGTGTTCACAACGACACAGGGTGCCCAGGCTGCACTCAGCGGATGCTACAACCTCATGTTCTTCGGATATGGCGGAAACCGTCCTGACACACAGGGTTATCTCTCACACATGCTTTCAAACGACACTGCCGGAGAGGACATCATCGTCATCGGCGGTTGGTACGGATATGACTACAACCACTGGGGACACCAGCGCGGAGACATCTTCAAGGCTCAGGCCCTCTGGTGGTACTACTACAACCTCATCAACAACCTCAACAGTGTGATCTATTACACTCCAGGTATTGAAAACGGTCTCCAGAGCGCAAAGGACGCTGTCCTCGGACAGGCTCTCGCAATGAGAGGATGGGCTTACTTCCAGCTTGCGCAGACCTTCCAGCACACCTACTCCCTCACCGCACCTAAGAACATGCCAGGCGTTCCGCTCTACACAGAGCCATCGAATGACCAGACAGAAGGTAAGGGCAGAGGCACCATCAACGAGACTTACGAGCAGATCCTCTCTGACCTCAAGCAGGCTGAGAAACTTCTCGACGGCTTCTCAAGGACACAGAAGAACCACTTCGACAAGACTGTCGTGGAAGGTCTCCTCGCTCGTGTATATCTCGTGATGAATGACTGGAGCAACGCTGAGACATACGCATCGAAGGTTCTCGACAAGTACCCTCTCACAACCAACGACCAGTGGAAGGCAGGCTTCAACGACGCCGGCACAAGCTCATGGGTATGGGCTCAGCTCATGGACAAGGAGCACAACATGGAGAACGACGGTGACTTCGGTCCTTTCGCACTCTGGACAAACTACATCACCCGCGGAAGCAACGACCGTTGGTCATTCAACTGCTTCTTCGTAAACGACAAGTATGTCGAGCTCTTCGACGAGAACGACGTCAGGAACATGTTCCACTGGGACAATAACAACAGCGTCTACTACTCAGACAAGTTCTATGACAACACTGAACTCAGCGGTGACTTCGTGTTCATGCGTGCTGACGAGATGCTTCTCAACAAGGCAGAGGCTCTTGCACACCAGAACAAGGACGGTGAAGCTCAGAATGTCCTCAACCAGCTCCGCAGCCTCCGCGGCGCGAAGCTCTCTGACAAGACAGGTCCTGCACTCATCGACGATATCATCATCGAGCGTAGGAAAGAGCTCTGCGGCGAGGGATTCGCTTGGTACGACCTCATCCGCTGCCACAAGCCACTTCTCCGCGAAGGTGCTCACGCAAACAACTCAGGTGAGAAGAAGATCCCGGCCGACTCATGGAGATTCGTCTACCAGATCCCTAGCACAGAGATCGTCAACAACCCTAACATCAGTTCTGACTTCTGGCCAGATGGCGATCAGAACCCGTTCGGCGAGCCTGATCAGTACATCCTCCAGTAATCTTCAAACAGTAACAGAAAATGAAAACATCAAGAATAACATTGCTCGTCCTGGCAGTTGCTGCCAGCATGACGATTGCTTCCTGCAGCAAGTTTGAGGATCCATACACAACCAGTGGCAAGACCCCTCTTGCAGACCCTTCAGATATCACTGTAGACGCTAAGCCAAAGAAGGCAGACATCACATGGTCAGCTGTTCCAGGCGCAGCACAGTACTACTACGAGGTCAGGAAGGCCAACAACTTCATCGCAACAAAGGGTTTCACCACAGAGACGTCTCTCAACCTCAAGGGTCTCAGCACACTTTCGGACTACACCTTCTATGTAAAGGCCATCCCAGGTGCTGACGACGCAGGCCGAGTATGCGGATCAAACCTCGTTGAGTTCCAGTTCCAGACAGCAGACCCAGGTCTTTACATCTGGGAGAAGAGCGGTAAGATCATCCTCGCAGGTGTGGACAGCGGCAAGACCACAGTCGTATCATGCGACACATCAGAGAATCCTGAGGGCGTATTCACCCTCGGTGGCTGGTGGGGTGATGGCGGTGCCGACATCGTATTCACTGTCAACAGGGAGAGCCAGACCTTCTCATTCATCGAGAGCGAGTCAAGTGCATTCTACTGGGCAGACTACCCTAACAGAGCGTTCAGCTTCTACACAGACAGCGGTAGAGGAACATTCTACTGGATCTACGACAACTCTACATTCTTCAAGGCCGACAGCGACAAGGACGGTGGAGAACTCTCGATCTGGGGATGGCTTCCTGCAGGCTGGTCTGAATACAAAGTCGTCTGGTAATAAAGAATACTCTATACGAAAAGAGGCTTCCGATCGGAGAGGGCACTGAAAAAGGTGCTTCTCACGAAGGCCTCTAAGATTAACACAAATGAAGGATGTTCGAGATTTCTCAACATCCTTCATTTTTTTCGATTCTCAGGCCGTTGATTTTAGTCCAGGAGGATATTTTGGGCCATTTTATGCCATTATTTTCAGTATTCTCTTCAGATTTGCCGCAAAGATTGCGATTGCGCCTTGCATTTGCATATTACTCAAGCCGTACGACAGCGCTCTGCCGTACCCGAGTACATTCTTCAGTTCCGCATTTTTGGCTTCTATCTTGTACCGTTCCTTAGCCAGAGACTTGAACCGTTCGCTTTCCTGGAACTCCATCTGTGCTTTGTGCTCGTCCGACTTGATTGATACCGAGTATGATTTGGATTTCGCCCCGTCTTTGTAGCATCCTTTCCTTAATGCACATGTCTTACATTTTTCAACATCAAAGAAGTAGGTCATAACCTGATTTACACCGACGTCCTTTTTCCCTTGTCGGGCTTTTCTGATTGCCATATGCCCAGCTGGGCATACGAACATGCCGGCATCCTTGTTGTAGTCGAACCGATCTTCTTCTTTTCTGTAGCCCTGACTTATGCATGGGTTGAGTTTCGCCACGAGCTCGATGCTTTCAGTATTTGCCATAGCGATATTATCCTTGCCCGAGTATGCGGCATCGCCCACTATGACATCTACTTCTACTCCGTTGTCCTTGCTTTTCTCGACGAGTGACTTCAACTCC
>JAZRWK010000030.1:0-12163 GCA_045599665.1 Candidatus Cryptobacteroides sp.
GCTTGTAAGACTTATCGGACGAATGAAGTACCGTTCATCATACGGACAGAACCTTCTCCAGCACTCACGCGAGGTTGCGAACATCAGTGCCGTCATGGCTTCTGAGCTCGGTCTCAACCCTAAGGCAGCCAAGAGAGCCGGTCTCCTCCACGATATCGGTAAGGTATCAGAGAACGAGCCTGAGCTTCCACACGCACTTCTCGGTATGAAGCTCGCTGAGCAGTACAAGGAGAGACCTGAAATCTGCAATGCGATCGGTGCCCACCACGAGGAGACTGAGATGACATCTATCCTCTCGCCTATCGTCATGGTTGCCGATGCGATCTCAGGTGCACGTCCTGGCGCACGTCGCGAGGTCATCGAGAGCTACATCAAGCGTCTCAAGGGAATGGAGGAGCTCGCCGCTTCTTACCCAGGCGTAACCAAGAGCTATGCTATCCAGGCAGGTCGTGAGCTCCGCGTCATCGTCGGCGCCGAAGAGGTCAGCGACGAGCAGGCAGCAGCACTCTCATCAGACATCGCTCTCAAGATCCAGAACGAGATGACCTACCCAGGACAGGTCAAGATCACAGTCATCCGCGAGACAAGATCGGTAGCATACGCCAAGTAGCCCGGTCACCTAATATGCTTTTCAAGCGACTATTGACTTTGATGGCAGCACTCACTTCGAGTGTTGCCATTTTTGCTCAGCAGTCGATGGTTAACAAAAATGTTAACACTATAAACAATTTTGTTTCATTTTCTGAAGATAAAGCAGTTACAAGCGCCCACCCAAGACTTTTCCTGTCCGATTCGGATTTTGATGAGATTAGGGAATTGGTTCGTCAGATGGAAGGAACACGGCCGGAAAACGGAGAAAGACCGGCAGAAAAGGAAGGAATACGGCCGGAAAACGGAGAAAGACCGGCAGAAAAGGAAGGCATACGGTTGGAGAAGGCAAGCCTGGCAGGCACATTGGCCGGCATTCACATGCTGACAATGTCCCGGGCCGAGGCGATCTCAGCCGACTTCTCCCCTCTCCGAATGGAGTTCGACGCGAGCGGTCTTCGAATGCTCGAGACTTCCCGCCAGGCCCTCGAAAGGATACTGTTCTGCAGCTACGCCTACCGCTACTCAAAGGACAGAAAGTTTCTGGACCATGTTACCTTCGACCTCAGGACCGTCTGTAATTTCAGCACCTGGAACGCGGACCGGCATTTCCTTGACGCTGCCGAGATGGCCCTTGCTGTCGGCATCGCTTACGACTGGCTTTACGACGAGCTCTCAGACGACGACCGATCAGCCATAGTGTCGGCCCTTGAACGGAACGCCTTCGATCCCGCCACCGACGAAGACTCCGCCTGGTTCTACTGGTCTGAAGGCAACTGGAACCAGGTCTGCAACGCAGGCCTCGCCACCGCAGCGCTGGCGGTCTACGGTGACCGGCCAGAGGGCGTGGCTGTCTATGGCGACCGGCCAGAGGGCGTGGCCGTCTATGGCGACCGACCAGAGGGCGTGGCCGTCTATGGCGACCGACCAGAGTGCGTGGCTGTCTACGGTGACCGGCCAGAGGGCGTGGCTGTCTACGGCGACCGGCCAGAGGGCGTGGCTGGTGATAATAACCAGCGAGATTCGGCCGTTTCATGTAATACGGCCTTCCCAAGTGATTCCACCATCCAGAAGATTATCACAGATGCAGTATGGAGCAACCGCAGGGCGATGGAAACTATCTATTCTCCTGAGGGCTGCTACGCCGAAGGGCCGAACTACTGGAGCTACGGCAACATGTTCCAGGCCGTCCTGCTCTCGGCTTTTGAGTCTGCCACAGGCTCTGACCAGGGGCTGAGTTCAGTTGAAGGGTTTGATAAGACAGCCAAGTATAAGCAATTGACCTACAGGCCAAACGGACATATCTTTATACAAGGTGGAAAAATCTTTAGAACCGACGGAAACACCTTCATACAAGATGGAAATATCCTTAGAACCGACGGACATATCTTCAACTATTCGGACAACATCGACGAGTTGAAGCCGGCATATCCCCTCTGGTACTTCGCATGGAAGTTCGGCGACTGGAGCCTCATCGATCAGGAATTGCATCTCCTGGCGGAAGGCAAGTATTCGGACTCATCTGAGTTCAGGCTGCTGCCTCTGCTGATGATGTATGCGTTGAGAATGCCGGATGCAGCGACAAAGTCAGAAGATCCAGGGCATGCCAAGCAGCTGAAGAGTCCTTCTGACAGGACACAGAATACCGACACCTCTGACAGGATACAGACACACATCAACTACGGCACTTCTGACAGGATACAGACATACATCAACTACGGCACATCTGACAGGTTGGACGATCTGCCGCTGATGATGGTCAAAGGCAGTGACTTCTACCTCGGCATCAAGGGAGGCTCACCTACGACCAACCACGCGCATATGGATGGCGGCAGCTTTGTCTATGACGCGTTCGGGAAGAGTTGGGCAATAGACCCAAGCAGAGCCTCGTACACTGAGTTGGAGAGGGCTTGTTCCGAGCAAGGAGGCGACTTCTGGGACATGTCGCAGGAGTCTCTCAGATGGCAGTTCCAGACGATGAACAACGAGGGACACAGCACCATTACAGTCAATGGTAAGAACTTCAATGTCAAAGGGAAAGCAATAATCAATGAAACTATCAGTCCAACATTGGGAGAAAGCCAAAGAGCATCCGAGGAAAGCCGCAAAGCAGTTGAGAATCAATACGGAGCCGTCATGAATCTCAGCAGTCTTTACGAGGGAGAACTCGCCGGTGCTGAGCGACGAATCTGGATCGACGGGAATGGCAATCTGACGGTCGAGGACTGCCTGAGCGCGCTTCCTGGAAAAGACGCTGAGCTAAGGTGGTCATTCGTGACACCGGCAAATGTGACGGTCAGCAGAAAAGGCATCACTCTCGAGAACGAAGGTACCATGGTCCTGTTGCGGACGAAGTCCAAGGCCCGCATCAGCTACCGCCTCTTCCCTTCGGATTCGGACGCCTACAGCATCTGCGGCTTCGAGGCAAGGGTCAAGGGAGGCGAAAAGGTTGTGTTCAGGAGCAGGGTTGCATTCAGAAGCTGGGTTGTCAGATGAATCAAACCCGAAAATCACCTTCCACGCCAATCTTGCCCTGGGCACCTTTAAAGGCATCATTTGGTGGAAGGTGAGACGATTTTGGCTCACCTTCCACACTGATATGGCTTTCACACGCTTGAGAGACCACTTCGCGTGGAAGGTGAATTTCAGGTTGCAAGTTCAGGTGCGGATATGAGGTGAATTTCAGGTTGCAAGTTCAGGTGCGGATATGAGGTGATTTTCAGGTTGCAAGTTCAGGTGCGGATATGAGGTGATTTTCAGGTTGCAAGTTCAGCTGCGGATATGATGGTGATTTTCAGGTTGCAAGTTCCACAGCTAAATTGACGCCCCTCGCGTTCTGATCAATGCATCGGCCTGTGCTGGCTCTGGCGATAGGCCTTTTCATTCTCTGATCAATGCATCGGCCGGCACTGGCTCTGGCGATAGGCCTTTTCATTCTCTGATCAATGCATCGGCCGGTGCTGGCTCTGGCGATAGGCCTTTTCATTCTCGGCCAGACGCGCATGCTCCGAGGCCGGAACCGCGAAATCGACGAAACGCTCCCAGATATAGTTTACGGCCACATCTGACGGATGGACCATGTCCTCAGCGTAGAAACGATAGTCACGAAGTTCGTCTGTCTGGATCTCGAACGAAGGGAAATACTCGACCTGCTGAGGGAAAAGGCGGCAGAGCTCGTCGACAGCCATGAGCAGGGTACTTTTGCTGATCATGTTACCATGGGCACCGTCCTTCATATGCCTTACCGGGCTTACCGTGAAGATGAACTGTTTGTCCGGATTGCGCTTGACTATGCTGGAAAGCGCGGCGACTGTCGTCTCGACGCTGAGGCGATAACGGGTGAATTCCGAAGCAGGACGCTTGAGGCAGTTGGAGACGGTCTCCCCTGTCTGGTCGAAGCGGTAGCACCTTGCGGTTCCGAGGGTTATGATGACCTTGTTGCAGCTCCTGAAGAACGAAGCAGCCTCCGAAAGAGCCGCATTCGCATTCTGAAGGAAGCCTTCGGCAGTTGGCGCAGCGAAGGATGTGTGGTGGCTGAAAGAACAGATGAGGCCTGCTCCTGCACCCATCTCGACGCAGTCTTTTTCGGAGAATGGGACTCCGGATTTCGCCCTCTGGAAAGAGTTGCAGACGGAAATCGGATTGTACAGGACTCCGAAAGGATTGACACAGACATCGAAGCCGGCGTTCTGGAGCTTGGTACCGATGTTTTCGGCGAAACAGCTGCCCAGGACGAGGATCCTGTCGTTGTATGAAATGTTGACTTTTGAGGCGTCAAACGTAACCGGTGTCTGCAGTTTCAGCATGGTCAGAGTCAGAAAAATTAAAGGAGCAAGGGCGTGCCGACCGCTCCAATTGTCTACAAATTTAGTAAATTTGCATCTCAAATAAACAGCATTTGCACAAATGACAATCAAGCAACTTATCTATTCACTGGCTGCAGCAGCCGCAGTTGCAGCATGCGGCAGTCCGAAGCCTGCCGACGGAGAGCACACTCTCCACATCCTTACAACCAATGACGTACACGGTTCATGGTTTGATTCTACCTATGTCGGCGGAGGCATCAAGAATTCCCTTTATGCAGTAAATCACTATATCGACAGTGTCCGCAATGAATTCGGCGGAGAGAATGTCATCCTGATCGACGCAGGCGACTGCCTCCAGGGCGACAACGGAGCATACTACTATAACTACGTAGACACAGAGTCTGAGCACATCTTCCCACAGCTCATGAACTATATGGGCTATGACGCAGTCGTAGTGGGTAACCATGATATCGAGACCGGACACGACGTCTATGACAGAGTCGCTGCCCAGCTCGACAAGTATGGAATCCCTTTCCTCGCAGGCAACGCAATCAGGAATGACAATGGTAAGCCTTACTTCCAGGAGTACAAGGTCTACAACAAGGCAGGTCTCAAGGTCGTAGTAG
Organism: Candidatus Cryptobacteroides sp.; assembly: GCA_045599665.1. Classification (GTDB taxonomy): domain Bacteria; phylum Bacteroidota; class Bacteroidia; order Bacteroidales; family UBA932; genus Cryptobacteroides. Next base: position 5,021 of record JAZRWK010000030.1, read on the forward strand.
CCGGTTACACCAATGCCAACATGAGCGCATGGCTCACCGAGAGCCTCTGGAGCGGAATGACCTTCAAGTCTCTCCTCCCTCTCGTCCAGGAAAGCGTCGACAGGATCACTGCCAAGGAGGATCCTGACATCTTCATCGTCGCTGTCCATTCAGGAACCGGCGAGGGTGACGGCAGCATGCTCGAGAGCCAGGGTCTCGACCTCTTCTACTCTCTCAAGGGAGTCGACGCGGTCATCACCTCGCATGACCACAGTGCTGTCATCAAGGACGAGAACGACATGCTCTTCCTCAACAGCGGAAGCCACTCAAGGAACCTCTGCCATGGAACAATCACTGCAACTGTAGAAGGCGGCAAGGTCGTATCAAAGAGCAATGACGTTGAGCTGATTCCTGTCAAGGCAAGCAATGTCGACACTCAGATGAGAGATGCTTTCCATAAGCATTTCGCAACAGTCAAGGCATTCACTGTCAGGACAGTAGGTCGCCTTACCGAGGACCTCGTGACCCGTGACGCCTACGCCGGAATGTGCGGTTACGTCAATCTCGTCCACGCCATCGGTCTCCAGTTCGCAGAGCTTTCATTCGCGGCTCCTCTCACATTCAACGGAACAGTCACCAAGGGCGACATCATCTACAATGACCTCTTCACCATCTATCCTTTCGAAAACCAGCTTTTCGTAATGGAGCTTTCAGGCAAGGAGATCAAGAACTACATGGAACTCTCATACGACAGATGGATCAACACAGTCAGCGACCTCAAGGCTGCCGCTGCAGGAAGGTCATCTGAGCACGTCCTCAAGATCAGACCAGGCGTCGACCAGAGGACCAGCCAGACCAGATGGTCATTCGTCAACAGGTCATACAACTTCGACTCGACCGCCGGTCTCAACTACACCGTCGACGTCACAAAACCGAACGGTTCAAGGATCAACATCGAGTCCATGGCTGATGGCAGTGCATTTGACGAAAGCAAGATGTACAAGGTAGCTGTCACCTCATACCGTTCAGGTGGTGAGCAGATGAAGGCCGGCACAGGCATCGAGGACACCGACAGCCGCATCGTCGAGAGATATCCTGAGTACAGGGAGATGATCTACAAGTATCTCGAGAAGAACGGCGTGATCGATCCTTCACAGATCGCCGCTCAGCCGAACCTCGGCCACTGGACCTTCGTCCCAGAGGCCGACGCCGCTGCTGCCATCGCCCGCGACATGAAGCTCCTTTTCGAGTAAGCGATATTTCCTAGCTCAAAGCATCGATGGCATCTTCTTTCGCCGATTTCTCCCAGCTCAAGGCTCTGAAGAAAGAGCTGGAAAAAGACAATACCGGATCTGGAACCACGAAAGGTTCCAGGTCTGGACCTTTTACGGACGCCAAGCTGAACATGACCCCAAAGCGATCCAGAACGGTCAATGTCAAATCACGTGAGGAAATGCTTGGTGCCCAGACGGCGCGCGAGCACGGGCTGAGCGTCGGCATGACAATAACCCTCATGGACACCAACGACAGAGGCAGGATCAAGGCTATCTGGAAAGACCACATCGATGCCGAGATCGACGGGATGGTCTTCCCAGTGATGATCGGAGACTTCATCGTCAACGATGCGGCAGAAGATGAGAAGATGATGCGTTCTGTCAGAGGCGCAGACAAGGAACGGGAAAAGAAGAAACCTGTCGTCAGCAGTCTTCCCAGCGAAGTGACGATAGACCTCCACATCGAACGCATTCCAGGAGGCATGGACGCTCCTCAGGGTTTCGAGCTCCCCTTCCAGATAGAATACTTCAAGCAATGCATCAGGAAGTACCGCAAGCATCGCGGCATGAAGATCAACATCGTCCACGGTGTCGGTGACGGCACGCTCAGGGACGCAATAAGAAAGGAGATAGACGAAACCTTCGCTATCTCCTGTACATGGTCTCCCGGCATTGCGGGAGTAACTGTCGTCACGGTAAAGTAGTCGGCAAGATCGCCATTCCCAAAAGCCAGCACCGTCAGCCTACCTGCGCATTCCGCGCATCTTCTGCATCAAGTTGCCGGTCATGGCGGTCTTCATCATCTTGCGGGTTCCCTCGAACTGCTTGAGCAGACGGTTGATCTCAGGGAGGTTGGTGCCGGAGCCGGCAGCGATTCTCTTCTTGCGGCTGCCGTTGATTGCCTCGGGATGCTCCCTCTCGTATGGAGTCATTGAAAGGATGATAGCCTCGATGCTCTTGAACGCATCGTCTGGGATATCGACATCCTTGATTGCCTTGCCGACGCCTGGGATCATGGAAGCAAGATCCTTGATGTTACCCATCTTCTTGATCTGCTGGATCTGGTTGTAGAAGTCCCACATTGAGAACTGATCCTTGGCGAGTTTCTTCTTGAGTTCGCGGGCCTGAGCCTCATCGAACTGTTCCTGAGCCTTCTCGACGAGAGTGACGACGTCACCCATGCCGAGGATTCGGTCAGCGATACGGGCAGGATGGAACTGGTCGAGAGCCTCCATCTTCTCGCCCATCGAGACGAACTTGATTGGCTTTCCGACAACAGCCTTGATCGAGAGGGCTGCACCACCACGGGTGTCACCATCCATCTTAGTGAGGACGACGCCGTCGAAGTCGAGCCTGTCGTTGAATGCCTTTGCAGTCTCGACAGCGTCCTGACCGGTCATCGCGTCGACAACGAAGAGAGTCTCTGTAGGATCGACAGCCTTGTGGAGTTCCGAGATCTCATCCATGAGCTGCTGGTCGACAGCAAGACGGCCGGCTGTATCGACAATCACGACTGAGAAGCCCTCAGCCTTAGCCTTGGCGATGGCATTCTTTGCGATGCGGATAGGATCCTTCTCGCCCTCCTCAGTATAGACCGGAACACCGATCTGCTCTCCGAGGACCTTCAACTGATCGATAGCGGCAGGACGGAAAGTATCGCACGCAGCGAGGAGCACCTTCATGCCCTTCTTGCTCTTGATGTAGAGCGCGAGCTTTCCAGAGAAAGTCGTCTTACCGGAACCGTTGAGACCGGCTACGAGAACTACTCCTGGATTACCTTTTACATTGATTTCCTGAGAGTTGCTTCCCATGAACTCGGCAAGTTCGTCATGGACGATCTTGACCATCATCTGCTGAGGCTTGACAGCTGTCAGCACGTTCTGGCCCATCGCCTTTTCCTTGACCTTGTCACAGAATTCCTTTGCGACTTTGTAGCTGACATCGGCGTCAAGCAAAGCCTTACGGATGTCCTTTACGGTCTCCGCAACGTTGATTTCCGTGATCTTGCCTTCTCCTTTGAGTATCTTGAACGACTTTTCAAGTCTTTCCTGCAGGTTTTCGAACATATTCTGAACTATTAGTCAATAATCTTTACAAGATTGCAAATTTAACAAATTCCGCGTAATTTTACTATTACCGAAATTGGAAACGCTACTATTACTGAAATTGATAACGCCATGGTCTTTTCATGCATTTCTGAAAAACTGCGCCTGATGCTGGTACGCAAGGCCTTCCCCATCCCGGTCGAGCTTCTTCTGACCGGCAGCTGCACCAGGCCATGGCTGCTGGACCATGGTACCATGGTCCAACGTCAGGTGGACTATCCGGACATTGCCGAGAAGATCGAGGCATGGTGCTCGAAGCACTGCACTCTGCGTAACAAGCTCCAATGGAGGGACTTCTCGATTGAGGAACTTGCGGAAGGCATCGGAGAATCTGTCAGCACCACGAAGAACTGGTTCCAGCTGATAGCCGGAAAGGACCTGCGTGTCTGGAAGATGGAACACAGGATCGACATCGCAAAGAGGCTGATCGAGGAAGGCGGCCTGAGCATTTCAGAGGTTGCTTCTCGCGCAGGCTTCAATGACAGAGCGAATTTCAGCCGGCAATTCCGAAGAACTGCCGGCTGCGCACCCTCCGACTGGAAAGCCTGACCTTCCGGTTATCGGACCGACCTTCCGGTTATCGGCCTGACCTTCCGGTTATCGGACCGAGATTCCCGTTATCGGACCGAGATTCCCGTCGGTCGATTATCGCATCACCTTGCCACCGCCCTTGACGTCAGTCTTGACATTGTCGCAGTCAAGGCCTCTGATGTCGATGTCACCAGAGCCGGCGATATCGCCTTCGAAGCGACCTGCATGGCCATTGAGGACTATGTCTCCACTGCCTGCGACGGCAGCCTCGATTTCCTTGACCTCGAGGTCTGATACCCTTACATCACCTGCGCCTGCCACTGCGAATTCCGCCTCGTCTGCGACGATCGAGTAGATGACGATGTCACCTGAGCCGGCTACGGCAGCACTGAATTCTGGTTCATGGATAGTCTCAGCTTCGATGTTGCCCGCCCCTGCAAGAGAGATGCTCTTGACTGATGGAGCATAGAGGCGGACTGTTGTCTTGGCTCCGCGGAGCTTCATGTTGACCTTCCTGTCGAGATTGACAGTCACCTTGTTTCCTTTCTGGGCGACGACTACATTATCGATGATATCCTTAGAAGCAACGATCTCTGCCTTAGGCTCGTCACCATATACAAAGTATACATCAAACGCACCTTTTGAGGCTATCTCATTGAACTCCTTGAGGTTGACGACCTTTGTAGCTGTCTCTTCATCCAGGATGTCGATTGATTCAAGGCTTCCTCTTGCATCAAGCTCTTCCTTCAGTCTGGAGGCATTGACCCTTACTACGCATGATGAGCCGAGCGCCATCATTCCAAGCAGCATCGCTGCGGTGATAAATCTGTTTTTCATTTTATAAGTCTTTGTATGGTCGTTTAACTATTAAATCTTTTGTCAGGTCGTTTTAATCTAACTTGAGCGACGAGGGATCGATCCCGAGGAGTTTCATCCTCTTTATTATCGCAGGAAGTTCATTCTCGAGGAATTCCTTGCGCTCGTTCGCAAGGACTATGTCTATCGCGTCAGGACTCACGAAGTATCCGATGCCACGTTTGTTGAAGATGACACCATCTTCAGTAAGCTTCTCGTAAGTCCTCATGACCGTGTTGGGATTAACGCCGATCGTGGCGCCGTATTCCCTGACGGACGGGATTCTTTCATCAGGCTTGAACTCGCCCGAGAGAATTTTTTCGCAGATCGCGTCGCTGATCTGGAGGTATATCGGTTTGTTCTCGGAAAAATCCATGGTTCTAATGCTTTAAAGTTTTAACTCTGAGATAGATAAGTCCGCCCACAACGACAGTCCAGAATGCCTGTACTCCATTGACGAGCAGGTTGATGTAGAGACCTGCTTTGTCGATATGGTTCTGTAGCCACATTACGAAGTCTTCCTCTGTGAATGAGATGAAGTGTCCGCTTTCAAGGATCTTTGCCAGGATCGGGCCTGCAGTAAGGCTGAAGAGTATCGACAGTCCCATGAGGCTGAAGATTGTGAGCGCAGCCTTTGCCTTCTTGAAATAGATAGCTCCAAGGAGGAATACAAGCATGTTGAGAGCAATGTTATAGAAAAGGACCAGCCACACGTTGACAGTAAACAACTCATTGTCCATCAGAGGCGAATTGTTCACGGTAGCGATAAGGTTTCCACCATCGAAAAGTCCTACAGCTGAGAGGATTGAGTCGACAGCGACAAAGCCGATCGCGAAGATTGCCGGAGCAATCACTGCCGACACAAGGACCATGGAAGCAAACTTCTCAAGTATCGATGCAGGAAGCATCAGGAAGTCAGTTCCGTATCTCTTGTCAGTCAGGTGACCATAGACCTTTGCCGGGAAAGACACAACGAGCGCAAGGGAAGCCACGACACACAGGAACATCCTGCCGGCAATGCCCACATGTACGATCTCACCGCCGAATACCAAAGGGAACACGATGTTGAAGAAACATACGATTGCAGGGATGAGCATGAGGATGAGCATGCTGTATCCGTAGTTCTGCCATACCTTGATCAGGTCGTTGGCAACTACCTTTGTGAATCTATTGAAGTCGAAAGTCTTTTTCATAGTAAGTTTATTTTGAGAAGATGTTCTTGATCTGGCTCTTGTTGTTGTGTACTGCGTTGAAGAGGGCTTCGATGTTCAGTTTGCTTTCCTCGCCGCTTGTGTTTGCATAGACCTGTACGAAGCCTCCTGGAAGCTGCTCGCTGTAGAGTGCCTCAGGGTTGAGCTGGGTACCATAGTCAAAATAGAGCTTTTCTGTAATCTCTTCGACGGTCGCATTGAGAAGCACGTCCTGCTTGTCGAGGATGATGATAGGATCGATGATGTTCTCGAGGTCGCGTACCTGATGTGTCGAGATGACGATGACCGAGTCCTCGCGAGTGTACTTCATGATAGCAGAGCGGAACTGAGCCTTTGAAGGAATGTCAAGACCGTTGGTCGGCTCATCCATGTAGAGATACTTGACGTTCACGGCAAGAGCGAAAGAGATGAAAGTCTTCTTCAGCTGTCCTGTCGACATCTTGCTCATGTTCTTTGCAGGATCCACCTCAAAGAGAGCCATGATTTCGAGGAACTTGGCATGGTCATATTCAGGCCAGAACTTGCCGGTCTGCCCTGCCCAGCTCTGAGCGGCGGCATTCACCGGCGGGAACTCATCTGCAAGGTAGAACTGGTTCTGGAGGAAAAGCGGATTGCGCTCGTACGGATTCTCGCCATCGATGTCGATGCTGCCGCTCTTGACCTGCTTAAGGCCGCACAGAAGAGTAAGGAGAGTGGTCTTTCCGACACCGTTCTCTCCTAGAAGTCCATAGATCCTGCCCTCTTCCAGCTTCATATTGATGTTGTTCAGAACTGGAAAAGTCCCATAGCTGAAAGCAAGATTTGAAATTGAAATCATAATATTTAAGTTTAAAGTTTTTTTAGAAATAATGAAGTTTTTCGTAGTTCAGTCCGGATTGTTTTGGTGTATTAGTTTATTAATACACTACAAAGATAGGCACGTTTTTCTTATCTGCAAACTTTTTTTTACATTTTTCCTCAAAATAATAATCAGCCATAGGATTCAGGGTAAGCGCCTCGGCGGGGACGTCTTGACGCATCTTCGATAATTGTGGAACTTCGCACGGTAAATCTGTTACCGTCATGGAATACCCAAGCAGCACAACTCCAACATCCTCCATTCATCGCGTAAGCCCAGCTTATGCAGGCAAAATCTACAGGCAACTGATCCGTCGACTGACTGAAGACCTGAGCCACGGATTGGCAAAC
>JAZRWK010000031.1:0-146442 GCA_045599665.1 Candidatus Cryptobacteroides sp.
TGACCTCGGGTTTTGTAATACATTGATTATAAGTATTGGGACTACTTATTAAGTTACAAAATTTTGAGGTCTTTTGCAAGTTTAATTAATTGATAATCAATAATATACTGAGACAATTTTCAAAAATTGTCATGTACTAAAGATTTTTATTTATAATCATTTATCTTTGAGAAAATATTATAGGCTCTGTTTTTATGAATAAATTTTTATTGTGCATCCCTTTATTCTTCATACTTTCATGCTCAAAGGTGGAAATTGCTGAGAGAGGTGAAAAGAATATTGAGTTTGATACAAACTTTGTTTCAGAACAGGAAGCAATAGATGCGTTGTCTGAATACTTATCCGAGTTTGAGAGTCCCACAAAGGGCTTTAGTGGGAGGACTATCTCCAATATATATTCATCCGGAGGTTTTGGCATGACGAAGGCATCTTCTGAGGATTTTGAAGAGCCATTGGTATATGTCATTAACTTTGATGAGAACAATGGTTTTGCCATTGTGTCAGGAGATAGGCGTATTCAGCCGATTCTAGCTATTACTGACCATGGAAATCTTCCACAAGGCTCCATCGTATCAAATCCAGGTATGATTGCAATGCTATCTCGCATAGACACTGACTATAGAATGTCTGTTGGATTACCGGTAGAAGGAGAAGACGGAGAATTATATTATCCACTTTATGAGTGTTCCGATGGATCATTTGTTTACCCATGCGAAGATGATACTGAGAGAGAGGATATAATTGATCCTGATGACAGGGGCGATGGAGGAGGCTCTTCCTCCGCTTATACATATACCTATACCCCTTGGACAACTTATGCCGACAGAGGTACATTAGTCGGTTGTGAGTGGGGACAAAGCTCTACTCCTTATAATCTTTATACTTATACTGCGGATGGTCAAAAAGCTCCTGCAGGCTGTGTTGCTACAGCTGTGGCTCAGATTATGTACTATTGGGGTCATGATTTCATAATGGATGGATATTCTTTTGATTGGTCCCTTATGCATCAACACACGGGACCTGTCTCATACCCATCTGCTTATAGCATGATAGGAGAGTTATTCTTAAAGTTAGGACGGCCTTATAATCTTGATATGAACTACGGAGTTAATGGCAGTGGAGCTGCAGATGCAAATGTCGCCAGGACATTTGTTAATTGTGGTTTTACGAGCGGAGGATCCATGGTCGATTATGACTATAATTCACTGTATAACATTATTTCAGCACGACCAGTATATGTTTCAGGTTATTCCAAAAAGGTTGTTACAGAGAAGAAGCTCTTGGGTATTACCACAAAAACCACCACCACATATAAGAATGGACATGCTTGGGTAATAGATCAGGTTCGAACCAGGAGCCGTGTTAAGACAACTTACGAGAATGGGGTTTGGAAAAACGAAGCAACCGAATATGACCATCTGGTGCATTGTAATTTTGGTTGGTCAGGAGCAGACAATGGATATTATTATTCGTCAAGATTTGATACAAATGTTGGTCCGGTGACTCGTGCTACTGTAACTGAGTATGGTACTGATTACTACTATCAGTACTATCTGCATATGAACATTGGAATAGAACTTTAAGTATGTATATGTATAAAACTAGAGATAAGATGAGAATTAGATTATTGATTATAGGGGCTCTTTTGAGTTTGGTTTCATGTTCTGCCATCAAGGATGACCAACCCATGGAAGAAGGAGAACTGAAATTGTCAGATAGTTTTGTAAATTGGTTCTTTAAGTTTAATAGACTGGAGTTGTTCCCCGAGTCCACGACAGGCTCAACTGAGGATTACATATTCCAAGTGCAAGGTGGTTTTGATGAATATTTCACTCCGGGCCACAAATCAAAAGAATATAGTCATTATTGTGATATCTTTGAGGATCACGGTCTTAATATGTACTTGAGTCATAATAATCAAGCATCTGTGAATAGTATCGAATCAATGAATATATATTCCGATAGCGATTTTCCAAGCCATAAAGCTGGTGAATCTTTGAACGATATAGTTTTTGCCAGAATTGAAACTGCAAAGCCATTCATTGATAATAATTATCCCGAATCTTTGCTGGAAGAAGATCCTATCAGAATAGATGGCGTTAGGGTTCTAGGGCCACATGAAGGATACTCCGTGGTAGAAAAGAAGTTATCAGAGTTGTCATCTACAGATTGTACTCTTATGTATCGAAACTTTCAGCTGAGGTTCGTTGAGAAACCTATCGAACAGAAAGACGTGTCAATATTTTTTGAAGTTGTAGAAAAAAATGGAGAAATATTGTCTACATCACACCTTGTAAACTTCTACAAGGATTATCGTGAGGTTGAGTAGTCAGTGTCTAATAATATGACAAAGCCAGCGCAGATGCGTTGGCTTTGTTGTATTGATGGCATTATCACAAAGTGCAGGCCTTCTCAGTTATTGTCAGAACCGCATTCGGTTACTTGTCGGCAAGAAACTTCTTCAGTTGGAACTGGTCATAGAACAGATCCCAGTCCTTGGCATACAGATATTTCATCGGGACTCCATTCGGACTCTCGAAGTCTTCGAATCTGCTCGGTCTGATGTCCTTTATCGTCAGAGGGACACCGACGCATTCGAAGAACAGCCGAACCCATTTCGTATATCGGATCTTGCAGGCGTCTTCGGTAAGTTTTATATGCGGCCCGCTGTTAGGCGTGTACAGAAGCGTAGCCAGCCCTATGAGACTATGCTCAAGGTTGATGGTACGGGACGCCGTTATCCTGTCAATGTCGCTGACTAGCTTGTTGAACACGGCATCGTCGGGACCGCAGAAGGAGTCGTTCATGTACTGACGGAGAGGATGTGGCTGTACAGGGAGCAGTTCTGCGGTTGGATCAATTTCCACACCGTAGGGCTGGTTCTGTTCATTCTCCGCACTATTGTCAAGTGGCAGATCTGCCGCATTTGCGACTTCCTGTACTGAAGATTCTGAGGCATTGCCTGTCCGGCGCCTGAGCACTGTTATCAGCAGAGAGCTGCCTATCCACCACAGGATGAATCCCGCTATGACTATCCCCAGGACCCGAACCGAGACAAGCACCATCTCCATAAACGCTACCGAGATGGCCTCCCATCCCTGGAGATTGTCAGCAAATGCATGTATGATGGTCTTCCACAGGAATGAGACGAGCCACACCAGGCCTACGAGAGAAGCCCAGTGTCTTTTGAACCAGCCTGCAAACGGTGCGAGCAGGTCCAGCATTTCGTCCATCAGAGTTCCTACTGTGTTTAAGAACCCTCCCATATGTTCTTTGTCGTATCCCATGTCCTATTCCAGTTTCATTATTGTCTCCCTTGCCATCTGATCGTCGATGTCCCTGTACCTGTTGAATGCCCTGGAGTTCTCCACATGTCCGGAGATCTTTGCGATGAGGTTGGGGTCCTTGACCTCCCTGTAGAGGTTGCCCACGAGGACACGCCTGGCCATATGTGAAGAGGCGACCTCCCATATGGGATGCTTCTCCTCCTCCCTGGTGATGGTGTTCAGGGTCGTGACTATACGGTCTATCCCGGCAAGGCGTATCATCTTCTTGATGTCCCTGTTGTAGTCCTGCTCGCAGATGAACGGGAGAAGTCTGTCTCCCGGAGTGTCCCTGTACCTTTCGATTATCTCAATCGCCGTCGGTGTGAGCGGCACCCTTACGGTGTATGGCCTTCCCTCCTTTGTCTTTCTCGGCACATATTCAAGGGCACCGTCAATGACGTTGTCCTTCGTCATCTTCATGAGGTCCCCGACTCTGCAGCCGACGAAGCACTGGAACACGAAGATGTCTCTCTGGACATCAAGGCCGGGATGGTTTGGGAACTCTGCATGATATAGCTGGTTCCTCTCTTCTTTCGTGAGATAGAACGGCGTCCCATAGATCTCCGTTCCCATGACATAGTCGTCAAATGGGTCCTCCTGGATGTGACGCTTCTTCCTTGCCCACCTGATGAATGTGTGAAGACGTGACATTGTTCCGATGATGTAGTTCTGTCCCCTTGCCTTGGGAAGCCTGCTCTCCGGCACAGCCATGTACGCCTCCTTGTACAGAGGGTCCTTGATGACCTGACGTCCGTCCTCCTCTACGACAAACTTGTGCTCATCCTCAAGGAACCTGGCATACGAGCGCAGCATGTCTGCCGTCAGTGTCTCGAAGCTGACTGTTTCGGCGGTGTAGTGGGCGAATCTCTGGAGTGATCTGATGATTACCTTGTAATGGCGTACGCGTGACTCTGATATCTTCTGTATGGACACGAAGTGAGCGAACGTGTCAAAGAAATGCTTCTGCCTGTCCGACGTATCCGAGAGACCACATGAATCGTCGGTGTCATCAGAACTGGTCTCCGGGTTCGTGTTCCTGGAGGACTGCCTCATGTTCACAAACTCCGTGAGCCAGTCCGACGGAAGTTCGGTCTTTCCGTTTCCTGATGAGATGAAGGCGTCCCTGATGTCATTCGACAGGGATTCAAGCTCCGCCTTCAATGAAGAAAGGTTGCGGATGACAGTCTGCTTCTCAATGGTATTGGAGCGGGTGTTCGGAATCCTTACCGTCTGTCTGTCGGCATCCCAGTACTCCGCATCCACGAAAAGGCCCGTCTTCGCCCTGAAATCATGCTTGCCATGATAGAAGCGGACGTGGATCTCCCTCTTGTTTGTCAGCTTGTCAACCTTTGTTGAAATCTTGTATATGATGTTTGCCATGTTATATTAGGTTAACTGATATGGCAAATATATCAAAAATTGCCGATTTTTGCCGACTTTTGTGACGGATTTTGATTATTCGTGACAAACCCTGAAGATTTGAGCAAGAGATAAACGGCATTCAAATGCCGTAGAATCAACATTTTAGGGTAGTAGATACATTCATAAGCATTCAAATACGCGAGTCCCGTCCGAGGCACGAAAAAGCGAGCTAACTATTTGATTTTCAATAGTTAGCTCGTTTTTTATTCTGATTTTGGCGACTTTTTGGCGATTTATACACCTAGACTCACCTTCCATCTGAATGAAGGCAGGATGGGGAGAATGCTGATCTGCTTCCATGTCCCCAGATCATTGTAGATCATGTAAGGATTGTGTCATTTTCGGGAGCTATCCAAGGATATGGATATTGAGTATCAATTCTTTTTGTTTTGAAGACATCCCAATGGGAAGTTTACATATAGAGTCTTTCTAATATGTCCGTGGAATCCCAAGTTGATGAGCATAGTCAACTGTCCATCCGTTTTCTTCTTTCCTCAAAATTGTCAAACTATACTTTATGTTATATGAATCAGTCATGTCTGTGTCTTGATTACTGAGCAAGTCGTCCATCTCACGCCTTTGAGCTTTTTCGAAAATATGATTTGCGCGCTTTTGGTAATTATCTTCCTTGAAGACGTCGTATGGTACAGATGACGATATGTTTTCGCTTTTGTTAAACCCAAGTATCTTGTTATAATATATCAATTTACAATCTAGCTTTGACCAAAGCAGATGTCTCCGATTAGAATACTTCCGTTCATTTTTATATTTTGCGATATTGTCACCAATCAAAACATAGATATGCGTTGTGCTACCAACAATTTTTTCTACTATATAGATATCATTATTTTTAAATAAGTTATTGCCGTCAAATAGCTTGAGGTCATTGAAAATATATTCATAGAACGATGTCTGGTACTTTTCGGAACGGCAAAAATTAGAGCCGATCATACCGTTTACCTGTTTGCTTAACACTCTTTCCGGACTAGAACCTGACGTCAAGCAATTAATAGTTGAACATGCATTAATTGACAGGACAGTTATCAGGACCAGAGTAAACCTATTCCACATAGCCTCTATTTATTTCTTTAGTTCATCACACAAGATATTGCAGCATTCAGGCAATTTAATAGTCCTCGTTTTTCCATTTCGTTGTCCAAATTCTATCATCTGAGTAGTAATACATATTTTCTTCCGCACTTATAGGAAAGAATAACACATACAAACTATCATTATGGTAAGTGTCGTATTCAATACCACCTTTTTTATCATATCCAATATCGACGAGATTAAATGGCGGCCGTCCATTTGTCGTTATGTAGTTCTCTATTTCAACGACCAGCTCGTTTCCTTCACGAATCTCCTGTCTAAGCCATATTGCAGAATACACTTTGACAAATACCAGTACGGTAACAAAAAATATAGAAAAACCGATCAAAATTGGGTGTGATGAAATAATAGATTTAGTCATTGTTGTTTTTGACATAAAATGGATGACTAGAAAAGTTTCTCTTTGATGGATGTTCCTTACTTTCGCGTTGTGGGATTATATCATAATTTGGCGCATTTTCTGGGCTTGTTGCTCCAATAGATAATAAATAGTCTAACAATTGATCTGCGAGAGGCTTCTCAGAGTTTGGGTCAAATACCGTTGCACCAAATGTTGCACCTGCTTTGTCTGACGTCAAATCCTCATAACTGAATGCCGAATGAGGCGCTGCAATTAAGTCTGACAGTTCTTGTATCAAACCAGTTTGAAGGGCTTTCCCTACAGGATATTCCTCACCTATGCATTTATAATTGTAAGCCTTACCCGCATAAAACATAAAATGAGCCATATCAATCCAGCCACTTTCTGTAGTGTAAATATATTTGTTTTGGTATTTATTGATTAGACCAGTGTTCACGGGCTTTTTTCTCATATGCTTAATATCTATAGCTGTTTCCCCAAAAGAAAGCATTGCGAGATGAGCAGATTGGCCGATATAATTACCGGACTGACGACCTTTGCTTTTCATTTCTTTAACAAATCCAGCGGCAGTACCAGCTTTATCCTTTACAGGTTCCCTTCCATCCGGATCCACCCTATTCACCGGATCCCCTGAACAGTATACATACGGGCTGACTGACGGATACTTCTCTGCGAGAGGGTCGATGGTGGTGAACCTTCCCATCGATGGCTCAAGGTATCTGGCACTGAAGTCATAGAGCCCCGTTCTCTCTCCGAACTCCTTGCCGATGAAGCGGTAGCGGTTGTCAGAAGTGCCTGCCGTGACGTGTGAATCCGCTATCAGATCACCAAACGGATAGTACTGGTTCACCTGCCGGACATCTGCGTTCTGAGCCGCGACGACCCTCACGCTACCCAGGTGGTCGGTGAGGAAGAACATGTAGCTCGGAGTGCTTCCGCTCATCTGTGCGTATCCTCCTTCGAAGAGCACCTTCTTAAGGGTGTTGCCCTCGAAGATGCAGCTGCCCGAGTAGCTGCGTGTCGCAGAGGTTCCTGACAATACCGTCGTCTCCCGGAGCTTCCTGCCGTCCGCCGCATAGACAGTCCTGACCACCGAACAGTCCGAGAGGGTCATTTCGAGAGGCAGGCCGATCTCATTGTACTCAGTGCTCCTCACCATGTCCTCGCTTGAACCTGTCAGCCTTCCGCAGGCGTCATATGTGTACGAGCAGAGGAAGGACGGCCCCAGCCTGTTGCCGACGTATGCATACTGGTTCAGAGACAGCATTGGACTTTCTCCTCCCTGACCGTCCCTGCCGAGAACCGAGGTCGACCTCGTCCTCATGTTCCCGTTGAGGTCGTAGCCGTAGCGTTCGGTGAACGCACCGGAGCGTCCGTTCTCGTCATATTCCGCTTCGGTAAGCCGTGAGAGCCCGTCATAGCTATATCGGTAGGACCGCCATGCCGTCTCCGAAGGATTCTTCCACCTGATTCCCGATATCTTTCCGTCCCATCTCGGATCGTTTCCTGTGCAGTAGTCGATCTCTTCACGGAAGAGCGTGCCTCCGATGGCTGTCAGCCAGGAGCGTATGTTGTAGGAATATGTCTGTGTAAGGGCTGCCACAGGCGGGTTTATCCTGCTGAGTGATGACAGTCTGCCGACTGAGTCATAGATGCGGTTATTCACCGTCCTTGACGTTGCCGTGCCAGCCTTGTGCGTCGTCTTCAGGGGACGGCCCATAGCGTCGAACGTGAACGTCAGCGTCTCGGTGAATGTCGACGTCGTGCCAGGCTTCCCATGCTCCACCTTGCGTTTCGTGACGTTCCCTGCGAAGTCGTAGGCCAGATACTCCCTGTCCACCTTGCCGAATATGTTAGTCGAGCATCTCTGGATCACGCGTCCCTTGTCGTCGTAGAACATGACGTCCTTGCGCAGCATGAGACCCTTCTGACCGATCTGATAGGCCGTAGGAGAAAGTGTCTGCGGGAGAAGGTTCGAAGTATCCATAAGTGTTAATGTGTGTGGTTCTTATCAAACATAGCGATAATTTGAATTATTTCCAAAAGAGGACGTTATGCTCCAGGAAATAATAGCATAGGGGTTGGAGAACTGTGCGGCGTGACAGTTTACTCGCTGCATGGTAGTGTTTTGTTAGCATTTACCAGCGAATATCATAGTTTCATGTGGCTCGACAATTACTAGTTACAACTGTTCTCTGTGCATTGTAAATGCCTCTACAAAATTACTTCTTCTGTCCCTAAATAGTAGCTCCTTTAAAGCATTTCCCAAAAACTGTCTCGGTAATTATAACCTATTTAAGGAATGAAAGTTGCAGTTTTTTTCGTTGGGTTCAAGAATATTTGATAAATTTGCGGTATGACAAAGTATCAGATTCCATACACCAATGCTTGTATCAGAGCTTTCGGTAAGAGATTCAGCATCTCTACCGGAGAGGCATTCCAGTATCTGTACAAGTTCGGTGGAGTTTCCTTTCTCGTGGAATTCTATGAGATAGAACATCTCCAGTCCATTGAGGATGCCGTGGATGATCTGATTGTTTGCTGCAAGAATAACGGGGGGTATCTGTCATGATTCTTTATCACGGAACGAACATAGATTTCAAGGCCATTGATTTGGACAAGTGCGTCCCTTTCAAGGACTTCGGTAAGGGGTTCTATCTGACGGATATCCGGGAACAGGCAGAGGCTCTCGCACAGAAGAAGTCCAGATTGTTTAGAGGCTCTCCTATAGTCCAGGAATATGTCTTCATTCCGGAAGATGCCGAGAAAGCTGGACTGAAGATGCTCCGTTTTGAAACTCCATCAAAAGAGTGGGCTGAATTCATATTCAATAATAGGAACAGGAACTCCGGTTTCCATCATGACTATGACATAATCTATGGCCCGATAGCCAATGATGGGGTCGCATATTTGCTTGGAAGATATGAAGAAGGTTCGATTGATCTTGATGAACTTGCAAAAGAACTCGAATTCAGGGATCTGAACAACCAGTATTATTTTGGCACCCAGAAGGCAATAGAATTACTGAAAAGGTTATGAGCAAGGAACAGACAAGAGAGTATCTGCTTAATCGCATCGTTGATAAGCTCACGGAATTCTATATCGCAGACACCGGCAAGACAATCGAGGATGCCCTTCATAGAGTTTATAACTCTAAAATTTATGAAGCCCTAACTCAACCGGACTCGTATCTGGTATCCCAAAGTCCGTCATACCTATACTATCTGATGATGGCAGAATAATGTAATTGAAACCGTAAACGCAAATATGTAACCACCTGAAACACAAAGGCATATCTATTCCCGTCCGAGGCACATAAAAAAAGAGCTGACTGGTTGATATTCAACAGTCAGCTCGTTTTTTTACTGTGTAATGCGCCTACAGCTTATCAGCGAGAAGTTCCTCGATCATGATGAGCATGCCGGTGATATGCTGGAGAAGAGCGTCTCCGATGATCTTCTCGTTCAGCGGAACTACGCGGGTGCTCAGGTGTTCATTGGCGAGACCTGCACACGCCTGCTCGAAATTAGAGAACGGAACGACACCGTCTGGATTGCAGTGGAAGAGTGTCAGGTCGTATTCCGGTGACCAGCCATGGCAGAGGTTCTGGCGGTCCATGAGCTCGAGAAGACGCGCGAGATGCTCCGGATTAGCCTCAAGATAGTCAAAGTTGAGGATCTTGCCAAGGTCCGCACCATTGAGCTTGAGCATCACGTCAATAATGCCCTCCTTGTTGGCACGGATGTGCTGAGGAACACCTGTAGAGAGAGCCCAAGGAGTGAAGAAGTCCTCATAGTTCATGTCTGCGACCTCTGACGGGTAGCTGTTGAACATACTGTTTATCACAAGCGGGATCACAGCACCAAGACCCATCTTCTTCCCTGCAGCATAGTCGTCGATATAGCTCTCGAAAGTCTGACGGAGATCGTACGGACCCTCACCGCAGTACACGTGCTGGAGATGAAGTCTGTCCTGAACGGCTGCATCGAGTTCCTGGACGCGACGAAGTGACGCGAGAGAAACTGAGCCACCCTGCGAGTAACCGAAGATAGTGGTCTTGTAGTTGCTGTCGAGAGGAAGCTTCTTCGCCTTCGCAAAATCAAGAAGGGTAAGGAGCGCATCAACACTGGTACGACCATGGACCTCATGGTTGAGATAGAGGTCAGGATGCTTTGCAGAAGATCCGAGACCGATATAGTCAGGAAGGATACAGAGAGCACCTGTCGCTGCCATGATTGCCTCCACCGAGGTGTACTTGGTAGGGACGAGCATGAAGCCGATATGGGTTCCATGGTTGATGAGCATCACCTCCTTGATCTTCTTGAAGAGAGGGTACACGATGAGTGCAGAGGCTGTCACAGGCTGGTTGTCCTGGTCAAGAGTCTGGTACTCTACGCGAGCTGTCTTATAGAGAGCAGGGACAATTGCCTTGGTCTGAGGATCCTCGCCTGCAAGCTTTATGTCTGAGGCTCTGAATGTATTGAGAAGCTGCTCGAACACCTCTGGATCAACCTGGTCCTGAAGTCCTGAAGTAACTTCAGAGAAAAGTTTTGCACCTGAAATCTCGTTTTCTTCAAGAACGTTGAATGAACGCTCTGATACTGCATCTACGCTTCCTGCAGGGAGGAGTGTCTCCTTCTGGCTGCACGATACGAGGACTGCCGACATGGCCGCTAAGGCTACAATTAGAATCTTTTTCATGATAGATCTGATAACTTTTGATATTCCGATGCAAAAGTATGGCTTATATTGTTCAGATGTTTCGGCCAGAATTCCAGTTTATTCACCCATTTTACCACATTTGTCCAAAAGCATATCGACCTATCTCGAAACAAGAAGCACGCACGCTATAACACAAACTGCAGCGAATTGTCTTCGTCATAGGTCTCGCAGGTTTTCTCTGCCTTGACTTCATACTTGGACCCATCTTGTGATACATATATCTTATATACAAAGTATCCGTCTCCCTCCTTTTCAGCCTTCATGGAAATCGTGTCTCCTTTCGCGAATGGTCCAAGCTCCTCAGAGTACCAACCGCTGTCCAGGTCGTAGCTTCTGACTCCTTCAGGAGTCGTTATGGAAATGGTTATCAGGCTGTCTTCGACTCCTACAAATCCCATTTCGCATTTCACCCAATACGATGTTTCATCTATACGATTGCAGGATGTCATCAAAGAAGTGAGAATCGATATCAATAGTATCGCTAATAATGTAGTTACTCTTTTCATGCGGTGTCTATTTGTTTTATTATACTCTATAGACGAGAAGATCAAGGAAAGGTACTATGAAGAAAAGATGTATTTTACGTCAATCAGGGTTTTGCTTTGATTTCTTTGTCATGCGGCCTACAGATGCGGTCTTCCCCGCCGGGACCTGGTGCGGTCTGTGGCAACGGAAAGGTCCAGGGACAGGGTTGCTGCTCCAGGTCTACCCATTTAGCCGAGACCTGGTGCGAGGAAAGCCTTCCTGCCTAATCAGGCGGCTGGTTGGTGCACCAGGTCTAACACAAAAAAACGATCTCCGAAAGGAGACCGTTTTTTGTTTTCTATCTGAACCTCAGCCTGATGTCAAAGGCGTCGGAGACGGCGGACAGGACATCCCTAGGGGAATCGACATCGAATGAACCGACTATCCTTGCATCGGAGATGTCATTGCCCATGTCATCCACCTCGATCTGCTTGCCGAAGTACTCCTCAAGCTCCTCGATCGCGAGGGACAGCGGCTGGCCGTCGTAGATGAAGGTTCCGCGCTTCCAGGCGATCTGGTTGCCGGTGGCAGCTTCGTTGATCACAGGCAATGCGGCGCCATCCACAAGCGATGCGCTCATTCCGTTGGTGAGGACCACTCCCTCATCTTCCGCGCTCTTCGCGAAGAACACCTTGCCGCTCAGGACATAGACTTCATGCTTGATGTCGTCGACCTGGAACTTGGTTCCAAGTACCCTGACGAATCCTCCCGGGGTGCTGATCTCGAAAGGCCTTGTCTCGACATGCTCGACCTCGAAGAAGGCCTTGCCCTCCAGACGGACCTTGCGCTTTCCCTCGCCGGAAAGCCTCTTCTGATTGAAAGTCAGTTCCGCACCCGGGGCGAGAGACACCATCGAACCGTCAGGCAGCTGAATCTCCCTGGTCTGGGCGTATGCCACGATGGTCGTCGTCGAATTGCTCCTTCCCCAGAAGGCCAGGCCGGCCACAAGGACCATGGCAGCAGCCACTCCGGCAACCACTCTCCATTCAAACAGCGGCACCCTGGCTCTTTTCTTCACTGCCTTGAGCGCTTTCTCTGCATCCAGTGCGTTCTCCCTGTAGTGTCTGAGAACGAAATCAAGCATGTTGTTACTGTCCATAGCCCTATGTTTATTCTTTTATATAGCCCTATTGCTTATTCTGTTATAAAGCCCTATTTCTTATTCTGTTATCTTGAACCAGTCTGTCTCACTTACGATGTATGCTCCGCATACACCGATGCCGTTCCTGATGTTGGTGTAGGTCATCGATGCAGGTGCAAGGCCGATCCCGGCAAGGACTGAGCCTGAGTCGTTTTCCTGAGCCTTCTGATAGTCATAGCTTGCCTCATCGAAACTGTAGAACACGAGTTTGTATCGGTAGCTCCTTGTGGTTCTGTAACCGTATCCTTCCGTAGGTTTATCCGGAGCCCAGTAGTCAGGATTTGGATATGTCTCCTCCACACTGTCCTTATTATACCTCACAAAGACCTGATGTGTGCCCTTTCCGCCAGTCTTTTCCGGAATGTCGGTCCACGCCATGGCATCCACGAAACTGGGGCTTGTGTACCAGCCATCACCATGTGCAAATGTCCTGCTGTCCCAGTTCAGTCTGGCAGGTCGGAAGATGAGCGGATTCTGCCCTAAAGTTGAAAGAGTATTCTCTACAGGAGTGTACCAGCTGCTGTTGGTTACGGAGACGACAGGCTCATGCTCTTTCCAGCCATACTCCCCTGTAATGTTGCTGCCGTACCATTCGTCTTGTTGATATGACTTTTCCTCAAGGACTGCCACGGCATATCTTCCTGAATTGCCGGGAGCATTGTCATATTCTATATCAAAGCAGACTCCAGAGGAGAAATTATCATAGTAGGATATTTTCCTTTCAACCTTGTATGACCATTTCGGCTGAGGGAAAAGCTGTGGAACCGTCACTGACGCCGTAGCGGTCTTCCTGCCCGGGATACTTGCCTCGAGCTCGATCTTGTCGCCAGGGTTGAACTTGTGGGTCGTAGCATAGACCTTGCTGGTGAATTCCCCTCCAAGATCCTTCTGCTTTTCAAGTTTTATGGCATTGCCGTTCACCATGACACTGACGCTTTCTCCTTCAGTGCGTACAGGGTTGTTTCCGTCCTTGAGCGGGGT
The DNA here is from genome assembly GCA_045599665.1 of Candidatus Cryptobacteroides sp. GTDB lineage: Bacteria > Bacteroidota > Bacteroidia > Bacteroidales > UBA932 > Cryptobacteroides. The sequence continues at coordinate 13,589 of JAZRWK010000031.1, forward strand.
CGTCGCCTGGATGAACAGGAAGGTTGTATCGGATTCGTTCGAAGGCACGAACCTTACATAGGTCTGGCTGCCGGACATCTGTCCCTCGATCTCGAACTCGTATTCGCATGAGCTGAATGCCACGAGGGCTGTCAGCATATATATCAATTTCTTCATTGTCTCTTAGAATTTAAGCTGGTAGCTGAATGTCGGGATGATAGGTATTGCACCATATGCAACTCCCTTGTAATTGCCTTCCTTGTCCTTATGGACCTCTGCATATATAGGGTTGAGGTGGCAGTAGGCGTTGTAGATGCTGAAGTTCCAGGTCCTTTCGTTGCCTCTTCTTGTCACTTTCTTGAAGTTCATTCCGAGGTCGAGCCTGTGGTATGACGGCATCCTCAGGTTGTTAGGGGATGTATATAGCTGATTGTATGAATATTTTTCCCTGGATTGATGTGTGTCCATGTCGTACTGATTCCTGCTCGGATTGATTCCCTGGTCTGCCAGAGTCAACCTGCTGCCGGTCCTGTATGTGAATCCGCCATAGAGTTCGAACTTGTTGGAGAACCTGTGGGTCGCAGTGATGTTGAGCATGTTACGGTAGTCGTTCCTGTCGAAGTACCATGTATGGAAGAAATCAGGGAAGTTCCTCTGGGACCATGACAAGGTATACGAAAGGTTGATGTCCGTGTCATCCGTCGTCCATCCGAACGCCACTTCCGCACCGTATGCACGGCCTTTGCCCTCTGAGAAGGATGTCTCCCATTTCTCGATTGGTGGATAAAGCGAGAAAGGACCGTTGTATTCGTAGATGTGGTCGAGGCTCTTCCAGAATCCCTCTACCTCAAGGTGAAGGTCATGAGGAAGCTTTGCATAGACGCCTCCTGCCACCTGGCTCGAGTGCATAGGCTTCATCTTTTCGGTACATGGCAGCCAGCTCGAGGTCGGAAGGTCGAGATACAGGGTCTGGATAAGGTGGACATACTGTCTCATGTCCGTATATGAGAACTTGAGAGCCACGTTCCTGCCCACGTCGTATCGTACTGCAAGACGAGGCTCCGGTGAATGATAGGTCTTCTTGCCGATGTTGAAGATAGAGTACCTGAGACCTGGAGCAAGAATCAGCTTGTCACCCAACGAGATCTCATCCTCGAGGTAGAGTGCCGCCTCCTCTCCGGAGTAGCTCTGGGAAGTCTTGGTATCGACCATGGTCACCTTCTCCTCAGGGCTCTCAGCCCAGTAGTGTGCTTTCCTGTCCGGATTGTATATATGGTGCTGGAAGGACGCTCCGAATCTGATATGATGCACAGATGAAGGAGTCCAGTCGAAGTCGCTGCGAAGTATGATGTCGTGGACCATGGACCTGTTGTCCTCATTTGAGTATACCCCTTCCTCAAGCACGACAGGTTGGACTTCCACGTTGCTCCAGTCCCATTCGCTGAAGTTGAACTTAGTCCTGTTGTCGCTGCGTGCGTAGCTGAGGCGTGTCCTCATGGTCAGTTCATCCGAGAACAGATGGTTCCAGGTCAGACCTGCGGTAGTCGAGCCCCAGCCGAGGCCGATGTCAACATTGTCCTCACGTTTGCTGTAGTCAAAGGTATGTGTATGAGTCTCCTGATTGTAATTCGTGGAAAGGTAGCTCTCGTAACCTCCGCGGAGATTGTCCATTCCGTTGAAGAAGGTGAAATTGAGCTTGTCCGTATCAGATATGATATGGGTTATGCCGAGATTCATGTCCCAGAAGGCATAATGGCCGAAATACTTCTCGCCCTCCTTGCGGGCAAACTTGTTCGCTATCATCAGGCCTGGAACAGTAAGCACATCCAACCATGTACGGCGGATTCCGAAATTGAGTGAAGTCTTGCCCTTGACGATAGGGCCGTCGATCTGGAACCTGCCGTCGATAAGGCCTATGGAGAAGTTACCGTGCCACTCATACATGTTGCCCTCGCGGGTATTTACATCCACCACTGAAGAGAGCCTTCCGCCGTATCGTGCGGGGAATCCGCTCTTGAAGAAGTCCACATCCTCGACTACATCCGTGTTGAACGACGAGAAGAGACCTATCAGGTGGCTGGTCGAGTAGAGAGGCACCCCGTCAAGCAGATAGAGATTGTCGGAGCCCGTCCCACCATGGACATAGAGACCCGAAAGGAGCTCGGTGCCGGAAGAGACGCCGGGAAGGCGCTGGATGGTCTTGATGACGTCGGGGCTGTTGAAGAGGGCGAAGCCGCTGTTGATCTTTGAGGCGTCGAGCTTTGTGAGACCTGTCTGGGTACGGTTGGCCATCCTCATCCTGTCGGTGCTGACGCTGGAAGCGCTGAGGGTGTCCGCGTCGTGGTCATAGTCCCCGCCGGCATAGATTATCGACATCTCCGGGGTTGGTTCGATCCTCTGGACGGGACGGGAAGCCCCTTTCTTGAGGACGATGTGCTTCCCCTTTCGGGACCATGTGATGCCGCTGTTCTCAAACAGCCTGTCGAGACACTGCTCGAGAGAGAGGGCTTCTGCCCCTGGCTTCTTGTCGGTCACGCGACCAAGGCTCATTCCTTTGTATATGTCGTCGAGGGATATGCTTGCATCGTAGACGAACTTGACGTTGAAAGCCTTCGACACGGCTTCCACGCAGTCCTTCCTCGTCATCTGCTGCGTATTTGCTTTTTTCTGCGCATAGGCTGTCGAGCCCAGCAGGATCAGGGCAAGGACTATCGTCCCAGCGGTCCTGATCATTCTATTGATTGTGTTCATACACCCATAAGACGAAGGGACCGAAGAAAAGTACTATCGATAATTGAATTATTTTATGGAGATACGATAATTATGTGGAAAATGGCCATCTACAGCGAAAGCAGGAACAGTACTGCCTTCTTCACGCCCTCCTTTATAGTCTTCAGGGCCTTGGTCATCTGGTTGCGGACGGTGTTCTCGGAAATGCCCAGCTCGTCGGCTATTTCCGAATACTTCATTCCCTGCACCTTGTTCATAAGGAGTATGCGCCTGCACTTCTTCGGAAGAGAATCGATTGCGGTCCACATGCGTGCCTCGTCGATGGATCTGTCGCTCAGCTCCCTGTCTTCTTCCTCTATGTCATCCGTTCCTTCCAGGGAATTGACGGTGTTCCTCGTCTTTGAATTCTTGAGGATGTCCAGGCATCTGTTCTTCACGCTGGCATAGAGATAGGCCTTTGAGGTCTGGACATATCCACCCGCCTGCGCTTTCTGCATAAGGGTATAGAATACATCCTGGACGACATCCTCTGATTCATCGATGCTGCCCAGGTAATGGAGTGCGTATAAGCATAGTGGCTTGTACCAGAGCCGGAAACTGCTCTCTATCTGATATTGATCCGACATTGGTACAAATATACGGATAATTTCACCGATATCTAAAAAAGATAGCCGACCCTCAGCGAAAGTGAGCTGAGGACCATGGTACCCTGTCCGGAAGCATTGGAAACCATCATCTCAGGCTCAATTCCCGGGTTGAAAGCATACAGATTCTGATATCTCTCGACTTCAACAAGGCCGAAATTGGCGTAGCTCAGGCCCAGGCTCCAGTGATTTCCATAGACAGCGCCCAGTTCAAAGGTGAAACAGGTTGAAAAAGTCGACGGGAAATCATGTATGAGGGAAAGAATGCTGGAGAAAGAGTTCTCGACCCTGAATCCTTTCCCGAAACTCATATTCTGGTAGTCCTTCTCGATAGGCTGCCCGTTGTTTGGATAATAGTCGACCAAGGCATGGCCTTCCCACTGGGTACCATGACCCAGGTCCATGTTCAGTCCAAGTCCAAGATCCGCATAGGCGGAAAACTTGCCCGACAAAGGGAATCCGTAGCGGAGACCGGCCTCTACAGGAATATTGACAAGGTAAGCGACATTGGCCTTCTGGGTATTGACTCCGACGTACCATGGTTTCTCAAAGCGTATGCTGCGTCCGTACACATCCGCGCCGACATACCATTGCAGGCCACCTTTGACCGGTTTCAGATATTTATAGCCGACATTGACGGCAGGACCGGTTGACTCAAGCCCGTCCTGAAGCGCCACACCAAGGACGTCATACATGGAAAGGCCGCCTCCGAGATGAGCCTCGTGTGTCTGGGCTGCCAGTGATGCGCAAAAGATCAGCAAGCCAACGGCGACAGAAAGAAAGCGTTTCATAATTACATCCATTTCTGTACACCTGCAAAGAGGACAGTACCGGTACTCAGCTCGCTGATAGCATAGAAGAAAGGAGTATCCACCTTGAACACAAACTGATCAGGTTCAGGACCCGCAGATGTATCACCCATGGAGATATGAGTGACGACAGAGGCCTCGGTACCCTTCTCATCGACCTTGATCTTTGCCTTCTGGCCGACTTCGCTGATCTTGAGAGGCTTTTCAGCCATTTCTCCGAACTCGGCCTCGTCAGTAAACGCACGGCTGATACCCATTGCTTTGAGAGCATCATTCATGCTGACCGAATACTCACTCTCAAAACGTGGCATCGATAGCGAGACGGAACCAGAGGTCTGTGGATTGACCATCCGGGTCCACATATCCTCGTCAAGAATCCTCAGGACATCATCGATGGTCGATTTCTCATCCGTAGGAATGACTATGGTCATACGGTACGCTCCGTTTCCATAAGGGAGACTGACAGCGGACGCCACGTCGCCATAGTAGTACGGCATGCGCTTGCTCATATGCATGAACATCACCTGCTTTGGATTTCCATCATAGTCCACGAAGGTATCCATACGGCTTGACTCCTTCTCGAAAGGATCAGCCCACATACCCTTGAAGTACATGGCATTGAGAAGCAGTATCTCTGCCTGGGACAGATTCACGTCGAGCTGCTTGATCATACCCTTGGTAGACTTGCTGACCCATTTGTTGATCGCCGACTGGGAATCTTTGTCGAGAGAGTGGGCCGACGCGTGGAAATCATCCTCCAGCACAGTCTTGTAGGAACGCTTCATTCCGGCACTCTCCCGAGCCCATACTGAATTGGCTATCGCCAGGTCAACAGTATTGTCGACATTGATCAACGCCGGCACCAGAGTCTTGTAGAACGATGCGACGTCGGAGGTCTGGAAGCCGCTCAGGCCAATGGCGTTGTTGATCTCCTCCTGAGTCTGGCCCGTTGCACCTACCGATGCCATGGCAAGCACAGCCTGAAGGCTGAAAGGAGAGACGAATACATTTTCCCCGTCCTGCGCCACGACTCTCCTCACCATATCGAAAGTGAACTGTCTGGTTGCGGGAACGATCTCCTTCTGCGACTTGGTGAGGACGATGTCTGCCCTCTTCTTTGGAGTCTTCTTGATATCGTCAATTAGAAACCTGTCGTCGCATGAAGTGAATGCAACGACAGTCATTACAATAGCGAATAGAAATGATCTGCCTCTCATATCAATCAGTTTTTACTTGTTCTGCTCTATAAATGCAGAACATGGCAAAATACTTCAATATTTTTCCAAAAAATCTACACGCTATAAATGCCTGTCAGTCAAGCTTCTACGAAAATGCCTTCGGCTCAGAAGCCGAAGGCATTTATGTCAACACGCTGATTCTCAGCATATTATAGCAGCTTGTCGCCTATTTGAATGCCTTCTGTGCGAATTCGTAGAGGCTGCGGCGCCAGGTATGCCACTCATGGGCAGTGCCCTCTGAGACGTAGCTTTCAGCATTGATACCCATCTTCTTGAGAGCAGCTGCCTGCTCTACTGCAGGACGGTTCTCCTTGCTACCTGTGGTCATGAAGATGAGCTTGGCGGTCTTTTCGAGACCCTTTGCTTCACTGACCTGCTCTGGAGTAAGGCTACCGCCGCTGAACATTCCGATGTAACCAAACTTGGTAGGGTTGGCAAGAGCGATGCGGCCTGTCTGGCCACCACCCATTGAAAGACCTGCCATACCGCGATGTGCAGCGTCTGTGTATACTCTGAACTCCTTCTCGACCATAGGGATGATGTCGTTGATGAGAACTACCTGGAAAGCGTCGTTTGCAGCTGCGCCCTCAGCAGGAGCGTACTGACCCTTGAGATGGATGTTCTGGCCCTGGCCATAGTCCATGACGATGAGGAAAGGAACTGCCTTCTTCTGAGCGATGAGGTTGTCCATGATCTGAGCGGTGTGGCCCTGAACTGCCCAACCGTACTCGTTCTCGGCGTTACCGTGCTGGAGATAGAGGACTGGATACTTCTTCTTAGGGTTCTTGTCATACTCGTTAGGAAGGTATACATAGCAGTGGCGCATGCTCTGGGTTGCCTTTGACCAGTAGTATTTCTCTACGATCGAGCCCTGAGGGACGTCCTTTACCTGCCAGAAGTCCATATCTGCTGATGGAATCTCGATTCCACTGCCCCAACGGCCTGCGCCGAAGAATGACACTGTACCTGGATCAGGCATTGGTGTGCCGTCCACGATGATCTGATAGTAGTGGAAACCGACGTCCTGAGGACCTGTAGTTCCGGTCCATACACCGTTCTCGTCCTTGGTCATTTCATAGCGACGTCCAAGATCGATCTGGACTGATGTTGCACCTGGAGCGCGGAGCTGCACGCGAACTGCACCCTCAGAGTTGACCATCGGGTACTGCTTGCCAGGCTGGTTTGTCAGGTTCGGCTTGAAATCCTCTTTCGCGTCAGCGTAAGACGGAACTGTAGCTGGTCTCTGCTGCTGAGCCGACATATTGACGGCTGTAAGCATCATGAGAGACATGATAGGGAGAAGAATCTTTTTCATGATTTTCTTATTTATGTGATTAGTATGCAATAACAAATATAATAAAAACTCCGTTCAGTCAAATCAATACAGGACAATTTATCTGTCGCTGTATCGCGGAGCCACCTGACGGGTCTTCTCCGGCTCTGAAAGAACGATCTTTTCTATCTGCTTAGGAGTCCACTTCACCTTCTCGATGGTAAATTCAGGCACGTTGTACGACCTGAACAGCCTCCTGTTCTGCATCGGGTCCTTCTGAGGAAGAAGGAACGGCTTGCAGGCCTTTCCGTCCTCGCCGAAATAGGCGATGTAGATTCTCGAATAGTTGCTGTCTTCCCTCCTTGATGTGAAAGCAATCCACCTGGAGTTCGAAGACCAGGACTTGAAGCTGTCCGCCCTGTCAGAGTTGATCTCATCCAGAGGGCGCGTCTCTCCGCTCTGAAGGTCTGTCAGATAGATGTCCGACTTCTCATTCCAGATGTGGAAGTTACCATGGTCCCCGACACCGCTGAGAAGATACTTCCCGTCAGGGGAAGGCCTTGGAGTGACGGCGCTGAGGCTGTCGGAAACGGCATCGAAGACGATTTCAGGGGTACCGAAAGTCCTGCTGGAAGGATCGAACGGAATCGACCAGATGTTGTATCTGACCTTGTCCGTCATCAGTTTGATCTCTGAAGACGCATCCGCTCCGAAATCAGGGAGATATGCGTCTGCGTAGTAAAGAGTCTTTCCGTCCGCTGCCCAGTAAGGGAAGGTCTCCATATGGAGGCTGTCATTGACGATATAGCTGACCTCTTCGGTATCGACATCATAGAGGACAAGGTCCGACGCACCGTCGAAGATCTCCGCTCTCTGGACCCCATGGGAATAGAAAAGCTGCGAGGTGAGGTTCACCGAGTACGCGATGAGATTCTGCTGAGGATGCCAGCTAGGATAGACTGCTCCTGAAAGCAGGTCGCCTGTCTTGAAATCGAGCCTCTTGCCGTCCTTGCCAGTGAAGACGAAGGTGCCCGCGTGGGTATTGCGCGCATGGAACTGGAAATTGTCCGTCCTGTAGTTCTGGAACGAATGGCAGTTGATGCACTGGCCCTCCATTCTTTCCTTGACGAGATTGTTGTTGTAGAGGTCTCTCTCGTCGAAAGAGCTGATGTCACGCTGTCTGAGGGTCAGGAATCCGTAGCTCGAGTAGCCAGGATCGATGAGCCTGTAGGTCAGATAGCTGTCGATCTCCTCCTTTGCGACCGTGATGCGAAGAGGCTCGCACGCAGTCCACTTTCCATTGTCCTTCAGATATATCCTGACACTTATCTCCCCTCCGGCATTCTCTGCCAGAAGCCTTTTCCACTTCTTGAGAGGAATTCTTACCTGCGGTCCTTTCAGGACTATGCTGAGCGACTTGCCTGAAATCTCGACTACACTGGCCTGGGCACTGTCCATGATATCGAAATTCAATGGGGCGATATTGACAGGAACGACAGTTCCCCCGTAATCAGGGTATATCTCGGCCGCAGACGAAGACTGTGTCGCAGCTTTGTACGCAGTACCGGTACAGGATACCATGATCCCTGCTATCAGCGCCAGTATAGACATTTTCTTCATCATAAGGCATGCATTTCATTGAAAACAGAATAGAACCAATAGTTCCTGCCGAACTTCGACTCGAACTTCTCCGCCACGCCTGCTTCCTTAGGGTTCCTGACAGTGTTCATGGCATTGTTGAAATTACCAAAGCGTCTGAACGTCGCCTGGTGCTCAGGCATCAGCTCGACTACTCTCTGGACCATGGCAGGATCTCCCGAAGTGTTGGCGAACAGGATCGCCGCCTCGGCGATTCCCTCAGTGATGTGCGAACCGGGCAGCAGCGAGGCACGCTGGAAGAAACAGTACATGACGTTAGAAGGGTCCTTCCACATCATATAGCAGGCCAGCTGCCATTCGTAGATCTGCTCATTGACATAGTCCTGGTCAGAGAAACGCCTGAAAATCATCACTTCCAGAGGCTCAACCATATCGAAAGTATCGGAATTCACATGGACAAGAGCCAAGGTAGGGGCGAATTCAGGATCCGTCCGGACGGCCTGAGGATTGTCCACAAGCGCCATATACCTCTTCACCCATGCGCCCTGGAACCAGTTGCGAGACACCATCTGGATATATCTGCGCGCGAGGTCGTACTCTCCCCTTGCAAGCGCGTTCTTCGCCTGATACTTGAAGAAATAGATGTTCTGCGTATAAGTCGACGATATCTCGATGGCGATCCTGTCGCTGCTGTTGAGCATTCCGCAATGATGCAGGGCAGGAACGGCACAGACGTACGAAAGTGGTATCTGGGCACCCGTATGGAAATGTTCAGCCCCGTCAGGATAGGTGAACATATCCTCGGTCAGCCTGCCCTTCTGGTAAAGAGCGATATTCCTGTAGAGCACCTGCGCTCTGGTCGGATTGTCGTATTTCCTTGCGATGCTGAGCACCCTGTCCCAGTCCTGGTCCATGCACGCCTTCTCCATCTCCAGCACAGCCTTGAAGTTTCCATCCCAGTCCGAAAGACCTACCGTCAGAGCAGTCGCCAGCGCCAGTACAGCCAAGGACGGCTTCAGAGGCAGTCTGAGGGCAAAAAGCAGGGCCAACGAAACCACAACCGCTACTCCCACAGGAACGAGGGCAGCCAGATTGGACTCAAAGTCAAGATATGGGAAACCCACCAGACAGAGGAAATTCCTATGCAGCCTTTCATAGACACCAGGGACATACGAACAGAACAGAATTACGGCAAGGGTGGATATGACCATGGTACCGAGCCCCATGGCCTTCCCGTCCTTCGAAGAAAGGGCCATCATCAGGGCCGCGATGAAGGAATATGCACCGAGCAGAGGATAGAAGAGGATCGGAGCAAGGCCGACAGCGAGCAGGGCGAGCCTGGTCCCTTCTGCCCATTTCCTGTACGCAAGGAGCAGGGACATTACAGAGATGAGGCCCAGAATCTGCGAAAACAGCAGACCGTAAGTCATCATCAGATAGACCGAATAGTCCAGCCTGGTTATGAAAAGCAGCAGGGCAAGGGACGGGATGTAGGCAAGTGCCCATGAGCCGTCCAGACGACATGCCTTGCGTGTCAGAGAGGCGAGCAGACAGAGCAGAGCGGCGATAAGGACGGCTCCGATCCATGGGAAGTGGCAGAACTGCGTAAGGAATGCTCCCGCATACTGCAGGAGTCCTCCGGGCTGTTCCATGCACTCGGCGAAGAACTCACGGCTGTAAGGAAAGAGCGAGAACTGCTCCATGTGGTAAAGCAGACCTCCTTTGAAGAAGCCCAGCATAAGGGCACCCAGGAGCGTGAAAGCCAGATCAGATTTCCAGTATTTCATCCCTGACTATCTCCTTCCGTTGAATTTCAGGCGTTCGCCTCTTGATTCTTCATAGAAATTGCCGTTCTCGTAGACAAGGTTTCCATTAACGAAGGTATGGGTGACGCGGGAAGAGACAGTACGTCCGGCGTAAGGTGTCCAACCGCACTTGCTGAACTCGCCTGCATCAGACAGGACGGCCTTGCAACCCTTGTCGAAGAGAGCAAGGTCAGCATGGTATCCCTCGCGGATGAAACCTCGGCGGTCAACACCATACAGAAGCGCAGGATTGTGGCACATCAGACGGACCATCTCAGGCAATGAGAGCCAGCCTTCGTCAGAAACACCTACCATCAGGTCAAGGCTGTGCTGGACCGATGGGAAACCGGACCTGCTGGAGAAATAGTCAGAGGTGAACTTCTCCTCCTTCAGGTGAGGGGCATGGTCTGTACCTATGGTGTCGATGGTTCCGCTGCGGAGCGCTGCGAGCAGGGCGGCACGGTCCTCGGCGGACTTGACAGCAGGGTTGCACTTGATTGCAAAGCCCATGGTCTTATAGTCACGATCGTCAAGACAGAGATAGTGCGGACAGGTCTCAGCAGTGATCTTCTTCTGGGAAAGAGACAGGTCGCTGCGGAAAAGCGACAGCTCGGCAGCTGTCGAGATATGCATGATATGCAGGCGTGCGCCAGTCCTTGCGGCAAGCTCCACGGCTCGCGCAGAAGACTTGTAGCAGGCCTCTGAAGTACGTACTGAAGGATGTATCGCAGCATCAGCGACTATCTCGCCACGCTCTGCCATGGCCTTGTAGCGCGCAGTGTTCTCTTTGATGATGGTCTCATCCTCGCAATGGGCTGCAATGAGGCAAGGCGCCTCCCTGAACAGGGTCTCAAGCTCGATTTCTCCATCCATGAGCATATTGCCAGTGCTGGATCCCATGAAAAGCTTGATTCCGCAGACCTTGTCGAAATCCGTACGGAGCAGCTCGGAGAGATTGTCGTTGGTGGCTCCGATATAGAAAGAATAGTTCGCAAGGGACTTCTCGGCAGCCAGGTCGAATTTCTGTTGAAGAAGATCCTGGGTGACAGTGAGCGGAGACGTGTTCGGCATCTCCATATATGAGGTCACACCGCCTGCGACGGCAGCGCGGCTTTCGGTATATATGTCCGCCTTGTGAGTAAGCCCCGGCTCACGGAAATGCACATGCTCATCGATGATTCCAGGCATCAGATACTTGCCTGTAGCATCGATGATGACAGCCCCTGCGGCCTCTATGCCGCCATCTTTTGCAATCTTGGAGATAAGTCCTCCGGAAACCAGTACGTCCGCCTTGAAGACCTCACCCTCGTTGATTACGTCTGCGTTCTTTATCAGATAGTCCATAATAATACAAAGGTAGGCATAATTTCGCGGAATTCAGCCCCTTAGCTGCGACTGTGCTTCTCGATGATGTCCTTCAGTTTGTTGAAGGTGATCCTGGTGCATACGACAGGTTCAGTGCGGCCTCCTTCCATACGCATCTCAGGACGGCCCTCTGCCCCCCTGTTGAAGGTACGGATGCTGCTGAGTGAGACTATATGCTGCCTGGAGACGTGCAGGAACTGATCCGGGTCAAGCTCAGTCGAGAGCTTGGTAAGGCTCTGGTCCACAGTACCATGGGCACCGTCCCTGAGGTAGATGTAGGTATTGCCGAACTCGCTTTCGATATATGAGATGTCGGTGACCGGCACGATCTGCTCCGCGCCACGTATCATTGTGACAATGCTATGGCGCCACATAGGACGGTTGTCCTGCATCTCCTTGCTCATCTGCTGGAGTCGGGCAAGATTCGGTTTGAGGAAATTCTTCTGATACTTGTCAAGGGCACTTTCTATGTCCTCCTTCTGGACAGGCTTGAGGATATAGCCGATGCTGTTGTACTCGAATGCCTTGAGGGCATACTCATTATAGGCCGTCGTGAACACGACAACCGCCTCCGAACTTACTGAATCGAGAAGAGAGAAACTGAGACCATCCTCAAGACGGATGTCTGAGAATATCATGTTGATATCAGGATTTGCCAGAAGGATCTCCTTTGCTGCCTTGATGCTCGGCACAGGACCGAGAATCTCCGCACCAGGGATAGCCGCCTTGGTGAGATTCAACATTCTGGTTGCGGTAACGATCTCGTCTTCAATAATCAATACTTTCATAGCTGTCTAAATTTCTACGTCAAAAATATCCTCGTCGTGCAGGACTGGGAGTTCAACCAGATAGGACTTGCCGTCGTTCGACACGCGGATAGTTCTGTCTGACAGATATGAATAGCGTTCTGATAGGTTGTTCAGGCCGACCTTGGTCGACACGGGGGCGAATGCGAGCGGAATTATGTCATTTCTTACCGCAAGATACCCGTTGTTGAAATATACGTCGATGCCCAGATGTCTGTCCGATGTATGGGCATTGTGTTTTATCGCGTTCTCGACAAGCACCTGCAGGGATGCTGTCGGAATAAGTCCACCGATCTCTGCAAGTTCCGGAGAAATGTTGAGATCGATATTTCCGTACCTGTAGCAGAGCAGGTCTGCATACTTCTTCATAAAGCGGTACTCATCCTTGACGGACATGAGATAGTTGTCTCTGTTGTCAAGCAGATAACGGAATGTACTTGAGAACTTTGCAAGAAACTCATCCGCAGCGGAAGGATCTGTCGTGATAAGTCCCGAAAGCGTACTCAATCCATTAAAAATATAGTGAGGGTCAAGTTCAAGAGTCAACTTGTCGAGTCTTGCCCTGATCGCCCTGTTCTTTTCTTCAATCGCCTGGATCTGAAGCCTGTGCTCTACTTCGATCTTCTTCTCCCACAGGGTATAGAGGTAACTGATCACCAGTCCTGTGGACATGAAGGACATCACCGTTCCATCGATCGCGATGAGTCTGATTCGATAGAGGGTATCAGCATGTCCGGTAAGCTTCACATACAGTGCCGTCATAAGATACACTGCAGAGAAGTTCAGGAAAAACAGCAAAGCTATCTCAAATGCCACTCTTCTCAGTTCCAGTCCATTGAATCTCTTGAAAAGCAGGATGCACAGCTGAGAGATTGCAACTGAAAAGAGGAAAAGTATGCCGGTTTCTATGAAAGTCTGGAAGACTTCGGCCAGAAGGAAATTCACCATGAACTCGAAAGGCCAGTTGATATAATCCCTGAAGGAGATTATCGCCCAGACCATAAAGTTAAGTACAACGGCAACCATATAGAAGTCTATATGCAGTCGCAGCTGTGATTTAACTCGCAGATTCAGAGGAAAGTCCGACATCTAGTTCGCTGTTTTTCAATACAAATGTACAATTTTTCTGTAAAAATTCACACAAAAGGCGATTCATACCGAAAAAACTGCGTTTCATAGTTTAAGATTTTCATGATAAAAATGCTTGAACTACCTTTGTATCACTGAAAGATTAAACAAGAGTTAGCACCTAAACGTTACCTAAAAACTATTCAACGACTAAAGCCAGAGTTTCCCACTCTGGCTTTTCGATTTATATATGTCCTTGCAGGAACTGTTACTTGAGAGTACCGTTCTCAGCAGCCTGGATCATAGCCTCATTAGCGTTGATGTAGATCTCCACGCGACGGTTCTGTGCGCGACCCTCTGCAGTTGCGTTGTCAGCGACTGGATCGGTGAATGAGAGACCCTGTGAGGTAAGACGTGAAGAAGCGATGCCGCAGCTTGTAAGATAAGCCTGTACAGCCTCTGCTCTCTGACGTGAGATACGGTCGTTGACCTCTGCTGAACCGGTGTTGTCGGTATGGCCGTAGATAGTGATGTCAGTGTCAGGAAGGTCAGACATCTTCTGTGCGAACTCCTTGAGCTCCTTCTTGGAAGCATCAGAAAGTGAAGTTCCGTTGAGAGGGAAGAGGATACCGCTGTTGAAGGTAACCTTGATACCCTCGAGACCGTTCTTGTCGGTGATCTTCTCGATCTGTGCGTTCTCAAGAGCAGCAAGCTCCTCAGCCTTCTTGTCCATCTTCTTTCCGATTACTGCACCGGTACCTGCACCTACTGCTGTACCTACAGCAGCGCCGATAGCTGCACCCTTGGCATCCTTGGAGATGAGAGCACCTACGATAGCGCCGAGAACGGCACCTGAACCTGAACCGATAGCGGTTCCCTTAGCTGTCTGAGACATAGAGCCACATCCTGGAAGAAGGACGAGAGCTACCATTGCAATGCAAAGAAATTTTTTCATATCGTTTTGTATTAAGTGAATATCAGTTTTGACAAATGTAGTGAAATTACACGAGAGATATTCCGTTCTCCGCACAGATCTTCTTCATCTCCTCAGGCCAGATACTTGCCTGGATCTCACCGATGTGTGCTTTTCTGAGAAGGTACATGCAAAGTCTTGACTGGCCTACACCACCGCCTATGGTATAAGGAAGGCCACCCTCGAGCAGACGCTTGTGGAAGTAGAGGTCCTTCTTCCACTCCTGGTTCCTCTCCTTGAGCTGAAGCTCAAGAGCCGTCTCGTCCACACGTATACCCATGCTGGAAACCTCAAACGCCATGCCGAGGACGTCGTTCCAAAGCAGGATGTCACCATTGAGACCGTTGTAGCCGTCAGAATTGGCAGTGCTCCAATCGTCATAGTCTGCGGCGCGGCCGTCATGGATGCTGCCGTCTGAGAGCTTGCCACCGATACCGATGACAAAAACAGCCTTGTGCTCACGTACCACCGCATTCTCCCTCTCCTTAGGGCTCTTGCCAGGATACATCTGGAGAAGTTCCTCCGAATGGATGAAGAAAATATCCTCAGGAAGCTGAGGGACCAGCTGTGGATACTCCACATAAAGCTTGTTCTCAGTCACCTTGATAGCCTCATAGATCCTGCGTACGGTCTTCTTGAGGAACTCAAGGTTACGGTCCTCCTTTGTGATGACCTTTTCCCAGTCCCACTGATCTACATATATAGAATGTAAATTGTCAAGCTCCTCGTCAGGACGGAGTGCGTTCATATCGGTGTAGAGACCTCTGCCCGGAGCAGTTCCAAGCTCGCCGAGCTTCATTCTCTTCCACTTTGCAAGAGAGTGCACGACCTCGGCGGACTTGTCGTTCATGTCCTTGATGGGGAAACGGACCGGACGCTCTACGCTGTTGAGGTCATCATTGATACCAGTTCCACTGAGGACGACCATAGGAGCTGTCACACGAAGGAGTGCGAGCTGAGCAGAAAGGTTGTCCTGGAACATTTCCTTTACGGATTTGATCGCCTTTTCCGTAATTTCAACATTGCCAAGCAGGTTGGAATAGTTGTCTGGAAGAAGAAGTGCCATTGTTGTCAAGTGTTTTATACGAAAAAAGCCTCCAATTTCTTGGAGGCAATGGAGCGGAAAACGAGACTTGAACTCGCGACCCCGACCTTGGCAAGGTCGTGCTCTACCAACTGAGCTATTTCCGCGTTGGGATTACAAAGGTACGCCAATTTTCTTTACTTCCAAATTTTTTTCGAAAAAATTTCAAAAAAAATTGAAAAATGTGGCGTAACCCTTGAAATTATACCTCCACACAAGTATTGAACTCCTTCAGGAACCTCATGTCGTTCTCGAAGTAGTGACGAAGATCGTTGACCTGCCACTTAAGCATAGCGATTCTCTCGACACCCATACCGAATGCGAAACCGCTATACTTGTGAGAATCGATTCCAGAGGCCTCAAGGACGTTAGGGTCTACCATGCCGCAGCCGAGAATCTCGAGCCAGCCTGTACCCTTACATATATTACATCCCTTTCCATGGCAGATGTTGCAGCTTACGTCAACCTCAGCCGAAGGCTCTGTGAACGGGAAGTATGAAGGCCTCATTCGGATCTCAGTCTCAGCTCCGAACATTTCTCTTGCGAAGAGGAGGATTGCCTGCTTGAGGTCAGCGAAGGTCACGTTTTCATCGATATAGAGACCCTCGATCTGATGGAAGATACAGTGTGCACGAGCCGAGATCGCCTCATTTCTGAACACACGGCCCGGACATACCACACGGATAGGCAGGGACTGCTTCTCCATGGTACGTACCTGTACGCTGGAAGTATGTGTCCTGAGGAGGAGCGGATTAGGATGGCCTGTTGACACAAAGAATGTGTCCTGCATGTCGCGTGCAGGGTGGTTCGGAGGGAAGTTGAGGGCTTCGAATACATGGTAGTCGTCCTCGATCTCCGGACCTTCAGCGACATCGTAGCCGAATTTGCGGAAGATGTTGATGATCTCCTGGCGCGCGATCGATACCGGATGGCGCGAACCAAGTGTCATAGGGTCACCTGGAAGTGTAGCATCCTCCTTCTTTCCACCGGCAGCCGATGAAGAAGCTACCGAGCCTTTCAGCTCCTCGAGTTTCTCTGCGACCGCCTTCTTGAGAAGGTTGAGCTTCTGGCCGAACTCTCTCTTGAGTTCCGGCGACACTGTCCTGAAATCTTCGAAGAGCTTTGTGACTTCGCCCTTCTTGCCGAGAAGGCGGACTCTCGCCTCCTCTACCTCCTTCTCTGTCTGACACTTAAGTTCGGCCAGTTCAGAGAGAATTCTTTCTATATCTTCTTTCATTTTCGTTGATTTTCAATTTCGGAACTGCAAAAATAACTATTTATTACGCTTCTGCGCACGTTTTTCTCTGGCTTTCTGCAATTTTCCTGCTCCAGACTTGAGATATCTGGCCCACTGCTCCTCAGTGAAATAGCGCTTGTAGGCCGCATCGATCCTGTCTGCCCATCTGTCACGGGCTGCCTGATAAATATCAATATTCTCGACCTTGGATGCCTGAAGAGCCTTCAGCTCCGCCATCAGACCGTCATAGTCGTGCTGAAGCGTAGAGTCGACATAGAAAGCCTGCCAGCCCTCAAGGTCAAGGAGGTTCGTAAGCCTGTCAGTCTCAGATTCAGCATACTCCGCAGCAGTCTTTTCCTTCTGCTGGGTCTGCGCCAGAGCCACATTCTGTGACATCAGGAGCGAAGCTGCCAATCCTATAATGGCCAAAAACATCTGCCTCATACCAAAAATATTTCTTAAATTTGTAATCCTAACTTACAAAAATAATAATTTATGCACGGAAAAGCAATAATCAGCACCGCCCTTATGGCAGCAGCATGCATTTTCTCGTCTATGAAGACTGATGCCTGCACAAATGTCATCGTAACCAAGGGCGCCAGCGCTGACGGATCGATACTTGTTTCCTACGCGGCAGACTCCCACTCTCTCTATGGAGAACTCTACTTCCAGGACGCTATGGACTGGAAACCGGGCTCTACCAGGAAGATCTACGACTGGGATTCAGGACGCTACCTCGGTGAGATCGAGCAGGTTCCTCACACCTACAAGCGTGTCGGAAACATGAACGAGCACCAGCTCATCATCGCCGAGACGACCTTCGGCGGACGCGAGGAACTCTGGGACAAGAGAGGATCCATTGACTATGGTTCCCTCATCTATATCGCGCTCGAGCGTTGCAAGACTGCAAAGGAAGCGATCCAGCTTATCTCCGAGCTCGCCAACGAATATGGCTATTACTCTGAAGGAGAATCCCTTACCATTGCCGACAAGAACGAGGTCTGGATCATGGAAATCATCGGCAAGGGCACTCTCATGAAGAACGGCCGCAACCTCAACAAGGGTATCGTATGGGTTGCCAGAAGAGTACCTGACGGATATGTGACCTGCCATGCAAACCAGGCACGCATCAGCACATTCCCTCTCCACGACCCTGAGAACTGCCTCTACTCCAAGGATGTCATCAGTTTCGCAAGAAGCAAGGGCTATTTCGAGGGCGAGGACGACGAGTTCAGCTTCTGCGACGCATACGCACCGCTTGACTTCGGAGCCATGAGAGGCTGCGAGGCACGAGTATGGAGCGCATTCAACATCATCAGCAACGGCTGGTTCAGCTTCGAGGACGAGAGCGGACGTATCGTCACCAGAGACGCTTACGAATTCCTTGACTATGCGATGGGCTATGACACCACAAAGAGGCTCCCTCTCTTCATCCAGCCAGCCAAGAAACTGACAGTCAAGGATGTAGCTGACGTCATGAGAGACCACTACGAGGGTACACCTATGGACATGACCCAGGACATCGGAGCAGGCGGAAATGCACTCCCTTACAGGTGGAGACCTATGGGCTTCGAGTACGACGGCAAGCACTACACCAACGAAAGAGCTATCGCTACCCAGCAGACCGGTTTCTGGTTCGTAGGACAGTCACGCGGAGCATTTCCTGACGTGATCGGAGGAATCATCTGGTTCGGAACCGACGACGCAGCGACCTCATACATCACCCCTATCTACACAAGCACCAACAAGGTTCCGAAGTGCTTCCAGGAGGGCAACGGAGACATCCTCACATACTCTGAGACCTCTTCATTCTGGATGAACAACCGTATCTCGAACGCCTGCTACAAGATGTACAACCACATGGCTCCATACGTCAGGAAGGAGATCGACGCCTTCGAGAACGAGCAGCTCAGGCTGGTACATCTGAACGACAACGCCGCGCTCGACCTCTACCGCACCGCTGCGGACAAGGAGATCACCAAGGCCCAGAAGAAAGGCTACGACTTCGAACCTAAGGAGGAGACCGGAGATGTCTTCGCCTCTGTCAAGAAGCAGCTTACAAAATACTCAGTCAACACTGCACAGAGCCAGTTCGAGAAATGGAGCAGTCTTGAGAAGACACTTCTCGTGAAGTTCATCGACGGCAACATCAAACCTCAGGACGAGAACGGCAAGTTCCTCCACAGCGAGGAATCAGTCCATCTCCCTGCAAGCATCGAGCAGCCAGGCTACACAGAGTACTGGAAAGAGGCCGTAGCGCACTTCCACGGTGACGTCATCGAGGAAGTAGAGTACGAGACAGAAGAAGACTAGACTACATATCCGACAAGGTAAACAGCCTTGTATCAACGGAATAACCCCACAGAGGCCCGTCCTTCAAAGCATTTACGCGACTGAGGAACGGGTCTTTCCTGAATGACTCCGGTCCCATCTCCACATCGGCCACCAGGGCATGTTTCCCACCCCTGTCGACACCTACGATATCCAGTTCAAACACCTTCTCGCGGCCTGACTTCCAGTCTCCGCCGATCTCGGTCATGCCGTTCTCCTGCGCGAACTTCTCGCGGAAATAACGCTTCAGCACATGCTTCGCATAAGTCCGGGAGTCTCTGTCCATGGTACCGAGAAGGGACGGCCAGTTCCCAGTCTCGACCAAGTCCCGGCAAGCCTCGACATACCTGAGCCAGCAGTCGGTCATCTGGTCGGCGATCTCATAACGGACGACATTGCGGCTCTTCGGATCTGCAAGCACCGGACGGGTCTTGACGAGGAGGCCATACTCATTCTCGAGTTTGGCAAGATGGCCGCCGACGATGATGCCTCCAAGCCTTTCCTCAAGCTCGCCCAAAGTCTTTTGTCCAGTCGCAATCAGCTGCAACAGAGATAGATAGACCTCGCTGTTATGGCCAAGAAGAGAGTAGAGCATACTGCGGATTTCCCATATGTACGGAGAGCCGTCGCGGAAGAAGAGATTGAGAAGTTCGTCCTTTGTGACCGCGTTGCACTCAAGCGCATACGAGACAAACTTAGGGCATCCGCCAGTCAGCATATATAATATATATAGGTCTTCACTTGTCCATTTTCTGCCGCTGGCATCAAGACAGGCCTTCATGTCTGCGATGGTCAGGAAATCAAGATGTATCTTCATATCAAGCGTATTCAGAAGAGGTGCGCCCTGTGCGTCGAAGATGCTCTCCGCATGGAGCGGATTGGACATCGTCAGCACAAGATTCACATTGGAGTCCTTCTTATGGCTCTTCCAATAGGATCTGAGTACTTTGAAATAGCCCGGATTCCTGCGCATCAGCTCATCGAAGTCCTCAAGGACGACGGTCATAGGATTCTCTTCAGACACACTGAAGAGATAGTCCATCAGCTGACGGAAGTCGGCTGTGGATCCCGGCACCTGGAGACCAAGTTTGGAAGACACCTGTCCGACAAACTCCTCCAGTTGGAGCACATCAGTCTTTCCAGTCAGCCTGAAATACAGAAAAGGCTTGTCCGAATAGGCCTCAGAGATGAGAGCCGTCTTTCCGGACAAGCGTTTTCCTGTAACAAGGGTCATTCTGCTGAACTGTTCCTCAGAAAGCCATCTCTGGCGTCTAAGTAGCTCTATTTCACTATTTCGCGACAGTAATTTCATACATATTAAATTAACTGACGCAAATTTAGTTAAAAATCAGGGATTTCTGAAGCCTTTTCAGGCATTCCTCATCACAACCTGGTCCTCCTGGACGTCGACGACGATTTCCGAGTCCTTCCTGACGGTTCCACGGAGTATCGCCATCGCCAGCTGGTTGACAAGTTCCCTCTGCATGAGCCTTTTTACCGGGCGGGCGCCGTACGCAGGGTCGTATCCCTTATGCGACATGTAGTCCTCGAAAGCTTCGGTGAAGGAGATTCTCACTCCGTCCTCAGAGAGCTTGTGCGCGAGGGCGTCCATCTGGATATGGAGGATCTCCCTTATGTCTGTCTCGCTCAGAGGCTCGAACATTATGACTTCGTCGATCCTGTTGAGGAATTCCGGCCTTACCGTCCTTCTCAGAATCTCGAGAACGCGTGAGCGGCAATCCTCGAGACCTGCCTTCGAGCCGGTACCATGGTCCTTGATGTAGTCCTGGATGACGTCCGATCCGACGTTCGAGGTCATGATGAGTATCGTGTTCTTGAAATCGACAGTCCTGCCCTTGTTGTCGGTAAGACGACCGTCGTCGAGAACCTGCAGAAGCACGTTGAAGACGTCTGGATGGGCTTTTTCGATCTCGTCAAGCAACACGACCGAGTATGGCTTGCGGCGTACTGCCTCGGTCAGCTGACCTCCCTCATCGTAACCGACGTATCCCGGAGGCGCTCCGACAAGACGGCTGACGGTATGGCGTTCCTGGTATTCGGACATATCGATTCGGGTCATCATGTTCTCGTCGTTGAAGAGGAATTCAGCGAGGGCTTTTGCAAGCTCGGTCTTTCCGACTCCGGTCGTTCCCATGAAAAGGAAAGATCCGATCGGACGCTTCTCGTTGGAAAGGCCTGCACGGTTGCGGCGGACTGCATCTGAGACAGCCTCGATCGCCTGCTGCTGACCTACGACTCTCCTGTGGAGGGCATCCTCCATCCTGAGGAGCTTTTCCTTCTCGCTCTCCAGCATTCTCTTGACAGGGATGCCGGTCCACTTCGCTACGACTTCAGCAATATCCTCAGGGGTAACAGCCTCAGTGACAATCGGTTCCTCGATAGCTGCCTGTTTTGCTGTCAGCTCATCTATAGTCTTCTTCGCATCGGCCATACGACCATATCTGAGCTCTGCGACCTTGCCATAGTCACCCGCTCTTTCAGCGGCCTGAGCCTCGATCTTATAGTTCTCAAGGTTCTGACGTGCGGTCTGAAGAGAAGAGAGAATCTCCTTCTCGGAGGTCCATTTCTTCATCAGGACATCCCTCTGGGCCTGAAGGCCCTTGAGTTCAGCGTCGATCTTCTCTGACTTGAGAGAAGTTCCCTCGCGCTTGATGGCCTCTTTCTCGATTTCGAGCTGACGGATACGGCTGTTGAGATCATCGATAGGCTCAGGAACAGAATTCATCTCAAGCCGGAGCTTGGACGCAGCCTCGTCGATAAGGTCGATCGCCTTGTCCGGCAGGAATCTGTTGGTAATGTATCTGTGAGAGAGGTTCACCGCCGAGATAAGGGCGTCGTCCTCGATGCGTACGCGATGGTGGTTCTCGTATTTTTCCTTGAGGCCGCGGAGGATCGAGATCGACTCTGCCGGAGAAGGCTCGTCGACCATCACCATCTGGAATCGTCTTTCAAGAGCCTTGTCCGCCTCGAAATACTTCTGGTACTCGTCGAGAGTGGTCGAGCCGATGGTCCTGAGCTCACCTCTTGCAAGCGCTGGCTTGAGGATATTGGACGCATCCATCGCACCGGAAGACTTTCCGGCGCCTACAAGAGTATGTATCTCATCGATGAAGAGGATAATCTGGCCTTCGCTGTCAATGACTTCCTTGACGACAGCCTTGAGTCTCTCCTCGAACTCTCCCTGATACTTCGCACCGGCGATGAGAGATCCCATGTCAAGCGAGTACACAAGGCGGTCCTTGAGGTTCTCAGGCACGTTGCCGTCTACGATTTTCTGGGCGATGCCCTCGGATATGGCGGTCTTGCCCACACCTGGTTCACCAACGAGTATAGGATTGTTCTTGGTTCTTCTGCTGAGGATCTGGAGGACCCTGCGTATCTCATCATCCCTGCCGATGACAGGGTCGAGCTTACCATTTGCGGCCAGTTCATTGAGGTTGACCGCGAACCTGGTCAGGTATTGCAACTTGTTCGTTTCCATAGTCTTATAAATTTAAGTCCAGGGTAGCATACGCCTAAATAGCCGTCTGCTCCGAAGAACAAACGGCTATCGTCAAATTATATTCCAACTACCGGAATACTGACATTTTGTCAGTCCGGAAGGATCTGACTATATTATTCAGCTGCTGCTGGATCAGCGATCTCCACTGGTGCAGAAGGGAACTCAGGCTGCGCTGCTGAAGCTGCGTTCTCAATCTGGTCGGTATAGTCGTTGGCGTTGCCAGGAGTACCGAGAGTGAATGAAGATACGATTGAAACAACGAGGATGAAGGTTACGAGACCCCATGTGATCTTCTCGAGCATGTCTGCGGTCTGTCTAACACCGAAGGTCTGGTTTGCAGCTACGAAGTTGCTTGCGAGACCACCATCCTTTCCGTTCTGGAGAAGCACTGCGATTGTAAGAAGCACGCATGCGATAACAATCAGAGCTGTCAGAATTACGAATACTGTATTCATTATTGTGAATTTAATTGTTTTCTATTTCTGCGATTTTTTCAATAAGGGATGCAAAGTAAGCATTTTTTTCCGGGAAATTCAAGAGAAGTTTTGAATAAATGCGTTTTGCCTGCTCGTAATAGCCCTGATCTGCGTAAATCTGGGCCAATGTCTCAGTACAGAATTCATCACTTACCTCGAAATCCGCGGTCTTCTCCGGAGCCTCCTGGCGTGCCTTGAAAGCGAACTTGCTGAAGACGTTGTCCTCGACCTTCTTGACATTGTCGTACTGCGACTGCGAGAAATAATCCCCACCGACGACCCTTACCTGACGATCTGCCTCCGAAGTCTCCTCCTTCTCCTGTATATACGACCTGAGCACAGCCTCCAGATCCTTGTCAGAATAGTCCTCCCTGGCCTCCATCCTATAGATGTCGCTGATGAACTTCCTTGAGCCTACGTACATCGCAGCTGCTCCATACTCAGCCTTTCCCCAGGCATCGCCGCCCAGCTTAGACATCCTCAGGCACAGCTCCTTACGGGCTGCTCCGTACCATGGATACAGGCTCACCACTCCGGCAAGCTCGTCAAGCGTCAGCTTCTTTATGTTGATGTAATCGCTCATAAGCGGGTCTGTTCAGTGTTACCAGTCAGCAATCGTTACCAGTTAGCCACAGTCGCATTCAGCACCTGTTCACAGAGCTGTTCGACGATCTCCTCGCAGAGGCTGCCCTCCACAGCGTCCAGAGACTGTTCAGAAGGGTAGTCCGCATAGGCAGAGAACGACTTCTCGAAATCCTCGTCCGGATACCTGCGGTTGGTGTATTTTATTGAAATTGAAACTGTAAGCCTGTTCTGAGCAGCGACTTCACCTGCCGTCACTGCCGTCGCCCTTACATCGTAGCCGGTAATCGAGCCTACGATCTCCAGGTCTCCGTCCATGTCCACCTGCTCCAGCTTGGTCATCTTGCGGAACTTGTCCTTGATGCCCTCCGTCATCTCGGAAGCGAGAGTAGGGTTGACCCTGAGCGCCTTATACTCGAAAAGCTCGATCGACACGGTCCTGATGCCCGGCTGTATGGAAGTACCGGAAAACGAATATATGCCGCACGAATGGAAGATCGGCATGCTGAGCAGCACGACGACAAGGGCCAAAGCCTGTCTTATATACCTGTTTTCCATCACGTCTACGGTTTCCTGATATTACTTCCTTGGGGTCCTGAACTCTTCCGGGAGCTTCCTGTACAGCGTCCTCTCGGAGATTCCAAGCTCCTCCGCCGCCTTCTTGCGGTTGCCGTTATGCTTTACGAGCGCCTTGCGTATAAGGTCGTCTTTCGTATCCTTGATCGAAAGCGTGTCCGGTACCATGGTACCCTGTTCCTCCGCCTGCTGCTCCTCCGGCTCCGTCTCAGGCCATGGTTCCACAGGTCTGGAGACATATCCGAGCTCCGTGCCGCCTTCACCGATCTGTGGCTGTGCCACAGTGTGGGTCTGGCCCTGTCCCGAAAGTTCTGCCACCTTGCGTCGGAGATCCTTGACCTCCGCCGAGAGGCTGAGGATGGCGTTGAATATCTGCTGTCGGTCATCGTCGCTCATCTGGTTGCCTGAACCCGCACCCTGATAAGTCGCAGGGATAGAATTCTCCTCATCCTTTGGAAGGTACTGGGCAAGCGTCATGGCATCGACCTCGAGTCTGTCCGCAGAAGAATAGTTCCTGCCGGACTCGAGAGCCTCGACAGCGTATGTCACATTCTGGAGCTGTCGGATATTACCAGGCCATCTGTACCTTCTGAGAAGCTCGATCGCATCTCTGGTAAGAGTAACCTTCTTCATTCCGTACTTCTCAGAATAGTCCGAAGCGAACTTCCTGAACAGCAGGTATATATCGTCCTTCATCTCTCTGAGGGACGGCATGTTTATCTGGACGGTATTCAGTCTGTAGAAGAGATCCATGCGGAACTTGCCATGGGACACCGCATGGCGCAGGTCCACGTTGGTGGCGGCGATGACCCTGACGTCCGTCTTGCGGACTTTCGATTCTCCGACCCTTGTGAACTCTCCCTGCTGGAGGACTCTCAGGAGCTTTGCCTGGAACGGAAGAGGGAGCTCTCCTATCTCATCGAGGAAAATGGTTCCTCCGTCCGCTTCCTCGAAATAACCGGCCCTGTCCTCGATGGCACCTGTAAAGGAGCCTTTCTTATGTCCGAAAAGCTCACTCTCGATAGTACCTTCAGGGATTGCACCGCAGTTCACTGCAAAGTATTTTCCCGTCTTGCGGAGGCTGTTCTGGTGTATGATCTTAGGGATGTTTTCCTTACCGACACCTGTCTCTCCGATGACAAGGACGCTCAGGTCGGTAGGCGCTACCGCTACCGCGATCTCCAGAGCGCGGTTCAATGCGGCATCGTTTCCGACGATATCGTATTTATTTTTAAGCCTTTGTAATTCCTGAGTATCCATATTTACTATGCAAAGTTAAGAAAAAATTGCTATCTTAGCACCGAATACCCTTTATTTAGAATCACAACCAAATAATCAACTGATAAAAATGAAGATCAATTCAAGATTCATTGCCCTTGTAGCGGGCGTTGCAGCAGTTGCCTGCTCTCCAGCAGCAAAAATGGCAGAAATGTACGAGAACGTCAAGGTCACATGCAACCCAGAAGTTCTCGAGGTAGTCGCTGACGAAATCAACGCAGTGGTTTCAGTATCTTATCCTGACGGATATTTCCATCCTAAGGCTATGCTTGCTGTCACCCCGGTCATCGTTTTCGAGGATGGCGAGGCACAGATGAGAACACTTACCTACCAGGGTGAGAAGGTAAAGGACAACTACAGAGTGGTTCCTACTACCGGCGGTACAGTGAACGAGCGCGTTCATTTCGACTATGTAGACGGTATGGAGAGCGCATATCTTGAGCTCCGTGGCGAGATCATCTACAAGGGCGTAAGCTATGCAGTTCCTGCAAAGAAGGTCGCTGACGGCAGCAACATCACCTACAAGCTCGTAGAGTTCGGCTGCGAGGGCGGCTCACCTGCAACCGTTTCATACAAGGCTGACAACTACCAGGAGATCATCAAGCAGACCGAGGAAGGTCAGATCATGTACAGCATCAACTCTTCAAACGTAGCAAGCAACCAGCTCAAGAGCCAGTCAATCAAGGATTTCCAGGCTGCTCTCGACGAGATCAAGGCTAACGAGAGAAAGACCCTCACCGGTACTGAGGTCATCGCTTACGCTTCACCAGAGGGTGGTGCAAAGCTCAATGACAAGCTTTCAGACAGCCGCTCTAAGAGCGCTGACAAGGCTTTCAGCCAGGTTACCAAGGGCAAGGATACCGCTGAGACATCTGTAAAGAGCATGGGTCAGGACTGGGAAGGTTTCCAGGATCTCGTGTCTAAGTCAGACATCGAGGACAAGGACCTCATCCTTCGCGTCCTCAACATGTACAGCGATCCTGCAGTACGTGAGAGCGAGATCAAGAACATCTCTGAGGTCTACACTTCTCTTAAGAAGAGCGTCCTCCCTGATCTCCGCCGTGCAAGGTTCATCGCTAACGTAGAGTATCAGAACTACACAGCTGAGGAGCTCATGAAGCTCATCAACGACAACATCGACGTACTCGACGAGGAGGCACTCCTCCGCGCAGCTACACTCGTGAACGAGACCAACAAGAAGGTCAGCATCTACGAGAAGGCTATCGACAAGTACAACAGCGACCGCGCACAGTTCAACCTCGGTGTAGCTTACCTCAACAACGGTCAGCTTGCTAAGGCTGAGAGAGCATTCAAGGCTGTAAAGACCCAGGATGCTGACCTCGAGAACGCACTCGGCGCAATCGCTCTCGCAAACGGTGACAAGGAGACTGCTTCCAAGCACTTCAAGAAGGCTGCTACAGAAGAGGCTATGGCTAACCAGGCTGTAGTTGACATCCTCTCAGGTAACTACGATGCAGCTGCCAAGGCTCTCGCAGGCAAGGAAGGCTTCAACGCTGCTCTTGCTCAGGTTCTCGTAGACAACCTCCCTGCAGCTACAAAGGCTCTCACATGCCAGTGCCCTAAGGCTAACTACCTCCGCGCCATCATCGCTGCTCGTCAGGGCAACGCACAGGGCGTTCAGGACAACCTCAAGAAGGCTGGCGAGGACAAGAAGCTTGCAGCTCGCGCTGCCAAGGACATTGAATTCGCAATGTACAGATAAGATTCTGCAATGTACAGATAATGAGAAAATTACTTATCTCTGCACTTTTAATCACTGCCGGTTCTGTAGCTGCAATGGCTCAGACCGGCAGCGGTGGTATTACGGCATCCATGCTGACCGAGATCAGCAAGGGATATGAAGGGAACGCCTCAGACAAGGCAATCCGCAACGCCCTCGCCACCACTCCGATCGCGACACTTGCCATGAACGCAGACAACGCCGCGATGATCGATACCCATTTCACCGACATGGTGAAGACAAAAGGCATCACCGACCAGAAATCGTCGGGGCGCTGCTGGCTCTTCACCGGCCTCAACGTGATGCGCGCAAGGATGATCGACAAGTTCGATCTTCCTATGTTCGAGTTCAGCCAGAACTATGTGTTCTTCTATGACCAGCTCGAGAAGGCGAACCTTTTCCTCCAGGGAATCATCGATACCCGTGATCTCCCGTTCGATGACAGAAAGGTCGACTGGCTCTTCAGCAACCCGCTGAGCGACGGCGGCCAGTTTACCGGCGTATCCAACCTCATCATGAAATACGGAGTCGTGCCGGCCGAGGTCATGCCAGAGACCTACTGCTCGAACAATACCTCGAACATGGCAAGTCTCCTCAGCCTCAAGCTCCGCGAAGACGGTCTCCGCCTGCGCGACATGAACGCTTCGGCTGGAAAGACCGGTGCTTCGGCTGGAAAGAAGGGCAAGAACGACGACACCCTGGCAAGGATGGAAGCTGCCAAGGTCGAGATGCTCAAGGAGATATACCGTTTCCTCGTGCTCTGCCTCGGTGTTCCTCCTACGGAGTTCGAATGGACACGCTGCAACAGCAAAGGTGATATCGTAAATACCAGGACATACACTCCGAAGGCATTCTACAACGAGTATGTAGGCGAGGACCTCGAGCACAACTACGTCATGCTCATGAACGACCCATGCCGTGAGTATTACAAGGTATATGAGATCGACTACGACCGCCATGTATATGACGGAGAGAACTGGGTCTACATCAACCTCCCTGTGGAGAAGATCAAGGAGATGGCCATCGCGTCCATCAAGGACAACACAGCGATGTACTTCTCATGCGACGTAGGCAAGTTCGCCAACCGCACAAAGGGTGTCCTCGACCTAGCTAACTTCGACTATGAGTCCCTCTCAGGATTCAGCTTCGGAATGAACAAGGAAGAGCGTGTCAAGACCCACGCCAGCGGCTCGTCACATGCCATGACCCTCATCGCAGTGGACCTCAAGGACGGCAAGCCACAGAAGTGGATGGTCGAGAACAGCTGGGGTGCAAGCGCCGGCTACAAGGGCAACTACATCATGACCGACGAATGGTTCAACGAATACATGTTCCGCCTCGTCGTCGAGAAGAAGTACGTCCCTGCCGACATCCTCTCCCTCCTCAGCCAGAAACCAACCATGCTTCCAGCCTGGGATCCGATGTTCAGCCCTGAGGAATAGCCCTGTCCCCACAGGAAAACAGCTAACCTCCTGACGGTTAAACACATAGAAGAAGTCCTGTAGTGTGGATCGCACTACAGGACTTCTTCTATTTCGCTGACTTACAGCACCTTAGGCATTCTTCCTAGATAATCTGCATCTTCTCGATGGCCATCTCGTGGTTGCAGTAGCTGCACTTCACGACTCTCTTCTCGCTGTCGACGACGTGGAAGCGGGTGGCCATAGGCTCATGGTTGCAGATGCACATAGGATTAGAGCACTTCACCAGACCGATGAGGGTCTCAGGAAGGGTCACTTCCTTCTTCTCGACGACTTCATAGTCGCGGATGATGCAGAGGGTCACGTTAGGGGTGATGACTGCAAGCTGGTTGAGCTCTTCGTCGGAGAAGAACTTGTCAGAGACCTTGACGATAGCCTTGCTGCCCATCTTGCCGCTCTTGAGGTTGTATCCGATGGTCACCGGAGTCTCCATCTTGTCCAGATGAAGAAGGCTCACGACCTGGAAAAGCTTGTCTGATGGGATATGGTCGATAACGGTTCCGCTGCGCAGAGCGGCAACCTGGAGTTCCTGTCTTTTCATTGTCCTGATCGTTCTTTCGTTATCCTATGATTGTCTTGTCGTTCCTGACGTCTTCCAGAGTGATGCCGAGGGCGTCGCTGATGAGGGCCTGGCGGGCGTAGAGACCGTTCTGGGCCTGCTGGAAATAGTATGCGTAAGGAGTATCGTCGATGCTGTACTCGATCTCGTTGACTCGTGGGAGCGGATGGAGTATCTTCATGTTCTCACGGGCCTTGACGAGCATGTCCTTCTTAAGAAGGTATGCATCCTTCACCCTTTCGTACTCCATGAGGTCTGAGAAACGCTCTTTCTGCACGCGGGTCATATAGAGGATGTCCGCACCTGAGATGACGTCTGCGTCGAACTCTTTATATTCATGGTACTTTATTCCCTTGTCCTTGCAGTACTGCTTGTAATACTCAGGCATCGCAAGCTCGTCCGGAGCGATGAAATGGAAGGTCGGATTGAAATGCCTCATGGCCGTAAGGAGACTGTGGACGGTACGTCCGTACTTGAGGTCTCCGACGAGATAGATGTTGAGGTTTTCGAGTGTTCCCTGCGACTGGTAGATAGTGTAGAGGTCCAGCATAGTCTGGCTAGGGTGCTGGTTGGCACCGTCGCCGGCGTTGAGGATAGGGACCTTGGTAACTTCGCTGGCATACTTGGCTGCACCTTCGAGATAGTGGCGCATGATGATGATGTCCGCATAGTTGGAGACCATCTTGATGGTATCCTTGAGGATCTCTCCCTTGGTACCGCTGGTGACCTTAGGATCAGCGAAACCGATCACCTTCGCGCCGAGGCGGTTGGCGGCAGTCTCGAAACTGAGCCTGGTCCTGGTACTTGGCTCAAAGAAAAGTGTAGCCGCGATGCGGCCTTCAAGAAGCCTCCTGTTAGGGTGCTTCTCGAATTCCTGTGCCATCTCGATGAGATAGAGCAGTTTCTCGCGTGAATGCTCAGCGAGAGTGATTAAGCTTCTGTTATCCATGATTCGTCGCTTGGATTGCTTCTGAACTTAAGGATTCTGACCTTGTCCTCAGGACGGATATACTCCTTCTCCGCAGCTACCTCAACAAGAGCGTCGAGATTGCAGAGAGAGTGGTTCTCTGTGTTGGCTGCAGCGATCCTGTCAAGACCCTTCTGCATGCCGTAGGTAAAGATGCTGACGATACCGAGAACGTCTGCTCCAGCCTCACGGAGCGCCTCGACTACCTCGATAGAGCTGCCGCCGGTAGAAATAAGGTCCTCGATCACGACAACCTTCGTTCCCGGCTCCATCTTTCCTTCGATCTTGTTGTTACGTCCATGGCTCTTCGCCTCACCGCGTACATAACCCATCGGAAGGTTGAGGATGGTAGCTGTGATGGCTGCATGGGCGATGCCTGCAGTTGAAGTTCCCATGAGCATCTCAGCCTGTGGGTAGTACTTCCTGACCATCTCGGCGAGACCGGCCTCGACGTGCTCCCTGACAGCTGGTGCCGAGAGGGTAAGGCGGTTGTCGCAATAGATTGGGCTTTTGATTCCGCTGGCCCATGTGAACGGCTTCTCAGGTCTGAGGAAAACGGCGCCGATTGAAAGGAGATCGGCAGCAATTGTCTGTTCTGTAATCATTTGTATCTGTTTATTGTTTTCTTTCAGTTGTTACGGGGACCGTGCTGCCCCGACGACCCTCGCTTCGCTCGTCCCTCCCAGCCTGTCGGCCGGGTCCCTCCCTCTAACGTGGCCGAGGGTGGCCACGGGTCTTACGGGGCACCATGGCCCCGCAACCAGGAAAGAAAAGACAAACTTATCCCAAGAACTCCTCGCAGCAGCGCTGGTATGCAGCCACAGGGTCAGGAGCGGCTGTGACAGGGCGGCCGACCACGATATAGTCAGAACCTATCTCACGAGCCTTTGCAGGAGTGGTGATACGTACCTGGTCGTCCGCTGCGGCGTCTGCGAAGCGGATGCCCGGGGTCACGGTCACGAACTCGGCACCGCAGGCCTCCTTGACCATGCCTGCCTCAAGCGGAGAACATACGACACCGTCGAGACCGGCGATCTTGGCGTTGTTGGCGTACTTCACGACAACATCCTTGAGGGAACCTCCGATGAGAAGCTCGTCGTTCATCCTCTCCTGGCTGGTTGAAGTAAGCTGGGTCACAGCGATGATGACAGGACGTGTGCCGTCCTCTCTTGTAAGGCCTTCCACAGCAGCCTTCATCATCTCGACGGTACCTGCAGCATGGCAGTTGCACATGTCGACATCAAGGTTTGAGAGAACCTTCATGGTCTTGCGGACAGTATTAGGAATATCGTGGAGCTTGAGGTCGAGGAAGATCTTGTGGCCGCGTCTCTTGATCTCGCGGACCATGTCAGGACCGGCGCTGTAGTAAAGTTCCATACCAATCTTCACGAAAGGCTTGCGCTCACATCCCTCAAACTTGTCGAGGAACTCGAGAGTTGCCTCCTTGCTGCTGAAATCGCAGGCGATAATTACATCTTTTGCCATATAACTTGTTCTGTTTCTTTTACTCTTAAATACCGGTGACGCTACTCTACGATGCCGATGATGTCTTTCAGGTCATCGATGCCCAGACGGTCCATCACCTCAGGAAGGGCATCAATTATCTCCTTGCAGACCATAGGGTTACGGAGATTCTCAGCTCCGATCTGGACTGCCGAAGCACCGGCCATCATCATCTCTATGACCTCCTCTGCGCAGGACACTCCGCCGCAGCCCATCACAGGAATGCTGCATGCGTGGGCCACCTGGTAGACCATCCTCAGGGCCACAGGGAAGATCGCATGTCCCGAGAAGCCTCCCATCTTGTTTGCGATCACCGGACGGCGGGTCTTGATGTTGATCCTCATTCCGAGCATAGTGTTCACGAGGGTTATTCCGTCAGCACCTGCAGCCTCGCAGGCCTTTGCGATCGAGACGATGTCTGTCACATTAGGGCTGAGCTTGATGAACACAGGCTTTGTCGTCACCTTCTTCACCGCTGCGGTCACAGCTGCTGCTGACTCGGCACTTGTACCGAAAGCCATTCCACCGTTGTGGACGTTAGGGCATGAGACGTTGACTTCAATTATATCTATCTCTTCGCATTTGTCTGCCTTGGCGCAGCATGCGACATACTCATCTATCGAGAAACCGCTGATGTTGGCGATTATGACTCCGTCATAGACCTTCCTCAAAGCAGGGACCTTGTCACCTACGAGGACGTCGATGCCGGGGTTCTGGAGGCCGACAGAATTGATCATTCCGTCAGGGCACTCAGCGATGCGCGGCGTAGGATTTCCGAAACGGGCCTCTCCGGTGGTTCCCTTGAGGCTGATTCCTCCGAGGACGTTGAGGTCGTATGCGTCCTGCATCTCAAGACCGAAGCCGAAGGTTCCGCTTGCAGGAACAACAGGGTTATTGAACACTACTCCTGCGAGAGTTGTTGAAAGACGGTTCTTTACCATTTGATTTCCTCCTTCTTGAATACAGGACCGTCCTTGCAGATACGCTTAGGTCCAAGTTCAGTCTGACATGTACAGCCGTAGCAGATTCCTGTTCCGCAGCCCATCCTCTCCTCGAGGCTGAGCTCGCCGTCGCTCTCGATGGAAGCATAGACTGCCTTCTCCATAGGCTTAGGACCGCAGGTATAGTAGAAGTCGAACTCCGGCTCATACTCCTTGACGACGTCCGTCACGAAGCCTTTAGTGCCGGCGCTTCCGTCCATGGTAGCCACATAGACGTCCGCACCGAGAGCCTTGAACTCATCGGTCAGGACTATCTCGGACGCCATGTTGAAGCCCAGGACCACCGTCACTTTCTTTCCCTGTGCGATCAGTT
This sequence comes from Candidatus Cryptobacteroides sp., assembly GCA_045599665.1. Lineage (GTDB taxonomy): Bacteria > Bacteroidota > Bacteroidia > Bacteroidales > UBA932 > Cryptobacteroides. The sequence goes on from JAZRWK010000031.1 coordinate 46,530, forward strand.
CCTTCGCAAGGAGATAAAGCGGCGCCGCTCCTACTCCGCCACCCAGAAGTAGGGCAGCCTTGCTGCATGACGCAGTCGTGAAGCCATGTCCGAGGTCCACGAGTATATCCAGTTTCCCGCCGGGGGCCATCTCAGACATCTGTCTGGTACCGTCACCGACGACCTTGTATACGAGCACGAGTCTTCCGTCCTCGCTGTCACATACGGAGATAGGACGACGCAGGAAGCGACCGTCCAGGGCAACATCCACGAACTGGCCTGGGGACATCTTCCTGAAGCCCTCGCAGAGGAGGGTCATGCGGTAGGTATCCTTGGCTATAAGGGCGTTGCTTTCAATTTCGAAAAGCCTATTTTCCATAGGGACAAAGTTACATAGTAATTTCATTTTTTCGTCAAGGTTTTACTCTTGCAGAATCCTAATAAATCAACTATCTTTGTATCTCATTTTAACAGGTAGTTTGTTCCATGAAAGTAAGCATCTTAATGGGTTCCAAAAGTGACTGGGAGGTAATGTCTGCCGCCTGCGAGACTTTGGACGAATTCGGCGTTCCTTACGAGAAGAAGGTCATCAGCGCACACCGTACTCCTCAGTTTTTCTGTGATTATATGGCTGGAGCCCGCGACAGGGGTGTAGGCATCGTCATCGCCGGAGCAGGCGGTGCAGCCCATCTTCCTGGCATGGCTGCCGCCCTCACCTCACTTCCTGTCATCGGAATTCCGATCAAGAGCGCAGCCCTCAACGGTCTCGACTCTCTTCTTTCAATCGTACAGATGCCGTCCGGCATCCCGGTAGCGACGATGGCGATCAACGGTGCGAAGAATGCTGCCCTCTATGCAGTGTCGATGCTCGCGCTCAACGATGCCACCCTTGCAGCCAAGTACGAGGCATTCCGTCAGAAACAAGCAGATAAAGTACTCCAAACCGAGCTCTAGAAATGAATAGCAACAGAATCTTTGTGGAGAAGCGCTCAGAATTCAGAGTCGAGGCTGAAAGCCTGCGCAATGAATTCAACGAGAACCTCTCCCTGCAGCTGCGTTCCCTCAGGTATCTCAACGTCTATGACCTGTTCGGATTCTCCGCAGACCTCATCGAAAAGTGCCGTTACTCAGTATTCGGCGAAACCGTGACCGACAACGTGACCGACGAATGTCCTCTCGAGGGCAAGAAGTATCTCGCTGTCGAATATCTCCCTGGCCAGTTCGACCAGAGAGCTTCTTCCGCAGAGGACTGCGTCCATCTGATCGACCCGCTGGCCGACATCAGGATCCGCAGCTCAAGGCTCATCATCTTCGACGATGACCTTTCTGAGGAGAACCTCGAGGCGATCCGCCACTATTATATCAACGCCGTAGAGGCACGCGAGAAGGATCTCTCGAAGCTTGAGCTCAACGAAAAGGCTGAGGTCAAGCCTGTCAGCATACTCGAAGGCTTCATCGACATCAAGGAAGAGGAATACCCTGCTTTCTGCAAGCAGTACGGTCTCGCGATGAGCGCGGCTGACCTCGGTGAGGTCGTGAAGTATTTCACAAAGGAAAAGAGGAATCCTAGCGAGACTGAGCTCAGGATCCTCGACACATACTGGAGCGACCACTGCCGCCACACCACCTTCAGCACTGAGCTCGACACCATCAGCGTGGACGACTCATTCATGAAGGAGGAGTTCGAGAGCGAGCTCGGTGAGTTCCACGCCATCCGCAAGGAGCTCGGCAGAGAGGGCAAGAGCCTCTGCCTGATGGAGCTTGCTACAATCGGCGCAAGATATCTCCGCAAGATCGGCAAGCTCGATGACCTCGAGCAGAGCGAGGAGAACAACGCATGCAGCATCTTCATCGACGTGGACGTGGACGGCCATACAGAGAAATGGCTTCTCCAGTTCAAGAACGAGACACATAACCATCCTACCGAGATCGAGCCTTTCGGTGGCGCATCGACCTGTCTTGGCGGTGCCATCAGAGACCCTCTCTCAGGACGTTCATACGTATATCAGGCAATGCGCGTGACCGGCGCAGGCGACATCTACAAGCCTGTAGCCGAGACTCTCAAGGGCAAGCTCCCTCAGCGTATCATCAGCCGCAAGGCTGCTGCCGGATATTCTTCATACGGCAACCAGATCGGCCTTGCAACCACCCATGTACGTGAGATCTTCCACGACGGCTACACAGCCAAGAGACTGGAGGTCGGTGCAGTCGTAGGTGCAGTGAAGGCAGCTGACGTGCGCAGGGAAAGCCCTGTTCCAGGCGACGTGATCCTCCTCCTCGGAGGCCGCACCGGACGCGACGGCATCGGCGGTGCTACCGGTTCATCGAAGGAGCATACCGAGGAATCACTCGAGGCATGCGGCAGCGAGGTACAGAAGGGTAACGCACCTGAGGAGAGAAAGATCCAGAGACTCTTCCGCCGCCCTGAGGTGACCAAGCTCATCAAGAAGTCGAACGACTTCGGTGCCGGCGGTGTCAGCGTAGCCATCGGCGAGCTTGCCGACGGTCTTGACATCTACCTCGACAGAGTCCCTACAAAGTACTCAGGTCTCAACAGCACCGAGCTCGCGATCAGCGAGTCTCAGGAGAGAATGGCAGTCGTAGTGGAGAAAAAGGACATGGAGACATTCATGGACCTCTGCCACAGGGACAACATCGAGATCACCCACGTGGCTGACGTCACCGACACAGGCCGCATGAGGATGTTCAACAAGGAAAGACTCGTCGCTGACCTCACCAGAGAGTTCATCGACAGCGCAGGTGCAAAGCACCATACAACCGCAGTGATCGGAGCTGTGGAGGACAAGGATCCGTTCGTACAGGAGATTCCTGGAAAGAACATCGCCGAGAAGATGGAGGCGGTGATGCACCTTCCTAATGTCACATCGCAGAAGGGCCTCATCGAGATATTCGACGCTACCATCGGCCGCTCTACCGTCCTCATGCCGTTCGGAGGAAAGACCCAGGAGACCGAGACACAGGTATCCTGCCAGAAGCTTCCTACATCGGGCTACACCGATACCGCCAGCGTCATGGCGTACGGCTACAATCCGGAGGTATCAAGCTGGAGCCCTTACCATGGTTCCGCATACGCTGTCGTAGAGGCATGCGCGAAGGTCGTTGCAGCCGGCGGCGAATGGTCGACCATGAGATTCTCTTACCAGGAGTATTTCGAGAGGATGACCAAGGACCCTCACAGCTGGGGCAAGCCACTCAGCGCACTCCTCGGCGCACTTAAGATGCAGACAGGCTTCGGACTCGCCTCAATCGGCGGAAAAGACTCGATGAGCGGCACATTCGAGGACATCAACGTTCCTCCTACACTCATCGCCTTCGGTATCACAGCCGTCAACGCGAACGACGTCATCTCACCTGAATTCAAGAAGGCAGGCAACCGCCTCTACCTTGTAAAGCATACCCGTCTTGGCAACTACATGCCTGACATCGAGCAGCTCAAGGCCAACTGGGACTTTGTCCATGGTCAGATCCTCGCAAAGAACATCGTATCCGCATACGCTATCGTATCCGGCGGTGTGGCTGAGGCAGTGGCAAAGATGTCATTCGGTAACATCCTCGGTGCAGACATCAAGATCTGTGAGAAGGAACTCACCGCTCTCAACTACGGTTCTATCCTCGTAGAGTCTGAGGCTGAGCTTGATTTCCCTGCAGCACAGTACCTCGGTACAGTCGCAGCACAGGACATCACCATCAACGGCGAGACCGTATCTGTCGAGGCTCTCCGCAAGGCCGTCGGACTTCCATTCGACAAGATCTACCCTGCTACCGCAAAGGCAGCACACGAGGGAATGATCGTGAAGGACTGCGCTGAGCACTCTGCGAAGAAGTGGGAAGGCGCTCCAGTCGAGCATCCTGTCGCATACCTCCCTGTATTCCCTGGAACAAACTGCGACTACGACATGGAGAAGGCATTCAAGGTTGCCGGCGCAGAGGTCAGAAGAGGTATCTTCTGCAACCTTACCGGAAAGGACGTCCTCGACTCAATCCAGGAGATGAAGAAGCAGATCTCAGAGTGCCACATCCTCGCATTCAGCGGCGGCTTCTCTGCAGGTGACGAACCGGACGGATCAGGCAAGTTCATCGCCAACGTGATCAACAACAAGGAGATCGCGGAGGAGATCCACAAGCTCCTCGACCGCGGCGGTCTCATCCTCGGTATCTGCAACGGCTTCCAGGCTCTCATCAAGAGCGGACTCCTCCCTTACGGCAGACTCGGAATGCTCGAGCAGAGTTCTCCGACCCTCTTCCGCAACGACATCAACAGACATATCTCCCAGATGGCTACCACAAGAGTGGCTACAGTCAAGTCTCCATGGCTCGCTGACATGGAGGTAGGTCAGCTCCATACAATCGCTCTCAGCCACGGCGAGGGTAAGTTCGTGGTAAGCGAGGAGCTTGCAAAGCAGCTCTTCGACAACGGACAGGTAGCATTCCAGTACGTCGACACCGAATCAGGCGAGACGACCATGGAATCTCCAGCCAACCCTAACGGCTCACACTACGGAATCGAGGGTATCATCAGCCCTGATGGACAGATCCTCGGACGTATGGGTCACCCTGAGAGATGGGAGAACAATGTGTTCAAGAACATCAGCGGAAACCTCGATGTCAGCATCTTCCGCAACGCAGTCAACTATTTCAGAAAATAAAAAAGTCAAAAGATATTATGGCAGTCAGTTATGAGAAAGCCGGTGTGAACCTGGAAGCCGGATACGAAGTGGTTCGTCGAATCAAGCAGCATGTAGCTTCAACCCAGAGGACCGGCTCGATGGGCAACATCGGTTCTTTCGGTGGCATGTTCGATCTCTCCACTCTTGGAATCAAGGAGCCTGTCCTCGTCAGCGGAACTGACGGAGTCGGCACCAAGCTCAAGATCGCATTCGCGATGGACAAGCACGATACCATCGGTATCGACGCTGTCGCAATGTGCGTGAACGACGTACTTGCACAGGGTGCTGAGCCACTCATCTTCCTTGACTATGTCGCTATCGGCCACAACATTCCTGCAAAGGTAGAGGCTATCGTGGCAGGTGTCGCAGAAGGTTGCCGCCAGGCAGGCTGTGCACTCGTAGGCGGTGAGACCGCTGAGATGCCAGGCATGTACAGCGACGGCGAGTATGACATCGCAGGCTACACCACAGGCGTCGTAGAGAAGTCAAAGCTCATCGACGGCTCAAAGGTGAAGGTCGGTGACGTCCTCGTAGGTATCGCTTCGACAGGTGTACACTCAAACGGTTTCAGCCTCGTCCGCAAGATCGTAGCTGACGCAAAGGTAGCTCTCGACGCTACTCCTGAGGAGTTCGGCGGAAAGACAGTCGGCGAGACCCTCCTCACCCCTACCAGAATCTATGTGAAGCAGGTGCTTGACGTGGTCCGCAACTGCGGCGTGCACGGCGTGGCACACATCACCGGCGGCGGTTTCGACGAGAACATCCCACGTATCCTCATGGACGGCCAGGCGATCGAGGTGAACGAAGGTTCATGGGAGATCCTCCCAGTGTTCAAGATGCTCGAGAAGTGGGGCGGCGTTCCTCACCGCGAGATGTTCAACATCTTCAACATGGGTATCGGAATGGTCCTCGCGATCGACGGGTCAGAGGCACAGAAGGCTATCGACATCCTTGCAAAGCATGGTGAGAAGGCAAGCGTCATCGGAAAGATCATCGAGGGCGACAAGACAGTGAAAATCAATCTCTTATAATATTTTATGAAGAAGCGCGCATTAGTTAGTGTAAGCGACAAGGCCGGCCTTGTCGAGTTCGTGCAGGGCCTTCAGGGCTTCGGTTGGGAGATCATCGCGACCGGCGGTACCCAGAAGCTCCTCGAGAACAACGGTGTGAAGACAATCGGTATCAGCGAGATCACCGGTTTCCCTGAAATCTGCGACGGTCGTGTGAAGACCCTCCATCCAAAGGTCCATGGTGCCCTGCTCGGACGCCGTGATCTTCCAGAGCATATGGAGACCCTCAAGGAGAACGGAATCGAGCTCATCGACATGGTCTGCGTAAACCTCTACCCATTCAAGCAGACTATCGCAAAGGAAGGCGTGTCAATGGACGACGCGATCGAGAACATCGACATCGGTGGCCCTTCAATGCTCCGCAGCGCAGCCAAGAACTGGCAGAGCGTGACCGTTGTATGCGACCCTACAGACTACAGCAGAATCCTCGCAGAGATCGCTGAAAACGGCGACACCACCCGTGAGACCCGTCTCCAGCTTTCTGCAAAGGCATATACCCACACCGCAGAGTACGACATGTGCATCTCTACCTACATGCGCAAGCAGGCAGGCCTCAATGAGAAGCTCTTCCTTGAGTACGACCTCAAGCAGTCGCTCCGCTACGGTGAGAACCCTCACCAGAGCGCCAAGTTCTTCGCCGCAATGGAGTCTGTTCCATACTCTCTCGCTACAGCAGAGCAGCTCAACGGCAAGGAGCTCTCATACAACAACATCCAGGATGCAAACGCAGCCCTCAACATCGTACGCGAGTTCGACGTTCCGTTCTGCGTAGGTCTCAAGCACATGAACCCTTGCGGCGCAGCTATCGGCGCAGACATCAAGGAGGCTTGGGAGAAGGCATACGAGGCTGACAAGGTCAGCATCTTCGGCGGCATCGTGGCTGTGAACCGTGAGCTCACAAAGGAAGTCGCTGAGATGATGAAGCCTATCTTCCTTGAGATCATCATGGCTCCTTCATTCTCTGAGGGCGCCCTCGAGGTTCTCTGCACAAAGAAGAACCTCCGTCTCCTCAAGGTTGACATGAGCAAGGACACTGCAGCACACAACCAGTACGTCAGCATGAACGGCGGTATGCTCGTCCAGGAGCAGGACACCACCATCAAGATCCCTACAGCTGACATGTGCGTGACTGAGACCAAGCCTACTGAGGCTCAGCTCATCGACCTCGATTTCGCTTGGAAGATCGTAAAGCACGTGAAGTCAAACGCAATCGTAGTGGTGAAGGACGGCATGACCCTCGGCGTCGGCGCTGGCCAGATGAACCGCGTAGGTTCTGCGAACATCGCCATGAAGCAGGCTGAGGCAACTCTCGCTGAGCAGGGCAAGGACATCCGCAACGAAGGTCTCGTAATGGGTTCAGACGCATTCTTCCCATTCGGTGACAGCGTAGAGTCTGCAGCTGCCTTCGGCATCAAGGCCATCGTCCAGCCAGGTGGCAGCGTACGCGACCAGGAAAGCATCGATGCTGCAAACGCAAACGGCATCACCATGCTCTTCACCGGTGAGCGTCACTTCAAGCATTGATCGTAATTTTTTGATTTCATAGCAGCAGGGCAGAGACCTGAAAAGGCATGGCCGCCCTCGGCCGTGTCAGAGGGAGGGGCCCGCCACGAAGTGGTGGGAAGGATAGCGCGAAGCGCGTACCTTTTCAGGTCTCTGCCCTGCTGCGGATAAAAGTAATAAAATGAAGAAAGTACTCGTAGTCGGCGGCGGCGGACGCTGCCACGCAATAGTGGACGCACTCAGCCGTTCCCCACAGGTAGGTAAGATATATTGCGCACCAGGCAATGCAGGAATCGGCCTTCAGGCAGAGAACGTCCCTATCAAGGATACAGACGTAGCTGCACTCAGGCAGTTCGCGCTTGAGAACGCCATCGACCTGACGGTAGTAGGTCCTGAGGCATCCCTCTCAAGAGGAATCGTGGACGAGTTCCGCGCAGCAGGTCTCAAGATCTTCGGCCACACCAAGGCTGCAACCAGGATCGAGAGCAGTAAGGAGTTCGCCAAGGAGATCATGGTCAAGTACGACGTACCTACATCCGGATACCGCAGCTTCTCAGCATACGAGGAGGCTATCGCATACGTTTCAGCACGTCCTTTCCCTGCAGTCCTCAAGTATGACGGACTCGCTGCCGGCAAGGGTGTCGTCATCGCAGAGACTCTCGAAGAGGCTGACGCAGCACTCAAGGACATGCTCCTCGACGCCAAGTTCGGCGAGGGCAAGGTAGTCGTAGAAGACTTCCTGACAGGTCCTGAGTTCTCATTCATGGCATTCGTATGCGGAAACAAGGTATGGCCTATGCCTCTCTCACAGGACCACAAGCGCGCCTTCGACGGCGACAAGGGCCCTAACACAGGCGGAATGGGTGCATACACCGGACTTCCATTCATCAACGCTGAAGACGTTGAATACGCACTCAAGGAGGTCCTCCAGAAGACCGCAGACGGAATGGTAGCAGAAGGCTGCCCTCTCTCAGGCGTTCTCTACGGAGGTCTCATGAAGACTCCTCAGGGCGTAAAGGTCATCGAGTTCAACGCACGTTTCGGCGACCCTGAGACAGAGGTTGTGCTTCCGCTCCTCAAGAGCGACATCTTCGACATCTTCAACGGCATTGCTGAAAAGGCAGTCGAGGAGAAGAAGTGCTGCTGTTGCTGTTCAGAAGGCAACGGCGAGTGCAAGATCGCCCCTGAGTGGGAAGAGAAAGTAACCATGGGCGTAGTGCTCGCCTCAAAGGGCTACCCTGGCGACTACAAGAAGGGTGCTGAAATCCTCGGAACCGAGGAGGTCGACGCCAAGATCTACCACATGGGTACAAAGCTCGAGGACGGAAAGCTCCTTACAGCCGGCGGCCGCGTAATGATGGTCGTATGCAGCGGCGAGGACATCCAGGCAGCGCAGAAGAAGGTCTACGGCGAGATCGCAAAGATCAAGTGCGACAACCTCTTCTACCGCAACGACATCGCCCACTGGGCGCTCGAGAAGTAAGTTACTGAAACTTAACACTATACGAAAATCCCTGTAGTCGCAGCCGCACTACAGGGATTTTTATATATACCTGATGATCAACTAGATATCTATATTCAGAATCAGACCGGCATGGAAGCGGGAGAGTTCGAAGCCGTCCCGGGTGAGGCGGTTGAAGGACGGACCGCCGTTGTAGTCGAGGGAGATGCCGATCTGGAAGCCGGCAGGGAACCAGAGGAAGTTGGCGCTGTGGGCTGTGATGGAGGTGCCGACGCTGTAGAGCATTTCCGGAAGTATGACGTCTGTGCCGGATGGCTCGTAAGGGAAGAGGAGCAGGTCGGCGTGAGGTATGAGCGACATGTGGGTGAAGTGGAAGATATCCGAGATGCGCTGCTTCTCAGGAAGGCCGAACTGGATTGCATAGTCCGCAGTGTATTTGAGCTGGGTTCCGTCCGTGCCGGAGAGCACCCTGCTGAAGTCAGGGTCCTCAGACAGTCCGCGAGGCGACATGCTGACGATGTTCTCTATAAATGGTGCCCAGAGGGTGTGCTGCATGGTCGCTGTGAGCTTCAGGCCGTGGGTCCTGGCGAATCCTGGAAGATATCCATAGAGGTAGCTGTAGAAGCCGGCGCTGTAGACATCTGTCAGGCCGATTCTCTGATGGTAGCCCATCTGAAGGCCTATACCCTTGCGCGGATAGACCAGAGAGGCCGGTGTCGGCTGCACGATATAGCCGCTGACAGAAGCCGATACTGACTGCATGAAGACTGCCTTCGTGTCCGCGATTCCCACGAAATCAGAATGCGAAGGGAAGGCCCCGACAAGGGAGTTGCCATAGTCAAAATAGGCACTCTCAGGCCTGTAGAGGTCATTGCTGAAGAAATACGAAACCCTAGGCGTAACACCTCTGAGCCAGCCGTTCGAGTTGAATCTGAGCGGCAGATAGACGCTCAGGCTGCTGTTGAAGGACGGACGGTCCGATTCATGGCCGGTAACAGTATTGACCGCAAAGTACTCTCTGAGGAATGAAGTCTCGCGCGTAATGTTGTATGCAGGACGGTCTCCAACGTGAGCCTCAAGCTCGATGACCGGATAGAGACCGGTATAGGTCATGTTGAAATGGCCGCTGTGACGGTTGAACCACACGCCGTCCTTCCTTATCGGGAAAAGATTGTAACCATATGCTACATAGCCGCTTGCAGTACCAAGATCGTTCTGGAACCATGCGGTCGCACCTACTCCACCGGCCTGCAGCAGCTCGTCGAAATTGAGCTCGGAATAGTTGTCATACTCGACTTTCAACGGCGCCCACGAATGGAAGCGAGGGATATGTGGCAGCTTATGGTACGTCTTCGCCTGCGGGTCCATGTCCTTCCAGTCCGAACCGGCGTCCTCGGCCCATCGGGCAAGGTCCATGGTACCACGATCAAGGTCCATGGCACCTCCGCTCTGGGCAGTCCCCTGACGCGAAATGGCGATTTCCTGACGCGAAATGGCGTCCGCGACCTTATCTCCGGAAACTGCCTGGAAATCGACCTTGCGGTCGATAAGGTCGGAAACAGCAGCCTTATGGACAAGCGATCCCTCTCCGTAATGTTTCCTGCCGCGAGGATTGCCGTTTTTGTGATAGAGCTGGATTCCTGTCTCCTGGGTAACGAAGTAGAGAGTATCACCTTCGAAAAGTCCGTCTCCCGCGCCATATCGGGTGGCGGTACGCTGGAATACCTCCCCGTCCCTCCACTCATAGGTCTCGTTGACACCCGTGCGGTCAGAGGTGAACACAAGTCCTGCATCGGTATTGCCAAGCCCGCCGAGCTTCGCCTTGACCGGTGCGACAAGTTCCTCAAAACGTCCGTCAGCCACCTTATAGACTCCCATTCCGTCATCAGAAAGACCGACGACCGCCACGTCATCGCCCAGCCATGAAGACAGGGTCAGCTGAAGTCCCGAAGGGGCAGAAACCCTCCTGAGTTCCTTACCGGTAAGGGCATCGAGGATGACATGGTCAGTTCCCCCGGTATATTTATAGTCGACGACCGCAATCCGCTTTCCGTCATTGGAAACGGATGGATTGCAGAGTCGTCCTTTCTTCGTAAGTGTCTGAGGCTTATATGATTTACGACTATCAGGGTCCTTGCCCTCAAGAGAGAAGTAGCGGATTCTCGAGCTTGCCTGATGTCCCCATCGAGGGTCTGTGAAAGTCTCGCTCCAGTAGATCCTGTCAAGCACCGGGTCGTAGTACAGGTCGCTGACCGAAGAGGCGAAAGGCCTGATGTCCGTGACGCTGCCATCATGATCGACGCGGCTGAGCGTCGATGGATGGACAAGGCCCGAACGTACAGTATAGTAACTGTCCCTGACGAAGGTACCATGGGCATAGTTCTCATACCACTTTGGAACATCGGTCGCGAACTCGGATCTGATGAACGGACCGCGTTCCTGGGCACTTTCCTCCCACATCTGGTGAAAGCCCTCGACGATTCCGTCCCAGGCCGGGCGGAACTTCATGCCTGAAGCCAGCCTGATCTCCTTGCGGACAGAGTTGAAGCGCAGCGGCATGCGGCTGATGCGAGAGAAGATATTGTCCATGAACAGCGGGTCATCATAGAACACTCTCGTTCCCGCAATCGTCAGATAGCCAAGAGCATAGTAGTCCGGGGCATAGTGCCTCCACGAGCCGTATTTCCATGCGGTCCAGTTGCGCAGATTGCCCGTATCGAAGGCTGAATGGTAATAGTTCAGGAAGTCCCCGTCACGACCGCGACCCAGGTCGGTCAAGGCAGTCTCTGCGACGACCGCGTCTCCTTCAAGGAGGAAGGACGGGGTATAGAGTCCCGTAACCGCGACAGGAATCATGTCGCCTGTGAGATAGCGAAGTGACCTGAACCAGCCGTTATATCCCAGCATCATCTGCGAGAGATGACGGCCCTCATGGATGGCCAGGTTCTTCTCCCATGACAAGGCCTCTGTCTCATATGGCATCCCGAGAGTATAGAACTCCATGCGCTTAGGAGCCCATGCGACCATCGCGTTGGATACTCCGTTGTAGGCATGGAGTACCACAGGGGTAGGCCTGCGGTATCCGCCACCTGCAAGCAGACCGGTGCTTCTGGACACAGGGACGCGGTATTTCTCGAGGAGGTTGCCATAGATATTGGCGAGGGAATCCAGGCCCTCAGGATAGACTACGCGGTAGTCAGGCCATGTTTTCTGCTTCCAATGTAGCCTTGCTGGATCGTCTCCGCTTGAGATGAACTGAGCGAAGGAGTCAAAAGGGATAAGCGCCAGCAGGATGACTGAGACTATGAGGGTTGAGAATATTTTCTTCATCTAGGCAATTTTACCGTCTGCAAAGATAGTATTTACATTACAATTTTGTAGATTTGTGGTATAGTAGATTATATTCGGATTAATATGCAGATTCTCATACAGATCTTGACATTGCTTGGAGCGGTCACCCTGTTCCTCTTCGGTCTGAGCCTCCTCAGCGGCGGCCTCCAGAAAGTAGCCGGAGACGGTCTCAGGTCGTTCCTCGCATCGATGACCTCGAATGCATTCAAGAGACTTCTCACGGGTATAGGTGTGACGGCCGCGATCCAGTCATCGACAGCGACCACGATCATGGTCGTAAGTTTCGTGAATGCCGGCCTCCTGACCCTCGCCCAGGCTATCGGTGTGATCATGGGAGCCAACATCGGAACGACAGTCACGTCGTGGATCATGGCGCTCTTCGGATTCTCGTATGACATCTCGACAATCTCTTTCCCTCTGATCGCACTCGGCTTCGTGCTGATGCAGAACAAGAAGAACAAGACGGTCCATGACCTGGGAGAGATCATCATCGGCTTCGCACTCTTCTTCGTAGGTTTCGCAAAGCTCAAGGCTACCGCAGGAGTCCTCCTGGACAACCTCAACCTTTCAGGCCTCCAGGCACTCACAGACATCTCACTCGGACCTCTCAACGTCTCTGTGCTGATCTTCCTCCTCATCGGAACCGTCCTCACTGTATGTTTCCAGAGTTCTGCAGCCACAATGGCGATCATCATGCTCCTCATCACCACAGGCGTGATTCCATTCAAGATGGCAGCTGCCATGATCCTTGGAGAGAACATCGGTACGACCATCGCCGCAAACGTAGCGGCTTCCGTAGGAAACACGACCTCGAAGCGTGCTGCCATGGCCCATACGGTATTCAACGTGTTCGGTGTGTTCTGGGTGCTCTGCATCTTCCCGATATTCCTCAAGTTCATCGGAGGTATCATCAGCTCTGTCGGCTTCCCTGATCCCAACACAGCCGACCTGACCGACACAGCCAACGCAGAGAGCATCAGGTCTTCGCTCCTGTACAGCGTGACCACCATGCATACCCTCTTCAACCTTACCAACACCTCTATCCTCATCTGGTTCATACCTCAGATCGAGAAGATCGTATCGTGGATCATCCCTTCGAAGAACGAAGGCGAAGTCTACAGGCTCAAGTATATCCAGGGCGGTCCACTCTCTACAGCCGAACTCTCTCTTGACGAGGCACAGCAGGAGATCATCCATTTCGCCACAATCTGCCGCAACGGCTTCGGCTACATCCGCAGCGCAGTGAACGAGACAGACGTAGAGCAGTTCAAGACCTTCCGCGAGAAGCTCATCAAATACGAGGAGATCACAGACCGCATCGAATACGAGATCGCATCATACCTCAACGAAGTATCCAAGGGAGACATCTCAGAAAAGGCATCGCTCCGCATCAAGGGCATGTACAGGATAATCGGAGAGCTCGAGTCCCTCGGCGACTCAGGAGAGGCGATCGGACGTATGCTCCAGAGAAGAATAGACCACGACAAGAGCTTCGACGAGGAGCAGATGAAGAAGCTCAACAGGATGATGGACAACCTCGCCATCGCATACGACGCAATGGTCGAGAACCTCAGCAATCCTTCGCTCAAGGAAATCAGGAACGCTTCTGACGCAGAGTACAACATCAACGAATGCAGGAACACGCTCCGCGAGGAGCACATCCTCAACATCGAGGAGAATTCAGCATACAACTACCAGACCGGAGTATTCTACATGGATCTCATCCAGGAGATGGAGAAGATGGGCGATTTCATCATCAACGTATCCGAAGCGCAGCTTGCTGAGAATGCGTAGGTCAGTCCTCATAGTCCTGGCGGCCTGCCTGGTCATAGCTTCGTGCGGACAGAGAAAGGCAAAGGTAGCAGACCGCAGGGAAGGGCCTCGGACAAGAGCCTTCCCGACAGTCTCTGCGCCAGGCATGATGACAGAGCAGGGCGAGATACTCGACTATGTCGCGATGCACTACTGGGACGCCTTCACCGCTGACAAGGGCAAATGGCTTGACGACTCGACCCACGTCGGCGGAGTAGACAGGACGAAGTTGGAGGAGCAGGTCGGTGCCTACACGACGCTTCTGTCCATGGTACCTCTGAGCAAGGCCGTCGCGTTCATCGAGGGCTTCTACGACAAGGTCGCGAAGCAGAAGGCCAGGGACACTGAATCGACCGCCTTCGAGGAGACGGTCAGGATGATGAGAAGATATCTCTACGACGAGAATTCGCCGGTGAGGAACGAGGACATCTACGGAGCGCTTGCCGCGAAGCTGGCAAAGTCGCCTTACGTAGCCGAGGACATGAGGCCTTCGTATGAGTTCGAGGCACGCACCTGTGCCGTGAACAAGGTGGGCACCAAGGCAGCGGACTTCGTATTCACGGACCGCAGCGGCAGAGAACATGACCTGCACGGGATCAGGGCACCATGGACCTTGCTGATGTTCACGAATCCGGGCTGCAGGAACTGCGGCGATGTCATCAGGGGACTGAACGGAAGCCAGAAGATGCAGGAGATGGTGCGCGGCGGGATTCTTGCAGTGGTCAACATCTATATCGATGAGGACCTCGATGCGTGGAGGGAGCATCTGGACGACTACCCGTCGTCGTGGATGACAGGATATAACGGCACAATCAGGGAAGACCTGAGCTACAACGTGAGGGCGATCCCTTCGCTGTACCTGCTGGACAAGGACAAGACAGTTTTGCTCAAGGACGCTCCTGCGGAGAGAATCCTGGCATATATTGAGAACATAGAAGAATAACTTTAACAATCACATAACTTTTCACAACCATGGAAATTAAAAAAGAACTGTGGGCAGTTGCCCCAAATGGACAGGACATCTACAAGTACACCATCACTAACGGCCAGGGCGCAAGCGTAGTGCTCAGCAGCTATGGTGCAGCAATCGTATCAGTAAACGTTCCTGACAAGGACGGTGTTCTCGGTGACGTAGTTCTCGGTTACCCTAAGGCAGAGAGCTACTATGGTGACGGTCCTTTCTCAGGAAAGGTTCCAGGACGTTTCGCCAACCGTATCGCAAAGGGTAAGTTCACCCTTGACGGAAAGGAGTACACCCTCAACATCAACAATGGCGAGAATCACCTCCATGGTGGTCCTACCGGCTATGCTGAGAGAGTATGGGACAGCCAGATCGACGGCTTCGCTGTAGAGTTCAAGTATTTCTCACCAGACGGCGAGGAAGGATACCCAGGAAACCTCACAGTCGTTACACGCTACGAGTGGAGCGAGGACAACAAGCTTACCATGACATTCAAGGGTGAGACTGACGCTCCTACAGTCGTAAACCTCGTCAACCACGTATACTTCAACCTCGAGGGTGAAGGCGCAGGCGAAGGCAACATCTTCGACCACATGCTCAAGCTCAACAGCTCTGAGTTCCTCCCAACAGACGCAGGTCTCATTCCTCTCGGAGCACCAGCTCCAGTCGCTGGCACACCACTCGACTTCCAGAACGGCAGAAGAATCGGTGACGACATCCTCAACTTCGACTTCGAGCCGCTCAAGATCGGTAAGGGCTACGACCATTGCTTCCTCATCGACGGCGCACAGCCAGGACAGCTCCAGGACGCTGCTACTCTCTGGTCAGAGAAGACAGGCCGTCAGCTCGACATCGCTACAACCCAGCCTGCTATCCAGATCTACACAGGTAACTTCGTAGGCGGAAGCCCAGAGGGTAAGTGTGGCCGCAGCTACAAGGACTACGAGGGTGTTGCAATGGAGACACAGCACTTCCCAGATTCACCTAACCAGCCAGAGTACCCTACAACAGTGCTCAGACCTGGCGAGGTTTACCAGGAGGCAACTGTCTTTGCTTTCTCTGTAAAGAAGTAATGAAGCAGTACCTTGACTTACTTCGCGACATCCGTGAAAACGGTGTCGTGAAGACGGATCGCACCGGCGTCGGAACACAGTCTGTGTTCGGACGCCAGATGCGTTTCGACCTTTCCAAGGGCTTTCCGCTCCTCACCACCAAGAAAGTCTTCACCCGCGGCGTCATCGAGGAACTTCTCTGGTTCCTTTCAGGAGACACCAACAAGAAGACTCTCCAGGCCAAGGGAGTCCATATCTGGGACTCATGGGGCGACGACGAGACAGGGGAGCTCGGTCCTATCTACAGCAAGCAGTGGAGGGCATGGGACGGCTATGACGGAAGCACGATCGACCAGATCGCCAATGTAGTCGACCTCATCAAGAACCATCCCGACTCAAGACGTATCCTCGTCAACGCATGGAACGTCGCACAGATCGACCAGATGGGTCTCCCACCATGCCATTGCCTCTTCCAGTTCTACGTGGCTGACGGCAAGCTCTCATGCCAGCTGTACCAGCGCTCCGCAGACGTGTTCCTCGGAGTGCCGTTCAACATCGCATCGTATGCCCTTCTCACCATGATGCTCGCACAGGTCTGCGGACTTCAGCCAGGCGAATTCGTGCATACCCTCGGCGACACACACCTTTATCTGAACCACTTCGAGCAGGCGGACCTCCAGCTCACACGCGAGCCTCGCCAGCTTCCAGTAATGAAGATCAACCCGGACGTCAAGGACATCTTCAGCTTCAAGTATGAGGACTTCACTCTTGAAGGATACGATCCTTGGCCTGCCATCAAAGCACCAGTAGCAGTCTAAAATGGAAAAATGTCTTATCGTAGCCGTTGCAGACAACCTTGGCATCGGCATCAAGGGAGACCTCCCTTGGCACATCTCTGAAGACCTCAAGTTCTTCAAGCGTACCACATCAGGATGTCCTGTGATCATGGGCCGTACCACATACTTCTCACTCCCTAAGCATCCGCTTCCAGGAAGGAAGAACATCGTGCTCAATCTCGGCGGAGAAGACATTCCAGAGGCAAACTGCGTCTATTCTTTCGACGAGGCCTTCGCCAGCGCCGAGGCGGAGGACTGCGAGAGGTGCTTCGTGATGGGCGGTGCGTCTGTCTACCGCATGGCTATCAACATGGTCGACAGGATGTTCATCACCCATGTCCATACAGTCATCGACGCAGACGTCTTCTTCCCTGAGATCGATCCTGAGATCTGGGAGAAGGCCAGCGTATCGGAGACACATACAGATCCCGAGACGGGATATACTTTCGAATTCGTTGAATATACACGCAGGTAGTTCCGATCCCCAGCAACAACGGAACTCACGGACTTGACATAAATGGCAAAAGACAGAGAGACTTTCGGTGGCAGGGCTGCCGTCATTATGGCACTGGCCGGATCGGCCATCGGCCTGGGAAACATCTGGAGATTCCCATATATGGTGGGCGAAGGAGGTGGAGCGGCGTTCATCCTGCTCTATCTCTTCTTCTCTTTCAGCTTCTCCCTTCCTATCTTCATGGTGGAATCCATCATCGGAAGACGAAGCGGGGCCAACTGCCTCGGCGCCACCAGGAAGCTCGCAGGAGACGAAAACGTCTGGAAGATCCTCGGCTATCTTTCCATCATCACCCCGCTGATCATCGTATCCTACTACAGCGTGGTCGGTGGCTGGTCCGTGGAATTCTTCCTCAAGTCCGTCAGCCTGACCTTCATGCATTCTGACCCTGACACGGTCAACGGCATGTTCGGCCAGTTCGCGTCGTCCTTCTGGGGCCCGTCCATCTGTTTCACAGCCTTCCTTGGCATCTCATGCCTGATCGTCGCAGGCGGAGTCAAGAAAGGAATCGAAAAATTCAGCAAGTTCTGCATCCCTGTGCTGTTCGTCATGGTCCTCATGATCATGGTGTTCTCACTCACACTTCCGGGTTCAGGAAAGGGCGTCGAGTATCTCGTCAGACCTGATTTCTCAAAGCTCACATTCTCGAACTGCGCATCTGCCCTCGGCCAGTCATTCTACTCACTCTCGCTCGGCATGGGTATCATCATCACATACTCATCCTATGTCAGCAAGCAGGAGAACCTGATGGCATCGGGCACATACACAGCTCTCTTTGACACTATGTTCGCGATGATGGCCGGCTTCGCGATCATGCCTGCAGTCTTCACCGCAGGAATCCAGCCAAGCGCAGGTCCGGGACTCATCTTCCAGACCCTGCCTTACATCTTCACCAAGATGGCAGCGACCATGCCGCTGATCAGCAGCTGCGTCGCCATCATCTTCTTCCTTACCATCATCTTCTCCGCCCTCACCTCGTCGGTATCGCTCGTCGAAGTCGGCGTGGCCTATCTGGTCGAAGAGAAGAAGATGCGCAGAAGGACAGCGGCTGCGCTGGTATTCGCAGGTACATGGTGCCTCGGGTTACTCTGTTCGCTCTCCTTCGGACCGCTTTCCGAGTTCAAGATAGCCGGAAAGCCTGTCTTCGACTTCCTCGACATGTTCTCATCCAACTTCCTCCTCCTGATCGGAAGCTTCATGGCCGTACTCCTTGTCGGCTGGAAGATGTCCAAGGCTGATGTAAGGGACGAGTTCACCAACGGAGGCACACTCAAGGCAAACAACAAGGCATTCGGAGCACTCTACTTCATAGTACGCTACGTGACTCCGCTCGCACTCATCTTCATATTCATCACCAACTTCATTCTTTGACGGACATAAAACCACATTCCTGAATGGCTCAGAGAGAAACCTTCGGCAGCAGAGCTGCTGTCATAATGGCCATGGCCGGTTCCGCGATCGGTCTGGGCAATATCTGGAGATTCCCCTACACCGTAGGTGAGGGAGGAGGCGCTGCATTCATCATCGTCTACCTCATCTCGTCCCTCCTTCTTGCAATGCCTATCTTCATGGCGGAAAGCATCATCGGCCGCACTGCGCAGGCCGGTACCTTCAATGCCATGGACAAGCTCGCTCCGGGATCAAGGTGGAAGTGGCTCGGACTGCTGACTGTCATCTCGCCTCTTATCATCGTTTCGTTCTACAGCGTCGTCGGAGGCTGGTCCTTCGAATACCTCCTCAAGGCGCTTTCATTCAGCTTCGGACCTGAATCCACAGACAGCATCGCCCCTATGTTCGGCAACTTCGCCTCAAGCACATGGGGACCTGTGCTCTGCCATACATTCTTCATCACCGCGACCTGCCTGATCGTCCTTGCAGGAGTCAAGAAAGGTATCGAGAAGTTCGCCAAGCTGACCATGCCTGTCCTTCTCGTCCTCATCGTGGTGATAATGATCTACGCAGTCTCCCTGCCAGGAGCAGGAGAGGGTGTCAGATACCTGCTCAAGCCTGATTTCTCAAAGATCACAGGAAGGGTCATCGCATCCGCTATGGGCCAGTCATTCTTCTCGCTCTCGCTCGGTGTGGGAACCATCCTGATCTATGCCTCATACATGAAGAAGGAAGAGAACCTATTCACCTCTGGACTCGGAACCGCAGCCTTCGACCTTATCTTCGCGATGATCGCCGGTTTCGCAGTCATGCCTGCCGTATTCGCAGCAGGAATCAAGCCCGGCGCAGGTCCTGGCCTCATCTTCGAGACCATGCCTTACATCTTCGCAAAGATGGGCGCAGCCGCACCATGGCTGAGCGCCACCATAGCCATACTCTTCTTCCTCACCATCCTCGTAGCCGCCCTGACATCGTCCATCTCGATGGTCGAGGCCGGCGTAGCTTATCTCACAGAGGAAAAGGGCCTGACAAGGAAAAAGGCCATCGCAATCCTCCTGCCGTCGACCTGGGTACTTGGAGTGCTCTGCTCGCTTTCATTCGGACCTCTCGCCGAAATACATATCCTCGGATGTACTATCTTCGATTTCTGTGACAAACTGACCTCGAACTATCTGATGGCCTTCGGCGGACTTCTCTTCACCTTCTTCGTTGGATGGAAGATGAAGAAGGAGACTGTCTGGAACGAGTTCACAAACAACGGCACGCAGAAATTCAACTGCGCACTCTTCAGCCTCGTCTACTTCCTCATCAAGTGGGTGGCACCGATCGGTATCGTCGTCATCTTCATCACCAATCTTGTACTGTAAACACTAACGTTTTTGCAAATCGGAGTGCATGGAAATCTTGGTTCTGTGCGCTGAGGGGCACATTGTCACGCACACATGCCCCCGACAGGCCCCGGTGTGCATGCGGAATGCCATCCCAGGCCCTCTGCTGCAGGTGGGCGTGCACACCAAATTGCAAAAGCTGCCTGCTCCAGCCTCCCCCTACACTCCCAGCTGGGCCTTCATGTCGCGCAGGAGGTCGAAGGCCTGGAGCGGGGTCATGTTGTTGAGGTCGGCGCCTTTGAGGGTGTCGCGCAGGGACGAGAGCATCGGGTCATCCAGCTGGAAGAGGGAAAGCTGGATGGCGTCGTCGGAAATACGGTCCGCAGAACCTGATGGTTGGGAAGCAGTAGTGTGCACGCCTCCCTTGTCACTCTTCTCAAGGGCCGCGAGAGTCCTCTCGGCCGACTTGAGCACCTCCTTAGGCATACCCGCAAGACGCGCCACATGGATACCGAAGCTGTGTGCGGTGCCGCCGCGCGCGAGCTTGCGCAGGAAGATCACCTTCTTGCCGACTTCCTTCACCTCGATATGGTAGTCATGGGCCCTCGGATAAAGATTCTCGAGGTCGTTGAGCTCATGGTAGTGTGTAGCAAAGAGGGTCTTGGCACCATGGCCATACTCATGGATATACTCCACGATAGCCCTGGCGATGGACATTCCGTCGTAGGTCGAAGTTCCTCGGCCGATCTCGTCGAGAAGCACCAGCGAACGCTCCGACAGGTTATGCAGGATCATCGAGGTCTCGAGCATCTCCACCATGAAGGTTGACTCGCCGCGGGAGATGTTGTCGCTCGCTCCCACGCGGGTGAATATCTTGTCGAAATAGCCTATCTTCGCCGAGCTAGCAGGCACGAACGAGCCGATCTGGGCAAGCAGCACGATGAGGGCTGTCTGACGCAGGAGAGCCGACTTACCGGCCATGTTCGGACCGGTCAGGATCATGATCTGCTCACTCCTGCTGTCGAGGAAGATATCGTTAGGGACATATTCCTCGCCCGGCTGCATCAGGGTCTCGATCACAGGATGGCGGCCCGCCTTGATGTCAAGGGCAAGGTCCATGGTCATCTCAGGGCGGCAGTAGTGATTGCTCATGGCAAGCTCGGCAAAGCCTGCGAGCACATCCAGGCGCGCCACGATGCGTGCGTCGGACTGGATGGTCGAGATGAAGCTCTGGATCTTCGCTACGAGCGCAGCGTAGAGACGGGCCTCGATCTCATAAATCTTCTCCTCGGCACCGAGAATCTTCGATTCGTAGTCCTTCAGCTCCTGGGTGATGTATCTCTCGGCGTTGACGAGGGTCTGCTTGCGTATCCATTCCTCAGGAACCCTGTCCTTGTAGGCATTGCGCACCTCAAGGTAGTAGCCGAAGACATTGTTGTAGCTTATCTTGAGCGAAGGGATGCCGGTCCTTTCACCTTCCCTCTGCTGGAGTTCGATCAGGTAGTCCTTGCCGCCTGTCGAGATGTCGCGAAGGCTGTCGAGTTCCTCGTCCACGCCCTTGGCGATGACAGGACCCTTTCCTAGAGCCGCCGCGCACTCAGGGGAGATCGTCCTCTGGATTGCGTCTATCAGCTCCTGGCAGCCTGAGAGCCTTGAAGCAAGGGATGCGAGAGCCTCGTTGCCCTTTGCGTTGCAGTAGTCCGAGATAGGTCTGATCTGGCTCAGGCCTCTGCCCAGCTGGAGTATCTCCCTTGGGGCTATCTTGCCCGTCGCCGCCCTCGAGATTATACGCTCGAGATCACCGATGTTGCCTATGAGTTCCTGTACCATGGTCAGCCCCTCCTCGTCACCGAGGAAATGGGACACGACCTCATATCTTGAGTGAAGTTCGTCAAGGTCGAGCACCGGCATCGAGAGCCAGGTCCTGAGAAGGCGGGCTCCCATAGGAGAAGAGCACCTGTCGATCACGTTCACGAGCGAGACGCCCTCGCCTCCGACTGAGCTCTGGAAGATCTCGAGGTTGCGGAAGGTGAATCGGTCCATCCACACGAACTTTCCCTCGTCGATGCGGGAAAGGGAGCAGATGTTCTTGAGGTCTGTATGGTGGGTCTGGTCGAGGTAGACCAGAAGCGCTCCGGCTGCGCAGATTCCAAGAGGATAGGAGTCGACCGCATAGCCCTTGAGAGTATCTACCTGGAGCTGGCGGCGGAGCCTCTCAGCGGAAGAATCATATACGAAAGCCCACTCCTCGACAGTCGAGATGTAGGCCGAGTCGCCGAACTGGGCACGGGCCACCTTTTCGGTGCCCCTCTGGACAAGGAGCTCCTTCGGGTTCATGGAAGCAAGCAGGGTGCCTATGTATTCCATGGATCCCTGGGCTACCTGGAAGGTACCTGTCGAGACGTCGAGGAAAGCCGCTCCGCACTGATGACGGTCGAAGCACAGGCCTGCGATGTAGTTGTGCTCCTTCTGCTCCAGCATCTGGTCACTGAAGGCTACGCCCGGAGTCACAAGCTCGGTTATGCCTCTCTTCACCAGCTTCTTGGTAAGCTTCGGGTCCTCGAGCTGGTCACATACCGCTACCTTGTATCCGGCACGGACAAGCTTAGGCAGATAAGTGTCTATGGCATGGTGGGGGAAGCCTGCCATAGGCAAGGTTCCCTTGTCTCCGTTGGACCTCTTCGTAAGGACTATTCCGAGCACCTTGCTGGCAAGGATAGCGTCGTCGGAATAGGTCTCATAGAAGTCTCCCACCCTGTAGAGCAGGACGGCCTCCGGATTCTTTGCCTTCACCTCGAAGAACTGCTTGATCATCGGGGTATCCTCAGCCTTCTTTCCTGCTGGTTTTCCTTCAAAATCTTTCTCTTTCATCATAGGACTCCTTATCTATGCAAATATACGCTTTTTGAGCGTTTTTTCTTAAATTTGCACATTTACGGACAACTCAGATAGACATCAACAACTAATCTTATTCAGTAATCATGTGCGGAATCGTAGGTTACATGGGTGACAGGCAGGCCTGCCCCATCCTCATCAAGGGCCTCCACAGGCTCGAGTATCGCGGCTATGACAGCGCCGGAGTAGCAATGGTCAACTCCGACGGCAACCTTAACGTGTTCAAGTGCAGAGGCAAGGTCGACGACCTCGAGGAATACCTCAATGGCAAGGACGCAAGCGGAAACATCGGAATCGCCCATACCAGGTGGGCTACCCATGGCGTACCGGACAACGTCAACGCCCATCCCCACTACTCAGAGTCTGAGAACATCGCCCTCATCCACAACGGCATCATCGAGAACTACCGTGTTCTCAAGGACGCCCTCATCCAGAAAGGCTTCAGTTTCAAGAGCGAGACAGACTCAGAGGTACTGTGCAACCTCATCGAATACATCAGGAACGAAGAGAAGTGCGATCTCGCAGAGGCAGTCAGACTTGCCCTCAACAAGGTAGTCGGCGCATACGCCATCGCAGTCCTTGAGAAAGGCAACAACGACCAGATCGTAGCGGCAAGGCAGAGCAGCCCTATGTGCATCGGCCTGGGCCAGGACGAGTTCTTCATCAGTTCCGACGCAGCATCCATCATCGACTACACCAACGAGTTCGTATACGTCAACGACGGCGAGATCGCCATCATCCGACGCCACGAGCCTCTCAAGATCATCAACCTCGAGAACAAGGATGCGGAGTTCAACATCACCAACCTCGACCTCTCGATCTCGCAGCTCGAGAAGGGTGGCTATCCTCACTTCATGCTCAAGGAGATCTTCGAGCAGCCTGACACCCTCGTGGACTGTATCCGCGGCCGAGTAAGCCCCGAGACAGCGCAGGTCATCCTTTCAGGCGTCCTTGACAACAGAGAGAAATTCATAGGCGCGAAGCGCATCATCTTCGTATCATGCGGTACCTCATGGCATGCCTCACTTATCGGAGAGCACCTCATCGAGGACCTCTGCCGCATCCCTGTGGAGGTTGAGTACGCTTCCGAATTCAGATACAGGAACCCTATCATCCACAGCGACGACGTAGTCATCGCAGTATCGCAGTCCGGCGAGACAGCCGACACCCTCGCAGCCATCAGGATCGCGAAGGAGGCCGGAGCATTCGTCTACGGTATCTGCAACGTGGTAGGTTCTTCGATCGCCCGCGAGACACATTCAGGCTCGTACATCCACGTAGGACCTGAGATCGGTGTGGCATCGACAAAGGCATTCACCGGACAGGTGACCGTCATGGCCATGCTCGCACTTGCGATAGGCAAGGAGCGTGGCACCATAGACCAGAATCTCTACGAGAGGATCGCGAAGGACCTGCTCGTCCTTCCTGAGAAGATGGCAGAGGTCCTCAAGCAGGACGGCAACATCTCAGACCTCGCGAAGACCTTCACCTATGCCCACAACTTCATGTACCTCGGACGTGGCTACAACTATGCGGTCGCCCTCGAAGGTGCACTCAAGCTCAAGGAAATCTCATACATCCACGCTGAAGGACTCCCTGCAGCGGAGATGAAGCACGGCCCTATCGCCCTGATCGACATCGAGCTTCCTGTAGTAGTCATCGCTACCTCGGAGAAGACCCACGAGAAGACAATCAGCAACATCCAGGAGATCAAGGCCCGCGGAGGTAGGATCATCGCCATCATCCGCGAAGGTGACACCCAGATCAAGAAACTTGCAGACTGGGCGATCGAGATCCCTGGCATCTGCGACTTCCTCATGCCTGTCATCGCGGTCATTCCTCTCCAGCTCCTGGCATACTACGTCGCTGTCTACAAGGGCAGGAACGTAGACCAGCCAAGAAACCTCGCCAAGTCAGTGACAGTAGAATAACAACTGCACTGAACGGCAGACATACCGAACAAGAATGAAAAGAGCGCTGATCATAACCTATTACTGGCCACCTTCGGGCGGCTCGGGTGTGCAGCGCTGGGTGAAATTCTCGAAATACCTGCCTTCCCAGGGATGGCAGCCTGTGATATACACCCCGGAGAATCCTGAGGCTCCGTCGCAGGACACTTCGCTTCTGGGAGACGTTCCTCCCGAGGCAGAGATCGTAAAGCGCCCGATAAGGGAAGTCTACAGCATCTACCGCAAGCTTACAGGAAAGAGCGCCTCCTCAAAGGAAGTGAACCCTATCAACCATCAGAAGAAGAGCTTCAAGCAGAAGCTGATGATGGCCCTGCGAGGCAATCTCTTCATCCCCGACCCGCGAGTTGCATGGGTGCGCCCTTCGGTCAGGTTCCTGGAGGAATACGTCAAGGGACATCCTGTGGACGTCATCGTCAGCACAGGACCTCCCCATTCGATGCACCTGATCGCGAAGGGACTTTCCCAAAGGACAGGGATTCCATGGATAGCCGACTTCAGGGACCCATGGACAAAGATGTTCTATTTCAAGCATCTCCAGCTCTCGAGCTGGGCGCAGCGCCGCCACGAAAGGCTCGAGAAGGAAGTTCTTGACGCCTGCAGCGCGGTCGTCGCAGTATCGCCTCTGGTCCAGGACGAGTTCAGGGAAATGACCTCGACACCCGTGCACCTGATCACCAACGGCTTCGACCCTGAGGACTTCGCGGGCAGGGACCATGGTACCACTCCCACCACCGCCGACTCTCCGTTCAACGTCACCCACACAGGACTGTTCGCATCCGACGGCATTCCTGAGGTGCTCTGGGAAGTGCTCGCCGAAAAATGCAAGGCCGATGCCCTGTTCGCACAGAAGCTCTGCATAAGACTTGTCGGAAAGACCGACCTTGCAGTACTTGACTCGCTCAAGACCGCAGGTCTGGAGAAATACGTGACCGACCTCGGATACCAGGACCACACCGTCGCTGTCCGCGAGCAGCAGGACGCCTCGATGCTGATCCTCCCGCTCCGAAAGGAGCCGGAATACCGTGCGACCCTTCCGGGCAAGCTTTTCGAATACCTCGCCTCGCGAAGACCTGTCCTTGGAATCGGACAGACGGACGGGGCCATGGCAAGAGTGCTTTCGGGCACCGGAGCCGGAGTCGTGCATGACTGGGACGACAAGGCTGCCATCGCGGGCTTCGTGGACCGCTGCTGGGAACTGCACCGAAGCGGGGAACCATGGACAAAGACAGATAATATTGAACAGTATTCCAGAACGGCGACGACCGCGAAGATGGCCGCGCTTATGGAATCATTGACCAGATAGCTATGAACAAAGATCTTTTGAAGAAGATACTGACCTACGCAGGAATAACCCTTTTCCTCCTCATACTTGCCTATGCCTTCGTTCCGGAGGTGCTCAGCGGCAAGGTCGTCGACCAGAGCGACATCTCGGGCTACATGGGGATGGCGAAGGAGACCAACGACTGGGACGCGGCACATCCTGCTGACAAGACCGCATGGACCAACTCGATGTTCGGAGGAATGCCGACGACAATGCTCAACGGCAACACCGCGGGAGACTTCACCAAGAAGCTCTATGACCTGACTTTCATCGGTCCAAGGCCTGCGAGCTATCTCTTCATATCCCTCCTCGGTGCCTTCCTGCTGATGCTGGCCCTGGGACTCAGCCCGCTCGTTGCGACAGGCGGCGCCATCGCGGTGACCTTCTGCTCTTACAATATGCAGATCATCCAGGTCGGCCACAACGCCAAGATGGTAGCCCTCGCATTCCTTCCATGGGTGCTCGCGGCGGTGATATGGACCTACAGGAGTGCCTTCGCCTCGCTTGAGGCCAGGTGGAAGGAGTGGCTGCCGAAGACCATACTCGGCGCAGCCCTCTTCGGAATGGCCCTGAACTTCCAGATCAAGGCCAACCACGTCCAGATCACCTACTACCTAGCGATCATCATCTTCTGCTACGTCGCAGTCCTGGTCGGCTGGATGGCAAAGAAGGACAACAGGAAATATTTCGGAAGGTTCATGGTAGCTTCGTCCCTGCTTCTGGTGCTCGGTCTGACCGGCATCGGCACTAACGCGAACAGGCTGATCCCGACCTACGAATACACCAAGCACACCATGCGCGGCGGCTCGGAGCTTTCTTCGGCCGGCGGCAGCGACAGCGAGAAGAGCAAGGGTCTCGACCTCGAGTACGCGACAGCCTGGTCATACGGATGGGAAGAACTTCCTAACATGATGATCCCTGACTACAACGGCGGTTCTTCAACCTACTCGGTCAACCCTCTCAAGTCAGAGACCATCACCCTCCTTCGCGACAACGGCCAGCAGAACTGGAGACAGATCGCGAAGGCCCTCCCTCTATACTGGGGTCCACAGCCTTTCACCGCAGGTCCTATGTACATGGGAGCTATCACGATGTTCCTCTTCATCCTGGGCCTTGGCCTCTACAAGGGCAAGGAGAAGTGGTGGATACTCATCCCGACACTCATCGGAATAGGACTGGGCCTGGGAAGCCACTTCATCGGCTTCACAAAGATCTGGTACTACTACATTCCGTTCTACAGCAAGTTCAGGACCGTCTCGATGGCCCTCGTGATACTCCAGTTCACCCTTCCTATGCTCGGATTCCTCACCCTTGACGGAATCATCAAGGGCAGGTACAGCAGGAAGGAGTTCCTCAAATGGGGACTCGTGGCCCTCGCCATCACCGGCGGCTTCAGCCTCATCTCCGCCTTCGGAATCGGCAGGACCTTCACCGGTCCGACCGACGCAGGCCAGCAGGACATACTCGTGGACGCCTTCATCGTGGACAGGATGAACCTCCTTCTCAAGGACGGTCTCGTATCATGCGGATTCATCGTGGCAGCCTTCGCCCTTCTCTACTGGGCGGTCTTCGGACTCAGGAAGCCGGTGGATGACGGCAGCGACGCTCCTGCAGGTACCATGAACCTGCAGATAGCCGGCGCAGCCATCTGCGCCCTCGTGCTGATCAACATGTTCGCCACAGGAAAGCGCTACCTCAATGAGGACCATTTCGTACGCAAGCACGACTTCGAGAACCAGTTCACCGAGCGCGTGGCTGACCTCTCGATACTCGAGGACAAGGACCCTGACTACAGGGTGCTCGACCTTTCAGTAAGCACTTTCAACGACTCCTACACAAGCTATTTCCACAAGAGCATCGGCGGCTACAGCCCTGTGAAGCTCCAGAGATACCAGGACCTCATCGACAACTATATCGTCCCTGAGTGCAACTCCATCCTCAGGTCCATCCAGAACGCCACCACCATCGGAGAGGCCGAGGAGGCCCTTCCTTCGACCCCTATACTCGACATGCTCAACGACAGGTACATCATCGTCAACGACGAGATCCCTGCCCTGCGCAACGAGACAGCGATGGGCAACGCATGGTTTGTGGACTCTGTAGTCAAGGCAGCCAATGCGGACGAGGAGATCGCCTTTATCGGCTCGGCTGACCTCCGTACACAGGCCGTGATCGGAAATGACTTCAGCTGGGCGGCAGAGGGAATGCCTTCCGCAGAGGCGAACGAGGATGGCACATTGATGGAGTGCGGAGACGACTATATCGCCCTCAGCTCATACGCTCCGAACGCTCTGACATATACATATAAGGCATCAGGCGAGAAGATCGCGGTCTTCAGCGAAATCTACTATCCAGACGGATGGACAGCGACGGTCGACGGAAAGGAACTTCCTCTTTTCAGGGCAGACTGGACCCTTCGCGCAGCCAGGCTTCCTGAGGGTGAACATGTCGTTGAAATGAAGTTCGCCCCTAAGTCTTATGTATTAAGCAGCAACATCTCACGTGCTTCTTCAGGTCTTCTTATTGTCCTTATTCTCCTCAGTATTGGAGGAATGTTCTTGCCAGGCAGGCGCGACTAGCCCCTTTTGCAAGTATCTGAAAAATATGCGTATATTTGCAGATTATGCGCCATATCAAAGGGTTAAATAATTGTCTTTCAGTAGCCATAGCTCTGTTGACAACTGCAGTTGCCTGCACCGTTTCCTTCCCGGAGGAAAAGAGCGGAAAGACGACCGTAGGCTTCGCACTCGGCAATCCCGCAACCAAGACACAGCTCGATGCTGACCATGGTACCTTCGCCTGGAGCGAGGGTGACCATCTGTCGCTCTGGGCCCGCAGCAGCGCCGGTACCTGGACTCTAAGCAACCAGGACTTCGCGCTTGTGGCAAAAGGCCACGGGAATGTCGGATACTTCACATCCGAGCTCGATGCGGCAATGCCTCAGGACAGCTATACATACTATCTCGCTTATCCTGTACCGGCTTCGGTCAATGGTACCAAGGCCAGCTTCGTCATCCCTGCCCAGCAGGACGGAAAAGCCTCGGGCGGCATTGACATCACCCTCGGCGGTCCGCTGCAGAGCGGAGCGCTCCACAGCGTCGACGAGGACTCTTCTATAAGCTGGAACAAAGGTGAGAGCGAGATGATGGACGTTCGGATGCGTCATCTGCTGCATTTCCTCAGATTCTATATCCCACAGGGTTGCAACTCTCTTGGAGAGCCCATCGAGAAGATCGAGTTCTCGATGCCTCAGGCCGTTGTGGGCAGCGTCACCGTAGACGTAACCGACGGCTCCGCTTCGTTCAGCGCCGGTGGAGCAGGGTACGACGGCAGAACGGTCACCATGGACCTTGCGGACCTTATGGACGAGAGCGTCAATTCCCGCTATGACTACGCCTCAGCCGGAATCTACCCTCCTGCGGCTGCGTACGGGGAAGGCGATGTGATGGAGGTGACCCTCTATTCGCAGAGCAAGATCGGACGTGTCAAGCCTATACGCCTTGCCGGAAGAGATTTCGCAGCAGGACATATCACCAGCGTTCCGCTCAGACCTAGCTCGGTAAGCAGTTTCTATTCGGCAACTTTCTCTCTCGCAGCCAACAATCTCGGTGAGGAGGTACAGAACGTGACGCTTACCCTTCCGGAGGGAACTTCATGGCCTGGCACTTCATCGAACGTCTATACCTACTCAGAGTCTGACGGATTCACCGTCGGCGAGTCCTTCAGGATCTCTACCTCGGACGAGGATGAGTTCAGGGCTCTGTCAGGAAAGACAGTGTCCGTAAGATACGAGTCCGAGAGCGCAATAGTCTATGAGACTGTCAGCCTCGGAGATCTTTCTGCCGCTACAAGAGTGGAGAAGGAACTCCGCTGCCCATATCTTTTCTTCGAGGACTTCTCTGGCATAGAGTCATTCAGCTCTTCAGACAAGCACTCGGCTTCGAATGTCGGTGACAAGGATCCTGTGCTCTTCGGAGACGGATGGAGCATCGCAAGAGCCGGAGGCGAGGCAGGCAAGTCAGTCCGCATGGCTGCGCACAGGGAATGGTTCGCAACCTACGACTCACGATGCGACTCTCCTATGCTCAGCGCAATCAAGGACGGGAAGACCGTCGAGGTCGAGCTGAGGTTCAACTACTCGATGGGCAGAGAGGAAGGCGGACTTGGAGCAAACCCTAAGCTCGGAGCCACAGTCCACATCGGAAGCACCACTACAAGCGGAGGAATCAAGAGCGCAAGCACCACAGGTACCTTCGTGGAGAGCTTCAACGTCAACGAGGAAAGCGGTTCGTATGACAATGTGGACAACGAGCATGTGAGCATCATCCCTGACATGACCAACGGCAGGAGAATCTCCTGGAGAGAGGTCGCTGACGGCACGGCAGGAACAAGCAACGGAACATATTGGCTGTACCTTGACAACATCAGGGTATCGATCAGAAAATAATTTTTAGGTAATATAGTAACAATGAAAAGGACTATCAAAGCTTTTGCACTTGGACTTGCGGCTCTGTCGCTCGCCCTTTCGTGCAACAAGAGCTCGGAAGGCGAGGAAGGAATGGTTTCCTTCCAGATCTCCCAGGACGAGGAGATCGCTCTCGTCACAAAGAGCTCGGTGAGCAGCTACACATCGCTGCCATCGCCGGAAGACTTCACCCTAGTCATAGTGAATTCCTCAGACGAGACGATTCCCGTCAGCGACCCCAAGGGTCTTACAACCCTCCCTGCTGGCAACTATACAGTAAAGGCAAGCTATGGCTCGGCAGAGGTCGAGGGCTTCGACAAGCCTTACTTCTATGGTGAGCAGAGCTTCGCAGTGACAGGCGGACAGACAACCAATGTCGCAGTAAAGGCAAAGCTCGGCAACGCCATCGTGAAGTTCGAGTACACTGACAGCTTCAGGAAGTACTACACTGACTACAGCTTCACTCTCAGCACAGGAAGCGGAACCCAGATCGCGTTCCCATCAACCGAGACAAGAGCCGCATTCGTGGACGCCTACCTCATCAGGGTCAAGGGCAGCCTCACCAGCCAGGCAGGAAAGACCCAGGAATTCCCTGAGAAGGAATACAAGGGACTTGACGCAGCGACCTGCTACACCCTTGAATTCGACGCTTCCAATGTAGGAAGCAGTACAGTAACAATCAGCTTCAACGACACCGTGGAGGACGTAGACCTCGGTGAGACGGAGCTTAACGACTAAAGAGGAATGGATATGAAAAAGATATTTGCATTCATGGCATGTGCCGCACTGGTCCTTACATCCTGCAAGGACGACAGGTTCGAGTATGGCAAGGAAAAGGACAACACCGGTATTCTCTCACTCGCAAACCTCACTCTCAACGTCTCTGAGGAGGTCATCACTGTGACAAAGGCAGATCCGGCAGACGAAAGCTATACACTTTCCCTCTATGACGCTTCCAACGCACTCGTATGGGAGAAGAGCTATGGCGAAGTCAAGGCTTCAGCAGACGGAATCTCACTCCCTGCCGGTGAATATGTACTCAACGTCCGCTCAACGGCTGCCGCAGTACCTGAGGCAAAGTTCTCAGCCCCTGTCTATGGCACTTCGGAGAAGTTCACCATCGCGGTCGGGCAGACTACCTCGCTCGGAACTCTTACCTGTACACTTCTCCAGTGCGCAGTCACAGTAGGTTACAACGACGAGTTCCTCACCATGGTCACCGGCGACGGCAGCACCTCAGTGGAAGTCACTTCCGGCAACCCTCTCGAGTACAAGCTCAGCTATAACGGCGGAGCTCCTACATACGAGCGCAGAATAGGCTACTTCGCTGTCAACAACGGTGACAACACTACCATGACCGTGACCTTCAAGGGCCTCATCGAGGGCAAGAACCAGAAGATGACCTCATCTATCTCCGGCATCAAGGCACGTGACTGGCACATCATCACCTTCATGAAGAAGACTGACGCAAGCGGCAACGCATCATTCGCAGTCGAGATCGACGGTCTCGTGGCAGACGCAGTCCTTGACAACGACGTCACAGCGTCAGAGGAGGGCGACGGCAACGATCCGAACGCACCTAGCGGCGACGGCGGAATCCAGCTTGTAAGCACCTGCGCATACGATATCGACCAGCCGGTAGTAGTTCCTGCAGACGGCAGCTTCGACTTCACCATGAAGGCTCTCATCCCTAACGGAGCACGCAAGTTCACTGTCGACATCGCTTCTACAAACGAAGACTTCATCGGATCTGTGAATACAGTCGGCGGTACCACACTCGACCTGATCAACCCTTCAGAAGCTGCTCTTGGAGTATTCGGCATCGTTCCGTTCCCTCATGGAGCTGACCTTCTCAACAAGACAGAGATCGACTTCAACCTCGCAGAGGCACAGACACCGCTCCTCGCATTCAAGGGAAGCCATACATTCACCATGAACGTAACTGACAACAAGGGATGCCGCAAGAGCATCGCGATCACCCTTGTAGTCGAATAAGGAGGAGATAGAAATGAAGACAAGAATATTCAGCATAGCCGCACTGGTGGCATGTCTCGTCCTTGGCGCGTCCTGCACGAAGGAAAGCAGGCAGGCAGGCAATGGAGCCCTCTCCCTCAGAATTGAGACAGACGGAGCGACAAAGGCTGCGATGAGCTCGGACGAGCTGCTCGCAAATGCGAATGTAAAGATATACAAGGCTGACTTCTCGGGAAAGGTACGCGAGTACACCTATTCCCAGATGCCTGCCTCACTCTATCTCCCTGCTGACAGCTACCGCGTAGACGTAGCGGCCGGCGAGATCGCCAAGGAGTCTCCTTCTCCGGCTTCATGGGAGCAGAAGAGCTACAAGGGCTCTGCAGATGTCACCATCGTGGCTTCACAGAACTCGAACGTGACAGTCGCAGCAAAGATCTACAACACAGTCACAAGATTCAGCTTCGACGCATCGATAGCTGAGATGTTCAACCCAGGATACAGCTGTACCGTAGGTCTCAGCGAGACTGACGCCGCACAGCAGCTCGTCTACACAGCGGACAAGAGCGGAGTGGACGGATACTTCATCTCCGACGGTTTCGAGCCTTCTCTCTACTGGAGTTTCAGCGGCACCCTCGCAAAGGACGGCAGCAGCTTCACAAAGAGCGGAGAGATTCCTGCTGTCGAGAGCGGAAAGCGCTACGCGATGAGCCTCAGGTATTCTGAGAAGGATGGTCTCCTCGCTGTCGAGGTGGAGGTTGACGACTCAACCAACGACATCTACGACGACATTATCTTCATCCCTGTAGCGACAGGTGTCGCAAGCACAGGCAAGTACGAGATCTGGGCAGGACACTTCACAGCCCATGCGGATGTGGACGAGAAGGAATACGACTCATCAAAGGTATATTTCGAGTGGGCTCCTGCAGGCTCAGACACATGGACAAGAGTCAGTGCCACCCGTGATGCCGAAGGCGCATACAGCGGCCTCATCAACGGCCTTACAGGCTCTACCGAGTACAAGTACAGGCTTGTTGTCACATCTCTTGCCGACGGAACAGAGGAGATCATCGAAGCCAGCTCGACCATCACCACAGACGCTGCGGTGCAGGCTCCTAACTCAAGCTTCGAGACGACTTCCAACGCCGAATCCAGGAACTACTCATCGTTCTTCGATCCGGATTCGCTCTTCCCTGAGCTCCAGAAAATGTGGTGGGACAGCGGTAACAAGGGTTCGACAGCAGTAGGTGCTTCAGGAGTCATCTGCTACCCTGTGACCGATGATGTCATGCACGGAACAAAGGCAGTATGTCTCCAGTCACGCTATGTGATCATCAAGTTCGCTGCTGGTAACCTCTTCAGCGGACACTTCGGATCGCTCGTGGGAACAAGCGGCGGTACCGTCTACTTCGGACGTCCTTTCACAGCCCGTCCTACTGCGATGAGGCTCTGGATGAAATACTCAAGCGGAAAGATCAACCGCATCACCAACAATGCACCTTCAGAGGTCAAGGAGGGTGACTACGACAAGGCGTCCCTGAGGATCGCCATCGGCACATGGGACTACAAGAAGTACGGTGGCGACGCCGACAGCCCTATCCTCGTCAACACCACCAACACCAGCACCTTCATCGACTACAACACCGATGAATCTACCATCGCCACAGGCGAGCTCTTCGTAGAGGCTGACGCAAACAACTCTACGAACGAATGGAGACAGGTGACCATTCCTCTGACATACAAGGACCTGAACAAATATCCTACACATATCGTCATCAGCTTCGCGGCCAGCATGTACGGTGACTACTTCACCGGATATGACAACAGCCGCCTCTGGCTCGACGGTGTAGAACTCCTCTACGAATAATGAAGACAATCAGGACATTCATTGCTGCCATCACGGTACTGATGCTCTGGACGCCAGCCGCCCAGGCTCAGCGCTATGACCGTGGTTACGACATGTCGAAGCCGGTTACCTTCGTGGAGAAAGGCACATGGATGGTCGGCGGTACCGCTGACTATTCACTGCACAACATGGACAACTACTCATTCCTCGTCATAGACAACATCAACTCGACAGGATACGGTCTTTCAGTCAGCCCTGCGTTCTGCTACATGATCAAGGACAACCTGGGACTCGGTCTCAGAGTTGACTATGACAGGAACATGTTCAAGCTCGACAATGCCTCGATAGATGTCGCAGACATCGGTATCGACATCGTCAACTACCATGCTATCGCCCACAAGTTCAAGGGTGCCGCAATCATGAGGAACTACCTTCCGCTTGGAAACTCGCGCAGATTTGCCATGGTCAATGAGACCCGTCTGTCGGTCGGCATCGGACAGGGCAAGGTAGTGGACGGACATAACGAGGACAACGTCGCAGGCTCATACGAGACCTCGACCAGCTTCGGCATCAATCTCTGCCCAGGCATGATGGCCTTCGCCAGCGACCACCTTGCCGTCGAGTTCAGCGTCAACATGCTCGGCTTCAACATCTCGAACACCAGACAGATCCATAACCAGGTCGCAGAGGGCAGCCGCACCGCGACTTCGGTCAACTTCAAGGTGAACGTACTTTCTGTAGGATTCGGAATCTATTACTATCTGTAGCGTATGAAGAAGATATTTTGCATAATCCTCGCAGCCGTGGCAATGATGACCGCGGCCGTGGACTCGTACGCCCAGAAGCAGAAGAGGGAACCCGTGAAGATGGGTACCATGATCCGTCAGAAAGACAGTACCAAGCACGAAGGACGTCAGCTCGACTACAGGCTCTTCATCCCTAAGGGCGCGAAGAGCGTCGGCATGCAGTTCTCGTACTTCGACCTCACGAGCACGGACAGCGAATTCATGATGCTGGTCCAGAACCTCAATGCCTATGGTACCTGGTTCAGCGTAGCTCCATACGTCTCCTACTGTCTGAAGGACAACCAGACCGTCGGAATGAAGATACGATACTCCAGCGGTCAGGCAGGCGTCGACGATGCCGACCTGAGCCTTCTCAGCGACGATCTTTCGGTCAGCATCAGCGACATCAGAGCAAGCACGCACTCATTCACGAGCGAGATCTTCCACAGATCGTACATCGGTCTCGACCGTCTGGGACGCTTCGGACTCTTCAACGAGTTCGCGCTTCAGTACTCGACCTCGAAGACCGCCTTCGCGCTTGACGAGAGCAATCTCGATGCATACACGCTTGCCAACAAGGTAAAGCTCGCCGTACGTCCTGGACTCGAGGTATTCATGATGAACAACCTCAGTACGCAGGTCTGCATCGGAATCGGCGGCATATCATACACGAACACGAAGTACGTCAAGGACGGCGCGACGCTCGGAACGAACAACGTCTCACGCGCCCGCTTCATGCTCGATCTCATGGACATTTCAATGGGCCTTGCCCTCCACTTCTAGGCTATGGGAAAGATTGAACGAATAATCTCCGGAATCATGGTACCTCTGGTCACCGTCCTTGCCGCACTGGCAACGGCCGGCTGCATCAAGAACGACATACCATACCCTAAGATTGCTGCGGGAATCACCGCCATGGACGTAGAAGGCGCCCTGTCCGTCAGCATCAACTCCGACGCAAGGACAGTCGAGATCGTCCTCGATGAGCAGACCGACATGCGCAGTGTCAACATCCGCAGTGTCGAATTCAACGAAAAAACTGTGGAGCCTTCCTGGGACATAACTGGAACGAGGGATCTCACAAGCCCTCTGAAACTGACTCTCAAGACCTTCGATGAATATATCTGGGAGATACGCGCAAGCCAGTCAATCGAGAGGTATTTCACCGTATCGGGACAGGTCGGCGACACCTGGATCGACGACGTCAACCACAGGGCTATCACCCAGGTCTCATCGTCCGTCGACAGGGAAAGGCTCGAGGTCACCAGCCTCAAGCTCGGACCTAAGGACATCAGCACATACTCTCCTGACCCTTCAAGCCTCCATGACTTCACCAACGGGCAGGAAATCGCCGTGAAGTACCATGATCTTACACAGATATGGCATCTCTACGTCGAGCAGACGGAGACCGTCGTGCAGTTCACGGGCGTCGACGCATGGACCAAGGTAGTATGGCTCAAGGCTTCGGGAATAGCCGGCAGGGAAAACGGCTTCAGATACAGGAAAAGAGGCACTCTCGCGTGGACAGAGGCTCCGGAGGTTACCGAGGACGGCGGCTCGTTCAAGGCAGCCGTAAACGGCCTGGATCCGCTCACAGACTACGAGTGTATCGCCTACAGCGGAGCCGACGAGACTGAGATCCGCGAGTTCCGCACCGAGGCGGAGGTCCAGGTTCCGAACAGCGGCTTCGAGACATTCTCGAACTGGGAGTCTGACAAGTTCTGCTCATTCTTCGATCCGGCATCCCCAGACCCTGCACTCCAGACAAAATGGTGGGGCAGCGGCAACAAGGGATCCACAACCGTAGGATCAAGCTACGCGATCACAGTCCCTGAAGCAGGAGACAGCCACGAGGGCAGATACTCCGTCAAGCTCGCTTCGGCCTATGTAGTCATCAAGTTCGCGGCAGGAAACATCTTCTCCGGCGAATACTATAAGACAGTCGGAACCTCAGGCGGTATCATCCACCTCGGCCGTCCGTTCACCCAGAGACCGCAGAAGGTCACCGTATGGCTCAAGTACAAGAGCGGCATCATCCCTGAGAAATGCTTCAACGGCAAGCCGGACGGCGATCCTGCCAAGGTCGGCGACCACGACAGAGGCGTCGTATGGGTTGCCCTGGGAGACTGGGACTACCACAAGTACGGCGGCGACGAGCAGAGCCCTCTCGAGGTCAACACCCTCGAGAAGTCAAGCTTCTTTGACCCTAAGGGACCGAACGTCATCGCCTACGGCAGCTTCACCAGCGCCGAGGACATCAGCGAATGGACCAAGGTCGAGATTCCTCTTGAATACAGCTCGACCTCCCGCAGGCCGACCCACATCGTCATCTCCGCCGCCGCCAGCATGCTCGGCGACTACTTCACCGGCAGCCCTGACTCCGTCATGTGGCTCGACGACGTCCGCCTGGAGTACTAGCCGGAGAGGCCTCAAGGGCCAGCAGGTCCTGAGAGGCAGAACGGCAGGGGCAGGCTCTGGAGCGCCGGACTGGGCAGCAAGGACTGGGGCGCAGGACAGAATCCCCCTGCGACCTAGGTCAGGCAAAAGTACCGCGACCTAGGTCACCCACAACCAGCAACGCACTGACACACAAAGAGTTACCAAAAGCCCGTGACCTAGGCCACGGGCTTTTCGTCCGACCTAGGTCGCCCTGCTCCTGGCAGCACCCCATATCACTCCTGACAGCGGACAGATTCTGGCGCCGGACAACACCTGAGGCCGTACGGTGCCTGGTAGCGGACAGTTTCTGACGGATCCCGAAATGGACCTGGTGCGGGAAATTGCCATCAGGGAAGCATATGGCCGATCGGCGCACCAGGTGTCGGCAAAACGGCGAGACCTGGCGCAAAGATGCGTATCCTACGCAACAGACAGAAAGTCCCCGCACCAGGTACCCTGCAGAAAGACTACACCAGGTCCTCTGCAGAAAGCACTGCACCAGGTCCAAGGGGGGAAGCAGGCTGATGATGGGCGACTTGGAGCAGAGGCGGAAAGCCGAGCGACCAGAGGACTCCGTCCTGCGACGGCGTGTGTCTGACGACCGTTAGGCGCCAGAGGCGACTAAAAGGGAGGAGTTAGCCGTCGAGGAGGCCGTCGGAAGCGAGCAGCCGATGCGAGTCGGAGCCCAGCGTCAGCCTGGGTCCCTCTGGGGCCTGGCGCCGGACAACACCTGATGCCGTACGGTGCCTGGCAGCAGACAGCTCCTGATGTCGGACAACACCTCGATGCGAAACAAAAAAAAAGCCGGCCCGGAAGGGTCGGCTTTTCTGTTATGAGGAAGACTAGTCTTCTTCTGTCTCTGTAGCTGCGTACTCGGCGAGGAGCTTGGTCTGAACATCTCCAGGTACTGGCTGGTAGTCTGCGAACTTCATTGTGAAGGTTGCTGAGCCACCGGTGAGTGAGCTGAGAGTTGTTGAGTAACGGTAGAGCTCTGCGAGTGGAACCTTTGCATGGAGGATAGTGAAGTTACCGTCCATCTCCTGGTTCACGATCATACCACGACGTGTGTTGAGGTCTGACATACATGGACCTACGAAGTCTGAAGGAGTGATGATGTCGACATCGTAGATAGGCTCCATGATCTTAGGACCTGCGATACGGAAAGCCTCCTTGAAAGCGTTACGTCCTGCAACGATGAACGCGATTTCCTTAGAGTCTACCGGATGCATCTTACCGTCGTATACATAGACGCGGATATCACGTGCGTATGAACCGGTAAGAGGACCTTCTGTCATCTTCTCGTTGATACCCTTGAGGATAGCAGGCATGAAGCTGAGGTCGATGGCACCACCGACAACGCAGTTGAAGAACTCGAGCTTACCACCCCATGGAAGGTCGAATGACTCCTGACCCTTGATGTTGAGGATGGTCTCCTTGCCGTCGATCTTGAACTTGTTACCAGCTGGCTCACCCTCTACGTATGGACATACGAGGAGATGTACCTCACCGAACTGACCTGCACCACCTGACTGCTTCTTGTGACGGTACTGTGCGGTAGCGACCTTGGTGATGGTCTCACGGTATGGAACCTTAGGTGCTGAAAGCTCGATGTCAAGCTTGAACTCGTTCTTCACTCTCCACTTCACGAGGTTGATATGCTGCTCACCCTGTCCGCTGAGGATGGTCTGACGGAGTTCCTTAGAGTATTCTACGATGATGGTAGGATCCTGTGCGGCGATCTTGTTGAGAGCCTCACCGACCTTAGCCTCGTCGTTCTTGTCGACAGCCTTGACTGCGCAACGATACTTAGCGTCTGGGAATACCATGTGCTCGATTGCCTCTACGCCTGGAGCTGCGAGGGTAACGTCTGTCTTACCGTTCTTGAGCTTCATGGCACAACCGATGTCACCTGCGCTGATCTGAGCGACCTTCTCCTTCTTTGCGCCTGCGACAGCGTAGATTGCTGAGAGACGCTCTGCGTTTCCTGTCTCAGGGTTGACAAGGTCAGCACCCTCCTTGAGGACACCGCTCATCACCTTGAAGTAAGAAACCTCACCGAGGTGCTGCTCAACTGCTGTCTTATAGATGAAGAGGCTGACTGGAGCGTCTGATGTACATGCGAGCTCGCCGCCGTCGATTGTCTTTGCGACCTTGCCTTCTGGTGAAGGAGCTACATTGATACAGAACTCCATGAGTCTCTTGATACCGATGTCCTTCTTTGCCGAGAGGCAGAATACAGGGTTGATGATACCCTTGCGTACACCCTCTGCAAGACCTTCACGCATCTCGTCGATGGTGAGCTCCATGGTGTCGAAGAACTTCTCGAGAAGCTCGTCCTTACCCATGGCAGCGGTCTCCATGAGCTCCTGATGCATCATCTCAGCCTCGTCTGCATATTCTGCAGGGATGTCATGGCTCTCACGTGTACCGTTGTCGTCTGTGAAGACATAGTACTTCATTGTAAGAACGTCGATGAAGCTCTTGAAGCCTGAACCTGGATTTACAGGGAACTGAACGAAAGCGATTGACTTACCGAATTCCTCCTTGAGTGAAGACCTGGTCTGCTCCCAGTTAGCCTTCTCGTGGTCAAGCTGGTTGACAGCGATGATCATAGGAACCTGATACTGCTTTGCGTAGCGTGAGAAGATTGTGGTACCTACCTCTACACCCTGCTGTGCATTGACTGTGAGAATAGCGGTCTCACATACCTTGAATGCAGAGAGTGCACCGCCGCTGAAGTCGTCTGAACCAGGAGCGTCGATGATGTTGAACTTTGCGTTCATGAACTCTGCATAGAGCGGAGTTGCATAGACTGATTTCTGGTTTGTCTGCTCGAACTCAGTGTTGTCAGATACGGTTGTACCTGCTTCTACGGTTCCACGTCTGTCGATCACCTTACCTTCGTAAAGCATCGC
This sequence comes from Candidatus Cryptobacteroides sp., assembly GCA_045599665.1. Classification (GTDB taxonomy): domain Bacteria; phylum Bacteroidota; class Bacteroidia; order Bacteroidales; family UBA932; genus Cryptobacteroides. Next base: position 87,082 of record JAZRWK010000031.1, read on the forward strand.
CTCAGAAAGGGTGGTTTTACCGGACTTTGAGCTACCGAGCAAGACCACATTCCTGATGTCTTTCGTTGCGTAATTTTTCATGGTGTGTGTTATTAATATTTTATCTGATTCTACAGTAGTGCACTTTCTTTCGGCAGTGCGTCTTACAAATCTATAAAATTAGAATTGTAAAAACAATAGCTTTTTTACATCTCCTTCACGGAAGATTTCCATTATTTCCTGACCTTCCAGGCCAAGTTCTGCCATCAGAGTGTTATTCAGTCTTCTACACGGAAGGCCGAGTCCATGGCAAAGGCCACGGAATGTGACCGAGGGATCGAGGTATGGCTTTTCATCAAGAAGGCAGGCGGCGAACTTTTCGTACTGCCAGGGGTCTGCATAGTGTCTGAACATGGCGATGTATGGTTTTTCAGTGCAAATGTGCATTCCTGTGAGCAGAAAAACAACGGTACGGACGGCAGAGGACGGTAACATGGTACCGAAATTCAGGATTCTTTACTTTTTTCTCAAGATTCTTTACCTTGATTGACAAGTTTTTATGTGCATTGACAATTTTTACGTGTCAGATATTCATAAAAAGATGGCATACTTTTGTGCTTCGTTACTAGATAGACTTTCATGGACGACAGCGCAATCAAAGCAAGGATCAAGGCAAGAAGAGAGGCATTGGACATTCCCCAGGAGAAGATGGCCGACCGTCTCGGCATTGCACGAAACACCCTCGCCAACATCGAGAAGCCGCTTGACAAGAAGGGCTCGACGAGAATCATCAACGTTCATCTGCCTGACATCGCAAGGGAACTTCTGACCTCGGAAGAAGAACTTATCCTAGGGTTCAGGCCATGCCACCCTGCGGACAGGGGCACCCTCGAGGAGGCAAGGGAGGGCTATCTGGCAAGGGAGAAGTCGATCAAGGACGACTACGAGGACCGTCTTGCAGCGAGCCGGGAGCTGATCGACGCGCTCAAGAACAACATCGTGGACCTCAAGAGACTGCTGGACGAGAAGGAACAGCAGATTGCGCAACTGAAAAAGCGCAGGAAGTCTTGAGCTATTAAGCGAAGAAAATCTTAACTTCGCATATGGAGGCGCCCCAACCTCCTGACATTCATGAAAAAAGAAATACATCTAAGAAACTTCCTCGAGGAAGGCAGGATAGAAGCTGGATGCGACGAGGCCGGAAGAGGTCCGCTCGCAGGTCCTGTCTATGCCGCTGCCGTCATACTTCCTCCCGATTTCCACCATCCGCTGCTGAATGACTCGAAGCAGATGACCGAGAAGGCCCGCGAGACCCTGCGACCCATCATAGAGCAAGAAGCGATAGCATGGGCGGTCGAGGCCGTCAGCGCAGAGGAGATCGACCAGATCAACATACTGGCAGCATCGATAACAGGTATGCAGAGAGCCGTACGCAAGCTTTCCGTCAAGCCGGATTTCCTGCTGATCGACGGCAACAAGTTCAGGCCTTTCGACGGCTACAGGTACCAGACGGTCGTCCATGGCGACGCGACCTTCGCTTCCATCGCGGCCGCATCGGTGCTGGCAAAGACCTGCCGTGACGAGTTCATGCGCAGCCTCGCCAAGGAATTTCCCCAGTACGGATGGGACAGGAACATGGGATATCCTACCCGGGACCACATCGAAGCAATCAAGGAATACGGCTATTGCAAGTGGCACAGGATGAGTTTTCATGTCAAAGAACTTGAAAACACCCTGTTTAATGATTATCTTTGAAAACTTGCACTGAAAGTGCGTAATATTAAGCAAATCAACAAATACAGTTACAATATGAAGAAACTTCTCTGCTCTTTGGCAGCAATGCTCATGCTCCTCACCGGAGCAAGAGCTGACGAAGGAATGTGGCTTCTCCCACTCCTCCATCAGATGAACGCACAGGCGATGTCAGACCTCGGTTGCAGGCTGACCCCTGAGCAGATCTACAGCATCAACAACTCGTCTCTCAAGGATGCCATCGTACACTTCGGCGGCGGATGTACAGGTGAGATCATCTCAAACGAAGGTCTCATCGTCACCAACCACCACTGCGGCTACTCATACATCCAGGCTCTCTCGACACCCGAGAGAAACCATCTTGAGGATGGATTCTGGGCAATGACCAGGAACCAGGAGATCCCTGCTCCAGGCCTCAGCGTCACATTCCTCGAGAGCATGACAGACGTCACCGACATCCTCAACAAGGTCTATGACGAGGCTCTCAAGAGCAACAAGAAGGCAGAGAACGCCCAGGAACTCGCTGCGGCAGCACGCACCGAGGCAATGGCTAAGCTCCGCAAGGAGGCTGAGGCCGACGTCCCAGGCAGCACCGCGACCATCACCAGCTTCTACAATGACAACGTCGCTTACCTCATCGTCTACAAGACCTACACAGACGTACGTTTCGTAGGTGCACCTCCTGCATCGCTCGGAAAGTTCGGTGGCGAGACAGACAACTGGGAGTGGCCACGCCACACCTGCGACTTCTCGATGTTCAGAGTCTACGCAGACAAGAACAACATGCCTGCAGGCTACTCAGAGAACAACGTCCCTTACACTCCCAAGCAGGCTCTCAAGGTCAGCCTCAAGGGCGTGAACGACGGCGACTTCTCTATGATCATGGGATATCCTGGCCGTACCCAGCGCTTCCAGACAGCCGACCAGCTCGAGGCGATGATGGACCAGTATGGAGTAGCTGTGAGAGCACGTACAGCACGCCAGAACGAGATGCTCAAGGGTATGGAGTCAGACCCTGTCATCCGTCTCAAGTATGCCAACAAGTATGCAAGCTCTGCAAACGGCTGGAAGAAGTGGCAGGGAGAGGCCCTCGCATTCGAGAACCTCAATGTAATCGGCCGCGAACGCCAGAAGGAAGCAGACTTCACCAAGTGGGTGAACGGCAACAAGAAGCGCAAGGAGAAATATGGCAACGCCCTGAGCGACATCTCTGAAGCAATCGCTCAGCAGAAGGAAGACTACTATAACCTCTATGTCATCTCTGAGTCAGTCGGCACGATCGGACCTTTCAGCATGGCAGAGGAATTCGTATCTGCATACTATCAGGTATTCCAGCAGAGCCAGGACACCGTAGCGGCAAAGGCTGCAGCCATCCAGGCAGTCGAGGAGGCATTCAAGGACTACGACACCCAGACAGAGAAGAACATGGCAGTAGCCATGCTCGAATTCTACAGGAAGGAAGCAAAGCCTGAGAACTATATCAACGAGTTCGGCAACTACGCTACCATGGACTTCAAGGCATTCGTAGACGATCTTTTCGCAAAGAGCGCATTCGCAAGCCCTGAGAACTTCACTGCTGCAAAGTATACCAAGACCACACAGGAACTCGTATCAGACATCGCTGTGACCTACTTCCAGGCCGTGGAGGAGAAAGCAGAGAGCTTCTACCCTGCGATCCTCAATTCACGTCCTCTCCTCCAGCAGGGCTCAAAGGCTTTCGCAGCCGGCCTCCTCGAGTGGAAGAAGGGTGAGCCTTCATATCCTGACGCAAACTCTACCATGAGACTTACCTATGGTAACGTCAAGTCATACTCTCCGAAGGACGGCGTGCTCTACAAGCACTACACTACCCTCAACGGAGTGATCGAGAAGGAAGATCCTGACAACTACGAGTTCAGGGTCCCTGCCAAGATCAAGGAACTCTACAAGGCAAAGGACTATGGCCAGTATGCAAACGCAGCAGGCGAGCTCCCTACATGCTTCCTCACCAACAATGACATCACCGGCGGTAACTCCGGCAGCCCTGTCCTCAACGCTGAAGGCGAACTCATCGGACTCGCATTCGACGGCAACTGGGAGTCTATGTCAAGTGACGTGATGTTCGAGCCGGATCTCCAGAGATGTATCTGCGTGGACATCCGCTACGTCCTCTTCGTGATGGACAAGTTCGGTGGTGCAGGCCATCTCCTCAAGGAAATGAGTCTCGTCAGATAAGATCAGCCGGACCCGAGGCCGAAGCAACAAACATACAACAGACAATGGACCAGAAACAGATAATTGAACTCCTCAGCCAGGTATGTCACCCAGGAAAGGGTGACAAGTCCCTGCTGGAACTTGACATGGTCGAGAGCGTCGAGGTCGTCGGCAACAAGGTGACCGTCACTCTCGCTTTCCCTAAGCACCGCGACCCTCTTGCCGAGTATCTCATCGGCAGCGCGAGGGCCGTGATCTACAGGAACACTCCTGCCGACACGGAAATCGAGGTCAAGACCATCGTGAAGGACAAGGCCGAGGCAAAGAAGAAGGGCAACGTCAATGATCTCACCATGGACGAGATCACCAATGTCAGGCACATCATCGGTGTGGCGTCAGGCAAAGGCGGTGTAGGCAAGTCTACAGTCTCTGTCAATCTTGCAGTAGCCCTCGCAAGGCTTGGCTACAAGGTCGGCCTCGCCGATGCCGATGTCTATGGACCTTCAGTCCCAGTGATGACCGATACCGAAGGAGCCCTTCCTGAGGCTATGGAGGAGAACGGAAAGGATGTTATCTTCCCTATCGAGAAATACGGTGTCAAGTGGATGTCCATCGGATATTTCGCCCAGCCGGGCCAGGCCCTCATCTGGAGAGGCCCTATGGCCTGCAACGCTCTCAAGCAGATGATCCTGCAGGTCCGTTGGGGCGAGCTTGACTTCCTCCTGATCGACATGCCTCCAGGAACAGGAGACATCCATATCAGCCTCGTGAACGACATCCCTATGGAAGGAGCCCTCATCGTGACCACCCCTCAGGCTGTGGCCCTGGCCGACGTCGAGAAGGGTGTCGACATGTTCCGAAACGAGAAGGTCGGCAAACGCATCTTCGGCCTTGTCGAGAACATGGCATGGTTCACTCCGGAGGAGCTTCCTCAGAACAGGTACTATATTTTCGGAAAGGACGGCGGAGTCGAGATGGCGAAGAAGTATGACATGCCTCTCCTCGGACAGATTCCTATCGTCCAGAGCATCAGGGAATGCGGCGACGCAGGCGAGCCTGCCGCCCTTTCAAGCCGTCCTGACGGCCTGGCATTCCTCGAGCTCGCACAGAGACTTGCAGAAGAAACAGCTAAACAGTAACAATGAAACACGAACTGACAATACTTGCAGCCCTGGCGCTCTGTCTCCAGGTTTCTGCACAGGGAAAGGACGAGGCACGTCTCCTAAGATTCCCTGCCACAAACAGCTCAGAGGTGACTTTCTCCTATGGAGGAGACCTCTATTCCGTTCCGATCAGCGGCGGTCAGGCCAAGCGCCTCACCTCGCACATCGGCTATGAGATGTTCGCCAGATATTCTCCTGACGGAAAGACCATCGCATTCACCGGCGAGTACGACGGCAACCGCGAAGTCTATCTCATGGACGCAAAGGGAGGTCAGCCAGTAAGGCTTACCTATACCTCAACCAACAGCCGCGACGACCTGGGCGACCGCATGGGTCCTAACAACATAGTGATGACCTGGAATCCTGACGGAAAAAGCATCGTATACCGTAACCGTATCGGCGACGGATTCTCAGGCAAGCTCTGGACCGTTTCTCCTGACGGCGGCATGCCACAGGCAATGCCTCTTCCTGAAGGAGGATTCTGCAGCTGGTCTCCAGACGGAAAGAAGTTCGCATACAACAGAGTGATGCGTGAATTCCGTACCTGGAAGTACTACCGCGGAGGTATGGCAGACGACGTATGGATCTACGACCCTGCAGCTAAGAAGGTCGAGAACATCACCAGCAACGACGCCCAGGACATCTTCCCTATGTGGGTAGGCGACGAGATTTACTTCGCTTCCGACAGGGACATGACAATGAACATCTTCGTCTACAACACCCTTACCAAGCAGACATCCAAGGTGACCGACTTCAAGGAGTTCGACGTCAAGTTCCCTAGCACCGACGGAAAGACCATCGTGTTCGAGAACGGCGGATACATCTATAAGCTCGACCCTGCGACAAAGAAGGCAGAGCAGATCCACATCACCCTTACATCCGACAATATCTACGGCAGGACCGAGATCCTCGACGTCAGCGGCAGGACTTCTTCAATGTCCCTCTCTCCTGACGGATCAAGAGTCGTAGTGACAGCACGCGGCGAGGTATTCAGCCTCCCTGTCGGAAAGGGCGTCACCAGGAATCTCAGCCGCACTCCGGGATCCAACGACAGAAGCGCCTCATGGAGCCCTGACGGAAAGTGGATCGCATGGATCGGCGACCAGACCGGCGAGACCGAGATCTATCTCTACGACGTCGAGAAGGGCGGCAACCCTGTCCAGATCACAAAGAACAGCGACACCTATATCCGCTCCCTCCAGTGGAGCCCTGACAGCAAGCACATCCTCTACGGCGACAGGAAGAACCGCCTCGTGCAGGTCGACCCTGCCAGCAAGTCGAAGAAGGTGCTCATGACCTGCCCTGAGGCAGAGTTCAGAGATGCAAGCTACTCTCCTGACAGCCAGTGGCTTACCTACACACGCCCTGCTGAGAACGAGTTCGGAGTGGTCTACGTCTACAACATCGCTTCCGGCAAGGAATACCCTGTCACCGAGTGGTGGTACAACAGCTCGTCACCATTCTTCAGCTCTGACGGCAAGTACATCATCTTCTCTTCAGACAGAGACATCAACGCAACCTACAGCCGCGTCGAGTGGGACTTCGCAGTCGGCAACATGAGCGGCACATATATGGCCATGCTGACCAAGGACACCCCGTCTCCGCTCCTTCTCAAGGATATGGTACCGGCGCTGGACCATGGTACCATGGACAAGGGCAATGCTCCTAAGCCGGCCGACGGTGCAAAGGCCGAGGTCAAGAAGGACGTTTCAGTGGCAATCGACCCTGACGGAATCGCACAGCGCATCATCAAGCTTCCGATCAGCGGACGCGCATACTACTGCGACGGCAAGAAGCTCTGGCATGGCAACAACGTCTTCGACTTCGAGACCCAGAAGGACGAGAAGTGCTCTGACGGCATGGTGACATACCGCAGCGGCGACAAGAAGGCAATTGTAAGAAGCGGCCGCGACCTGACAGTCGCTGCCTTCGGTGCCAAGATCGGCGGTGGCGAGAAGGTCGACATGAGCGACATGAAGGCTACAGTCGACTACACCCAGGAATGGGCTCAGCTCTACGACGAGGTCTGGAGAGCATTCCGCGACGGATTCTATCTCGAGAACATGCACGGACGCGACTGGAAGGGCCTCAAGGCCAAGTACGCCCAGCTCCTCCCTTACGCAAAGACACGTCTCGACGTCAATTATATCATCGGTGAGCTCATCTCCGAGCTCGGCTGCGGCCACGCCTATGTCAACGTAGGCGACTATCTTAAGCCAGCTAAGGTCAGCATGGGTCTCCTCGGCGCAGAGCTCAGCAAGGACGCAAAGAGCGGCTATTTCCGCATCGACAGGATCCTTGAGGGCGCTCCATACAGCGAGAGCCTCATCTCTCCTCTCCAGCAGCCTGGTATCGACGTCAAGGCCGGTGACTACATCACCGCCATCAACGGCGTTCCAGTGAAGGACGTAGCCAACATCTACAGCATGCTTGTCGGCAAGGCAGGAGTCTACACCGAGCTTACCGTCAACACCACAGCTGCAGAGGGCGGCAAGAGCGTAGTGATCAAGCCAATCGCTGACGAATACCCTCTCTACCACTACGAGTGGGTACAGCAGTGCATCAAGACCGTGGAAGAGAAGTCAGGCGGCAAGGTCGGCTACATCTACATCCCTGACATGAGCCAGGAAGGTCTCCACGAGTTCATCCGCTACTACTATCCTCAGCTCAACAAGGAAGCGCTCATCATCGACGACCGCGCCAACGGCGGCGGAAACGTATCTCCAATGATCATCGAGCGTCTCCAGAGAGAGGCCTACCGTATGACCATGTACAGGACCGGCTCAGCCAACGGAACCATCCCTGAGGGCACCCACACCGGACCGAAGGTACTCCTCATCAACAAGTACTCGGCATCTGACGGCGACCTTTTCCCATGGAGCTTCAAGGCCAACAACCTCGGAACAACCATCGGAACCCGCACCTGGGGCGGTATCGTCGGAATCAGCGGCTCCCTCCCATACATGGACAACACCGACGTCCGCGTACCGTTCTTCACCAACTACGACGCGAAGACCGGTCAGTGGATAGTCGAGAACCACGGTGTAGACCCTGAGATCGTCCTCGACAACGACCCGCTCAAGGAGCAGGCCGGCATCGACGAGCAGCTCCTCAAGGCCATCGACGTCGCCCTCGAGCAGATCAAGGACCGCAAGCCGCTCCCATCTACTCCTAAGCCACGCACCTTCAAGGACCTCGGCCTTCCTCAGATCAAATAGCTGAATCTCAGCACTATATAATTGTTCCTGTGGGCGTTCTGCGCCTACAGGATTTTTTGTATCTTCCTGAGTCTCAGGCAGTTCCTTGTTTTCCTGTAGTCGCCCGCACCCTACAGGGAAACAAGGAAGTATCTGTACATCAGCAAGTTAACCCAAATACAATCGAAGGAACGATTTTCTTTCCTTGGTAAAGATTTTTGAAAAAAGTAAAACTTCCTGCTTTTCTTCTGTACAGGTATCCGCAATATAGTGATGAAAGCTATATTGCAGGAAAAAACTGCATATGAAAAAGAGGGCGTACAGATGTGAAGCGTTGCAGCATGTCTATCAAAGGGCGGCAGGAAGAGGTCTGCTGTTCTATTCCGAACTGGATTTCCTGATGTATCTGACCATTCTGGGAGTCACGGCGGTCAAGTATAGGGTCAGGATAGTCTCGATCTGCCTGATGGTGGACCATGTCCACCTCCTGATAGAGTCAGACAATTTCCAGAATCTGTATGGATTCATCCAGGAATGTACTTCAAGGTACGCCTTGGAATTCAATCGGACGATCGGCAGGAACGGCAACCTGTGGCAGAGACCGTACGGAATGGCCCTTAAACGTGGCGACAAGGCCAAGAGGACGGCCATTGCCTATGTCAACAACAACGGAGCTGAAAAAGGCCTTTCCGACAGGACGGAGAACTATCGCTGGAACCTGCTCAGGTACTACGACTGCACGAACCCGTTCTCTACACCCCAGGAACGCAACAGCACGGCACTGAACAAGGCGATGAGCATTGTCCGACTGCAGCATAAGCTGAACAAGGCACTGTCCTACCCCCTGCTCGTGAAACTGTTCTCAAGACTCGGAATAGAGGAAAAGAGACTGCTCAGCGACTTCATCGTCAGCACCTACAACGTCCTGGACTATGACGCCGCAATATCGTATTACGGGGATCATGATACCATGATCACGGCCTTGAACTCAAATACCGGCAGCGAATACGACATCAAGGAAGAGTTCAGCAGCCTGTCGGACAGCGTCTATCCGGAAATCACCGCCTGGATCCAGGAACATTACGCCATCCGGAACCCAAGGTCCATGATCGTCTTCCCGCTTGAGAAAAGACTTGAGATAGCAGACGAGCTTCACCGCCTCGCCCTTGCTCCCGACTATCAGATCCGGAAATATCTCCACCTTCCCCTGAAATCCGCACGCTAGATAGCTGATAATCAGCGCTTTGCTTGTTCTCCTGTAGTCGTCCGCACCCCACAGGAGAACAAGGAAGTGGCTGATAGACAGAGGGATACAAAAAATCCTGTAGGCGAAGAGTACCTACAGGATTATGAGGATATTGTTGATTGTCAACTACTTGCGGTTCTTCCAGAGGGCGGTCATGTCCTCGAGGGTCTTGCCCTTGGTCTCTGGAACGAGGCGCCATACGAAGATTGCTGCCACGATACAGATCACGCCGTACATTGTGTATACGAATGCGAAGCCGAGGCTGTTTGCGAGCGGAACGAAAGAGGTTGATACGATCCAGTTGAAGATCCACTGGAATGCGACTGCGATTGCAACTGCAGCACCGCGGATGGTGTTAGGGAATACCTCAGCGATGAGTACCCACCAGATAGGACCCCATGAGAACATGAAGCTGGCTGAGTAGATCATGATCGATACCATGCAGAGGAGCTGGAGGCTGTCGTTGCCGAATGTGCAAGCAACGCCGATTGCTCCGAGTGCCATGCCGAGCGAGCCGACGATGAGGAGCGGCTTACGGCCGAGCTTCTCGACGGTGAAGATTGCGATACAGGTGAATCCGAGGTTGACTACACCGTTGAATACGGTAAGAACCATAGGGTTGTCGAAGCCCATTGCCTCATAGATACGTGGTGCGTAGTAGAGGACGGCGTTGATACCGACAGCCTGCTGGAACACTGAAAGCATGATACCTACGAAGATGCAGAGGAAACCGTAAGCGAGGAGCTTCTCTGTCTTCTCGGTCATGGTAGCCTTGATCTCTGAAAGGATCTCCTTTGCCTTTGATGCACCGTTGATCTTTGCGAGGACAGCCTCTGCCTGTACGTCGTTACCGATAGATGCGAGGTAACGTGGTGTCTCAGGAACAAGGCTGATGAGGATAGCGAAGAGACCTGCAGGAACCATCTCGGAACCGAACATGTAGCGCCAGCCGTGCTCGATAGCCCACTGAGCGTCTGCTCCGTTGGTGATCTGGTTCATACCCTGACCGATGCTCTCGATGATAGGAGCGATGTGGTCGCCGAGGATGAAGAAGTTCACGAAGTAAACGACGAGCTGACCGAAGATGATGGCGAACTGGTTCCATGATACGAGCATACCACGGATGTTGCTAGGAGCAATCTCACCGATGTACATAGGGCAGACTGCTGAAGCAAGACCTACACCGATACCACCGATCACACGGTATACGTTGAATACCATGAGAAGGGTCATGTTAGCTTCGCCCTTTGCAAGGATGAACGACTCAGGATTCATTGAACCCCAAGCTGAGATGAAGAAGAGGACACCGGCAAGGATGAGGGACTTCTTACGACCGAAGTTGGTAGCAAGGAGACCTGAGAAAGCCGAACCGATGATACATCCGATAAGTGCACTTGAGCTTGTGAAGCCGTGCCAGAAATCGGTGTAAGTGAAATCCTTAGCGCCCATGAAGAAGGCCTGGAGACCCTTTTCAGCGCCGGAGATGACAGCAGTGTCATATCCGAAAAGCAAGCCGCCGAGAACGGCGACAAGAACAATCGAGAACAGATATGATCTGCTTCCGTTTTCCTGATTCTGCATAATTGATTTATTGTTTAGTTATTGTGATTATTGTCAAGCGATAATGTTCAGCCTACGAATATACCACTTTTTTCACACTGACCAACAATCAATTAGGCAGAATCTGTCTTACTTATAGAAATTCGTCTTGAAAGCCTCCATTTCGCCGCGGCCCTTGATGCAGCGCTCCCACCAGGCGCGCAGGAAGCCGCTGCCGTAGCCGATAAGCTGAACGAAGGCGGCAACGACGGACAGAAGACCGATGCGCCATGACTCATAGTCCCACGCCGAATCGCAGAACAGAAGCAGGGCATAGAGGAAAAGCAGGAACCAGGCACCATGGACAAAGAACCCTGCGAGCAGAAGGAAGGCCGTCCCGATGGTGAAGGCCGCCGGGAGAAGATGCACGATCTTCAGCGACTCGGGATACTTCTTGTAGAGGTTTATCCTGGCGATGCCTGAATTGTGGACCTGCTTGAAGAACTTGCGGAAGTCCGTGCGGCGCTTGTGGCAGACCCATGCCTCAGGGAAGAGACGGCAGCGGTAGCCACCCTTGAAGATTCTGATACTCAGGTCAATGTCCTCTCCGAAGCGCATCGACGAATAGCCTCCGAGAGCCTCGAAAACCTCGCGTCGGATTCCCATGTTGAAGCTGCGCGGGTAGAACTTGTCGAGCTTCTTCTTTCCACCGCGGATTCCTCCGGTCGTAAAGAACGAGGTCATCGAATAGCTGATCGCCTTCTGGATGGGAGTGAAGCTCTCGTCCGCACGGTCCGGGCCGCCCCAGGCATCCGCCGGGCTTTCCGCAAGCTCAGCGTCCATCGCCTCGAACCATCCCGCAGGGACCGTCACGTCCGAATCCAGGAAGACCAGATATTCCCCGACGGCACGCTCGGCACCGTAGTTGCGGGCCTGTCCGGGACCGCCGTTGGGCTTGGAGAAATACTTTATGTCCATGGTACCGGCGCCAGGGCAGGTACCATGATCCAGCGTCGCTCCGGACAACCCGTCAGAAGGGCCGGCAACGCCGAAGCGGGCCACCACATCCCCACAAGGAATGGACGACCCGTCTTCGACGATCAGTATCTCGAAATCCCTGTACGGCTGGGCCTGAAGGCTTTCCAGAAGTTCAGAGACCTCGTCCGGCCTGTTGTAGACCGGGATTATAAGCGAATATTTCATTCTTCTGCGTCCCCGTCGTCTTCCGCTCCGGGGCGGTATTCAAGGATATCCCCTGGCTGGCAGTCCAGAGCCTTGCAGATAGCATTGAGAGTCGAGAAGCGGACGGCCTTGGCCTTTCCGTTCTTAAGGATGGACATGTTTGCCGGCGATATTCCTACTGCGTCTGCCAGCTCGCCGACAGGCATTTTGCGGCGGGCCAGCATGACGTCAATATTGATAACTATCGGCATATCTTATTCCTGTTCCTGGGTTTCCGGAGCCTCAGGGACATCCTTGCCCTTGAGATATGATGGAAGATCCATTCCTGCCATCTTGAAGAGGTCCTCAAGAGGAGGTACTGACTTCATCATTCCAGAGATAAAGTTAGAAGTAGCGGTCTTTCCGTCGGTGCCGTTGCCGGTATCCCATACGGTAACCTTGTCGATGTTGATGCCCTTGACAGCCTCGACCTGAGTCTTGACGAGCTCAGGAAGCTTGTCTGCGATAAGCATGAGCACAGCCTTCTGAGGGTCGCCTGCAGCGGCAGATACCATCTGGTTGAAACCCTGGGCCTGCTTAGAGAGGATCTCGAGGGTACCGCGAGCCTGTGCGTCCATCTTTGCGTAGATAGCGTCAGCCTCACCCTTTGCCATGCGGCGGATCTTCTCAGCCTCTGCCTCGGCAGCGATGATAGCCTTCTCCTTCTCGATCTGGGCAGGAACGACGATGTTCGCTGTCTGGGTAGCCTTCTCTCTCTCGGCACGAGCGATCTCGGCGTCACGCTCTGACTGGTAAGCCTCCTGGAGGGCCTTAGCGGCCTGCACCTTCTCGGCAGCTACAGCAAGACGCTCAGCCTCAGCCTGCTTCTCACGGCGCATAGCGTCAGAATTAGCGATGGAGATCTTAGAGTTGTTCTCTCCCTCGACTGCGAGAGCGTTAGCCTCAGCGGTCTTGATACGGGTGTCTCTTGTAGTCTCAGCGATACGGATATCCTTGTCCCTGTCTGCCTCAGCCTTACCGATCTCACCGAAACGGTTCTGCTCGGCCACGCTCTTCTTCGCGTCGTTGATAGCCTTTGCAGCAGCCTCCTTACCGAGAGCCTCGATATAGCCAGACTCATCACGGATATCGGTCACGTTCACGTTGATGAGCTTGAGACCGATCTTGCGGAGCTCAGCCTCGACGTTCTGGCTGACGTTTGCAAGGAACTTGTCACGGTCAGAGTTGATCTCCTCGATGTCCATGGTAGCAATCACGAGACGGAGCTGACCGAAGAGGATATCGGTAGCGATGTTCTGGATGCTGTCGACAGAAAGACCGAGAAGACGCTCTGCAGCGTTGGTCATGTTGTCAGGCTCGGTAGAGATACCCACTGTGAATCGGCAAGGAACATCGACACGGATGTTCTGCTTAGAGAGGGCGTTCTGGAGGTTGCACTCGATAGAGATAGGCTTGAGGTCCAGGAAAGCATAGCTCTGGAACACAGGCCAGATGAAAGAAGCACCACCATGGATACAGCGTGCTGAAGACACTGATCCCTGCTTGTTCTTACCGGTCTTACCGTAGATCACGAGGATCTTGTCGGAAGGACAGCGCTTGTAGCGCTTGAGGATTGCTGAAAGGGTCACGAAGACCACAGCAACGATGATCAGGATAAGATAAAGTTCCATGATATTCTAAGTTAGATGATTAATGAATCGAGTTTGGATACGACGAGAGTGCTTTCGTCGAGGACCTCCACCACCTTGATAGGAGTGCCGGTCGGAATTGTCTCGTCGTCGGTGAGGGCATTGTACTCACGGATCGAGCCGTTGATGCTGATCTGGACCTTTCCGTCGCCCTTGCGTTCGCCAGGGATCGTCAGATATACGTTTCCATGGCAACCTACAGCAGACTTGTACACATTGATATTGCCTGACTGCTGCATCGAGCTGAGGAGCTTGAAAAGGTACATGACCGCAACGACCAGGGCTGCTCCGACCAGGAAAGCCACGACGAAGAGAAGCGCCAGAGGACGGATCTTCTCGTACATGAGGACCGCGGTCCATCCGAAGCCGAGACAGAAGTTGACGAAGTTCCTGAAAGTATACAGGTTCATTCCTGAGTGACCTAGGTCGGAGAAATCCGCGTCCGCAGACATGTCGGCATCGAAGTCCATGTCCATGTCTCCGCCGGCATCAGCGCCGATGAATGTCATTACAGACTGGATGAGGAAAATCAGGGAAGCAGACAATGTGACTCCCCAGAGCACTTTCAGCATTACGCTGAGTGAAGACCACCATAAAGCAATCATATTCGCAAAAGTTTAGTTAATGCGAATATATAAAAATTTATCGTAAAACAATAATTTTTTAAGAATTTTCGAACTTTTTCGTCAATTCGATGAATTCCTCGACGCTGAGCCTCTCCGGACGGAGGTCAAAGACAGGCGCTGAAGCGTCGACAGAAGGATGCTGGAGAAGCATCTGCTTGAGGGAATTCCTCAGAGTCTTGCGTCTCTGGTTGAAAGCCATCTTCACCACACTCTTGAACAGAGCAGGGTCGCAGCCGAGCTCGGTACGGCTGTTCCTGCGCAGACGGATCACCGCCGACTGCACCTTAGGAGGCGGAGCAAAGGCACCGGAACCGACAGTGAAGAGATACTCGATGTCGTACCATGCCTGGAGAAGGACAGAGAGGATGCCGTAGGTCTTGGTTCCCGGCTTCTCGGCTATTCTCTCCGCAACCTCCTTCTGGATCATGCAGACCACCTGAGGGACATTCTCGAGGTTGTCGAGGATCTTGAAGAAGATCTGTGAAGAGATGTTGTAAGGGAAGTTGCCTATCACCATGAACTTTCCAGGGAAGGTCTTGGAAAGGTTCATCTTCAGGAAGTCAGCCTCCATGAGCCTGCCCTCCATGCCTGGGAAATTCCTCTGGAGGTACTCGACCGACTCGGTGTCGATCTCGACAAGCTTGAGATTGACGTCCTGCCTCGGGAGAAGATACTGGGTGAGGACACCCATTCCCGGACCTATCTCCAGAGTGTCCGCAGGAGAGAACTCTGGCGCTACTTCGAGTGCGTCCACGATTGCTCTTGCGATTGACTGGTCCGTCAGGAAATGCTGACCTAAAGCTTTCTTTGCCCTTACCTCCATAGAAATATGATTTACCTTGCAAAGATATACGAAATCGCTCTAAAAATGTTAAATTTGCCTTCTATTCCTTAAGAATAACAAAAAGATAAACAACATATGTACAGGACACACACATGCGGAGAACTCCGCTTGAGCAATGCAGGGCAGGAAGTTACCCTTTCAGGATGGGTACAGAAGAGCCGTAAGCTCGGAGGTATGACATTCATCGACCTCCGCGACCGCTATGGCATCACCCAGCTCGTAGTAGAGGCTACAGCAGACGCTGCGCTCGTAGAGACAGCCTCATCCCTCGGCCGTGAATTCGTCATCCAGGCAAAGGGCAAGGTAGTCGAGCGCCAGAGCAAGAACCCTAAGATGGACACAGGCGACATCGAGATCATCGTCTCATCCATCAACATCCTCAACAAGTCAGTGACCCCTCCTTTCACAATCGAGGAGAACTCTGACGGTGGCGAGGACCTCCGCGCGAAATACCGCTACCTCGACCTCCGTCGTCAGCCACTCCAGAGAGCCCTCGCTCTCCGCCACAGGCTTGCACAGGAGATCAGGACCTACCTCGACCAGCAGGGCTTCATGGAGATCGAGACTCCATACCTCATCAAGTCCACACCAGAGGGTGCGCGCGACTTCGTCGTTCCTTCACGTATGAACCCAGGACAGTTCTACGCCCTTCCACAGTCTCCACAGACCTTCAAGCAGCTGCTCATGGTAGCCGGCTACGACCGCTACTTCCAGATCGTACGCTGCTTCCGTGACGAGGACCTTCGTGCTGACCGTCAGCCAGAGTTCACTCAGATCGACTGCGAGATGTCATTCGTAGAGCAGGAGGACGTCCTCAATACATTCGAGGGCATGATGAGACAGATGTTCAGGAACGCAGTAGGAGTTGACATCCAGAACCCTATCCCAAGAATGACATGGTACGACGCGATGGACAACTACGGCTCTGACAAGCCGGACATCCGTTTCGGAATGACCATCCATGAGATCACATCTCTCGTGCAGAACCACGGTTTCTCAGTATTCGACAGCGTTCCTTACGTCGGCGGTATCGCCGTTCCAGGCGCAGCAGAGTACACCCGCAAGCAGCTCGACGAGCTCACAGAGTGGGTAAAGAGACCTCAGGTGGGTGCAAAGGGACTCGTATATATCAAGTACAACGCAGACGGAAGCGTCAAGTCATCAATCGACAAATTCTACTCTCCTGAGGAGGTGAAGGCAATCGCTGAGGCTACAGGCGCAAAGGCAGGCGACCTCGCACTCATCCTCTGCGGAGGCAAGAGAAAGGCACAGAACATGCTCGGAGTACTCCGTATCGAGATGGGCAACCGCCTCGGCATGAGAGACCCTAAGGTGTTCGCACCGCTCTGGATCGTGGACTTCCCTCTCTTCGAGTGGGACGACGAGACCAACCGCTTCTACGCAATGCACCACCCATTCACCGCTCCTAAGCCAGAGCACATCGACTGGTACTACAGCGACAAGAAGGAAGACCTCGAGAAGGTATGTGCAAACGCATATGACTTCGTCCTCAACGGAACAGAGCTCGGTGGCGGTTCGATCCGAATCCACGAGGCTGCAATGCAGGAGAGGATGTTCGAGATCCTCGGCATCAGCAAGGAAGAGGCTGAGTACAAGTTCGGCTTCATCATCAACGCCTTCAAGTTCGGTGCTCCGCCTCACGGAGGTCTCGCATTCGGTTTCGACCGCGTATGCGCCCTCTTTGGTGGCCAGGAGACAATCCGTGACTACATCGCATTCCCTAAGAACAACCAGGGACGCGACCAGATGATCGATGCACCTTCTGCAATCGACCAGACCCAGCTCGACGAGCTCTATCTCGACATCCGTCCGCTGGAGTAGAAAGGAATCAATCCACCAGTATATAAGATGGCATTGATCAACAAGATACAGGGAACATGCTGCCGCTGCGGAAAGGTCCACGACCTCGATGCCTACGGCAGCATTAACGTTTCCCAGGACCCTGACCTCAAGGAAAAGGTCAAGGACGGCTCGCTGTTCGTCTGGGAGTGCGAGGCCTGCGGCTCGAAAAACCTGCTGGCGGCCGAGACGTTGTACCATGATCCCGACAAGAAGCTGATGATATGGCTTCTGCCGCTCGGGTCCATGGCAAGTGAGCAGGCGGAGAGCCTCGGAGCCCAGCTTTCACGCATCGCGGAAAGCCTCGACGGCTATACCCTCAGGAGAGTGGGTGACGTCGGATCCCTCATCGAGAAGGTGAACATCTGCGACGCCGGCCTCGAGGACGTGGTGATCGAGATGTGCAAGTACGTCACCAAAATGGAGCTCGCCGAGAAGGCTGGAGAGAAGGCAGCGGAGATCGTCGACGCCCCTTTCAAGTTCTTCAGGCTGCAGGGCGCGGACAACCAGCTCATCTTCTCATTCCCCCTCGACGGACAGATGCAGGGCGTTCCGGTAGGCTTCAGCGTCTATGAGGACTGCCGCGGAATCCTTCAGAGGAATCCTGCCGCAACCGACTCGATCTCAGGCTTTGCCAGGATAGACGCCGACTGGCTCGCACAATTCTTCAGATAATAAGTTTGCTTTTGCGCAATAAAAGGCCTATATTGGTAGTGAAACTAAAAACCACTGTCAATATGAAAGCAACAGAACTTATCGCAAGACTTCAGGCAGAAGTCGCAGCAAACGGAGATAAAGACGTCATCATCGCTGCCAACAAGCACAGCTACAAAGACGCGAAAGTCATCTCAAGAGAAAATGAGATAACCCTCGCGCTGTTTGACAAGGTCGCTGACTAGAAACCAGCGCCTAACACGCTGCAAATCAACGAATTAAGCAAAGTCCTGTAGTGCAGATCGCCCTACAGGACTTTGCTTAACTGATTTTGTATCAGCACTTTAAGTGCCTGAGCACTATGTGCAGGACTAAACGCAATTCACCTAGCGGATGTAGGAGAGTTCAACTCTCTTTGTCCACGCAGACACACTGTTTGAAACAGTACCCCTAACTGCCTAACTGCATGGCAGGCGGCAACCCAACTTTCATCTGCCACACAGAACTGGCCTGGAAAGCCCTGAGAGGCCTATCAGCGAGGCAGATGTCGTCAAAATCTTGAGATCTGCCTCACAGAACCTCAATGCAGATCACAGAACGGCGATTCGTATGGCAGATGTTTTTCGGGTTCATGGTACCCTGAACACGGGGATGTGCCAGTTTCCACGATGTCCAGAGATGGAAGTTCAGGTTATGACACAAAAGAAGGCGGCACTTGCCGCCTTCTGACTAAATGCAATTCACATAGTGACTGACCTTATGTCGGATGTGTCTCATACTGAGCGAGAGCGCATTTTTGATGAAGGTCATTATAGTAGGTCCAAAAATTAATCTTTAAACACATCTATTTCCGGGAAACCCATCATGATTTTTGATAAACGTCTCGGACTATTCCCACTCTTATTGTGGGCGTCGACATTTGCTCCCGACGAAATCAGCAAGGAAATCATATCAACGCCATTACGATTCAAGTTCAAGCAAGCACGCATCAAAGGAGTATTACCACGCATGGAATCTCAGAGGCAACTCTCCGGCGCTGACTAGCAGATCTCTCTTGCGCCGTCGCTGATTACTACATTGTAGATCTTCGGCGCATGTCCGAACTTCTGGGTGAACTGGGTGTTGACGGCGTCAATGAAGGCATCGTAGAGCTCGTCCTTGACGAGGTTGATGGTGCAGCCGCCGAAGCCGCCGCCCATGACTCTTGAGCCGGTCACGTCACACTTGCGCGCAAGCTTATTGAGGAAGTCAAGCTCCTCGCAGCTTACCTCGTAGAGGCGGCTGAGACCGAAATGGGTCTGGTACATGAGCTCGCCGACGGTCTCGTAATCACCTCTTTCGAGTGCATCACATACGTCGAGCACCCTCTGGACCTCGCCGATCACGTATTCAGCCCTGAGGAAATCCTCCTGGGAAATCTCGCTGCGCACCTCGTCGAGCCATACTCGCTTGCAGTCGCTGAGGAAGTCGACCTCAGGATGGTTCTTCCTGATGGCCGCAGCTGCATTCTCGCACGACTGTCTGCGCTTGTTGTAGGCCGAAGATGCGAGCTCATGCTTTACGCATGAATCCACGAGGACCACTCTGTAGCCCTTAGGGTCGAATGGGAAATACTTATATTCGAGGGTCTTGCAGTTGAGGCGGATAAGGCTTCCTTCTTTTCCGAAAACCGAAGCGAACTGGTCCATGATACCGCACTTCACGCCGCAGTAGTTATGTTCTGTAGACTGGCCGATCTTTGCCAACTCGAACTTGTCGAATCCGTTGCCGAAAAGCTCGTTGAGCGCAAACGCGAAGGTGCTCTCAAGCGCTGCTGAGGATGAAAGTCCAGCTCCTAGAGGGACGTCTCCGGCGAAGACGGCGTCGAAACCTTCGACCTTGCCGCCTCTCTTGATGGTCTCGCGGCAGACGCCGAAGACATAGCTTGCCCATGACTGAGCAGGCTTGTCCTCTTCATTGAGCCCGAACTCGACCTGTTCCTGAAAATCGATCGAGCAGAGGCGGACCTTCGAAGTGCCGTTCAGACGAATCTCTGCCATGATACCGCAATCGATTGCGCCCGGGAAGACATATCCTCCGTTGTAGTCGGTATGCTCGCCGATAAGGTTCACACGGCCGGCAGAGGCGAACATGCGTCCCTGGCCGCCGAATACCTCGGCGAATTTCTGATTAATGGTGGTTTTCATTCTGGTGGTGGTTATATAAATACGGCGCCGGGGCTGCCGACGCCGAATTCAATTATGCGTTCATTGCCTGATCGAGGTCGGCGATGATGTCCTCCACATCCTCGATTCCGACTGAAAGACGGATGAGATCCGGTGCTACACCTGCCTCCACAAGCTGCTCGTCGGTAAGCTGACGATGGGTATGGCTTGCAGGATGGAGGACGCATGTACGTGCGTCAGCGACGTGGGTCACGATGCAGATCATCCTGAGGTTGTCCATGAACTTCTCAGCATCGGCACGGGTGCCCTTGAGGCCGAATGACATTACACCGCAGCTGCCGTTTGGAAGGTACTTCTGCTGAAGATCATGGTACTTGTCACCAGGGAGGTCGCAGTACTTCACCCAAGCGACCTTAGGGTTGTTTTGGAGCCACTGAGCGACCTTGAGGGCGTTAGAACAGTGGCGCTCCATTCTGAGATGGAGGGTTGTGAGACCTACGTTGAGGAGGAAAGCGTTCATCGGTGACGGAATCGATCCGAGGTCACGCATCAGCTGGGCTGTGCACTTTGTGATGTATGCGAGCTTTCCGAAATTCTTGGTGTATGTAAGACCATGGTAAGAGTCATCCGGAGTGGTAAGTCCCGGGAACTTCTCGGCATTTGCCTCCCAGTCGAAGTTACCGCTGTCGACTACAGCACCGCCTACTACCATTGCATGGCCATCCATGTACTTTGTGGTAGAGTGTGTCACGATGTCTGCGCCCCACTCGAAAGGACGGCAGTTGATAGGTGTGGCGAAGGTGTTGTCCACGATGAGCGGAACGCCATGGTCATGGGCGAGCTTGGCGAACTTCTCGAGGTCGAGGACATTCATGCTTGGGTTGGAGATCATCTCACCGAACACGCACTTGGTGTTTGGACGGAATGCCTTCTCGATCTCCTCTGGAGATGCGTCTGCATCGACAAAGGTTGTCTCGATGCCGAGCTTCTTGAGGGTCACTCCGAAGAGGTTGAAGGTACCGCCGTAGATCTGCGAGGTGCTGATAAGGTGGTCACCTGCCTGGCAGATGTTGAACACTGCATAGAAGTTTGCAGCCTGGCCTGATGATGTAAGGATTGCTCCGACACCACCCTCGAGGTCAGCGATCTTCTTCGCTACTGCGTCGTTGGTAGGATTCGCAAGTCTTGTGTAGAAATATCCTTCAGCCTCGAGGTCGAAGAGCTTGCCCATCTCGGCGCATGACTCATACTTGAAGGTTGTGCTCTGATAGATTGGCAGGACTCTGGCCTCGCCGTTCTTTGGCTGCCATCCACCCTGGATGCAGATTGTGTTCTTTTTCATTTATTGTAGTCGTTTTATTGTTTTCCTGTCTGTCGGTACTGTCTGCAGTACACGATTAAAGTTTCCGGTCCGGCCTGCCGCCGCCACCTGTCGCCTGTATCTCTGCCTGCCGACGCCTGTCGCCTGTATTTCTGCCTGGCCGACCGCCACCTGTCGCCTGTATCTCTGCCTGGCCGACCGCCCATCTCACAAATTTAGCAAAAACATTAGATTGAGCCGACTAGTTGGAGCTTTTTTTCCTTGGTGCATAACGATCAGGGCCTGGCGACGGCAACCTCTTGCTCCACGCCAGCAACTTTCTTGACACGCCGGCAACTTTCTTGACACGTCGGCAACTTATTGCCTCATCCCTGCAACCCGAAAAACATCTGCCACATAGAAGTGCCACTGGAGGCCCTCTAGACCGTATTTGTGTGGCAGATGTAGGCAAAATCTTGAGATCTGCCACACAAAACCCCGACACAGGCCACAGAATGACGATTCGTGTGGCAGATGAAAGTTGGGTTTGGACCTCTGTGAATCAGCCGGAGGTCGGAACGGCAAAGAATCAGCTGGGGCCGGAACAGCGGGGAATCAGCCGAGCTTATCCTTGACCTCGTCATAGACCAGGCCGCACAGACGGGCAACCTGCTTTGGCGAGGACTGATAGCCCGAGCGTAGACGACGGGCCAGCTTCAGGCGCTGCTGGACAGACAGTTTCTTGACCGTCTTCTCTCCGAACATCCTCAGACACAACTCGTTCTTGTGCTGACGCATCTCCTGGATCGGAACGGACAGATATGACATTAAACCTTCCTTGAACTCGACGTCATCGTCTTTGGTCCGACCCATGAAATACTGGAAACTCCTGTGGGAGCGGAAGACTTCTTCCACAAGGTCGGAGCGGACGAATGAACCCGGGAAAACGGTTCCGTCCACCACCGGGGCAGGTCGTACCCCATCTTCCTTCGTCCGCAACATCTCCCGGCGGTCCCGTACACGCAGGTCAGCCAGGTTTTCGGTACCATGGTACCGTAACAGACCGTCCTCTCCCTGCCTCGACCAGCGTGGCGAGCACCAGTAGCCGCTCGAACGGAAATAGAGAGGACCGCTCGACCACGGGTAGTCCGACGGGCTGTACTTCATTCCGGCAGTCGTCGGGTTTTTGATGACATAGCAGATCACGGTTTTCAGGTAGTTATCGTCCTTTATCACCTGATAGCCGACCGGCGCATTTATCAGTTTGCGCCTGTCTCCATGACGTCGGGAAATCGCTGCCGATGTCCTGCGTAAATACTCGTGAATGAAGCGGTTACACTCATCAAACTCTCCATATAGGACAAAATGGATATGCGTGTCCATCAGACAGAAAGCCAGAATAATCACCTCATAGTCCTGAAGGACCACATAGATTCGGTTCAGCCCGAGGGCAAAGTCCCTATCGTCATAGAACATAACATCAACAGCATTCCCGTCCGAAAAGAAATGCCAACACTTCCTGACAGCTGTCTTCTGCCCCTTGACAAATGGGACACCTATCCCCAAATTATTTCGTATCTCGTTCATGATCAAGTATTTATGGATTTAGTTCATAAGTAATATTTATGGATTTCGTTCACGATCAATCAATTATAGATTTCACTCATAATCAATTAAAGTGATAGATACATGTCTTGTCAATAGACTTCCCGAATCATTCTCCTGATGGCGGCAGGTACTTTCCTGCGTTGCGGCCAGCTGAGTCCAGGGAGATTGGCTACTATCTGGAAACCCGAACCTGGTATGCAACCCGAAAAACGTCTGCCACGCAGATGTGTCACAGGAGGCCCTCTAGACCATATTTGTGTGGCAGATGTAGGCAAAATCGTGATATCTGCCACACAAAATCCCAACACAGGCCATAGAATGGCGATTCGTGTGGCAGATGTTTTTCTAGTTGCCATTAGTATTACCATTGGCATTAGCACTGGCATCGGCATTGGCATTAGCACTGGCATTACCATTAGCATTACCATTGGCATTGGCATTACCGAAGGAGTCACTACTACCTTCTCCATAGCCACCATCGGGCCCATTGACGGAATCGCTTTCCCGCTCAGCAGAGCCTGCCCCAAGCCCCAGACGGAGGATGACGGGGCGATGGTCGCTGACGCCACCGATGTAGCGGGGACCGGAGTAGGTACGGAGGGGCTTGTCGCCGGAGTGGACGTTGTCCCTTACTGTCAGGAATGGCGGGTGGAGGATCTCCATTTCAAGCCTGGTAGGGTCCTTCCTAGCAGGAAGAGACGGATCGAAAAATCCCTCTGGATCCGATTGTAGAGCCTTTCCCTCTGGATCCGATCGTAGAGCTTTACTCTCTGGATCCGACGGCTCTCCCAGCAGAGCGGGGGTGACGAGGAACATATCGATCAGCTGCCACTTGCCGTCGAAGCGGATTGTGCCTTCGCCGCGGGCGGAGAGCGGGGCGGCGAGGTTGATGAAGGGGGTAGTGAAGGACTCCGGAAAACCTGAGCCTGCAGACGGGATGACATCGTCTGAGAAATGGGTGTTTTCGGGCACATCGTTGAAATCTCCGGTCGCAACGACCTTGGTGACGCCGGCAGCCACTAATGAGTCTTTAAGGGCCTTTAAACGGGCAAGGGCGGCCTCTCGGCGCCAGTCGGTGTCGCCACCTCCGTATTTCGACGGATGGTGGTTGACCAGGACGGCCAAGGTATCGCCGGGCGATAAGACGGAGGTGTGCCCAGCTGACAAGGTGGTGCGCCCGGCGACACCTGATTCATCACCGCCGATTCCGTTCCACGGGCCTGACGCCGGAACGCGGAACTTGGTCATCAGAATGTCTCTGGTGACAAGGGTCGGCGTCCCCTGGGACGGGACGGCGGAAGAGCCGGAAGGACCTGCGGCGGAAGAGCCGGCGAGGCCTGCGGACAGGGTACCATGGACCCGGACGGGACGGCTTTCAAGGAACTCGAGCGACTGGGGGCGGTAGAGCAGGGCGACGTCGATGCCGCGGGGGTCGGGCGAGTCGTAGTGGACGATCTCGTAGCCGTATTTCCGGAGCATGGTATCTTCGATCAGGCGCCGCAGGACGTAGCGGTTCTCGACCTCCGCGACGGCGAACACGTCGGGCATGCGGCCTTCCCGGTCGCCCGCCCACATCAGGGTCTTGGCGATTGCGGCGCACTTGGCCTGGAACTTCTTCCGGCCCCAGTGCCTGGTACCATGGGCAGAGAATTCCTTGTCGGACTCGCTGGTCCCGCCGTCGATGTAGTCGAAGAAGTTCTCGAGATTCCAGAACATCAGAAGCAGTTCGCCAGAACCGGAGGAAGACGGAGAACCGGATGTTGTCTGAGGACCAGAGGAAACCTGAGGACCAGAGGAAGACGGAGGGCTGGAGGTTGTCTGAGGTCCGGTGGAAGTCTGAGGGCTGGAGGCGGTTTTTGTCTGTGCCGCCAGAGGGGCGAAGGAGACTGCCGGCAGGGCGAAGATGGAAAGTGACAGCAGGAAAGCTGTGAGTGAAAGACGATGCAGATTTTTCATAATCAGACCATTGTTGTGTTGTGAAAAGGCCCAATTACGGCATTCTTTCGCGATTCGAGGTAAAGAATCCTGAATTTTACTAACTTTGTAGTGAATAATTTTTGTTTACATGTCACTAAAATGCGGTATCGTCGGACTGCCTAACGTCGGCAAGTCGACTCTTTTCAATTGCATCAGTTCAGGAAAGGCACAGAGTGCCAATTTTCCTTTCTGCACCATAGAACCTAACCTTGGTTCAACCAATGTTCCGGACAAGAGACTCGATGTGCTCACAGAGATGTGCCAGCCTAAGAGAACCATCCCTGCAACAGTCGACATCGTCGACATCGCCGGCCTCGTGAAGGGTGCCAGCAAGGGTGAAGGTCTCGGAAACCAGTTCCTCGCAAACATCCGTGAGACCGACGCTATTCTCCATGTCCTCCGTTGCTTCGAGGACGGAAACATCGTCCATGTCGACGGCAGCGTAGATCCTGTAAGAGACAAGGAAGTCATCGACGCCGAGCTCCAGATCAAGGACCTCGAGACTGTCGAGGCTCGTCTTGCGAAGGTTCAGAAGCAAGCCAAGGTCGGTGCCGACAAGGAGGCTAAGAAGCTCTGCGAACTTCTCGAAAAGTATCGTGCCGCTCTGCTCGAAGGCAAGTCATGCAGAAGTGTGGCTCTCGCCAACGAAGAGGAAGAGGCTATGGCGAAGGAACTCTATCTTCTCACTAACAAGAAAGTCCTCTATGTCTGCAACGTAGACGAGGCTTCAGCATCTACAGGCAACGCCCATGTCGAAGCAGTACGCGAGGCTGTGAAGGACGAAGACGCAGAGGTCATCGTAATCGCTGCTAAGACTGAGGCTGAGATCGCTGAGATCGACAACTACGAAGACAGGCAGATGTTCCTTGATGAGCTTGGTCTCCAGGAGTCAGGTGTAGTCCGCCTCATCCAGAGCGCCTATCACCTCCTCGGCCTCCAGACCTACTTCACAGCAGGTGCAGACGAGTGCCGTGCATGGACCATCCACAAGGGAGACAAGGCTCCTAAGGCTGCCGGAGTGATCCACAGCGACTTCGAGAAGGGCTTCATCCGCGCAGAGGTCATCAAGTACGACGACTTCGTGCAGTACAAGACCGAGGCTGCCGTACGTGCCGCCGGAAAGATGGGAATCGAAGGCAAGGAGTATGTCGTCCAGGACGGCGACATAATGCACTTCCTTTTCAACGTCTAGTCAGCTGACTTTCAACAAAATAACTGAATCCCTGTAGGTTTGCTGTACCCACAGGGATTTTTGTATGTAACTGACAGTCAACAGAAAAGCCGACTGGAATCCAGTCGGCTTTCTTATGCTTGAGAGCTTTCTATTAATAGAAGCGAGCTCTGTTGTCCTTTACGTCAGCGTCATTCATCATTACTGGAATGATCATCTGGGTGTTGTAGCTAGCGTACTGAGCCTCACGTGCCTTAGCGTCATCCTCTGTGTAGTATGCGCCTGTGTCACGTCCGGTTACCTTGAATACATATACACCAACCTGGCCGATGACTGGACCTACGACCTTTCCTTCTGGAGCAACTGAAAGTGCACCGATGAATGCTGGGTCAAGACCCTGGCTGTTGAGTGAAGAGAATGCGACGCCGCTCTGGCTGCTTACTGAAGTACCGAGTTTCTCAGCGATCTCCTCGAGGCTTGAAAGACCTGCGATCTGAGCCTTTACGTCCTCACCTGCCTTGACGCCTTCCTTAAGGAATGCAAGGTTCTGGTGGATTGAAGGAGCAGCCTCTGCAACTGTAGCGTAGCCCTCCTTATGGATAGCCTTTACAGTAGCGATGAAGAAGAAGTTCTGGTCAACTGTGATGATCTCAGAAACCTTGCCTGCCTTGTTGCTGAATACCCAACGGGTTACCTCCTTGGTATTGTCAACTGAGCCGAGGCGCTCAGAGCTTTCCATCATGCCGTTTACAGGATGTGAGTAAACGCCAAGGTCAGAAACTGCCTTCTTGTAGTTCTCATAACCACCTGCAGCTGCTGTAGCGAACTCGTTTGCCTGTGCATAGAACTTATTGAATGTCTCCTTGCTAGGAATTGACTCCTTCTCGAGGATAGCGACCTGCTTCATGAGGACAGGCTCTGACTTCTCTGAAACGAGAACGATATGCTTGCCGTACTGGGTGTCAAGAATGAATGGCTCACCAACCTTTGCAGTAAGTACAGACTCGAAGCCTGGGATCATAGCGTTCTGGCTGAGGTTACCGATTGAACCAAGCTCGCCATTGTCCATAGAACCCTGGTCTGCTGAGAACTGTGCTGCGATGCTTGAGATGCTCTCACCAGCCTTTACACGGCTGAGGAGGCTGTCTGCCTTTGCTGTAGCATCACCCTGAAGAAGGACGTGCTTTACATAAGCGGTCTCAGATCTCATCTGGCTGTCCATGACTCTTGCTACGAAGAAGCTGTTACCTGCTGTGATGATGTCTGAAACTGCGCCTTCACCGCTCCATACGAATGAATCGACGTTTGAATTCACAGTTGCAAGCTCACCGTTCTTGTACCAGTAGTCACTGAGAGTACGGTCAGAGTTCTTGAGAAGGAATGCCTTCATATTGTCGGTTGAAACGAACTCATCATAGAGATCAGCAACTGAAGCCTTTGTAGCCTCGATGTCCTTCTCTGAAGGAACAACCTCGAATACTACATACTCCATATCTCTGTTGGCAGTCTGCTTGAAGAGCTGCTTGTGTGAGTTGTAGTATGCCTTGATCTCGCTGTCTGAAACTGTGATTGTAGAATCAAGCTGGTATCCGAAAGGAACCATTACGAAATCAACGTCAGTAGTATTGTTGTTCTGCTCGATCTCCTTGCGGAGCTGGAGTGCGTTTACAACTGAACCCTGTGTGAAGAGTGTGCTGTACTTCTCTGAATACTTCTGGTTTGCGATAGATGTCTGGAGATAGTTCCAGTAGAGACGCAGACGACCGGTCTCGTCAAGGTTGAGGCTCTGGATGAATGAGTAGAGCTGATCCTTTGAGAACGCACCTGTCTCGTCAACGAATGCAGGGTTCTGGTAGATAAGTGGTGAGAGCATGTTACCTGTTGTAAGGTCTACCATCTCCTTTTCGCCTACATTGATACCTGCTGCCTGAGCCTTCTTAACGAAGAGGTCTCTGTAGATAAGGTTCTGCCAAGCAGCATCTCTTGCCTGTGCCTGAGCCTCTGATCCCTGAGCTGCACCTACGAGCTCATTGATGGTGCTCATGTCCTGTACATCAGCCTGGAAGTCAGTGTAAGAGATTCTCTTACCGTTGATATTGCCGACATCGACCTTTGACGAGCTGTTCTGGAACCTGGAAATCAAATCCTGAGGCGAAACAATGAATGACAACAGACCAAGAGCTACAAGGCCTGTTGCAAACACTCCGAATTTGCCTCCGCGAATTTTCTCGAGTAATGCCATTTTATTTAAACTTTTTAGATTTTACGATAATATAAGGAGTGCGAAGTTAAACAATTTCCTCAAAATATCCATCGTTTTAGGCCATAAACCTACTTTTTCTTAAGCAAAGGGCCAATAAAATTGGCAGAATCCACAAGTACCACTGTAGTATCCTGCACTACAACCGTATAACTGTTGAACGGCCGCATGATTATAGAATTCCTCGCTCTCTCGTCTGAACGCATGCCATATCCCTGCATGAAACCGTCTGGAGAATACATCCTCACATAGCAATCGGTAAAGATTTCCTGCTTGGAACGGTCCCAGTAAAGGGTGTCAGTCTCCATGGTCTGACGCTTTTCGATATTGCGGACGACCACATGTCCATAGGCCTTCCATATCTCCTCTTCGCCGTTCGTATAAGTCTCATGACGAGCTTCCTCGGCTTCGATGGTGGATTCCAGGATGCCATCTTCCTTATAGGCAAACACACTTATTCCTTCAGGGAAAAGTTCGTATCTGAGGGTATCCTTCTCATACTTCTCCATCCTGCCGGTAAGGATTCGCATCTGTATCTGACCGTTCTTGCTGTCGATCATATACATGCTGTCAACCACCTGGAGAGGGGTGTCCTCCAGATTCAGAGCCTCCGCCTGGTCCAGTTTTGACTTGCACGAAAAAACGACAATAGCAACCGCCGCAGCGGTTGCCATCATCTTGAGTATTTCTATAATCCTTTTCAAAAGGAATTATTATTACTTCTGTGTTCTTACTGTTGTAGTAGCACGGAGACCACCGCAAGAGATTGAGTAAGACTGACCGTTTGTAAGATCGTACATGAATGCCTCAGCAGTCTGAGGGAAGTATACGCTGTATGCACCGATCATCTTGTTGCAATCCTCTGTAAGAGACTCATCAGCAGCCTTAGCCTTGTTCATGTAGTCGCAAGCAACCCAGTACTTAGCTCTCTTTGCAATCTCGTCGCCACCGCATGCGAGTGAACCCCAGATTGTTCCCATGAGATAGTAGCATGAACCTGTCTTTGATGAGTCGAGCTCCATTGCCTTCTCAGCAGCAGCGAAACCCTTTGCATTCATCTGGTTCTTCACGCAGAATGTAGCGTACTCATAGTTGTACTGAGCAGACTGCTCTGGAGTGATGTCAGCTGAAGCAAGAGCCTCTTCCATGTACTTTGAAGCTACATCGGTATTTCCCTTAGAGCTGTTAAGTCTGTAGAGGAAGTATGCGCTCTGAGCTGTTGGCTGGAGAGTATGCATTGTTGTAGCAGCCTGGAGATAGAGGTCATTGCTTGTACAGTTTTCAGCTGAGCTCATCATCTTCACGATGTTTGTAGCGAGATCAAGGTTGTTCTTGTCAGCCTCGTAGCGTGGTCCGAAGAGTGAGATGAGGTTGTCGCAGCTTGCAACCTTAGAGCTGATGAAGAGAGACTCCATGTCAGTCTTCACGTTGCCGTTCTGAGTCTTCTCAGCGTCAGTCTTTGCAGCGAGCTGATCAACGAGAGTGATGTTTCTCTGGTATGTGTTGATCACAGTCTCTGCATCGAGCTTACCAGCCTGGAAGAGAGCGATAGCTGAATTGAGGTCGAAGAGAAGGATGGTAGCCTTTGTGTCGGTACCAAGCTTTGTGATGATATCATCAAGACCCTTGTACATAGCCTCGTCATTGCCCTTGAGGTAGTTGTTGATATCAGTACCCTTGTTGTTGAGAGCAGTTGTAGCAGATGCTGGGAAGTGCTGAGCTCTGAGGTCGTGGAGGGTAAGGAGGGTATCAACGAGAGCCTGCTTGTAAGCTGCGTTGCTAGCGTTCTTTGTGATGAGACGTCTTACGAGGGTGCTACCATCTACGAGGAGACCCTGACGTGACTGAGGAGGGCAGAGCTTGTAAGCCTGTCTCCAGTTAGGAATAGCCTCATCATAGTTCTTCTGCTTGTAGTACTCTGAGTAGTAAGACAGATACTTGATACATTCAGCGCTGTCTGCACCGAACTTGCCCTGTGCCTTTGCAACAAAGCTGCCCATAAGCATAACTGCTGTGAGAGCGATGACGGTTAACTTTTTCATATTAGTTTATTAATTTATTGTTATCAATTAATAATTACTGCACTTCATAGATCTACTACTGGTACCTGTGCTTGATAAACCAGAGGTCATGTATATTGAAGCCTATCAGGATCTTAGCGTAATTTTCCTGAGTCATGCTTTCCTTCATACTTCCTCTCCTTCCAATATCTATACCAAGAGTGAGACCATTGTAGTATCTTACGACAGGAAATGTCATTCCGAGGGTCAATCCATAGGAATTCACAGTGTTTCCATCAAGTTTGTAATAGGCCTGCTCGTAATATATTCCTCCACGGTACGCACACTGCCTAAGATAGTATCTCAGGTCGTTTCTGTTAGGAATGATTTCGAATCCGGCACGGAAAGACTGCGATGAAGTGGTAGAGAAAGACGACGAACCGAGGTTGGCAAAACCTGTAGCACTGTCAAAACCTGACTCATTCCAGTTGCTGAGTGTATAATTGATCTCAGCAGACCACTTCTCAACCTTTCTGACCGATATGCCTACACCTATCTCGCTCGCAAGCTTCACGTTCTTCGTCAGTGAAAGAGTATCTACATGGTAAGATACAGTATCAGTTACATTTGAGAGAGTTGCGAATTTATAGTCCCTTACCGTACCCCTTAGAGTTGACCCTGTCTTATAGGTAGCACCTACTGTAAGATACGCATCTCCTATAGGCTGCTCATACTGCAGACCGAACTTGCCGGCTGCTCCTGAGAGCTGAAGGTCATATCCGCTTGAAATGCTTCTGAATGAGGAATTGGTGAATGACATATAGGATTTCTTCTCGATGTTTCCCATGTAGCCGATTACCTGCGCACCAATGGAAAGT
The DNA here is from genome assembly GCA_045599665.1 of Candidatus Cryptobacteroides sp. Lineage (GTDB taxonomy): Bacteria > Bacteroidota > Bacteroidia > Bacteroidales > UBA932 > Cryptobacteroides. The sequence goes on from JAZRWK010000031.1 coordinate 118,364, forward strand.
CTCTTGAAGAAAGTTGTTCCCACACCTCCGAAAATCTGATAGAGACCGCCGGAACCTGAAGCAGTGTACGATACGAAACCTGCTGTAGAGAGAAGGTCAGGATCGCTTACTTCATAGTTATAGTCGTAACCTACACTGCTGTATGGAGCGATACCGGCCATGATTCCTATATTCTTCCTGAGTCGGAGACTGATTGCGAAGTTATTGAGATTGAGTGTGTTGTTCGCTGACTTGAGATCTCCCTGCCTGAAAATCTTATTGTCATTACGGAGACCCATGTCAAACAGGACCGAGAGAGTATCCCTAGCTGAGATAGCTGCAGGATTGGTCATGTTTATATATCTGGCATCTCTGCCTGCAATACCGACACCACCCATGGTCATATCGCGAGTGCTTCCCTGACCATATATGTCTCCCACACCGAAAATTGAATACGGTGAATACATAGTATGCGCCCCATCCTGAGCAAAGGAAGGAACACATAAAACTAACATAAGGAGACAGATAGTCAATACCCTACTTATTCTTTCTGACATACTCGTCTGCGATTAAAGCTAATCCTAGTAAAACCAGGTTACAAATTGCAAATATGGACTTTTTAATCCTTTTTACAAAATAATTCGAGTCCCCACCCGTGAATATCACGATATTATCGGGATGCAGACCCAAGTATCCTTCTATTTCAAACTTTATGCCCGAAAAAACCCCTGCAGCTATAGAAGACTCAAAAGAATTACCTGTAACAGGTACTTCATCAGGCATTTCTATCAGTGGAAGCGAGCGTGAATATCTGTTGATTGCCTTGAGCCTTGAACGCATTCCAAGGGAGACTGTCCCGCTTTCATATTTTCCTTCCTTATCAATGAAATCAACTGCTATGGTGGTTCCCATATCTACTATAGTAACAGCTTTTCCTGTGAAAAGATGTCTGGAAGCGATTATGGAAGCAGCGCGGTCACAACTCAGGTATTCAGGAATGTCATTATCCTTAAGAAACTGAGTATTAGAACTTTCAAGAAGAATCAAAGTACCGCAGGACTCTTTGTATATCTTTTCATCCTGGGATGGAATATCATAAGCCGAGGAAATGACCATCACTTCAGGCTTCTCTTTTTCAAGAAGCGACAAGATGAACTTACTTACCCTTTCACCTTGATATCTGTAAGTCTTTCCTATGGTCATTCCTTCTGACCATGCCGCCTTGACTGCTGTATTTCCTATATCTACTATTAAGTTTGCCATGATATTTTTTCTGACAATCAATCAAAAATAGCAAATTCTATAACTTTTTCAAAGCGTTGAGGGCAGCAGGGATGGACTTTATGTTTCTGGAAATAAGTCTGTTCTTTCCACCTTTGTTGCTGTATTCGAACAGGGTAGGATAGTTGCTGATAGTTGCCATGATCTCGAAGAATTCTTTCCTGTAATAAGGTGAAAGCTGATTTGAGATCATGAAACATATCATGATGCCATTCTTGATGATAATTTTTTCAAATCCTTTCTTCTCTCCTATCTGACGGATACGGATTATGTCGAACAGATTCTTAAGTTCTACAGGCATGGTTCCGAAACGGTCCTCTATACGGGTTGCCAGACGGTCGATTTCTTCCGACTTGGCAAGCGAATCCAGTTCCTTATATATTCTTATCTTCTCAGCATTTACTTCTATATAAGTATCTGGAATAAGTGCGAGCTGATCTGTCTCGATAGTACATTCCTCAACGAATGAATCCTTTACGTTCTTTGTTGAAATACCTGTCTCAAGACCGAGTTCATCCATAGCCTCTGCAAGAATCTTCTGATAGGTCTCATATCCCATGTCGGCAATGAAACCGCTCTGTTCGGCACCAAGAAGGTTGCCGGCTCCACGGATGTCAAGATCCTGCATGGCTATGTTGAATCCACTTCCAAGATCTGAGAATTCCTCGATCGCCTTGAGACGACGACGGGCATCATCGGAAATCGAAACAAGAGGCGGCACGATCAGGTAACAGAACGCTTTCCTGTTTGAACGGCCTACTCGTCCACGAAGCTGATGAAGATCCGACAGACCGAAATTCTGGGCCTGGTTTATGATCATGGTATTTGCATTCGGAATGTCAAGTCCGCTTTCAATGATAGTAGTTGAAAGCAGAAGGTCATAGTCACCCTCTATGAAATCCAACATTATGTTTTCAAGTTCCTTAGGATCCATCTGACCATGGCCCACACATATCTTCATGTCAGGTTCCAGTCTCTGGAGGATGTCCTTGATTGCAGGAAGTTCATCTACTCTGTTATGGAGGAAGAATATCTGGCCGCCACGCTTGAGCTCATAGTCAAGGATACCTTTTATTTCCTGCTCGTCGAAGAGGATAATCTCTGTCTGTACAGGAATTCTGTTAGGAGGTGGGGTGCTGATGATTGAAAGGTCACGCGCTCCAAGAAGTGAGAACTGAAGGGTTCTAGGTATAGGAGTGGCTGTAAGGGTAAGGGTATCTACAGATGATTTAAGCTGGCGCAGTTTCTCCTTTGCACTTACTCCGAATTTCTGTTCCTCGTCGATAATGAGAAGTCCCAGATCCTTGAACTCGAATTCTTTTCCTAGAATCTTATGGGTGCCTATTACTATGTCTACTTTTCCAGACTTCAGGTCCTTCTTTATCTCAGTTATCTCCTTAGCTGTGCGGAGACGGCTTATATATGCGATGTTGCAAGGAAGGTCCTTAAGTCTTTTAAGGAAAGTATTGTAATGCTGCAGAGCAAGTACGGTAGTAGGAACCAATACTGCAACCTGCTTATTGTCCGCAACAGCCTTGAATGCCGCTCTGATCGCAATCTCAGTCTTTCCGAAACCTACGTCTCCACATACAAGACGATCCATAGGGCTCCTGTCTTCCATGTCCCTTTTGACAGCCTGCGTAGCAGACATCTGGTCCGGTGTGTCCTCATACATGAAAGAAGATTCAAGCTCTTCCTGGAGATAGGTGTCTGGAGAGAATGCGAATCCTTCAGCAGATTTTCTCTTCGCATAGAGGTTGATAAGTTCCTTCGCGATGTCCTTTACCTTTGACTTTGCTCTTGTCTTGAGAGCCTGCCATGTACCTGAACCAAGCTTATTCACCTTTGGAGGAAGTGAATCCTTAGGCTTGTATCTTGAAATCTTGTGAAGAGCATGGACTGAGACGAAAACTACATCTCCATCCTTGTACATGAGCTTTACTACTTCCTTCATCCTGCCCATGTCGTCTTTCATGCGGACAAGTCCTCCGAATATACCTACACCATGGTCGATATGGACTATATAGTCACCTATGTTGAAAGAACTGATGTCGTTCAAGGTAAGCTGCTCGCTCTTCTCGACCGTCCTTCTTATAGCTACTCGGTGGAAACGGTCGAATATCTCATGGTCGGTATAGCAGCATGTGTAAGTATCGTTGTCGATGAATCCGTTGTGGATGTTCTTCTCTTCCACAAACTCAGGTAAATGTCCGTTGTTCTGGGAAAGTATGGAACTGAGTCTCTCCAGCTGGGATTTCTTCTCACCATATATACATACTTTGTATCCATGGTCTATCTTATTGTTGATATCAGATGAGAGAAGCTCGAAATTCTTATTGAATACAGGCTGGGGAGCTATGTTGAACTTTACTGATTCAACATTCTGGCTCCCTATAGGAATCTGAAGGAATACCTTTTTGAAATTCTCAAGCGAAAGGAAGAAATCCTTCTTGTTGTACATATCTGAAGAATCCAGCCATACTACAGTATCCTTAGGGAGTATTTCTATGATGCTGCTCGATTCTTCATTTTCTCCTGAGACAAGGTCAGGGATGATCTCTATCTCATCGCGGGTCTCTACTGAAAGCTGTGTGTTACAGTTGAATACACTTATCTTCTCTATCTCGTTTCCAAAGAATGAGATACGGAAAGGATTGCTGTCAGAGAATGAAAATACATCTACTATCGATCCCCTTATCGAATACTGGCCTGGAGCCGATACGAAGTCTACCTTCTCGAATCCGTTGTCGAAAAGGACCTGCTTAATGGTATCATGGCTTATTTCATCTCCTTTCTTCAGCTTGAGAACTGAACTCTTTATCTTTCCGGTAACAGGGATCTTTTCCTCAAGTGCTTCAGGATAGCTTACTATTATGAGAGAGTCAAGGGCAGAGGATTCCCTGTCCATTATCCTGCCTATTGCAGAAGTTCTCTGCACTCCGAGAGAAGATTTGTAATTACTCTTCTCTACTTTTTTTCCTGATGCAGGAAGGAAGAATACCTTGTCACCTTCAATAAGGCTGTAAAGGTCAGAAGAGCAGTATTCCGCGTTTTCTGAATCAGGAAGAACAACGAGATGAGTTCCCTTCAGCGCAATCTGGGACATTACGAACCATCTTGCGGAAAGGAACAGACCGCTGCAATATGAATCCCTGTTTTTCTCTATTCTCCTGGCAAGAGCAGAGCTTGATTCCGGGCTGATTTTCATTTATCGATCTTTTTCAACAATATGTATCAAATAGCTGTTGATAACCTGTTAAAAAAATATTGAAAAGCATGTTGAAATGTGGACAGCACAAAGGTCCTGAAAGTTATCAACTTCCTTTCAATATACCTTCAAAATGGTTTTCAACAGAAATGCTCTAGATTTAAGTTATTGAGAATCAATAAAGTATCACTACTTATAAACATATCCACAGCAATAACAACATCACCAATATAAAAATTAAAATCATTATATTTGTATTATTATTTCTGAAGACCATGGCGGATTCATTCAACCCATATGCCCAGAGCGCTGACAAAGATAAGGATTTAGACGGAATTATCCGTCCGCAGGAACTTACCGATTTCACCGGCCAGGAGAAGATAATATCAAACCTGAAAGTATTCATCCAGGCAGCAAAGCTCCGCGGAGAGTCACTTGACCATGTACTTTTCCATGGTCCTCCGGGACTTGGAAAGACTACCCTCGCACATATCATAGCCAACGAGCTGGGAGTTAACATGAAGATAACTTCCGGACCTGTACTTGACAAGCCGGGAGATCTTGCCGGACTGCTTACCTCCCTCGAAGAGGGAGATGTCCTTTTCATAGATGAGATACACAGACTTTCACCGGAGGTAGAGGAGTATCTCTATTCGGCTATGGAGGACTATGTGATAGACATCATGATCGACAAGGGGCCAGGAGCTAGATCTGTCAGGATAAGCCTCAATCCTTTCACCCTCGTAGGAGCTACTACCAGAAGCGGTCTTCTTACTTCTCCTCTGAGGGCCAGGTTCGGAATAACCGCAGCTCTCGAGTACTATGACATCGCCGACCTTATAAGGATCATCAAGAGAAGTGCAGGGATCCTCAAGGTAGGAATAGAGCATCAGGCTGCGATCGAGATTGCCATGAGAAGCCGTGGAACTCCACGTATAGCGAACGCCCTCCTTCGAAGAGTACGTGACTTCGCCCAGGTGAAGGGTGACGGACATATAGACCTCGAGATAGCAAAGTATGCCCTCGATGCTCTCAATATTGACAAGAGAGGTCTCGACCAGATTGACAACAAGATACTTCACACCATAATCACGAAGTTCAAAGGTGGCCCTGTCGGTGCCAATACGATCGCTACCGCAGTGGGTGAGGAAGCCGGTACTATCGAGGAAGTATATGAACCTTTCCTTATCAAGGAGGGTTTCATCCAGAGGACTCCAAGAGGCAGAATAGCTACTGCCATGGCATACAGGCATCTTGGTCTTGACAATTATATCCACCAGTCTGCAGATCAGGACTTCAGCGAACCTTCGATTTTTGATTCCAATACATAATTATATATATTGTGGTTACGGATAAAAATGACTATAATTGCAGACTGATTATAAGATCTTAAATAATTACAATTTATATGGCCGATAAATTAATTTCTAAGATTCCTGACGGACCTTTAGCTGAAAAATGGACAAAGCGTAAGTCGGAACTTCATCTTGTTAGTCCAAACAACAAGAGAAAACTTGAAATCATCGTAGTAGGTACAGGTCTTGGCGGTGCTTCTGCAGCTGCTTCACTTGGTGAACTTGGCTACAATGTCAAGATTTTCTGCATCAGCGACTCACCACGTCGTGCTCACTCAATCGCAGCACAGGGTGGTATCAACGCCGCTAAGAACTATCAGAACGATAACGATTCAGTCTATCGTCTCTTCTACGATACCATCAAGGGTGGTGACTATCGTTCAAGAGAGGCTAACGTATATCGTCTCGCTGAGGTAAGTGCAGCTATCATTGACCAGTGCGTCGCACAGGGTATTCCTTTCGCACGTGAATACGGCGGATACCTCGCAAACCGTTCATTCGGTGGTGTGCAGGTAAGCCGTACATTCTATGCAAGAGGACAAACCGGTCAGCAGCTCCTTCTCGGTGCATATGCATCTCTCAACAAGGAAATAGCTGCAGGTACAGTTAAGAGCTACCCACGTCACGAGATGCTTGACCTCGTCATCATCAACGGACAGGCAAAGGGTATCATCGCAAGAAACCTCGTTACCGGCGAGATCGAGCGCTTCGGTGCTCACGCTGTCGTAATCGCTACCGGTGGTTACGGTAACACCTACTTCCTTTCTACAAACGCTATGAACAGCAACGGTTCAGCAGCATGGCAGTGCTACAAGAAGGGTGCATATTTCGCAAACCCTTGCTTCGCACAGATCCATCCTACCTGTATCCCTGTCCATGGTACACAGCAGTGCAAGCTTACCCTTATGTCTGAGTCACTCCGTAACGACGGACGTATCTGGGTTCCTAAGAAGATGGATGATGTCCTCAAGCTTCGCAAGCGTGAAATAAAAGCTTCTCAGATTCCTGAGGAGGATAGAGATTACTATCTCGAGCGCCGTTACCCTGCATTCGGTAACCTCGTACCTCGTGACGTTGCATCACGTGCAGCTAAGGAGAGATGCGATGCAGGCTATGGTGTGAACGAGACTGGTCTCGCAGTATTCCTTGACTTCGCTGACGCTATCAAGCGTCTCGGACACCAGAAGGTTGCTGAGCGTTATGGTAACCTCTTCGATATGTACGAGAAGATCACCGCTTCTTCACCTTGGGAGGAGCCTATGATGATCTATCCTGCTATCCACTACACAATGGGTGGTATCTGGGTAGACTACGATCTTCAGACAACTATCCCTGGCCTCTACGCTATCGGTGAGGCTAACTTCTCTGACCATGGTGGAAACCGTCTTGGTGCATCAGCCCTCATGCAGGGTCTCGCTGACGGTTACTTCATCCTTCCTATCACAATCAACGACTATCTCTCAAGCAAGTTCGCTGAGCCTAAGACTGACACATCAGCTCCTGAGTTCGACGAGGCTGAGAAGGCAGTTAAGGCACGTATCGAGAAGCTCTTCTCTATCAAGGGTAAGAAGACTGTCGATTCACTCCACAAGGAGCTCGGTCTCATCATGTGGGACTATGTAGGTATGGGTCGTACAGCAGAAGGTCTCAAGACCGGTATCGCTAAGATCCAGGAACTCAAGAAAGAGTTCTGGACAAATGTAAACGTACCTGGTGAGGCTGGTGAGTTCAACCAGGAGCTCGAGAAGGCACTCAGACTTGCAGACTTCCTCGAGATCGGTGAGCTCATGGCACGTGACGCTCTCAACAGAAACGAGTCTTGTGGTGGTCACTTCCGTGAGGAAAGCCAGACACCAGAAGGTGAGGCACAGCGTGACGATGCTAACTACATGTATGTAGCAGCATGGGAGTACAAGGGAGACGGCGTAGAGCCTGAGCTTCACAAGGAGCCTCTCAAGTACGAGTTCATTGAAGTTAAGACTAGAAACTACAAAGACTAATTGATTATGGAGTTCAATCTCAAAATATGGCGTCAGAAAAACGCTAAGGCACAGGGACATTTCGAGACATACCATATCGCTGACATCGAAGAGGAAGCTTCTTTCCTCGAGATGCTTGACATCCTCAATGAGCAGCTTATCAGGGAAGGTATCGACCCTGTAGCTGTTGACAAGGGATGCAAGAGCAGCGGTCCTGTTTCATTCGAACATGACTGCCGTAAGGGTATCTGCGGTGCATGTTCACATTACATCGACGGTAGAGCACACGGTCCAGACGATCATGTTACAACATGTCAGCTCTTCATGCGTCATTTCAAGAATGGTGCAACCATTACAGTTGAGCCTTGGAGAAGTTCAGGTTTCCCTGTAATCAAGGACCTCGTTGTAGACCGTACAGCATTCGACAAGATCCTCCAGGCTGGTGGTTTCATCTCAGTACGTACAGGTTCTGCACAGGATGCAAACAATATTCTCATTCCTCACGATCAGGCTGAGAAGAGTATGGATGCAGCAGCTTGCGTAGGTTGCGGTGCTTGCGTTGCAACATGTAAGAACGGTTCTGCTATGCTCTTCGTAGGTGCAAGAGTAAGCTCACTCGCACTTCTTCCACAGGGTCGTCCAGAGGCTGCACGTCGTGCACGCGCTATGGTAGCTAAGATGGATGAGCTCGGCTTCGGTAACTGTACAAACACCCGTGCCTGCGAAATGGAGTGTCCTAAGGGTATTTCAGTTGAGCACATCGCTCGTCTCAACAGAGAGTTCCTCAAGGCTAAGTTCTCAGAGTAATATTATTACTTCATATAGAAAAAGAGAGACTGATCATTCAGCCTCTCTTTATTATTATAAATTTCAAATTCAGTTACTTACCAGAGGAAGTTGTTGAATGGCCAGCGTCCTGCGTGGATCTCTGCTACCATCTTGTAGATATCGTTCCTGAGCTTAGGAATATTTGTCTTCTGGATAGCTGAGATGAATATACATGGTGCCTTCTCATCTGCAATCCAGCTGTTCTTGAGCTCGTCAAGGCTGCGGTTGCCCTTTGCCTTCGGCTCAAGCGAGAACTCGTCATATTCCTCGTAGGTATACTGGTCTATCTTGTTGAATACTACATATACCGGTTTGTTGTTTGCACCTATGTCCTGAAGGGTCTTTTCAACCACTTTCATCTGGTCTTCGAAGTCAGGATGGGAGATATCCACTACATGTACCAGAACATCGGCTTCGCGGACCTCGTCCAAGGTACTTTTAAAGGCTTCTATGAGCTGTGTAGGAAGTTTCCTGATAAATCCTACGGTATCGCTCAGAAGGAACGGTACGTTCTCTATTACGACCTTTCTGACGGTGGTGTCAAGGGTAGCGAAAAGTTTGTTCTCAGCAAACACGTCAGATTTCGCCAGAAGGTTCATCAAAGTACTCTTGCCGACGTTGGTATAGCCTACGAGCGCAAGCCTCACGAGAGAGCCTCTGTTGCTTCTCTGAGTAGACATCTGACGGTCAATCTTCTTCAGTTCATCCTTGAGACGTGTGATTCTTTCCTTGACGATACGGCGGTCGATCTCTATCTGGGTCTCACCCATACCGCCTCGAGTACCCATACCGCCTCGCTGGCGCTCAAGGTGGGTCCACATACCTGCAAGTCTAGGCAGCATGTAGTTGAGACGTGCAAGTTCAACCTGCGTCTTAGCGTAGGCTGTCTGTGCCCTTTGGGCAAATATTTCAAGAATGAGGCTGGTCCTGTCTATGACACCTGAAGTCTTGATGACCTTCTCGATGTTTCTCTGCTGCATTCCGGTAAGCTCATCGTCGAAAATGACGTAGCTTATCTCGTTTTCTTCGCAGTAATAAGCAATTTCCTGAAGTTTACCGCTTCTGATATAGGTAGCCTTGTCAGGTCTGTCTACTCTCTGAACGAATTTCTTATCTGGAACCGCACCTGCGGTTGTAGCAAGGAACTCGAGCTCGTCGAGATACTCCATGACCTTCCATTCCTCGTCACCATCTTTGATGATTCCGACGAATACGGCTTTCTCTATCGCCTTTTCTTTCTCTGATGAAAATTCAATCATATGTGCAATTTGTGCAAAGATAACCTTATTTTGTTGTAGTTTTGCAAATAGAATATAAGTCTTATGATATCATACTTCTTCGAGCAGACAAAGTTCCAGTTCAAAAACCGCAGGCTAAACAATGCCTGGCTCAAACTCGTGGCTGAAAGTGAGATAAAGAAACTCGGACAGATAAATATAATTTTCTGTTCCGACAACTATATTCTTGACATCAACCAGAAGTTCCTTCAGCATGACTACTTCACCGACATCATCACCTTCGACTACTGCGAGGGCAATGTGCTTTCAGGAGATCTTTTCATCAGTGTAGATTCTGTCAAGGAAAACTCGGTTTTCTATAAGACGGAGTTTGAAGAGGAACTTAACAGAGTAATTGTCCATGGCCTGCTCCATCTCATCGGATACGATGATCACTGTGATGAGGACATCAAGGTGATGAGAGAGAAGGAAAATTACTATCTCGAAATACGCACACATCTTTAGTATATGTTTCCTTTCTATGATGTAATAGTAGTCGGGGGCGGACATGCGGGCTGTGAAGCCGCAACAGCTGCCGCAAACATGGGTTCATCGGTTCTTCTCATAACGATGGACATGACCGGATTTGCAAGAATGTCATGTAATCCGGCTGTCGGAGGAATTGCTAAAGGTCAGATAGTCAGAGAGATAGATGCACTTGGAGGTTATACAGGAATAGTGACTGACCGCTGTACTCTGCAGTTCAGGATGCTCAACAGATCCAAGGGTCCTGCTATGTGGAGCCCACGTGCGCAGTGTGATAAAAGCCAGTTTTCTTCGGAATGGAGAAAAATCATCGAAACTAATTGTAACATAGATATTTACGTCGATACAGCGACCGATTTTCTCTTCGAAGGATCGCGTATCGTGGGAGTATGTACACGTACTGGAGCAATTTTCAATTCTCAGACAGTTATCCTGACCGCCGGCACCTTCCTTACAGGCAAACTTTTCATCGGAAGGACCCAGTTCGAAGGAGGACGCATAGGTGAACTCTCTTCTTACGGCCTGACCGAGAAGCTCGTCGAGATGGGACTTTCTACTGCGAGGATGAAGACAGGTACACCACCAAGAATCGACATCACCTCGGTAGATACATCGGTATCTCAGATCCAGCTTGGAGATGAGAATCCTGCAAGGTTCTCTTACCTTCCTATACCTTCGGCTCCTGAATCTGGAAACGAGCAGATGCCTTGCTTTATTTTCCATACCAACGAAAAGGTCCATGACATCCTTCGCTCAGGTTTTTCGGATTCTCCGCTTTTCTCTGGACTTATCCATGGTAAAGGCCCGCGCTATTGTCCAAGCATTGAGGACAAGCTGAGAACTTTCGCCGACAAGGATTCTCACCAGCTATTCCTTGAGCCAGAGGGAAGGAATACCAAGGAGTACTATCTCCAGGGATTCTCTTCATCTCTTCCTCTGCAGGTCCAGCTTGATGCACTTCATGCAATAAAGGGATTTGAAAATGCCAAGATCTTCAAGCCGGCATATGCTGTTGAGTATGACTATTTCGATCCTGTACAGCTTAAGGCAAGTCTTGAATCCAAGATAGTCGAGAATCTTTTCCTTGCCGGACAGGTCAATGGAACTACCGGTTACGAGGAAGCTGCAGCGCAGGGAATCATAGCAGGTATAAATGCTTCTCTCAAGGTACAGGAGAAGGATTCTTTTATCCTCGGTAGGGAAGATGCATACATCGGAGTTCTTATCGACGACCTTATCACCAAGGGAGTAGACGAGCCATATAGAATGTTTACATCAAGGGCAGAATATAGAATTCTTCTTCGTCAGGACAATGCGGACTTCCGTCTTACGGAGAAGTCGCATGCAGTCGGTCTAGCTGACGAGGCTAGATATGCCTTCACTATGAAGAAATATGAGTCCGTACAGAAGATAAGATCGTTTGCTGAGTCTGCTAAACTTAAGCCTGGTGTATCGAATCAGTATCTTGAATCGGTAGGATCCAAGGCAGTTTCTGAATCAAAGTCTGTTTTTGATCTCGTTTCCCGTCCTGAGGTAAGTTTTGATAAATTGCTTGATTTTGTTCCACGTGGAACATTTGAGCGTAATAATCTTTCTGAATCTGACTTTACAGCAGAAGATGTTCCAGAAGTTCTTGCTGCAAATTATAAGTCTGAACTGATTGATGCGGCAGAGATAGCTATCAAGTACAAAGGGTATATAGATAGAGAGGAGGCAATAGCTGAAAAGATTTCCCGACTCGACTACGTGAAGATTCCAGAATCTTTCGATTTCGATAAGGTCACTGGTCTTACAATAGAGTGCAGGCAGAAACTTGCAAAGTACAGACCGGCTACTATCGGACAGGCTTCTCGTATATCTGGAGTTTCTCCTTCAGATATTTCAGTTCTGCTTGTATGGTTCAATAGATAAGACTTTTGTGCTACTATAAAGAAAAAAGTGTTCCACGTGGAACACTTTTTTTCTTATAAGAATTCTTTTCTTTATCTAGAGTTTCTTCAAAGCGGCCTTGATGAGGTCCTCGACTTTGGCATCTGGCATCTTCTTGGTGATCTCAGGGAGAACTTTCCCGACAGCTGCTTTGGTGAATCCAAGCATTACGAGAGCTGTAGTTGCCTCTTCCATAACGGCAGAGTTGACAGCCATTCCTGGAATGAGAGATTCTGAATCCACTCCTGCACCCTTGACGATCTTGTCCTTCAGTTCGAGAATAAGTCTCTGTGCAGTCTTGAGACCGAGACCCTTTACACTCTTGATCCTGTTCACGTCTTCTCCGATGATAGCATGGCGGATTTCTTCGTCGGTGAGAGAAGACAGCATCATCCGTGCTGTTCCAACTCCGACTCCTGATACGCTGATGAGAAGCTTGAACAATTCTCTTTCATTCTTCGATGCGAAACCGTAGAACTGCTCGTCGTCTTCTCTGAGGTAGTGGTAGAGATATACTGTTGCGCTGCTCTTTCCCTGCAGTGCTTCGAAAGTCTGGAGAGAGATCATGATATCGAATCCGAATCCTCCGCATTCGATGACAGTCTCTGCAGGGTTGAGTTCGATGATGTTTCCTTTGATGTAGTCAAACATTTTGCAATTGTTTTTTTGATGCGAATTATGTAGCTGATACAAAAATAGAAAATTCGGCAGAAAAGAAATAGGAATTGTTAAATTTGCAGTCTATATATATAATGTATGAACGTAACAGAGGCTAGAAAATTATTCCCTATACTGGATTCCAAGGTCTATGGAAAGGATCTTGTCTATTTCGACAACGCTGCTACTTCCCAGAGACCGGCATCCTCGATCGAGAGACTGACCAGACTTTCTCTTGAGCAGAATGCAAATATCCATAGGGCAGTCCATGCACTGGCTTCGACAGCTACCGATGAATATGAGTCTACCCGCGATGTGGTGAAGGAGTTTCTCAATGCCAGGAGCAGGAAGGAGATCATTTTCACTTCAGGTACTACCAACTCGATTAATCTCGTTGCATACTCATTTGCCGAGGCCTTCATCAAGGAGGGAGATGAGATCATAGTCTCAGAGGCAGAACATCATTCCAACATAGTACCGTGGCAGATCCTCTGTCAGAGAAAAGGTGCCAGCGTCAAGGTTCTGGGGATAGATGACAATGGAGTCCTGGATGTAGAAAGTCTTTCAGGGCTCATCACCGACAGGACAAAACTTGTCGCATGCACCCAGATTTCAAATGTTCTCGGCCTTGTCAACCCGATTGAGCGGGTTGTAGAAATTGCTCACAGCAAGGGTGTCCCTGTACTGGTTGATGGAGCGCAAGGTGTTGTACATCAAGGACTTGATGTACAGAAGTGCGATTGTGACTTCTATGCTTTCTCAGGTCATAAGATGTATGCGGCTACCGGAACAGGCGTACTCTACGGAAAGCAGGAATTGCTTGAACAGATGCCTCCTTTCATGGGCGGCGGTGAGATGATCGAGACAGTCAGATTCAGCGGAACGACCTATGCCGAACTTCCTGAGAAGTTTGAGGCAGGTACCCAGAATTTCAATGCCATTCCGACCTTCAAGGACGCTATTGAAGTATGGAAAGAATTGAACAGCAAGGAGTTGACTGATTATGCAGACTCTGTCAAGGAGTATCTGTACGACGCTCTCAGCAAGGATGATAGGATAAAGATCTATGGCGTTCCATGTGGAACAGTCCAGAAAATTCCTCTTTTCTCATTTACAGTTGAGGGAGTGCATCACGAGGATCTTGCGCTGATTCTGGACAAGATGGGCGTGGCTACAAGGTCGGGACAGATGTGTGCAGAACCATTGATGGACCGTTTCGGAGTTACCGGAATGCTCAGAGCTTCGCTTGCACCTTACAATACGATGGAGGAAGCTGAGTATTTCATAAAGTCCCTCAGCAGGGCGATTTCGATGCTTCAGTAGCATTTTACTGGTGGTAGAACTTGCCATGGACATAAAAGATTATGGAAAAGACATTAGCAGAAGTAAAAGAAGAAGTTATCGAGTCATTCTCAATGTACGATGAGTGGCTTGACAAATATGAATATCTGATCGAGCTCGGCAAGAACCTCGATTCCTATCCCGAAGAGCAGAAGACAGAGGAGAAACTTATCAAGGGATGCCAGTCTAGAGTATGGCTCGATTCAAAGGTTGAAGACGGTAAGATCCTCTTTGTAGCAGACAGCGACGCGATAATCACAAAGGGAATAATCTCCCTTCTGATCAGCGTGTACTCAGGTCGCACTGCCGCTGAAATCGCATCGGACGACTTCAAGTTCATCGAGAACATCGGTCTCAAGGAGAACCTTTCTCCAACCAGGGCCAATGGACTCGTTTCAATGATATCTACAATTAAAAGAATAGCACAGGAGAATCTCTGATGGAACTAAAGAATATATTCAAGAAGAAGGAAAGCACAAAGCCATACGGCGATCCTAAGCCGGAGGAAACCAGCCCTGTCACCGAAACCGTGGAGGTAAAGAAGCAGAGGGAGCCGATGACAGCCGAGGAGGCCCAGGAGATCGCACCGCTCTATTCAAATGTAGTCCTTGCCCTCAAGCAGGTCTACGATCCTGAAATTCCGGTCAACATCTACGACCTCGGACTCATCTACGACCTCTACATCGACCGCGAGCACAACGTCGAGATCGTAATGACCTTCACAGCGCCTAACTGTCCTATGGCAGACGAGGTTCTCAACGAAGTGAAGACAGGTGTGGAGGACGTTCCTGGAATCAAGTCATGCAGGATCGACCTTACATTCGAACCTGTCTGGGACCAGAGCATGCTTTCGGAAGAAGCGCGTGTCGACCTCGGACTCGATTAATCTACCGTTATGGAAATATATCTGTCGCTGGGTAGCAATCTCGGAAACCGCAGGGCTAACATAATGCAGGCTCTTGGACTTCTGGATGAAGCGCTCGGCGTTTCTTTTTCCCGTCTGTCCTCGATCGACGAATCGGAATCATGGGGCTTCGACGGACACGCTTTCCTTGACTGCGTCGTCCGCTACGACCTGAGGGAAGATGGTGTCGGTAAGTTGAGGGAAGGCGCGGTCGGCAATTTGTCGGAAGGCGGTGGAAGCAACGGTACCATGGTACCAGTTCCCGCTCCGACAGCCCTGCTCGAGCTTTGCAAGGAGATCGAGCGTCGTCTTGGAAGGAGCGAGACGCTGGAATTCGATGAGGACGGGGGAAGAGTGTACCATGACCGTACGATAGATATAGACATACTTTTTTATGGAACGCTCGAGATGGATACGCCTCAGCTTAGCATTCCGCATAGGCTGATTTCGCAGAGGGATTTCATCAAAAAGCCTCTGAGGGAGCTTGTGTCGGAGGAAATAGCCTGGCACTTCAAGGATATATTGGAATAAATTCTTATTTTTGTAGGCTCTGAAAACAGAAAAATAAGATAAAACATTAATAATTATGACTCAGGACGAACTTTTTAAGGTACTCGTAGCACATTGCAAGGAATATGGTTTCATCTTCCCTTCAAGTGAGATCTATGACGGTCTTGCAGCTGTCTACGATTACGGCCAGATGGGTTCAGAACTCAAGCAGAACATCAAGCAGTACTGGTGGAATGCG
The DNA here is from genome assembly GCA_045599665.1 of Candidatus Cryptobacteroides sp. GTDB lineage: Bacteria > Bacteroidota > Bacteroidia > Bacteroidales > UBA932 > Cryptobacteroides. Next base: position 134,336 of record JAZRWK010000031.1, read on the forward strand.
ATGACCCGTCTCAACGAGAACATCGTTGGTATCGACTCATGTATCTTCATGCACCCTAAGATCTGGGAGGCTTCAGGCCACGTAGGTGCATTCAACGACCCTCTCATCGACAACAAGGACTCAAAGAAGCGCTACCGCGCTGACGTCCTTATCGAGGACTACCTCGGAAAGATCGAGGAGAAGATCAACAAGGAAGTTGCTAAGGGTAAGAAGAAGTTCGGCGAGAGCTTCGACGAGGAGCAGTTCCGCGCTACCAACCCTAACGTCCAGAGAGAGCTTAAGAAGTACAACGAGGTACACGACAGATATGTCGCAGCCGAGAAGGCAAACGACCTCGCTGAGTACAAGCAGATCATCGTAGACTGCGGTATCGTATGTCCTATCAGCGGTACATGCAACTGGACCGACGTACGTCAGTTCAACCTCATGTTCAGCACCTCTATGGGCAGCACCGCAGAGGGCGCAAATACAATCTACCTCCGTCCTGAGACCGCTCAGGGTATCTTCGTGAACTACCTCAACGTCCAGAAGACAGGCCGTATGAAGATTCCTTTCGGTATCGCTCAGATCGGTAAGGCTTTCAGAAACGAGATCGTAGCACGTCAGTTCATCTTCCGTATGAGGGAGTTCGAGCAGATGGAGATGCAGTTCTTCATCAAGCCAGGAACTGAGCTCGACTGGTTCAAGAAGTGGAAGGAGACCCGTATGAAGTGGCACGTGAACCTCGGCATGGGCGCTGAGAACTACCGTTTCCATGACCACGACAAGCTCGCTCACTACGCAAACGCAGCTACCGACGTAGAATTCCAGTTCCCATTCGGCTTCAAGGAGCTCGAGGGTATCCACTCAAGAACTGACTTCGACCTCGGCAACCACCAGAAGTTCTCTGGAAAGAAGATCCAGTACTTCGACCCTGAGACCAATGAGAGCTACACTCCATACGTCATCGAGACTTCTATCGGTGTTGACCGTATGGTACTCGCAGTCCTCTCTCACTCATACAAGGAGGAGAAGCTCGAGAACGGCGAGAGCCGCGTAGTCCTTGCAATCCCTGCACCTATCGCACCTGTGAAGGCAGCAGTGATGCCACTCGTGAAGAACAATGAGGAGCTTGTAAATCTCGCACAGGAGATCATGAACGACCTTAAGTTCGATTTCAACTGCCAGTACGACGAGAAGGATTCAATCGGTAAGAGATATCGCCGTCAGGACGCCATCGGTACTCCATACTGTATCACAGTCGACCACGACTCGCTCGTTGACCGCTGTGTGACAGTCCGTGACCGTGACACCATGACCCAGGAGAGAATTCCTATCTCAGAGCTCCGCGCTCTCATCGACAAGAAGGTAAATCTCAACAATCTTCTCAGAAATCTTTAATTTAATGAGAATTAAATATTTAGCTATGGCTATGGTCGCACTGATGTGCTGCCATGGCCTTTTTGCTCAGAAGAAGGTAACCCCTCTTACTGACGAACAGTGGATGTCGCTCGCACCGACACCTCCTATGGGATGGAACAGCTGGAACAAGTTCGGCTGCAATGTCAGCGAAAATCTTATCAAGGACATCGCGGATGCGATGGTGGCCTCCGGCATGAAGGACGCCGGCTACGAGTATGTCGTGATCGACGACTGCTGGCAGATCGACCGTGATGAAAACGGAGTAATCGTCTGTGATCCAGAGAGATTCCCTAACGGAATGAAGGCAGTGGCGGACTATGTCCACAGTCTCGGTCTGAAGTTCGGAATCTATTCGTGTGCCGGAACTCACACCTGCCAGGGCCGTCCGGGCTCAATGGGCTACCAGTTCATCGACGCGAAGACCTATGCCGAGTGGGGTGTAGACTACCTCAAGTACGACTGGTGCGACAATGAGGGTCAGAATGCGCGTGCCGCTTATCTGACCATGGCAAATGCCATCAAGGCTACCGGCCATCCTATCGTCTTCAGCATCTGCGAGTGGGGCGAGAACCAGGCCTGGGAATGGGGCAAGGGCATCGGCCACCTTTGGAGAGTGACCCCTGACATCCGTGCCTGCTACGACTGCAGGTTCGACTGGGGCGGAGTCGGAGTCCTTGGATGCATCGATGCGATGGCACCTCTCCATGAATACGCCGGTCCGGGCCATTGGAACGACGCCGAAATGCTCGAAGTCGGAAACGGAGAGATGACAAAAGATGAGCAGATATCGCATTTTGCGATGTGGTGCATGCTCGCGGCACCGCTGATGAGCGGAAACGACCTTCGCGACATGAGTCTCCAGACAGTCGAGATCCTGACCAATAAGGAGGCTATTGCCGTGAACCAGGATCCGCTCGGCAAGCAGGCTGTCCTGTTCATGGACATGGACGGACACGACCGTCAGATCTGGGCGAAGCCGCTTTCGAACGGCGAGATAGCAGTATGTTTTCTCAACAGGGGCCGCGACACCTGGAACCTTGACTACAACTGGCTCAACCAGACTATGTACTTTGCTACAGAGATAAACTTCAGGAACAACGAATACAACATCCGCGATCTCTGGGCCCATAAGAATCTTGGCACCAGCAAGAGCCGTCTCGTCTCGACCATCCCGGCACATGGTTGCCTGATGGTCCGCCTTTCAAAGAAGCAGTAGGCGGATATACGCTGAATTTCGTTATTTTTGCAGAAACAGGATTATCAGATGGCAGAACAGAACTTTTCAGATATAGGAAGGGTGGCGGCGATCGAGTCCCTCTATGAGGGAACCCCGTTCAATCCGTACGAGAGCGCATGGTTCGAGACAGCTTCGAAGGCATATATCACAACCCAGTCAAGAGTATTCCTTGAGGGCATTGACTTCGATCTCGTCTACTTCCCGCTCAAGCACCTCGGATACAAGAGCGTCGTTGCGGTGACCGGCGAACTCTACGCAGAGATGTCGCATCCACGTACCATGGACATAAAGATCGGCGTGTCGGCAAAGCTCGACCTTGCCCAGGTCAGGGAACTCTGGTCGGGTATCGTCGCTGCGGCCAAGGACTATGGTTACTGCAAGGTCGGTCTTGACCTTGTCCCATCGCGCAACGGACTGACCATCGCTGTCAGCGCTACCGGCGAGACAAGCATCAATGTCGTCAGACCGAAGGCGGAGACCAAGGACCTTATCTGTGTCAGCGGAAGCCTCGGCGCGGCATACTTCGGACAGCAGGTGCTCGAAAGAGAGAAGGCTCGTTTCGACAAGGAAGGATCCCAGCCGAATCTCGAGAAGTACAGGATGATGATAGGCGCCTATCTCAAGCCAGAGATCAGCCCGAACATCCTTCTCAACCTTGACGAGAGCGGCATCACTCCGACCATGGGATACCTTGTCACAAGGGGTCTTGCGGATGCGGTCAAGAGACTGGTCCGTGACAGCGGTCTCGGCGCGAAGATCTACGCGCAGAAGATACCTTTCGAGGGCAATTCCTTCGACCTTGGCAAGGAATTGGATATAGATCCGATATCGGCTGCCATGAACGGAGGCGAGGACTACAAGCTCCTCTTCACCGTCCCTATCTCTCAGTACGAGAAGTTCCGTCATGACTTCCAGACCTTCGACATAATCGGCCATCTTGCCCTTCCTGAGGTAGGTGCGGTCATGGTGACCCCAGACGGCCTGGAAATGCCGATGAGAGCCCAGGGATGGGTTGAAAATGATGAAGATTAACTTAATACCTATAAATTTAAAATGAAAAAGATTGTCACACTTTTTGTTGCGGGCATGATGCTCGTCAGCTTCAATTCTCAGGCTCAGAACCTCGGCGGCCTTCTTGGCAACGTCGTAGGTGCTGCTGCAGGCTCTGCAGGCGGTAATTCAAAGGCAGGAAACATCCTCAATACCATATCTAACGTGGTGTATGCATACACAGGAAACACACAGGCAGTAAGCCTTCCTGGAAACTGGAACTACACCGGTTCAGCAATTGCTCTTGGCAGCGACAACCAGATCTCAAACATCGCCGGCGCAGCTGCCCGCGGAACAGTCGAGACAAAGGTAGACGAGTATCTTTCAAAGGTAGGTCTCACAGCCGGTGCACTCAAGTTCACCTTCAATGAGGACCTTACTTTCACATGTACAGTAAAGGGAATTCCAATCAATGGAACATGGCGTACTCTTGAGGACGGATCAAAGATCCAGCTCCAGTTCTCAAAGACTCTCAAGAAGCTTACCATGACCGGTACTCTCAAGCCTACTGCAACAGGCTGCGAGATGCTCTTCGAGGGCAAGAAGTTCCTCAACTTCGTGAAGACAATCCTTACCTACGCCGCTAAGCAGAACGCTGCTGCAAGCTCAATCGCATCCCTCGCTGGAAACTACAGCGATATGAAGATCGGCTTCAAGCTCGACAGAGTAAGATAATCCTTCCCGGGCGCTACGGTCCATACCGGGCGTCCATCCCGCTAGACGGCTGCCTCTCCGGCAGAAAACAAAAGAGCCTTCCCGCATCACTGCAGGGAGGCTTAATTCATACATACGTAAAGATATAATAGAGTTAGACTCTTCGTTTATCCGACGCGAAGTTAGTGTAACATGCGACTTGTACCTTTATCAATTTTTAAAAAAATGCGTTTCAAATTGATAAAAATGTGCAAATAGTCCAAAATCAATGATTTTTATATTATCTTGCGATGTGCCAAATGTAAGAACGACATATGAAGTGCTGATCGTCGCGATGATCCTCATGGGACTCGTCATGTTCGTCATGCCTTTACCGAAAGATCCACGGCTTCGCGTCTATAAGCGCTCGCTTTACCTGATGGCGGCATCCTATATCGCTCTCGGTGTGTACTGTATCGTCAAGTCCTACTTACCTATTGAGCTCCTTGGATTTCCCTTCCTTGTCGCAGCAAGCGTCCAGGTGCTGCTCCTTGGCAACGCTCATCTCAATCTTGTCAATCCCGAGAAAGTCAAGCCTGCCTTTGTGCTTAAGACCTCTACGCCTTTTTTAGTGTGCACAGTATGCTTTCTCCTTGCCAGGTGTTTCTGTGGCTGGACATTCCTTGGCAGCTACAGCATCCTGAGGTCTGAACTGCTGGATCCATGTGTCCTGGTGAGGGTTATCTGGGGTGTAGTCTACCTGTACGAAGTCCTGTTCTTCATCAAGGTCTTCTATGCTTCCTACAAGGGAACCGAGGCAAAGGTGAACAACTACCTTGCTGAGTTCCCGAGAAAGGCTGACGCGAAAGTCCGCTACAGCCATACATGTGCCGTCTCCATCGGCATCATCGCTCTTGGCTCAGCGTTGACTGTAAGCAGGCTGGCAGTAGGCCTGCATAATGTCATCATGCTTTTCCTCTATATGATGATGGTATTCTTCTTCATGAGGTACCTGTCGCTCTTCTATCCTGCATTCGAGGCCGTCACACCGGCTGAAGACGTGCACGATGGTCTGGAGATGAACCATTGCGGGGAAGCGAACCCTGAGAAGTGGGCTGTCGTCAAGAAGATGATCGAAGACCAGAAACTCTACCTTGAGCCGGGTCTTACGGTGTCTTCCCTCGCAGATATCCTCAAAGTCAACAAGGTCTGCCTTTCCAAGACGATCAACCTCCAGGAGGGCGTCAATTTCGGAACATTCATCGGCCGTATGCGAATCGCAGAGGCGCAGAGGCTCATGCGCGAAGACAGCAACCGTCCGATCTCGGAAATCGCCATGGCCGTCGGTTTCAGCGAGCAGAGCAACTTCTCACGTCAGTTCAAGGCCATCACAGGATTCACACCTGGAGAATACAGATATACGATATAAAATAAAGAAAGCCTGCTTCCGCAGGTTTTCTTTCGTATGTCATTGCATCTTTGCCACTACTCTGTACTTGACACCCATCGCATCGAGCTGCTGCATGAATTCCGTAGAGATCGCTACCTGGAACTTCATCGACTTGAATTCTATGTTGTAGCCGGTCTTAGGGTCATGGAGGAGCATATGGAGCGGAATCGAGCCTTTGTTGGCCTTGATTGTCTTCATCAGTTCTTTCCTGAATTCGCCTGAAAGCATAGGGGTGGAGATGCTGATGGTGAATTCCTTCACCAGATCCTCCGCAATGTTGCCTAAAAGCCTTATTTCAGACACTTTCAGCGCATAAGGTACACTCTTCTCAGGCTGACCCTTCTCTTGCTTTACAAAGTACTTTTCTGCGATTTCTCCACTGATGTAGACAGCTGTGTGGATCTGGCTCAGCTTATGGGCGAGATTCTCGTGGTCCTTTCCGAAGAGAGCAAGTTCATAGCTGCCGTTGTAGTCCTCGATGACTGTCTTTGAATACGGCCTGCCGGTCTTGGTAGTCAGCACATCGTGCGAGATGATAAGTCCAGCTACGGCAACCTTTCTCTTCTTCTTCGCTGCCTCGCATTCAGCGATGGCCGCGTTCAGGGTGTCGAGCCCGTTGGTGGTGAACCTCTCGATCTCGAAACGGTACTTGTCGAGCGGATGAGAAGACAGGTACATTCCTACTATATCCTTCTCTTTCCTGAGAGTCTCAAGGAGGTCTTCCTCACCGATAAGTTCCGGAACCTCCGGACGTACAGGCTTGAGCTCAACTACATCACCGAAGAGAGATGCGCAGTCATCTTCCATGCCGCTGCGGAAGCGCTGTCCGTAAGTCAGAAGCTCGTCGATGAACAGTTCACCCTTCTCACACGGAGTGAAGAACTGACCGCGCTTTATGCCCATGGAATCGAAAGCTCCGGCGTTTACCAGCGACTCGAGAGCCTTCCTGTTGACTATTCCAGACATTCTTTCCATGAACTCCCATACATCGGCGAAAAGACCATTGGCCTCTCTTTCCTTGAGGATGGCATCCACGATGTTGGTTCCGAAGCCCTTCATTCCGGCAAGACCGAAGCGGATGTCTCCGTTCTTGTTGACAGTGAACTCGGCTGTAGACTCGTTGATATCAGGGTTGAGCACCTTGATTCTGTGGGCCTTGCAGTCCGCCATGATGGCCTTGATCTCGTCCATCGAATCAAGGTTGCAGCTCATGTTGGCCGCCTGGAACTCAGAAGGATAGTGGCACTTCAGCCAGCCCGTCTGGTAGCTCACCCATGCGTAGCAGGTAGCGTGGGACTTGTTGAACGCATACTGCGCGAACTTCTCCCAGTCCTTCCATATCTTATCGAGGGTCTTCTCAGGATGACCGTTGGCCTGTCCGTTCTTCATGAACTTCTCCTTGAGCTCCTGCATGACGGCGATCTGCTTCTTACCCATGGCCTTACGAAGCTTGTCGGCCTCACCCTTGGTGAAAGATGCAAGCTTACGGCTCAGAAGCATGACCTGCTCCTGGTAGACAGTCACGCCATAGGTCTCTGAAAGGAATTCCTCCATGTCCGGAAGGTCATACTCGATCGGCTCCTGGCCGAGCTTTCTGGCAACGAACGAAGGAATGTAGTCCATAGGACCCGGACGGTAGAGCGCGTTCATCGCGATGAGGTCCTCGAAACGCTCAGGATGGAGATTCTGGAGCCACTTCATCATACCCGGAGACTCGAACTGGAACACGCTCTTGGTGTCTCCGCGGCTATATATCTGCTCATAGGTCTCAGGATCGTCGATAGGAATGGCCTCGATGTCGATGTCGACTCCGAAACGCTTCTTCACGAGGTCCAGACATTTATGGATGATCGTAAGGGTATTGAGTCCGAGGAAGTCCATCTTGAGCATTCCCACGTCCTCGATATAGTGACCGTCATACTGCGAGGTCCACACGTTCTCGCCTGTTTCCTTGTCGACCGAAAGACAGATAGGGATATAGTCCGTAAGGTTGCCTCGGCCGATGATTGTAGCGCAGGCATGGACTCCGACCTGACGTATACAGCCCTCAAGCTGAAGGGCATATCTGAGTACTTCCTTGTTGATCTCAGTTCCGTTTTCGAGCTCGTTCTTGAAATCGTCCACAAGGCGGTAGCAGTTCTTGAGCTTGATCTTGACGTCGACCTCCTCGAGACCTTTCTGGAAGGTCTTCATGACCTTGATCTTCTTTCCTTCGTGCTCCGGGTCGTCGATCTCGACTTCCTTCTCAAACTGCTTGAATCCTTTCTTCAGCTCGTCGAGTTTAGGATTGAAGGGATACTCTTTCTCCACCATCTCGCTGAGACGGTCAGGCACCATCTTGGTCAGTCTGTTCGACTCTTCTACGCTGAGGTGGCTGATTCGGGCGATATCCTTGATGGCCGACTTCGCGGCCATGGTACCGAAGGTGATGACTCGGCTTACATGGTCGGCAGAATACTTGTCCTCGACGTACTTGTGGGCCGCGAGAAGGTTCTCGAAGTCCACGTCGATATCCGGCATGCTGATACGGTCCGGGTTGAGGAAACGCTCGAACAGGAGCTGGTACTTGATAGGGTCGAGATTGGTGATGCCCAGACAGTAGGCAACTACCGAACCAGCTGCTGAACCACGGCCTGGACCAACCATGAACCCTTCTGCTCGCGAAGCGGCGATGTAGTCCTGGACGATCAGGAAGTAGTCAGGGAAACCCATTCGGCAGATGGTCTTCAGCTCGAAGTCGATTCTCTCGACCTGTTCGTCGGTGAAGGTCTCTCCGTAGCGTTTGTGGGCACCGATATAGGTTATGTGGCATAGGTATGCCACTGATCTGCAGAATTCCTCGCCACGGTCGTTTCCGTTCTTGTCGCAGCGGCCCTCGTCGATGATTTCCTTGTATTTCTCCAGATGCTCGTCGATGTTCGCAAGGAACTCAGGGTCGATCTCGTACTTAGGAAGCACGTGGCCACGGTCGATCTTGTAGCTCTCGATCTTGTCGTTGATCTCGAGGGTGTTCTCGATGACTTCAGGATGTCCCGGGAACAGGGCTGCCATCTCTTCCTCGCTCTTGAGATACTCCTGCTGGGTGTATCTCATTCGGTTAGGATCGTCGATGAAGGTGTTGGTCGTAAGACAGATCAGTCTGTCATGGGCCGGACCATCCTCCTTGTTGACGAAATGGACGTCGTTGGTAGCAACGACCTTGACACCCATCTCCTCGGCAAGCTGGAATATTCCCTCGTTGGCCACCATCTGACGCTCATATACCTCCATGCTGACCTCAGGGACTTCGGTCTTATGGAGCTGAACCTCGAGGTAGTAGTCCTCACCGAACAGATCCTTGTGCCACTGGATGGCCTTGCGGGCAGCATCCATGTCGCCGTCCACGATAGCTCTCGGGATCTCTCCTGCGAGGCAGGCTGAACAGCAGATGAGGTTCTCATGGTACTGCTGGATGATTTCGTGGCTCACTCTCGGCTTATCGTAGTATTTTCCTTCGATGTGACCGATCGAGCAGATCTTCATCAGATTCTTGTAGCCCTCGTAGTTCTTGGCAAGAAGGATGAGGTGGTAGTAGCGACGATGGTCATTGTCCTTCAACTTGTGGTCGTAGTGGCGTGTGACGTAGACCTCGCATCCGATGATAGGTTTGACATTCGGATGCTTTCCCGCGGCCTTGAAGAATTCCTTCACACCGTACATGTTGCCATGGTCCGTTATCGCAAGAGCCGGCATTCCAAGGGCGTCTGCCTTGTCGAACAGCTTTGAGATATCGGAGAATCCGTCGAGGATCGAATACTGGGTATGTACGTGTAGGTGAACGAAGGACATGTCTTTGCGAGTTGGATAACAAAGATAAAAAAACAGCCGGCCTTTTGAAAGGGCCGGCTGCATATTGTGGAAAACTTTTCCAGTCTTACTTAGCTGACTTCTTAGAAGCTGCCTTTGCGTTTGCCTCAGCCTTAGCCTCAGCCTTTGCAGTAGCATCGAACATGATAGGAGTACCGATCATGATAGAAGCGTAGGTACCGATGAGGATACCGAGGCAGAGAGCGACAGAAAGACCTCTGATTGACTCACCACCGAAGATTGCGATTGCAAGCATAGGGATGAGAGTTGATACTGAGGTGTTCACTGTACGTGTGAGAGTTGCGTTGAGCGCAGTGTTCACGTTGGTCTTGAAGTCTGTGTTAGGGTGGAGGCTCTTGAACTCACGGATACGGTCGAAGATAACCACGTTATCGTTGATAGCGTAACCGATGATTGTCAGGATCGCCGCGATGAACGTCTGGTCGACGTCAAGGTTGAATGGGAGGATACCTGAGAAGAAGCTGAAGAAGCCGATCACGATGATAGAGGTGTGTGCGAGTGAAACGACACCACCGAGACCCCATGTCCAGCCCTTGAATCTTACAGCGATGTAAGCGAAGATTACGAAGAGGGCGATGATGACAGCGATGATAGCATCTCTTCTCATGTCGCTTGCGATGGTAGGACCTACCTTGTCAGAAGAAATGATACCGTTAGGGTTGTCGAGTGTAGACTTGAACTCATCGAATGAGATAGGTGATGAGTAGAAGCCCTTCATTGCCTGGTATACCATCTGCTCAACCTCTGCGTCAACCTCTGAAGACTCCTGGTCCACCTTGTAGGTAGTAGTGATCTTCATCTGTGATGCACCACCGAACTGCTTTACCTCGACTGAAGAGTTGCCGTCTGTGAATACAGCCTCAGCTGCAGCACGTACAGACTCTGCGGTCACATCCTGGTCGAAACGTACAACGTAGGTTCTACCACCGCTGAAATCAACACCATAGGTGAAGCCCTTGATACCGATTGAGAGGATAGAAAGAACGATGAGAGTACCAGAGATGATGTATGAGTACTTCTTCTTCGCAACGAAGTCGATGTTGGTGTTCTTGAGGAAGTTCTTTGTGAGATTGCTCTCGAAAGAAATGCTCTTGCCCTTGTTGAGTCTGTCGTCGATGATGAGACGGGTGACGAAGATAGAGGTAAGAACTGAAGTGATGATACCGATGATCAATGTTGTAGCGAAGCCCTGTACAGGACCTGAACCGAACACGAAGAGAACGATACCGGTGAGGAGGGTTGTGATCTGACCGTCGATGATAGCTGAGTAAGCGTTGCTGTAACCGTCAGCGACTGCCTTTCCAAGACCCTTGCCTGCTGCGAGTTCCTCCTTGATACGCTCGTAGATGATCACGTTCGCATCGACCGCCATACCCATTGTCAGGACGAGACCTGCGATACCGGAGAGTGTGAAGACTGTTCCGAATGATGCGAGGGCTCCGAAGAGGAAGAGCACGTTGCAGAGGAGTGCGATGTCGGCTGCAACACCTGCGCGGCGGTAGAAGACGATCATATAGATCAGCACTGCGAGGAAAGCAATGATGAAGGAGATGAGACCTGCCCTGATGGATGCGCTACCGAGTGAAGGACCGACAACCTGCTCCTGGACGATGCGTGCAGGGGTTGAGAGCTTGCCGGACTTGAGGACGGTGGCGAGGTCGTCGGCCTCTTCCTGTGTGAAGTTGCCGGTGATAGAGCTGTTGCCGCCTGAAATCTTGTTCTGTACGTTAGGGTATGAGTAGACCTGGCCGTCCATTACGATTGCAATCTGATGGCCGATGTTCTCGCCTGTGATGTTCTCCCATTCGGTCGCACCCTTGCTGTTCATTGACATGCTGACTTCAGCAGCGCCGGACATCTGGTTGTAGTTGACCTGTGCGGAGGTGATGTATTTGCCTTCGAGAGCCGGACCCTTTCCGACGTGGTTCTTGAGGGCCACGAGTTCGAAATAGGTGTCAGGAGTGACGTCGCCGTAGGAGAATGCCTTGAAACTCCAGGCAGGAACGAAGTCTGAAGGGAAGAGGTTCCTGTGCTCAGCGATCCAGGTGTTGATGAGAGCGGTGTCACGGTAGTGTGCGATACCGAGGCAGGCGCCGTTTCCGCCGAGTGACTGGAGGCGGCTGAAGAGAGGGTTGGCCTTCATCATTGCCTCAACTGCTGCGTTGTCGTCCTGTGCGGACCCGAGCTGTGCCTCGAGCTCTGATTCAGGGGCGTCTTCTGCGACAGCCTCTGCAGCCTCTGCGGCTTCAGCCTCTGCAGGCTCTGCAACCTCTGCCTCTGCTGCTTCCATAGCCTCGTTCTTGAGACGGATCTCTTCGTTGAGTTCCTGGAGGTATGGAGCGAGTTCCTGATATGTGTAGGTCTCCCAGAATTCGAGGGATGCAGTACCCTGGAGGAGCTTGCGGACGCGTTCAGGTTCCTTGACGCCCGGAAGTTCGACGAGGATGCGGCCGGTGCCGGCAACCTTCT